>NZ_JBIALR010000017.1:0-166009 GCF_042873675.1 Kitasatospora sp. NPDC004614
GGACTCGACACCCCCACCGCGGGCAACGCCACCGTCGCCGGCCGCGACCTCCTCACCATGACCCCCAAGGACCGGCTGAGCTACCGCCGCGAGGTCGTCGGCTTCATCTGGCAGCAGACCGCACGCAACCTTCTCCCCTTCCTCACCGCCGCCCAGAACGTCGCCCTGCCGATGGAGCTCCGCTCCGGCCACCGCGCCGCCAAACGCCAGCAAGGCCGCGTCACCGAACTCCTGGAAGCCCTGGACATCGCCGAACTGGGCCACCGCCGCCCCGCCGAACTCTCCGGCGGCCAGCAGCAGCGCGTCGCCATCGCCGTCGCACTCGCCAACGACCCCGCCGTGCTGCTCGCCGACGAACCCACCGGCGAACTCGACTCCGAGACCGCCGTCGGCATCTTCGAAGCATTCCGCACCGTCAACCGCGAACTCGGCACCACCGTCGTCGTCGTCACCCACGACCCGATGGTCGCCGGCGAAGTCCGCCGCACGGTCGCCATCCGCGACGGCCGCACCAGCAGCGAAGTCCTCCGCCGCACCGTCACCGACGAGCACGGCCAGGAGACCGTCAGCGAACGCGAATACGTCATGCTCGACCGCACCGGCCGCGTCCAGCTCCCCGCCAAGTTCCTCGCCGCCCTCGGCATGGAACACCGGGTCGCCGCCGACCTCGCCGCGGACCACATCGCCCTGTACCCGGACGACACCGACCAGGACTAACCGCTGGGCGGCGCAGCGCAGTTGGGGTGTGGCCGAGGTGGTGGCGGGCGGTGCGGGCGGTGGGCTTCGCCGGGCCGTGGTCGCGGCTTCCGGATCCGCCCGAGCGCCCGACCGGATCTGTGGATGCGTCAGTAGGAGCGGGGCAGGCCCAGGGTGTGCTGGGCGACGTAGTTGAGGATCATTTCGCGGCTGACGGGGGCGACCCGGCCGACCCGGGTGGCGGTGATCAGGGCGGCGAGGCCGTACTCCTGGGTGAGGCCGTTGCCGCCGAGGGTCTGGACGGCCTGGTCGACGGCTCGGCAGGAGGCTTCGCCAGCCGCGTACTTGGCCATGTTGGCGGCCTCGCCGGCGGCCAGGTCGTCGCCCGCGTCGTAGAGGTGGGCGGCCTTCTGGGTCATCAGGCGGGCGAGTTCGACCTCGATGGCGCACTGGGCGAGCGGGTGCGCGATGCCCTGGTGGGCGCCGATCGGCTTGTCCCAGACGGTGCGGGTGCGGGCGTAGCCGACGGCGGTGTCGAGGGCGTACCGGGCGATGCCGAGGGTGAAGGCGGCGGTCATGATCCGCTCGGGGTTGAGTCCGGCGAACAGTTGCAGCAGCCCGGCGTCCTCGTCGCCGACCAGGGCGCCGGCGGGCAGCCGGACGTCGTCCAGGAAGACCTGGAACTGCCGTTCGGGGGCAGTGAGTTCCATCGGTATGGGGCGGTACTCGAAGCCGGGGGTGTCGCGCGGGACGACGAACAGGGCGGGCTTGAGCTTGCCGGTGCGAGCGTCCTCGGTGCGGCCGACGAACAGGACGGCGTCGGCCTGGTCGATGCCGGAGATGAACACCTTGCGGCCGCTGAGCAGCCAGTCCTCGCCGTCGCGGCGGGCGACGGTGCCGATCCGGTGCGAGTTGGAGCCGGCGTCGGGTTCGGTGATGCCGAACGCCATCACCTTGCTGCCGTCGGCGAGGCCGGGCAGCCAGCGCTGCTTCTGCTCCTCGGTGCCGAACCGGGCGATCACGGTGCCGCAGATCGCGGGCGAGACGATCAGCATCAGCAGTGGGCAGCCGGCCGCGCCCAACTCCTCCAGCACGATGGCGAGTTCGCTGATTCCGGCGCCTCCGCCGCCGTATTCGACGGGCAGGTTGACGCCGAGGTAGCCCAACTTGGCGGCCTCCGACCAGAGTTCCTCGACGGGCTGGTTGGCGCGGGCCTTGCGCTGGAAGTAGTCGCGCCCGTAGCGGCGGCCGAGCGCGGCGACGGCTTCGCGCAGGGCGCGGCGGTCCTCGGACTCGATCAGCGGGGAGGCGGGTAGCGAGGTGGTGCGCGGTGCGGACATCACGGGGTCCTTCCGGGCGGGGTCGCCGGGCGGCGCGGATCGCACAACCGGCTTTCTGTTAAGGGGAGTTGGTTCAGGGTTCGGCGCGGACCACGGCGAGTACGGCGCCGGTCTCGACCTGTTGGCCTACGGTGACGGGGAGTTCGGCGAGCATGCCGTCGGCCGGGGCGGCGACCTGGTGTTCCATCTTCATCGCCTCCAGCCAGAGCAGCGGCTGGCCGGCGGTGACGGGCCGGCCCGCCTCGGCGGCGATCCGGATGACCGTGCCGGGCATCGGGGCGAGCAGTGTTCCGGGGGCCAACTGGGCTGCGGGGTCCGGGAATCGGTCGAGGACGGTCAGGGTGTGGTGTTCGGTCGGGCCGTCCACGAAGACCTGGTCGCCGTGTCGGGCGATCCGGTAGCGGCGGCGCAGCGGGCCGACCGCGAGGTCGACGGATTCGGCGGTGCTGCCGAGGAGTTGGACGTCGGGGTGGTCCTCGGCGAGCAGGCCGTCGCGGGTGAGGCGGTAGCGGACGTCGAGTTCGGTGCCGTCGCCGATGCGGTAGCGCTTGAGTTGCGGCTGGGAGGGGAGGTTGCGCCAGCCGGACGGTCCGGTGCCGGGGTGGCGGGCGGCGTCGGCGAGGGCTGCGGCGAGGGCGGCCAGTGGCGCGGATTTGCCGTCCTGGCCGAGGAGTTGGTCGGCGTGATCGGCGAGGAAGGCGGTGTGTACGGCGCCGTCCAGGAAGGCAGGGTGGCGCAGTGCGCGGACCAGCAGGTCGCGGTTGGTGGCCGGGCCGTGCAGGCGGGTGCGGGCGAGGGCGTCGGCGAGACGGCGGGCGGCGGCGCGGCGGGTGGGGGCCCAGGCGATCACCTTGGCGAGCATGGCGTCGTAGTGGACGGTGATCCGGTCGCCGCAGGTGCTCGTGCCGGCCGCGCTGCCGGTGCCGGTGCGTTCGCCTATTCCGGCGTCCAGGCGCAGGCCGGCGGGGGCCGGGAGGGTGTCGAACTCGACTTCCACGCCCGGGACTTCGAGCAGGTGCACGGTGCCGGTGGCGGGCTGCCAGTCGCGGGTGGGGTCCTCGGCGTACAGCCGGGCCTCGATCGCGCAGCCCTGGGTGGGCGGCGGGGTGGCGGGGAGCTTCTCGCCTTCGGCGACGGCGAGTTGGAGGGCGACCAGGTCGAGTCCGGTGACGGCTTCGGTGACGGGGTGCTCGACCTGGAGGCGGGTGTTCATCTCCAGGAAGGCGAGTCGTCCGTCGGGGGCGAGCAGGAACTCGGCGGTGCCGGCGCCGCGGTAGCCGATGGCGCGGGCGGCGGCGGTGGCGGCGGTGTGCAGGCGGGTGCGGAGTTCGGGGTCGAGGCCGGGGGCGGGGGCTTCCTCGATCACTTTCTGGTGCCGGCGCTGCAACGAGCAGTCGCGGTCGCCGACGGCCCAGACGGTGCCGTGCGCGTCGGCCAGCAGCTGGACCTCCAGGTGCCGGCCGGTGGGCAGGTAGGGCTCGCAGAACACCTCGTCGTCGCCGAACGCGGCCGCCGCCTCGGCCCGGGCGGCGGCCAGCGCGGCGGGCAGTTCGGCAAGGGTGCGCACCACCCGCATGCCGCGTCCGCCGCCGCCGGCCGCGGCCTTGACCAGCAGCGGCAGGTCGGCCTCGGCGGGCTCGGGCCCGACGCTCAGCACGGGGACGCCGGCGGCGGCCATCAGCCGTTTGGCGGCGGTCTTGGAGCCCATGGCGGCGATCGCGGAGGGCGGCGGGCCGACCCAGACCAGTCCGGCGTCCTGGACGGCCCGGGCGAAGCCCGCGTTCTCGGAGAGGAAGCCGTAGCCGGGGTGGACGGCGTCGGCGCCCGCGTCCAGTGCGGCGCGGATCAGCAGGTCGGCGCGCAGGTAGGTGTCGGCGGGCGCGGCGCCGGGCAGCCGGACGGCGGTGTCGGCCTCCCGGACGTGCCGGGCGTCGGCGTCCGGGTCGGCGTACACGGCGACGGTGGCGATGCCGAGGGTGCGGCAGGTGCGGAAGATCCGGCGCGCGATCTCACCGCGGTTGGCCACCAGCACAGAGCTGATCATCCGTCAGTTCGCTTTCGCTGTAGGGAAGTTGACCTTACTGGTGGCGCTACATCCGGAACACGCCGTAGCCGCGGGCGCCTTCGACCGGTCCGCTGTGGATCGCGGAGAGGCAGAGGCCGAGCACCGTCCGGGTGTCGCGCGGGTCGATCACCCCGTCGTCGTAGAGCCGGCCGGACAGGAAGGCGGGCAGCGACTCGGCCTCGATCTGCTGCTCGACCATGGCACGGATGGTGGCGTCGGCGTCCTCGTCGTAGGGCTGGCCCTTGGCGGCGGCGGACTGGCGGGCCACGATCGAGAGCACACCGGCGAGTTGCTGCGGTCCCATCACGGCGGACTTGGCGCTGGGCCAGGCGAACAGGAAGCGCGGGTCGTAGGCGCGGCCGCACATGCCGTAGTGCCCGGCGCCGTAGGAGGCGCCCATCAGGACCGAGATGTGCGGGACGGTGCTGTTCGACACCGCGTTGATCATCATCGCGCCGTGCTTGATGATGCCGCCCTGCTCGTAGTCGCGGCCGACCATGTAGCCGGTGGTGTTGTGCAGGAACAGCAGTGGCCGGTCGCGCTGGTTGGCGAGCTGGATGAACTGGGCCGCCTTCTGCGACTCCTGGCTGAACAGCACGCCCTGCGCGTTCGCCAGGATGCCGACCGGGTACCCGTGGACGGTGGCCCAGCCGGTGGCCAGGCTGCTGCCGTAGAGCGGCTTGAACTCGTCGAAGTCGGAGCCGTCGGCGATCCGGGCGATCACCTCGCGCGGGTCGAACGGCGCCTTCAGGTCGCCGGGGACGATGCCCAGCAGCTCGTCCTCGTCGTACTTCGGCGGCTCGTACCAACTCGTCGGCTGTGGGCCGGACTTGCGCCAGTGCAGCCGGTGCACCACCCGGCGGGCGAGGCGCAGCGCGTCGGGTTCGTCGAGGGCGAGGTGGTCGGCCAGGCCGGAGGTGCGGGCGTGCATCTCGGCGCCGCCGAGGGATTCGTCGTCGGACTCCTCGCCGGTGGCCATCTTGACCAGTGGCGGTCCGCCGAGGAACACCTTGGCCCGCTCCTTGACCATGATGACGTGGTCGGACATGCCGGGCACGTACGCGCCGCCGGCCGTGGAGTTGCCGAACACCACGGCCACGGTGGGGATTCCGGCCGCGGAGAGCCGGGTGAGGTCGCGGAAGAGTGCGCCGCCCGGGATGAAGATCTCCTTCTGGCTGGGCAGGTCCGCGCCGCCGGACTCCACCAGGTTGACCAGCGGCAGCCGGTTGCGCAGCGCGATCTCGTTGGCCCGCAGGGCCTTGCGCAGTGTCCACGGGTTGGACGAACCGCCGCGCACGGTGGGGTCGTTGGCGGTGATCACGCACTCGGTGCCCTCGATCACGCCGATCCCGGTGACCAGCGACGCGCCGACCGGGTAGTCGCTGCCCCAGGCGGCCAGCGGCGACAGTTCGAGGAACGGCGAGTCCGGGTCGATCAGCAGCTCGATCCGCTCGCGGGCCAGCAGTTTGCCCCGACTGCGGTGCCGCTCCACGTACTTGGGCCCGCCGCCGGCCAGCGCCTTGGCGTGCTCGGCGTCCAGCGCGGTGAGCTTCTCCAGCATAGCGGCGCGGTTGGCGGTGTACGCGGGCCCGCTGGTGTCCAGCCGGGTGGGCAGTACGGTCACAGCAGTGCCTCCGGGATGTCGAGGTGCCGGGAGCGCAGCCACTCCCCCAGTGCTTTGGCCTGCGGGTCGAACCGGGCCTGGGCGGCGACGCCCTCGCCGAGCAGGCCGCGGATGGTGAAGTTGACGGCGCGGAGGTTCGGCAGCAGGTGCCGCTCGATGGTCAACTGTGCGGTCTCCGGAAGGAGTTCGCGGAGCCTGTCGATGGTCAGGGTGTGCGCGAGCCAGCGCCAGCCGGCCTCGCTGCGGGCCCACACGCCGAGGTTGGCGTCGCCGCCCTTGTCGCCGCTGCGAGCGCCCACGATCAGGCCGAGCGGGGCCCGGCGGGTCGGGCCCCGCTCGGGCTCCGGCGGCAACTTCGGTTCATCGGGAGCGAGTTGTCCCGATCCCACCCGCCCGGGCTGGACGGCGACGGTGGCGCCGCCGGGCAGGTGGGCCAGGTGATCGACCTCCTTCGCGTCCAACTCCCTTGCCTCGAAGACGCCGTAGGGCGCGGCCGGGGCGGGCGGGGCGGTCAGGTGGAAGCCCGGGTAGCCGGCCAGGCCGAGTTCGACGGCGGCGGCGGTCAGGGCGCGGCCGACCTTGGCCTCCTGCGGATCGCGGGCGGTGAGCCGGAGCAGCGCGCTGGCCCGTTCCTCGGTGTCGGCGTCCGGGTGGTCGGTGCGGGCCAGCGTCCAGCGCAGTTCGGCCGGCGGGTCGGTCAGGGCCCGGGTCAACTGCCGTTGCACGAAGGCCGATTTGGCCTCGATGTCGAGCCCGGTGAGGACGAACTCCAGCTCGTTGCGATAGCCGCCGATCCGGTTCAGCCCGACCTTGAGGGTGGCCGGCGGGGCCTCGCCGCGCACCCCGTCGATCCGCACCCGGTCCGGCCCGTCCTGGGTGAGCGTCACGGTGTCCAGGCGGGCGGTGACGTCTGGGCCGAGGTAGCGCGGTCCGCCTGTCTCGTACAGGAGTTGGGCGGTGACGGTGCCGATGTTCACCACGCCGCCGGTGCCCGGGTGCTTGGTGATGACGCTGCTGCCGTCGACGTGCAGTTCGGCGAGCGGGAAGCCGGGGTGGTCGAGGCCCCCGTCGTCCCCGTGTTCGGCGAAGAACGCGTAGTTCCCGCCGGTGGCCTGCGCCCCGCACTCCAGTACGTGCCCGGCCACCACCGCACCTGCCAGCGCGTCCAGGTCTCCGGGCGTCCACCCGTAGTGCGCGATCCCCGGCCCGACCACCAGCGCGGCATCGGTCACCCGTCCCGTCACCACCACGTCCGCGCCGCCGCGCAGGCACTCGGCGATGCCGAACGCCCCCAGGTACGCGTTGGCGGCGAGCAGCGGGCGCCGCGGGTCCTCGCCCGTCCAGCCGAACTCAGGGGCTCGGGGCAGTAGTTCGTCGCCCGTCAGGTAGCCGATCCGGGCCTGCACGCCCTGCCGGTCGGCGAGTTCCCCGAGCGCTTCGGCCAGCCGCGCCGGATTGAGGCCGCCCGCGTTGACGACGATCCGCACCCCGCGGTCGATCGCCTCCGCGAGGCACTCCTCGGCCTGCCGCAGGAACGTCCGCGCATACCCCCGCTGCGGGTCGCGCAGCCGGTCGCGGGCCAGGATCAGCATCGTCAACTCGGCCAGGTAGTCGCCCGTCAGCACGTCCAGCGGGCCGCCGGTCAGCATCTCCCGGAACGCGGCGAACCTGTCCCCGTAGAACCCCGAAGCATTGCCGATCCGCAGCACGAAGCCTCCCAACTCCCGGCCGTCCGACCACCGTTCGCGATCCGGTCGCGACCGAGCGTGGCACTGGCCCGCCGACAAATCAAGCACGTGTGCTTGTTTTTCTGCCGACAGTGGCCCGCCCGCCCGCCTGTCAAGCAAAACTGACGTTTCGCCGGTTTTGCGGAGGAAATCCACCGGCGAGGAGACGGCCTCGGGCATGCTGAGCCTGCTGTGATCGACCCACCTTCCAGAGGAGCGAGCATGTCGACCATCCCTGCTGATCTGCGGTTTGCCGAGTCCCACGAGTGGGCGCGCCTGGAGGCCGACGGCACCGTGCTGATCGGAATCAGCGACCACGCCCAGAAGGCGCTCGGCGACGTGGTGTTCGTGGAACTGCCGGAGGTGGGGAGGGCCCTCAAGGCCGGCAACCCGGCCGGAGTGGTCGAGTCGGTCAAGGCCGCATCGGACATCTACGCGCCGATCGGCGGCAAGGTGCTCGCCGTCAACGAGGAGTTGAACGAGAGCCCGGAACTCCTCAACGACGAGCCCTACGACGCCTGGATCTTCAAGCTCCAGCCGACCGACAAGTCCGACCTCAAGAACCTGCTGGACGCGGCCGGCTACAAGAAGGTCATCGGCGAATAGCCGTCCGGCCGGACCCGACGGGCCCGGCCGCGGCCCGCACACGGCCGGGGCCCGCGCACAGCTGTCCGGAACTGAGCTCCGCCCCCGGACGTCTTCTCCCGACAACGGCGACCGGTGATCATGAATGCCACCGGCGCCCCCATCGGAGGAGCATCGTGGCTGACGGCAGGTCGGAAACCGGTTCACCCGCGCGGAGACGGTGGTGGCGTCCGACGCTGACCACCCTGTGCGGCCTGCTGCTGCTCGGACCGGCCGCCCTCGCGGCGGTCCGGGTCCTGGGCCTGGACGACGGGACCGTCCTCGCCCTGCCGATGGCCGGGCTGCAGTACGCCGCTCTGCTCACGCTGCTGCTGACGGCGGCGCTGGCCGTGCTGCGCCGCCGCTGGCTCGCAGGCCTGGCGGCCGTCCTGGTCGGGCTGCAACTGTGGTGGCTGGTACCGCGGTTCGTCCCGGACGGGACGGAGGTGCCGGCCGGTGCGCCGCGACTGCGGGTGGCCACCAGCAACGCCTACATGGGCAACATCTCACCGAAGGCGCTGGTCGACCTGGTCCGGTCGCAACGCCTGGACGCGCTGGCGGTCGAGGAGTTGAGCGGTTCGGCGGCGGACGCGCTGGACGCGGCGGGCATCCGCGAGCTGCTTCCGCACCGGGAGCTGCCGGACGGCACCGACACCGCGATCTACACCCGCCTGCCCGTGACGGCGGCCGCCGACCCGGCCTGGCCGACCACCAACGTGACGATCACCGTGGACGGCCGGCCGGTCCAACTCGTGGCGGTGCACACGTACTACCCCCTGGGCGACGCCCGCAAGTGGGCGGCCGGAATGCACGCGCTGCGGGACGCCGTGCCGGGCCGCAACCACAACGCGGTACTGCTGGGCGACTTCAACGCGACCCTCGACCACGCACCGATGCGGAGCCTGCTGGCCACCGGACTGGCGGACACGCACGACGAGTTGGGGGCCGGGCTGTTCCCGACCTGGCCGGAGCACAACCTCGACCTCCCGTACCTGCCGCCGATGCTCCAGATCGACCACGTCCTGCACGGCCCGGCGCTGCTCCCGGTGTCGATCGAGGAACACACCCTGGCCCGGACGGACCACCGCGCGGTGGTGGCCGAACTCGCCGTCCGCGACAGCTGAGCTCCGGAACGACGGGTAGCGTGCGGGGGAAAACGACCAAGCGATTCCGCCGGGCCGCACCACCGGCCGGCGGGCGAGGGAGGGCAACGTGAGCGCGGGTACCGGTCGCAGGCTTGTGCTGGTTCGGCATGCGCAGGCGGAGCGGGAGACGGCGGTCGATCAGGAGCGGCGTCTCGACGGGCCGGGGCGGGCGGAGGCGTTCGCGGCCGGCCGGTGGCTCGCGGGTCGCGGCGTCGCGCCGGATCTCGCGCGGGTGTCCGGCGCCCGGCGGACCAGGGAGACCTGGGAGTGCGTGGCCGCGGCGCTGTCGCGGCTGCCCGAGACGGTCCACGAGCAGGGGCTTTACGACCTCAGCGTGGAGATCCACCGGCGGGCGAACGGTATCGGCGAGCTGGTGACGCTGCTGCGGGAGACGTCCGACGACGTGGACGAGCTGGTCGTGGTCGGGCACAACCCGAGCCTGCCCGAGCTGATCGGGCTTCTCGTCGGACCGGCCGGCGGCGCACTCTCGCAGCGGGTGGCGGATTCCGGGTTCCCGACCGCCTCGGTGGCCGTCCTGGAGTTCGACGGTTCCTGGCAGGACCTCGGGCCCGGCGCCGCACGGATCACCGGCTTCTGGGCGCCGACGCAGGATGCCCGGCCCAGTGGTGGGCCGGGCATCGGGTGACGGGCGGACCGTCAGTCGAGGCAGAACTCGTTGCCCTCGACGTCCCGCATGTTCTGGCAGGACTCGTTGACCCCGTCGGCGATCAGGAGCTGCCCGCGGGTCGCGCCGAGGGCTTCGAGGCGGGCGCATTCGGCTTCGAGAGCGGCGAGGCGCTCCGCGCCGACCAGGCCGGTGCCGATCCGGACGTCGAGGTGGACGCGGTTCTTGACGACCTTGCCCTCGGGGACGCGCTGGAAGTACATCCGCGGGCCGACACCCTCCGGGTCGCTGGCCACGAACCAGGATCCGCGCGTCTCGGCCGGCTGCGCCTCCTGGTACGCGTCCCAGCTGTCGAAGCCCTCCGGCACGGCCGGGGGAACGTAACCGAGCGCCTCGCACCAGAAGCGGCCGACGCGCTCCGGCTCGGCGCAGTCGAAGGTGACCTGGAACTTCTTGACCGTTGGCATCGCGCCACCGTAGCAGCAGCCGATCTTGCCCTCGACCGAATTAAGCGGCGGCGCCGGACAGTTGACGCCAGGCGGGCGTCAGCCGCGGGTGGCCTCGAAGGTCCACACCTCGTCGGCGGCGGTCGGCGCGCTGCCCGCCCGGTAGCCGCCGTGCACGGTGATCCCGGTGAAGCCGGCCCGCTGCAGCATGGTGCGGAACTCCAGGCCGAACCAGAGACGGAGCGGCGACATGTCGGTGCGTCGTGTGATGCTCCGGCATATGGGAACGCTGATCGGCTACTTCGCCGCCACTGACGATGACGACGCCCTGGGGGCGATCGTCCGGGACGACGACGAGCCCTTCGGGGCGGGGTACGACGAGGTGGTGGTGAAGGGCATCGATCCGGTCGTGATGCTCGGGCCCGCCGAGGAGTTGGTGACGGGCCGCTCGCCCGCCGAACTCTGGGCGGACCCGCGGCGCGCGGCGCTGGTCGGCATGATCGAGGACGGCGAGGTGGTGGTGCTGACACTGTCGGACGCGTTCCGGGACGCGCTGGCGCGGCACGAGGACGCCGCGCTGCGCGAGGTCGCCGAACGGTGGGCGGTGGCCGAGGGCGTCCACTACGAGCCGGCCGACCTCGCCGATTTCCTGCGGGAGTTGGCCGGGCTCGCGTCGCGGGCGGTGGCCGGCGGTGCGCGGCTGTACTGCTGGGCCTGCCCCTGAGGGCGGACGGTAGGGTCGGGCGGCATGGCGGTCGATGCGGTGTTGCGTGGTGCGGTGGCCCTGCCGGGCGGGCGGGAGTTGGTGCTCGGGTTCGGGTGGGAGGGGCGCCCGGGTGCGCGCCGCGCGGCGCTGCGGGACGGGGCGCGGCTGGCGGTGTTCGAGCTGGACGCGGTGTTCGGCGGGCGGCCGGAGCCGTCCGTCACCTTTCCGCTGCCGTGGCCGGGCTGGTCGGGCGGGGTGCATTCGGTGAGCCCGGCCGGCGCGTTCGCCGCGTTCTCGGGGCAGCGCGCCGTCCGGGCCGTGAACCGTGACGGCTCGACCCGGTGGGAGTACCGGCATGCCTGCTGGGGGCCGGAGGTGGGGCATCCGCACAGCGGGGACGAGCAGCAGGTGTGCGAGGGTTCCGAGCACGGTTCCTGCCGGGTCTCGGACGACGGCCTGCTGGTGTGGGCGCACGTTCCGGTGTCGGGCCCGGACGAGGACGACTACGCGGAGGCGTGGGTGGTGCTGGACGCCGAGGACGGCCGGGAGCTGGCCCGCCTGCCGCTGGAGTCCGTCGCGGAGGGCTCGCACCAGCAGTCGCACCCGGACACCGGCCACGTGGGCCTGTGCGTCGGCATGGGGCAGGACGGCATCGGCCTGTACTGGGCGCGCTGGGACGGCGAACGGCTGCGCGACGTCCGCGTGGAGGAGGTCGGCGAGCGCATCCTGACCGACGTCCACCCCGAGCGTCCCGCCTACCTGACCGTGCAGCACGACGGCTGGGACGTCCAGCTGCACGACCTGGACGGCACGCTGCTCGCCGAGGGCACACCCCCGCCGTCCACCGACCCGGACAGCCCGGCCGGCTGGGACTGGCAGTGCGGCTTCGTCGACCCGCGCACCGTCCTCGCCTCCACCCTGGACTACGACGACGACGGCGCCCACTGGCTGCTGGACGCCGCCACCCTCACCCTACGCAACCGGCTCACCTACCCGCCCGGCCACACCCCGGGCTACGCCCGCCCCCTCGGCGACGGCACCTGGCTGACCTTCGAACCACGCTCCGGCCTCGTCCACCGCTGGTCGCTCGCGCCCACCGGCTGATCCACGAGCCGCGCCCGGACCGGTCAGAGGAGCCAGAGGCCGAAGCCGGTGACCAGGATGCCGGTGGCGATCAGGAGCGGGCCGAGGAGGTGGTCGCGCGGGCGGTCGGTGCCGGGGCGGATCCGGATGGTGGAGGCCAGGCCGATGCCGAAGAGCAGGACGCCGAGCGGGGTCAGGACCACCCAGAGCAGGGGCGCGACAGCGTAACCGGAGATCATCGGGCCGTCTGCTGGGTGGCGGCCGGTCGGGGGCGCCCGCCGGGCGCAGATGGGGCGTGGGGTGCGGCCATGGTGGGTCCTCCTGCGGTGTTCCGCACGACGCTACCTCCGTCCGTAACAAGACTCCGCCACGGATTGGCAAAGCCTTCACCGCGACCGTCGGGCGGTCGGGCGGGTTCCGGTTTTTGACGGCGCGTCAGCTCGTGCACGCGGTCCAACCGGCGGCGACGGGCGTCGTTCGATTCCCAGCGAACGCCCAGGAAACTCCCGGCCCGCTCGTAGGGGGGTTCCGCGAGGGTTGCGCGGATGGTGAGGAGAACGCGACGAGTGCGCGGCGGCTCTGCGGAGGTCGTGCGCAAAAAGCCCCCGGGCCCGGTCCGGCACCACCTTGCCGAAACCGGGGCCGGGGGCCCGGGGGAAATCGAGGATCAGCCGACCGGGACGGTGGTTGGCGTCGCGTTGACGGCGACGGCCTCCTGCTTCGCGGCGCGGGCCGCGGCCCGGCGGGCGACGAAACGGTTCACCAGGGCGACCGCCACCCAGGCGTAGGCCCAGCCGACCAGCACGTCGATGATGAAGTGCTCGCCGCCGTAGACCAGCGTGAAGCCCATGGCCAGGGGGTACGCGGCGAGCAGCACCCGCAGGGTGCGGCCGGCCCGGGGCCAGAACACCAGGGCGATCATCATCGGGTACGCGGAGTGCAGCGAGGGCATCGCGGCGACGTCGTTGGCGAAGCGGCTGCCGTTCTCGAAGATGGTGCCGGCCCGGTGCAGGCCGCTGTTCTCCAGGACGGCGTTGACTATCCGGTCGACGGCCGGCATGTGGTTCTCGATCCCGGCCAGCCACGGCGGCACGGCCGGGTACAGCACGTAGGTGAGGAAGCCGGCGAAGGTGATGGACAGGTAGCAGGCGAGGAAGTGCCGGAACCGGGTGTGGTCGCGCTTCCAGAGGACGGCGAGTATCACGAACACCGCGAAGAAGTGCGACATGTACACGCCGACTATCGCGTAGTCGTACCACTGCGGCCGGCCTGGGTGGTAGAGCAGGTGCTGAAGGCGCACCGTCCACGTATCGCCGAAGCCGAGGACCTTGTCGAAGGCGAGCTGGGGAGCGTAGTGCGGCTGCCAGGGCGTGTGCGCGCCGTAGCCTCTGAGCAGCGAGTACGCCCAGACCACGGCCATCACCGGCACCCAGTCGCGCAGCACGTACAGCCAGCCCTTGCGGCCGCCGCTGTGCACGGACGCGGCGACCAGCGCGCCGATCAGCCAGAGGAAGACCACGTCGTTGGCGTACGGCAGTCCGTAGACCGCGAGGTACCACCAGAAGGTGAGGGCGAACAGGGGCCAGGCAACGTGCCGGGGGCGGAGTCTGGTCACCAGATTGACCATCAGCGAGCGTGACCGGGCTGCCAAGTGGGACGAGTCGATCATGCGTCACGAAGCTAGCAAGACCGTCTTTGAGAAACCTCGAGCCGCGCGACCGGGCTCCCAGTGAATTCCCAGACGGCACACGGACGGGCCACGAGGGTGAGCCGCCTCCCCCGACGCCCCTCCGGCCCGCCCCGACGCCCCTCCGGCCCGCCCCGACGCCCCTCCGGCCCACCCCGGGGCCCGGCCGGCCCGGCGCTGCCGGGTGGCCAGGCGGGGAGGGAAAGCGCCCGGTCTCAGCCGAGCCGGACGGACTCGCCGACGGCGATGCGGGTGTAGCGGGCGTCCGCCTCGCCGTCGAGCCAGCCGTCGAAGTTCTCCCTGCCGGCCTCGCTGTGGTAGGCGTCGTGGATCGGGACGACCTGCCCTGGGCGGACGGCGCGCACCATCTCGATCGCCCCGCGCATCGTCAGCCACGGCCCGGTGGTGGGCAGCAGCAGGGCGTGCACCTCCTGGTCGGGGACGTGCAGCGAGTCGCCCGGGTGGTAGACGCCCTCGACCAGGTAGCCGAGGTTCGGGCAGTCCGGGTGGTTGTCGATCACCTGGGCGTGTCGCCCGCCGACGGCGCGCACCGCGAAGCCGCCGGCCTCGAAGCGCTCCCCCACCGCCAACGCCCGGACGCCGTCGCCCAGTTCGGCCGCGACGTCCTCGGGGGCGAACACCTCGAGTGCCGGGTCGGCCTTCCGGGCCGCCGCCAGCAGCTCGTGGTCCAGGTGGTCGCGGTGACCGTGGGTGATCAGCACGGCGCGGACTCCCGCGAAGGCTTCCGGCGCCGTCCAGCACCCCGGGTCGATCAATACGGACTTCTTCTCGTCGTCCTCGATCCGGACGCACGCGTGGGCATACTTCCTCAGCAGCATCCGGTCAACGTACCGGCCCCCTCCGGAGAGCCGCCGCCCTTTTTCCCCAGGCCCCCTGACGCCTCGTCAGTGCCGGGGGCTCCGGGAGTCGTCAGCGCGCCGCGGCCGCGCGCAGGCGCTTCTTGTCCGGCTTGCCGACGGGCGTCAGCGGGATCTCGTCGACCAGGTGGAGCACCTCGGGGGCGTAGATCCGCCCCTTGCGGGCGGTGACGAAGGCGCGGAGTTCGTCCAGGTGCGGCTGCCGGCCGGGGGCGGGGACGACGGCGACGTGGACGTGCTCGGTCTCCTGCTCGTCGCGGACGCCGAAGACCGCGCAGCGGGCGACCGCCGGGTGGGTGAGCAGGAGGTCCTCGACCTCGGAGGGGTAGACGTGCCCGCCGACCACGATGATCAGGTCCTTGGCCCGGTCGGAGAGGTGGAGGAAGCCGTCCTCGTCGAGGTAGCCGACGTCTCCGGTGTTCAGCCAGCCGTCCCGGAGCACCTCGGCGGTGAGGTCGGGCCGCTTCCAGTACCCGGCCATCAGGGTGTCGGAGTGCACGTGGATCTCGCCCTGCTCGCCGGCCGGCAGGTCGGCGCCGTCGAGTCCGCGGATCGCCACCTCGACGCCCGGCAGGGGGCGGCCGACCGGGACGGGTTCGCCGTTGGTGATCCGGTCGTGGTCCTCGGGGGCGAGCACGGTGATCAGCTGGGCCTCCGACATCCCGTAGCCGCCGACCAGGACCGGCCCGAAGACCTTGAGCGCCTCGCGGAGCCGGGTCGGCGAGGCCGCGCTGCCGCCGTAGATGATCTGCCGGAGGCTGGACAGGTCGGTGCGGCCGATCGCCGGGTGGTCGAGCAGCTGGTGGAGCAGCGCGGGCAGCACCCAGAACTCGGTGATGCGTTCGCGTTCGACGGCCCGCAGGACGGCGCCGGGGTCGAAGGAGCGCAGCAGGACCACCGTGCCGCCGCGGTACAGGGTCATGTCGGCGAGGACGCCGGAGAGGTGGGCGAGCGGGGTGGCGGCGAGCAGGCGGGGCGCGCCTTCGGCGGGGTCGCTGCCGACCGGGGCGTCGAAGATGCTGCGGTAGGGCCCGTGCAGGCTGAGGATGCCCTTCGGGATGCCGGTGGTGCCGCCGGTGTGGCGGATGTTGAGGTCGTCCTCGGGGCCGATCCGGACGTCCGGCGGTTCGGCGGGGCGGTGGGCGGAGGCGGCGATCACGTCCTCCGCGACGGCGCTGCCCGGGCCGAGGGCGAGAATGGTCGGGACGTCGATCAGCGGGATCAACTCGGGTGCGTCGGCGTACCGTTCGGCGTCGATCAGCAGCACGCCGGTGTCCACGCTGGTGGTGATCTCGGCCAGGATCGGGGCGCTCATGCCGTCGTACAGGTTCACCACCCGGGCACCGGCGAGGCCCGCCGCGAACCGGGCGCTCAGCGCCTCGGGGGTGTTGCCGGTCAGCAGGGTGACGGTGGTGCCGCGGGTGACGCCGCGGGCGATCAGTTCGTGGGCGAGGCGGTAGGTGGCGGCGGCGAACTCGCCGGCGATGATCTCGGTGCCGTCGGCGGCGACGACGGCCCGCCGGTGGGGGTCGGTGGCGAGGGACCGGAGGACTGTCGCGGGACCGCTGACGAACTCCGCGTCGGGCATGGCTACTTCTTCGTTGTGGTTGGCAACCATGGCCTCAGGCTAACCCCGCAGGGCCGCCGCACCGGGGAGGGATTGCGGGGAATTGGCGCGAACTGTCCGTCACCGGCGCATTTCTGACGGTGCGTCATGTCAATGTTTCGGGGCTGACGATGGTGCAGATACCGTCCGTGCCGCACGCGGCGGGATCGGTGCTCGCGGCGCGCGCGGCGAGGCCGCGCAGCGCCTCCCGGGTGGCGGCGAGGTCGGCCATCCGCCGCTCGATGTCGGCGAGGTGCTCGTGGATGAGATCGGTGACGTGGGCGCACGGCGCGTGGCCGTCGTCGCGCAGCTCGAGCACCGAGCGGATCTCGGCGAGCGTGAGGCCCGCCCGCCGCGCGTCGCGGACGAAGGCGAGCCGGGTCACCGCGGTGTCCGGGTAGTCCCGGTAGCCGCCCGGGGTGCGCGGCGGCGCGGGCAGCAGGCCGCTGTCCTCGTAGAAGCGGATGGTCTTGGTCGTCAGCCCGGCCCGGGCGGCGAGGTCGCCGATGCGCATGCCCTCCACGCTAACGCTTGACCTTCCAGCGCGGTGGAAGGTTTAGCCTCGGACGACGACCCGGAGGAGTGGAGGACTCGCCCATGCGCATCACGGTGCTGACGGTGGCGGACTGCCCGAACGCGCGCCCCGCGCTGGACTTGGTGACCGGCGCGCTGGCCGGACGGGAGGCCGAGGTGAGCCTGGTCGAGGTGGCAGACGAGGCCGAGGCCGCCCGGCTGGGCATGTACGGCTCGCCGACCGTCCTGATCGACGGCGCCGACCCGTTCGCCCCGCCCGGCGCGGAGCCCAGCCTGTCCTGCCGCCTCTACTGGCACGCCGACGGCACGATGTCCGGCCTGCCGGACGCCACCGCCCTCCGCCGGGCCCTCGCCGGGCAGGCCGCCCCGGCGCAGCACGGCAGGGCCGCGGACTGCTGCTCGACCGACTGACCGGCTCGGGCCTGACCGGCTCGGGCCTGACCGGCTCGGGCCTGGCCTGCCGGTCCTGTCGGATGATCCGGCGGCGCGCGCTCGGCAAGATCGGCCGGGCAGGCCGCCCCGGCGCAGCACGGCGGGGCCGCGGACTGCTGCTCGACCGACTGACCGGCCCGGGCCCGGCCGACCGGTCCTGCCGGATGATCCGGCGACGCGCGCTCGGCAGGATCGGCCGACCAGGGCCTACGGATGGAGCGGGGCGAGGGCGGTCCGCAGTCGTCCGAGCCACTCGTCGGCGGTGCCGGTGATCCGGGGGTCGGCGGCCCGCAGGTCCGCCCAGTCGGACGGGGCGACGGCGAGGGTGTCCAGCCGCAGCCGCCCGGGGTGGCCGGGTTCGCGGGCGAGGACGCGGCGGAGGAGGCCCGGGGTGAGGGTGCACACTTCGGCGAGCAGGACGGCGTCGTACAGGTCCTTGGCCCGGCCCCGGCCCTCGGCGCCGTGGCTGTCGGCGTGCAGCCACAGCAGCTTCCAGGCGAGCGAGAGTTCCCTGCTCGCCGTCCGCACCACCGTCGCCCCGGCGCCGTCACCGCGCGGCAGGGCCGTCAGCACGGGCGGCTCGGGCAGCCGTTCGTCGCGCGCGAAGTCGATGCTCACCTCGCCCGCCGGCCGCCCGTCCGCCGTCCACTGCACGGCGATCCGCACGCCCGGCACCTCGCCGTCGTCCTGGTACGTCCACCCGCCGTCGACGCGGACGGAGTCGGGGTCGAGCGCGATGCCCGGGGCGGCGACCGGGTGCCGGGCGATCAGTTCGCGCAGCACCGCCTCCGGCCCGTCGGTGTCGGTCTCGGCCTCCGGCACCCAGTGGCACCCCTCGGGTGGGAGGTGTGCGCGCAGGCCGCGCGTTTCGAACTCCTCGAACGCCCACATCTCGTACCGGGCCGCGCCGTCGGCCGCCTCGGGCCACTGCTGAACCGCCGTCAACTCCTCGACGTACGGGTGGGGGTCGGCCAGGTCGACGGGCACCAGGGTGGACGGCTCCACGACCCAGTCCAGGTCGGCGGGTTCGCGTGCCGCCTCCCCCACCCAGGCGGGCAGCACCATGCTCCCGCGCAGCACCAGCGCGTCGCCCCAGGCCGACTCCGCCAGCAACGCCACCAAGTGGTCGAGCACCGCCCGCCGTCCCACCCGTCACTCCCTTTCCGTCCCGTTCCGCGCGGGCGACAGTAGCGGGCCGCACGGACACCGGACCGGGCTGTGACAGCCAATGCTGGTGTTACGTGTGGAAGTTATGTTGACGAACCGGTTCCACTGGGTAAACACTTGCTGACGCGGTCACGTCATGCGTGGCCACGGCTGATTCGGTCCACCGCACGACGCCCCGTCACCGGATGTTGCGGTGGTCAGTCGTGCACTCTTGCCAGGAGGACTCTCGTGGAAGCTCCTACCCTGCAAGCACCCAAGGGCGAAACCCTCGTCACCGACGCGGAGTTCGACCTCATGGTCGGCGAACTGGAGCTGGACGCTCCGGAGCACACGCCGAGCGCCTCGACCTGCGCCATCAACCACATGTACTGCGCGCTGCAGTAGGAAATCCCGGCGCGCCGTACCTGGAGCAACTCCCCCGAAAGAACGTCGCGGTGCCGCCGGATCCGGCGGTGCCCGACTCCTGCTGTGCCACTTCTACCGACAGGAGAAATCGATGGAGACGACCGTTGCT
The DNA here is from genome assembly GCF_042873675.1 of Kitasatospora sp. NPDC004614. Classification (NCBI taxonomy): domain Bacteria; kingdom Bacillati; phylum Actinomycetota; class Actinomycetes; order Kitasatosporales; family Streptomycetaceae; genus Kitasatospora; species Kitasatospora sp. NPDC004614. Next base: position 18,900 of record NZ_JBIALR010000017.1, read on the forward strand.
TCCACCCTCACCGTGGACGAGGAGTTCGACCTGGTGATCGGCGACCTGGAGCAGAGCCTTCCGGCGGACAGCGCCGCGCCGACGGCCGGGACGTGCGCCCGCATCTACTGCAGCCCGTACCTCTAGGCCTCACGGCCGAACAGGCCTCACGGCCGAACAGGCCTCAGGCACCACGCAGCACCACGACGCCGCGCGGCCGGCCCGACCGGCCGCGCGGCGTCGCGCATCGACCACCCGACCAGGAGCCGAATGGAACTGCGCGACCACGGCAGCACCGTCCGTGCGCCCGAACTCCCGCCCGTGACACGCCGGTTGCTGACGGCGCTGGCCGAGGGCGGGGCCGGCCGGGCGTTCCCGCCGGTGGCCGTCCCCGGGCCGGACGGCACGCTCGCCGTCGAACGCCCGCTGGGCGGCCCGTCCGAGGCGCGGGCCCTGGAGCACGCACTGGCCGACGCCCGCTTCGCGCCGCTGCACGAGGTGCTGCGGCAGATCGACGCCTGGTCCGCGCGGGCCGGCGCCGACCCCCGGCTGATCGATCCGCAGGCACTGCGGCCGGAGAACGCGGACCTGTTCGGGCCGCTGCTCACCGAGACCCTGGAGAGCTGCGTCGGCGGACCGCCCGAACGCGCCGCCGCCTTCGCCGCCGGGCGGGCCGGGCAGTTCCTGGAGTTCCTCACCCTGTTCGTCGAGCGGCTGACCCGCGACCGGCCCTCCGAACACCGGGTCACCGGCCTGTGGGCGAACGGCGACGAGACCCACAACGGCGGCCAGCGGGTGCTGCGCGTCGAATTCGCCGACGGCGCCCGGCTGGCGTACAAGCCGCGCCCGGCGACCGGCGAACTGCTCTTCCTGGCCACCGAGGGCTCGGTGTTCGCCCTGCTCGACGCGCTGCCCCCGGCGTCCGGCCCGGTCCGGCTGCCGACCATGCGGATCCGCCCGGGCAGCGGCCCGGACCGGGCGTGCTACTCCTGGCAGGAGTGGATCGAACCGCCGGACGCGTGGGGCGTCCTGCGCGCCGACGGCGGGTTCAGCCTGCGCGGTGCCATCCTCGACTCCACTGCGGCAGACCGCTACTGGCACCGCGCCGGGTCGCTGGCAGCCGCCGCGTTCGCCTTCGGGATCACCGACCTGATCGGCGGCAACCTGCTGATCGGGCAGCGCCCGGAGGACGGCGAACCGCTGCCTTTCCCGGTCGATCTGGAGGCGTACTTCGCCGACACCAAGCGCCTCTTCGAGACCGGGCTGCTGTTCGATCCCGCGGTCTCCGCGCAGCACCACACCGGCCTGGAGAACCTCGCGCGCTGGTGCGACCTGGACGGCCCCGCGACCTGCTGGCGCCCCCAACCGGACGGCTCGCTGCGCCTGGAGCGGCGAACCTTGCCGCTGACCCGGACCGAGACCCGCACCGTGGTCGGCGACACCGGGGGCCGCACCGGATACGGCCCCCACCTGACGGCCATGCTGCGCGGCATGTTCGACGCCTGGACGCTGATGTGCCGAAACCGGGCCCGGATCGCCGAGTTCCTCGCGGAGCGGGCCGCCGGCCACCTCGTGCGGGTGATCGCCCGCCCGACGGCCGAGTACCCGGACGGCGGCGAACTCCCGTTCAGCGACAGCGAGTCGGAGCAGCTCGCCCGCGGCGACGTCCCGTACTTCTTCCGCACCGCCGACGGCGGCCCGCTGCTCGCGATGCGGATGCCGCCCGGCCGCGAACCGCGCACCGACCCGGCCGACGCCCCGCAGTGGAGCGCGGACCGCCCGTGGCCGCCCGTCGCCGCCGTCCGCGAGGGCGGCAAGCTGGACCTCGCCGGCCTCGGCATCGCCCTGCGCGACGCGGTCGAGCACGTGTACGGCGACCTGGATCCGCAGCGAGAAGACCTGTACGACCCCGGGCGCGGAGTTCGGCTGAGCCTGCGCGGCCCCCGCGAGGGCGAGGTGTCCTTCGACTGGCCCGGGGCGGCCCGCCGCATCACCTACCTGTGGGACGAGACGACCCTGCGGCTGCGCATCGACCCGCTGAGCAGCCCGGCCGCCGAGGTCCGCGAACGGCTGCTGCGCCTGGGCCGGATCGACGCCTCGCTGCGCGACCCCTGGGCCCTCGGGGGCTTCACCGACACCGAGCTGGAGGCGAAACTCGACCGGCTGACCGCCACCGGGATCGCCTGGCTGCGCGGCGTGGTCGCCGAGCACGGCTGGCCCGGCCACGGCCTGGTCGGCAGGGAGGCCGCCACGGTCGCGAGCGCGCTGCTCCAGCACCACACCGGCGACCTCGCCTTCGCCCGTGAGTGCCTGGCGCTGATCGAGGCGGCGGCCGAGCGCGGCGACATGCACCGGCGCGACGCCGCCTACCTCGCCGACTCGCTGCGCCGGGCCGAGGGCCGCCCGCAGCTGTACGGCACGAAGTTCGAACGGGTCGCGGGCGGCGAACTGCGCCCCTGCCCGATCGAGGACGGGGACCGGGTGGACGAGCGCCGCGCGGCCGTCGGCCTCCCCCCGCTCGCCGACTACGCCGCCCTGCTGGCGGAGAAGTACCCGGCGCCCGAGAACCACCCGGCGCCCGAGAACTGCCCGGCGCCCGAGAACCACCCCGCGCCCGAGAACTGCCCGGCGCCCGAGAACGAAGGGGTCAAGGCGTGATCGCGACCGACTGGACCGAACTCCTCGCCCGGGTCTGGGGCAAGGAGCCCGCGCTGCTCCCGGCACCCGCCCCGGCGGACCCGGCCCACCTGCACCGCACGATCGTCGCCGCCTGCGAGCCGTTCCGGGCCGGCACGGTGTTCCGGACGCTGCCGCAGGTCCGCCTGCACACCGCGCTCGGCTGGCTCGGCGCGCCGGGGCGGCTGCTGCCCGACGCCGCCGACGCGAGCCCGGCCGACTACCAGGCCCGGCTGCGCGGCGAACCAGCCGGCAGCGGGCCGGACGCCGGATTCCTGCTGAGCGTCCGCCAACCCCTGCACACCGACTGGCCGTTGTGGTCGGCCGTTCGCGACACCCTCACCGAGCTGTGGCACCAGGTCGGCTGGCCGTGCCTGCCGGTCGAGGCCGAGCTGACCGAGGGCGACGGTTTCACCCGCGCCCGGGGCCTGGGCCGCGCCTCCGACCACGCGGTCCTGACCTGGGTGCTGGCGGGCACCATGGAGGCCGAACTGCCCGAGGCGGACGGCGGGTTCCGCGTCCTGCGGGCCACCGCCGGCGAGCTGCTGTACTGGCCGGAGGGCTCGCGCTGGCGCGAACACCACCGCGACGGCTGCATGACGCTGCGGATCTCCGTCCCCCGCGCCCAGCGCCTGGCGACCGGCGCGGTCAAGAACCTGCTGGCCGAGGACGTCCGGAACCGCCTGGAGTACGACGGCACCGTGCCCCACCTGCCCTTCCCCCCGCCCACCGACCGGCCGCCCGGCCCGGCCGCCCCGATGGTCGCCGTCGGCGAGGCGGCCCGCGCGGCGGCCGGGGGCGCGGAGCTGCCCGCCGCGCTGCGCACCCGGTGGGCGGCCTGGTACTCCACGGCCGGACTGGAACCCGCACCCGAGCCCCGCGCCGACGTCCCCCTCACCCCCGGGCACCATCTGCGGGTGGCGGGCGGGATCGTCCGGCTGCCCGACGGGCCCGGCCGCTGGATCTGGGCCGTCAACGGGCACGCCTTCCCGATCGCCGGGGCCGCGGGCGAGCGGATCGCCCAGCAGCTGCGGCCCGGCCGCGAACTGACGGTCGGCGAACTGTGCCGGGCGGTGGGCGCGGACGAGCACAACGGCGCCGTGACCGCGCTGCTGCGCAAGCTCCACCGGCTGCGGGCGATCGACCTGACCGGCAGCGAGAGGACGGACCGATGACGACGGCACACGCGAGCGACCTGGCCGTCGTCCAGGGCCCGCTCGACTGGGACGAGTTCACCACGCACTACTGGGACCGGCGACCCGTGCTGATCAAGGGCGTCCTCCCGGCGCCCTACGAGCCGCCCGAGGTCTTCGCCGCCGCCACGATCGCCACCCGGCCGCCCGGCCCGCACCTGATGCCGCCGAGCGCCCAGTTCGCCGTCGGACGCTTCCAGCAGTCCGAGCCCGCGACGTGGTTCCCGCGCGCCGAGGACGGCGCCTTCGACGGCTACCGGCGGCGGCTGGACGCCGAGTTGGCGGCCTTCTCGCGGGAGACCCGGTACGCGCTGATCGTGCACGCCTTCCACGCCTTCCACTCCGGCCAGTGGGAGCGCCAGCGGGCGTTCTTCGAACCGCTGTGGGAGCGCACCGGAATGCCGCTGTCGGGGGCGATCACCACGCTCTTCCACGGCAGTTACGACCACACCCCGGTCGGCGTCCACAAGGACCGCTTCGCCACCTTCCTGTTCGCCCTCGAAGGCCACAAGCGGATGCGGTTCTGGCGCGAGTGCCCGTGGACCGAGCCGGTGACCACCAAGCTGGACTACCAGGCCCACCTGGACACCTCGTTCACCGCCGAACCCGAGCCCGGCGACCTGCTGTACTGGCCCTCGAGCTACTACCACGTCGGCGAGAGCGTCGACGGCAGGGCCGCGACCAGCGTCAACGTCGGCGTGCCGCGCGAATCGCACCGCGCGGTCTACGACGTGGACGACCTGCTGCTGGGCCTGGACCCGGACGCGATGGTCGATCCGGACGCCGCCCTGGTGCGGCTGCCCGCCGCCACCGCCCCGCTGTCGGTGCCCGAACCACCGGCGGACGGCGCGCTGCCCGAGGCACTGGAGCAGACCCTGCGGGTCTTCCAGGAGTACCGCGACCCCGGCCTGATGGCGGAACGGGTCGCCTCGCTCTCGCTCCGCAACATGAGCGCGTCCGGCCTGTGCCCCGTCCCGCCGCCCGAGCCGCCGCGGCCCCTGGACGACGGCACGGCGGTGCGGGCCCGCGCCCGGGTGCTGTACGAGCCGGTCGGCGGGGCGCTGCTGTGCGCCGCCAACGGGCACGTGCTGCGCAGCACGCTGACGCCGCCGCAGGCGCAGCCGCTGCTGCGCCGGCTCGCCGAACGGGAGCCGGTGCCGGTCGGCGAGTTGCTGGCCGCCCTGCCGTCCGCCGCCCGCGCGGAGGCCCGCCGCCTGCTGGAGGCGCTGGAGAGCTTCCGCGCCCTGACTCGCGACCAGGAGGAATCTCTCACCAGATGGTGACGTCGAGCTTGACCAGGCCGAGGTCGTACGGGATGTCGGCGATCCGGAGGGCGATCACGGCGCCCTGGCTGCTGGTCAGGCAGAGCGTCGCGCCGGCCCGGATGCCCTTGGCGTCGTTGGCGGGGCGTTCGGCGGCGGTGGCGTAGCGGAAGCTCTTGATGGTGCCGGCCCGGGCCGCTTCGCGGCAGGTGGCCTCGGTGACCCCGGTGCCGGGCGCGAGCACGGCGGCGAGGTTGCCGAGCACCAGGGTGGGCGCCGGGTGGTCGTGGGCGACGAGCTCGTAGGACTTCTGGTCGGCCTCGGGCATCGCGTTCCAGTCCTCGTCACTGACCAGGGCGGAGAGCGGCTTGTCGTTCGGGGCGTCCAGGTCGATCAGCTCGTAGCCGGTGCTGACCACGTCGATCTGGAACGAGACGGTGCGCGGCGCGCGGACGCTCGGACTGGGCTCGGCGGACGGCGACGGGAGCGGCGGCGACGGCACGGGCGTGGAAGCGGGTGGTGACGGTGGTGCGTGGGGGGTGCTGACGGCTCCGGGGGACTTGATGCCGATGGGGAGCGCCGTGATGATGCCGGCCGCGTTCATGGCGAGGACGGCGATCGTGGCGACCGTCCCGATGATGGCGAGCGACAGCAGCATGGCGCGCCGGTCGGCCGGGGTGTCGGGGGCCTCCCAGGAGATGCCTTCGCGGCCGGCGTGGAACGTCACCCGGTCCGGGTGGCCCGCGGCGGGGTGCGGGCCGTCGGGCTGCTCACCGTCGTGAGGCGGGTGCCCGGAGTCGGGTGCGGTCACGTGGCTCTCCTGCGGTCAGATCTCGTCCGCCACCGTACAGTTGCGCCGCCGGCCCCCGGCCGCCGTCCGATGCCTGGTCAGGGGCTCGTCGGCGGCCGGTCGGCGGCTGCTCTGCTGGGCGGATGCCCCGTCCCGCGGCCGGTGGAACTGATCCTTTCGGGGTGCGCACCGATCGGGTGAATCGCTCGTTCGAGCGACCCGTGCAGGGGCCGGGGCGGTTCGAGATCCGAACGTCAGGCGGTCTCGAGGCGCTCCACGATCAGTTCGCACAGTTCGTGGGTGCGCAGCGCGTCGGTGGCGTCGAGGGTCTTGCCGGCCCGCAGCGCGTCCAGGAAGTGCAGCACCACCTGTTCGATGCCGCGCTGGCGGGCGACCGGCACCCAGTCGCCGCGCCGGCGGACGGTGGGCTGGCCCTTGTGGTCGACGATGTCGGCGAGGTTGTGGACCTCGCGCTTGGAGTCGGCGCCGGACACCTCGAGGATCTCCTCGGTGGAGCCGGAGACCCGGTTCATCAGGCCGAGCGCGGTGAACCCCTCGCCGGCCAGCGTCAGCACGACGTGCTCGACCAGGCCGCCCCGGACCCGGGAGCGGACGTCCACGTGCTCGATCTCGCCGGGAGCCAGGAAACGCAGCGTGTCCACCACGTGGATGAAGTCGTCGAACACCAGGGTGCGGGCCTGCTCGGGCAGTCCCTCGCGGTGCTTCTGCAGCACGATCAGGTCGCGCGGGCGTTCGGCGGCCAGCAGGTAGCCGGGGGCGTGGCGCCGGTTGAAGCCGACCATCAGCGATCGCCCGGTGCGCCCGGCCAGGTCGACCAAGTGGCGTGCCCCGTCGAGGTGGTAGGCCAGCGGCTTGTCCACGTACACGTCGACGCCCCGGGTGAGCAGCTTCTCCACGATCGGGACGTGCTGCTCGGTGGCGGCGTGCACGAACGCGCCCCGGATCCCGGAGTCGATCAGCTCGTCCAGGTCGGTGGTCCGGAACGGGATCCGGTAGGCGTCGCCGATCCGGTCCAGCTTGGCCCGGTCCCTGGTCATCAGCCGCAGGTCCAGGCCGGGTTGCGCGGCGAGGACCGGCAGGTAGGCCTTCTGCGCGATGTCACCGAGCCCGATGACACCGATCGGAAGGGCGGCGGTGAGGTCCGTCTCGTTGTCGCTCATTCTGGGCACTCCTGCAAGGTGGTTGACGGCCGGCGCGGGCCACCCGGCAGCATATGTCAGACCGCTGTTGAGCAGTCAGGACGCGGGTGGCCCGGCCGGTTCGTCAGCCCTCCCGACCGCCCGGCACCGCCGCCGGTGCGCCCAGCATGCGGCGGAAGTCGGCGACCGCGCCGGGCAGTTGGCCGGCGTAGCCGCCCTGCGCCAGGCGCAGCACGAAGGCGACGGCGTCGTCCGGGTGCGGGTCGGTGTAGGGCTGGTGGTTGTAGTCGAGGAACAGCAGCATCGACTCGAAGGTGGTGCGCTTGTTCCGGTCCGTCATGGGGTGGTTGCGGGACAGGGATTCGCCGAGGGCGACCGCCTTGGTCCACACGTCCGGGTAGGCGTCGGCGCCGAACACGGAGGCCTGCGGGCGGCCCAGCGCGGATTGCAGCAGGGAGCGCTCGCGGACGGTGGCGACGTCGCCCAGCAGGTGGGTGATGTCGTCCTCGTCGAGGAAGTCGGTCGGCTGGACGGTGCTCACAGGTCGGCCAGCCTCTCCAGCGTCTCCGCGTTGGCCGCGCGTATCCGCGCCACCAGGGCGGCCCGCCGCTCGGCGCGCTGCGCGGGCACCCAGGCGTGGCGCCGCGGATCGTGCTGCTCGTCCTGCTCCTGCCTGCCCTGCTGCTCGTGCTGCTGCTCCATCGCGGCGCGCCCCCTCCCGGTTCCGTCGGTTCGGGCACCGACGGTAGTGAACCGGAAGCTCTCCGTCCACCGGTTTAACGGCGGCGGGAAAGCCGTCAGACGGCTTGCCCGGCGCGGCGGTCGAGGTGCCCGGCGGCTTCGGCGAGGGCGTGCAGGACGGGCCGGATCAGCGGGTGGAGTTCGGCGCCGGCCCTGGTCGCGGCGAACACCTTGCGGGTGGCGAGGGCGCTGGTGACGGGGCGGACGGCGACCCGGCCGCGGTCGGCGGCGCGCAGCGCGGAGCGGGGGACGAGGGCGACGCCCGCGCCGGCCGAGGCGAGTGCGGTGACGGCGCTGAAGTCATCGGAGGAGTGCATCAGCCGGGGCTGGAAGCCGGCGTTCTCGCAGGCCAGCAGGACCACGTCGTGGCAGGGGTTGCCGGGGTAGGGGCCGATCCACGGTTCGTCGGCGAGTTCGGCGACGGCGACGGGGCCGGTGCCGGCGGCGAGCGGGTGGTCGAGCGGGAGGACGGCGTCGAAGGGTTCGGCGTACAGCGGGAGCCGGGTGAGCCGCCGGTCGTCGGGGCGTGGCGCGCCGCGGTACTCGACGGCGACGGCGATGTCGGCGCGGCCGTCGAGCAGCATCGGCAGGCTCGCGTCGCCCTCGGAGTCGCGGGCCTTGACGCGCAGGCCGGGGTGGGTGCCGGCGAGTGCGGCAATCGCGGGGGCGAGGACCATGGCGATGCCGGTGGCGAAGGCGGCGACGGTGACTTCGCCGGCGGCGCCGGAGCTGTAGGCGGCCAGGTCGGCCTCGGCGCGTTCGAGCTGGGCGAGGACGGCGTCGGCGTGGCCGAGCAGGATCTCGCCGGCGGCGGTGAGGCGGACGCCCCGGCCGTCGCGGACCAGCAGGGTGTGGCCGGTCTCCTGTTCGAGGGCGGCGAGCTGCTGGGAGACCGCGGAGGGGGTGAGGTAGAGCGCGGCCGCCGCGGCGGTCACGGTCCGGTGGTCGGCCACGGCCCGCAGGGTCCGTAGCCGTCGTGCGTCGATCACGGGTCAATTCTGCCAGCGCCGCGGGACTGCTCCGTACGGGTGGCCGGAGGGTGGCGCGGGGAGCCGAGGAGGTTGGCTCCCCGCGCCTTTTGCGAGCCGCCCGGGGGATGGGATGGGGGCGGCACGAAGGGTGGCGCGGGAAGCCGGGGGGTTGGCTCCCCGCGCCTTCGGCGGGCCGCCCGGGGGATGGGATGGGGGCGGCCCGTCGCGGATGGCGCGGTTGAGGGTTCGGCCCGCGCCAGGCTGTAGGGGTCTACTCGCCGAGCGCGGCGCGGGCGTCGATGAACGCGGCGATGGCGCGCTCGACGTCCTCGGTGCTGTGCGCGGCGGACAGCTGGACCCGGATCCGGGCGGCGCCGTGCGGCACCACCGGGTAGGAGAAGCCGATGACGTAGACGCCGCGCTCCAGCAGCAGCTCGGCGAGGCGTCCGGCCTTGGCGGCGTCGCCGACCATGACGGGGGCGATCGCGTGCTCGCCGGGCAGGATCTCGAACCCGGCCTCGGTCATCTTGGTGCGGAACAGCTCGGTGTTGGCGGCGAGCTTGGCCCGCAGGTCGTCGCTGGTCTCCAGCAGGTCGAGCACGGTGAGCGAGGCGGCCGCGATCACCGGGGCGAGCGAGTTGGAGAACAGGTAGGGGCGGGAGCGCTGGCGCAGCAGGGCGACGATCTCGCGGCGGGCGGCGACGTAGCCGCCGGACGCGCCGCCGAGGGCCTTGCCGAGGGTGCCGGTGATGATGTCCACGCGGTCCATCACGCCGTGCAGTTCGGGCGTGCCGCGGCCGGTGGGGCCGACGAAGCCGACGGCGTGCGAGTCGTCGACCATGACCATCGCGTTGTAGCGGTCGGCGAGGTCGCAGATCTCGGCGAGCGGGGCGATGTAGCCGTCCATGGAGAACACGCCGTCGGTGACGATCAGCCGGCGGCGGGCGTCCTGGGTGGCCTTGAGCTGCTGCTCCAGGTCGGCCAGGTCGCGGTTGGCGTAGCGGTGGCGGCGGGCCTTGGAGAGCCGGATGCCGTCGATGATGGAGGCGTGGTTGAGGGCGTCGGAGATGACGGCGTCGCGCTCGTCCAGCAGGGTTTCGAAGACGCCGCCGTTGGCGTCGAAGCAGGACGAGTAGAGGATGGTGTCCTCCTGGCCGAGGAACTGGGAGAGCCGCTGCTCCAGTTCCTTGTGCACGTCCTGGGTGCCGCAGATGAAGCGGACGGACGCCATGCCGTAGCCCCAGCGGTCCAGCGCCTCCTTGGCGGCGTCGACCACCTTGGGGTGGTCGGCGAGGCCGAGGTAGTTGTTGGCGCAGAAGTTGAGCACCTGGCCGCCGGTGCCGGAGGTGACGGTGATCTCGGCGGACTGCGGGGTGCCGATGACGCGTTCGGGCTTGAAGAGGCCGGCTTCGCGGATCTCGGCGAGGGTGGCGGCGAGGTCGTCGCGGACGGTGTCGAACACGGGGGTGTCGCTCCTAACGAAAGTCAGCGGGCTTGCCGAGAGAGGCTTACAGCGTGGTCCAGTCGAGGATGACCTTGCCGCAGTTGCCGCCGGCGGCCTCGTCGAAGGCGGCTTCGAAGTCCTGGGCGGCGTACCGGCCGGTGATCACCGGGCTGAGGTCGAGTCCGCCTTCGAGCAGCACGGACATCGCGTACCAGGTCTCGAACATCTCGCGGCCGTAGATGCCCTTGATGGTGAGCATCGAGGTGACCACGGCGGACCAGTCGATCGGGAACTGGTCGGCGGGCAGGCCGAGCATGGCGATCTTTCCGCCGTGCGTCATGTTGGCGATCATCGACTGCATGGCCTCGGGGCGGCCGGACATCTCCAGGCCGACGTCGAAGCCCTCGCGCAGGCCGAGCTTGTGCTGGCCGTCCTCGATGGTGTGCTGCGAGACGTCCAGGGCGAGGGTGACGCCGAGCTTGCGGGCCAGCTCCAGGCGGTACTCGGAGACGTCGGTGATCATCACGTTGCGGGCGCCGGCGTGCTTGGCGACGGCGGCGGCCATGATGCCGATCGGGCCGGCGCCAGTGACCAGCACGTCCTCGCCGACCATCGGGAAGGACAGCGCGGTGTGCACGGCGTTGCCGAACGGGTCGAAGATGGCGGCCACGTCGAGGTCGACGGGGACGCGGTGCACCCAGACGTTGGAGGCGGGCAGGGCGACGTACTCGGCGAACGCGCCGTCGCGGTTGACGCCCAGGCCGATGGTGTTGCGGCACAGGTGGCGGCGGCCGGCCAGGCAGTTGCGGCACTTGCCGCAGACCAGGTGGCCCTCGCCGCTGACCAGGTCGCCGACGTTGATGTCGGTGACGGCGGCGCCGAGCGCGGCGACCTCGCCGACGAACTCGTGGCCGATGGTCATCGGGGTCTTGATGGTCTGCTGGGCCCAGCCGTCCCACTTGCGGATGTGCAGGTCGGTGCCGCAGATGCCGGTGCGCAGGACCTTGATCAGGACGTCGCTCGGGCCGATCTCCGGTTCCGGGACGTCGGTCATCCACAGGCCGGGGGCGGCGTCCAGCTTGACGAGTGCCTTCACTGCGAGGGCTCCTGACGCGAAGTGCGGGCGGTCCTGCGGTCGGCAGGCCCGGGGTCGGCCCGGCGTGCGGCGGTGGACCGCCCGGGCAGGGTGAAATCTGCCTGGTCACGGGGGGTGCGGTCCATCGAGGAATTCTTAACGGGTGCCACAGCTGGGCTGAACGATCGTGCCCGAGCAGGGTGGCGGGGCGGCCTGCGGCGTGCCGTGATCCACCCGGACGGAGCAGCGCGCCGTGCCGCTGGCGGCCGCGCTGCGCGCCGTCCACCCCTTGACATGGTCTTGACAGTCTGGATTGCACAGGTCCTCCCCCACCGGGACCGGTGCCGCCTCGTCAGAACGGCGGCGCTCCCCAACCAGCCTCCGGCTTCCCCGAGTTGGCCCCGGCTCCCCGCTGCGCTCCTGCGCCGCCGCTCACGACCGGCAGGTAGTGCGCCAGGTACGCGAGGTGCTCGGGGTCCACCTCGTCCGGCCGCCTGCGCTCCCCGATCGCGTCGATGAGGCTGCCCTCGACGAAGAAGCGGTAGGCGAAGATCTCGGTGCTCGGCGCGTTCCAGAACAGCTCCGGGGGCTTCGGCACGACCAGCTCGCCGTCCGGCCCGTAGTAGTCGCCCGGGGCGCTGGTGAGGTCGCGGTCCGAACTGACCACCGCCGACTGCCCGTTGTGGTGCAGGTACAGGTACCAGACGATGCAGCTCTGCTGGTCCCGGAAGAACGCCACCAGCCGGTCGGCCGGATCGAGCGGGCTGGGCACCGGGCCGGCCACGTCCGTCCACGCGCCGCCGCCGACCCGGTCGAGGCAGCGGTGCAGACCGGACCTGGTGATCAACGCCAGGAAATCCGCCGGGAGTTCGAGCCCGTCCCGGGCCAGCTCCGCCGCGATCGGGTCCGTCACGGCGGTACGGTAGTCCAGCGGTTCGCCGATCTCGCCGAACCACGCGTAGTCGCCGACGAAGGACGCCTCGTCCAGCGGCGGCACGCTGTCCAGGGCGTAGGCCTGGAACCAGGCGAAGGTCCGGTCCCGCCCGTCGTACGGCCGGTAGGGCCCGATCCCGTACCCGGCCCAGCACGCCGGCAGCCGCACCGCCTCCGGGCCGTCACCGATCACGCCGTGCGCCGCCGCGACCACCCGCGCGGGCGGGCTCCGCCGCACCTCCGGCAACTGGACGTCCGGGTGGCCGAGTTCGCCCGGCAGCGGGTCCCGCTCGGACGGGTGGACCGGCGCGGGCCCGGTCGCGGGCACCAGGATCCGCCCGAGGTCGTCGCGCCGGTCCTCCGGCCACCGGTCGTCGATGGCCCGGGCGGCGGCGGTGCAGTCAGGACACTCGTCCCGGCCGCCGCCCCACATCCCGAACGGCGACCCGGCCAGGTCCGGCCGCTCGATCCCGCACAGCGTCCGCCGGAAGTACCCGTACGCGTGCCGCCGAGCGTCCGGCAGCATGTCCGTCCAGGCCGCCTCCCATCGCAAGTCCCACTCGCTGTACGCCTGCCGAACGATCGCGCCGTCACCACCGACCCGCACGACCGCGAAGCACCAGGTACAGATCCAGACCTCACGCGTCCACCGCGAAGGCGGCAGATCCCACTTGGCCAGGTCGTGGTCACAGATGTCACAGCGCATGACGCATGATCATGCCGCCCGCCCCCGACAGCCGCTGCCCGGGCACTATGCTGCGCCGCGTGACCGAGCCATCGAACACACGCCTCGCCGAGCTTCTCGACAGCCGGGACGGGCACGCGCCCGCGCCCGAGGCCGTGATCTCCGCGCTGTTCGAGGGCGGGGCGTTCATTCCCGTCACCGCCGACTGGAAGGTGATGTTCCTCCCTGACGACGAGATGCCCCCCACGCTGCTCGGCTTCACCGGCGCGGACGTCGGCGCGGAACTGCTGCCGTCGGCCTCCGCGATGGTGCACTGCGACGCGGCACGGCTGCGGGACATCCTCGAGAAGACCGGCGTCGCCCGGCTCGGGATCCGCTCCCGGAACTGGCAGGCATTCTTCACCGCGCAGATGCTGCGCGAGTGGGCGTCCTACGGATCCGAGGCGGAGCTGAAGCTCGACTGAGCCACCGACCCGGTCGCCGTCGCCCTGCGCGACGCGCTGGTCCGGCGGATCCGCGAGTTCGACCGCCAGGCCCTGGACACGGTCCGCCACGACCCCGAGTCCGGCCAGGTCCGGGTGGTCTCCCGCGAGTACGACAACCCACCGGCGGACAGCCCCGCGCCCCAGCCCCCGGCCAGGCGCCGCTGGTTCGGCCGCTCCTGACGGCGAGTTCAACTCCGCTGCGAAAACAGCACGTTGGCGTAGTCCGGCAGTTCGATGTCGCCGGCCTTCGCGGCCTGGGCCTCCATCAGGGTGCGCAGCGGGCGGCGGGTCATCCAGCGCATGGAGGCGGCGCGCAGTGCGATCATCGTGCGGCCGTTGGGGGCGTAGCCCGCCATGCCGCCCGGGGGGAGTTCCTGGGCCTTGGCGGCGTAGGGCTTCATCCGGTCCTGGAAGCGGGCGAAGGCGGTGGTGAAGTCGCCGTTGGCGGTGGCGAGCTCGCCGGCCAGCAGGTAGGCGCCGACCAGGGCGAGGCTGGTGCCGAGGCCGGTGAGGGGGGTGGGGCAGCAGGCGGCGTCGCCGATCAGGGCGGTGCGGCCGCGGGTGTAGCGGTCGAGGCGGACCTGGCCGAGGTGTTCGAAGAAGAAGTCGTCGGCCTCGGCCATTGCGGCGAGCAGCCGGTCGACCTCCCATCCGGCCCCGGCGAAGCGGTCGGTGAGCAGGCGCTGCTGGGCGGCGCGGTCGCGGCGGTCGTGGGCGAGGGGGGCGGAGCGGAAGCTGAGTCCGGCCTTGACCTCGCCGGGGGCCCGGCCGGGGCGGGCCATCGCCACCCGCCCGCCGGGGGCGTTGTACATCAGGAACCAGTCGTCGAGGTCGAGTTCGAGGCGGGCGGTGAACCAGGCGGTGTAGCCGCCGATGGGGACGAAGTGCTCGCTCTCGGGGCCGAAGGCGAGGCGGCGGACGGTGGAGTGCAGGCCGTCCGCGCCGACCACCAGGTCGAAGCGGCGGGGCGGGGCGTTCTCGAAGGTGACGTGCACGCCGTCGGCGTCCTCCCGGAGGGAGGTGATGGTGTCGTCGAAGAGGTATTCGACGTCGTCGGCGGTGGCCCGGTAGAGCACGGTGGCGAGGTCGTCGCGGAGGATTTCGAGGTCGGAGACGATGCCTTCGCCGCCGAAGAGTTCGGTGGGCAGCCGGGCGATGTGCTTGCCGTTCCGGTCGACGAGTGCGAGGCCGCGCTGGTCGACGGCGACCTGCCTGGCCTGGTCGAGCAGGCCCATCCGGTCGATGACGGTGCGTCCGGCGCCGCGCAGGTCGACCGCCTGTCCGCCGGGGCGGGGCGCGGGGGCGCGTTCCACCACGACGGGACGGAAGCCGGCCTTGCGTAGCCAGTACGCCAGGGTGGGTCCGGCTATGCCGCCGCCGGAGACGAGGATGTCCGCGTTCTTCATGGCACCGAACGTACGCCGTACGCTCCGCACTACGCAACCTGCAACGCCTCGATTTCAGCGATTGCTGCACTAGTGCACTAGTGCGCTCCGGGGCCGCCCGAACCCTGGTACGGTGCCAAGTCCGGCAGCTAGCATGGGCCGACTGGTGCACTAGTGCGGAGGTGGAGCGGGTGGACCGCTACGAACAGATCGCGGGCGAACTCCGGCAGCGGATCGAGCGCGGCGAGCTGCGGCCCGGCGACCGGGTGCCGTCCACCCGGGAGATCACCCGCCGCTGGAACGTGGCGATGGCCACCGCCACCAAGGTGCTGGCGGAGCTGCGCGGCCAGGGCCTGGTCCGGGCGGTCCCCGGCGTCGGCACGCTGGTCGCCGAGGCCGCCGCGCCCGCTCGGGCACAAGCGCCGGCCCGGCCCGCCGCAGGCGAGCGGCAGATCCCCCGCCGGCTCACCGTGGAGGGCGGCCTGACGCCGGATCGGATCGTCGCGGCCGCAGTGGAGATCGCCGACAACGAGGGCCTGGAGGCGCTGTCGATGCGCCGGGTCGCGGCCGAGCTGGACGCCGCCACCATGTCGCTGTACCGGCACGTCCCCGACAAGGACGGCCTGGTCAACCTGATGATGGAGCAGGTCTTCGCCGCCGTCAGGTTCTCCCCCGCCGACGCCGAACTGCCCTGGCGGGCCCGGCTGGAGCTGGCCGCCCGGCTGATCTGGGACCTGTTCCGGGCGCACCCCTGGCTGGCCTCCGCGCTGTCCATGACCCGCCCCCAACCGCTCTCCAACGCCCTGCCGTTCGGCGAGTGGGTGCTGTCCACCCTGGCCGCCGAGGGCCTGGATCTGCAGACGGTGCTCACCGCCTACCTGACGCTGTTCAACTACGTCCGCGGCACCGCGCTCAACCTGGAGATGGAGGCCGCCGCCGAGGCCGCCACCGGCCAGGACGCCGAGGCCTGGATGGACCAGCAGGAGCCCCAGTTCATGGAGCTGGTCGCCGAGTACCCCACCTTCCTCCGGCTCACCACGGAGGGCTACGACTTCGACCTCGACCAGCTCTTCGACTTCGGCCTGCAACGCCTGCTGGACGGCTTCGCCGCGCTGATCAACTCGGCCGCTCAGCCCAGCAGTTCGCCCAGGTCGTAGGAGACCGGCTCCTCCAGCTGCGCGTACGTGCAGCTCTCCGGCGTGCGGTCCGGCCGCCAGCGCTTGAACTGGGTGGTGTGCCGGAACCGGGTGCCCTCCATGTGGTCGTAGCCGACCTCGGCGACCCGCTCGGGGCGCAGCGGCACCCAGGACAGGTCCTTCTTGCCGGTCCAGCGGCTGACCGCGCCGGGCAGCCGGCTGCTCGCCTGGGCCTGTTCGTCCGCCCAGGCCCCCCACGGGTGGCCCGCCAGGTCGTCGGCGTCGAGCCTCAACGGGGCGAGTTCTTCGGCGAGTTCGCGGCGGCGGGCCATCGGGAAGGAGGCGCTGACGCCGACGTGCTGGAGCCGTCCGTCGGGGTCGTACAGGCCGAGCAGCAGGGAGCCGACCACGGGGCCGCTCTTGTGTTCGCGGTAGCCGGCCACCACGCAGTCGGCGGTGCGGGCGTGCTTGACCTTGAACATGGTGCGCTCGCCGGGCCGGTAGGGGGCGTCGAGCGGTTTGGCGACCACTCCGTCCAGTCCGGCGCCCTCGAAGCGGGAGAACCAGCCGCGGGCGGTGTCCAGGTCGGTGGTGGCGGGGGCCAGGTGGACCGGCGGGGCGGCGTCGGCCAGCAGCTGGGCGAGTTCGGCGCGGCGTTCGACCAGCGGGCGGGCGGTGAGGTCGTCGTCGTCGAGGGCGAGCAGGTCGAAGGCGACCAGCGAGGCGGGGGTGCGCTCGGCGAGGGTGCGGACCCGGGACGCGGCGGGGTGGATGCGTTCCAGCAGTTCCTCGAAGTACAGCCGCCCGTCGTGCGCGACGACGATCTCGCCGTCCACCACGCACCGCTCGGGCAGCTGCTCCCGGACGGCCTCCACCACCTCGGGGAAGTACCTGGTCAGCGGCTTGCCGGTGCGCGAGCCGAGTTCAATCTCGTCGCCGTCGCGGTACACGATCGCCCGGAAGCCGTCCCATTTCGCCTCGTACTGCATGCCGGGCGGGATCGCGGTCACGGCCTTCGCGAGCATGGGCGAGACCGGTGGCATCACGGGTAGCTGCATGCCTCCGATGGTCCCCGGCCCGCCCGCGGCGCCGCGGCGTGTCGGGGCGCCCCGGCGTGTCGTCCACCCTGCCGTACCGCAACGCGCGGTGCATGGGCGGGCCGCCTAGCGTGGACGGCATGGCTTCTGCTGTGGAACTGGAGGTCGGCGGCCGGACGGTGCGGCTGTCCAACCCGGACAAGGTGTACTACCCGGAGCCCGGGTACACGAAGCGGGACGTCGCCGAGTACTACCTGGCCGTCGCCCCCGGGGTGCTGCGCGGCCTGCGTGACCGGCCGACCACGCTGCAGCGCTTCCCGGAGGGCGTGGACGGAGAGTTCTTCTACCAGAAGCGCGCGCCGAAGGGCCGCCCGGAGTGGCTGCCGACCGCGCGGATCGCCTTCCCGTCCGGTCGCAGCGCCGACGAGATCTGCCCGACCGAGGAGGCCGCCGTGCTGTGGGCGGCCAACCTCGGCTGCCTGACCTTCCACCCGTGGCCGGTGCGCCGCGCGGACACCGAGCACCCCGACGAGCTGCGCATCGACCTCGACCCGCAGCCCGGCACCGACTTCACCGACGCGGTCCGCGCCGCGCTCCGACTGCGGCCGCTGCTGGAGGAGTTCGGCCTGACCGGCTGGCCGAAGACGTCCGGCGGCCGGGGCCTGCACGTGTACGTGCCGATCGAGCCGCGCTGGACGTTCACCGACTGCCGGCACGCCGTCATCGCGCTCGGCCGCGAACTCGAGCACCGCACCGGCGGCGAGGTCACCACCAAGTGGTGGAAGGAGGAACGCGGCGAGCGGATCTTCGTCGACTACAACCAGATGGCCCGCGACCGCACCATCGCCTCCCCGTACTCGCTGCGCCCCCGCCCGCAGGCCACCGCCTCCACGCCGCTGCGCTGGGAGGAGATCGAGCAGGTCTCCCCCAGCGACTTCACCCTGCGCACCCTGCCCGAGCGGTTCGCCGAACTCGGCGACCTGCACGCCGACATGGAGCGCCGACCCGGCTCCCTGGAACGCGTGTTGGAGCTGTACGCGCACCAGGACGCCGGCGACCTCCCCTACCCGCCGGACCACCCGAAGATGCCGGGCGAACCGCGCCGGGTGCAGCCGAGCCGGGCCAGGAAGTGACCCGCCCTCACTCGAAGAGATCGGGCTGTTCGCGGGTGATCTGGTCGTACAGCGGCTGGTAGTTGACCCAGCCGGCCAGGTCGTTGCCGATCTGCCGGTAGGTGAGGGCGGCGTTCTCGGGCGAGATCGGGATGGTGGGGCCGGCGGCCTGCGCGAGCAGCTGGACCTGGCAGGAGCGCTCCATGGTGATGAACCACCAGGCGGCGGCGTCCACGGTGCTGCCGACGGTGAGCAGGCCGTGGTTGCGCAGGATGACGGCCTTGTGCGGGCCGAGCGCGGTGGCGATCCGCTCGCCCTCCTCCAGGTCGGTGACCAGGCCGGTGTAGTCGTCGAACAGGGCGTGGTCCTGGTAGAAGGCGCACACGTCCTGGGTGATCGGCTCCAGTCGGCGGCCGAGCGCGGACAGCGCCCGCCCGTGGGTGGAGTGGCTGTGCGCGGCGGCGACCACGTCCGGGCGGGCCCGGTGGATGGTCGAGTGGATGACGAACGCGGCCTGGTTGACCGGGTAGCGGCCCTCCACCACGGTGCCGTGGTGGTCGACCAGCACCAGGTCGCTGACCTTGACGTGCTTGAAGGACATGCCGAACGGGTTGACCCAGAAGTGGTCGGTGAGTTCCGGGTCGCGGGCGGTGATGTGCCCGGCGACGCCCTCCTCGAACCCGAGCTTGCCGAAGATCCGCAGGGCGGCGGCGAGGCGTTCCTTGCGGTGGCGGCGTTCCTCCTCGACGGTGTCGAAGGTCGGCGGCAGCCGGAAGATCAGGTCGCCGGGCAGGCGGTCGAGCAGGGATTCGGTGTCGGACATGGCGGGTGACCTCTCCGTGGGGTGCGGGGCGGGCACAGCTCACCAGGGCCGGGCGGGCCGGGCATAGGCTTGCGGCGCCCAACGTGGACGGCACCGGTTGTCCGCCGGGGCCAACCACAGACGGGGACCGGGCAAGCGCAGGAGGGGGGACGGCCGGTGGAGGCGTTCGTGCGGCTGGTGGCCGGGCGCACCGAGGACCCGGAGGTGCTCGCGGCGGCGGTGCGGGCCGCGCGCGCCGCGTCCGAACTGGTCGCCGCGCTGCCGGAGCGCGAGGTGCGCCGGCACACCCGGGCCTTGCTGGACGGGGTGCGCTCGGCGTTGCAGGGAGACGGCGAGCCGGGGGTGCAGGCGCTCGCGGCGGCTGCCCTGCTGGGTTCGGACCGGGCGCGGCAGGGGGTGCCGGTGGCGGCGCTGCTGGACGGTTTCCAGGCGGGGCGCTCGCACCTGGTGGAGGCGGTGATCGCGGAGGGCCGCCGGTGCGCCGTCCCGGCGGACGAGCTGCTGGACGGCGTGACCCGGATCGATCACATCACCATCACGCTAGCTCGCCGGATGGTGCAGGAACACCGGGTGGCGGAGCTGGCGGCGGCCCGCACCGCCCGCGAGGGACGCGCCCTGACGCTGCGTCAACTCCTGCACGGGGAACCGGTGGAGGCGCTCGGCGCGCCGCTTTCGCCGACCGGCCGGTACCGGTGCGTGGTGACGGCGGTGAGTGATCCGGCGCTGGCGGGGCCGCTCGAGCAGGCCCTCGTCGCGGCCGGTCCCGGCCTGTGCGGTTTTGTGGACGGCCGGCTGGCGGCGCTGACCGGACCCATGCCTGTCCTGCCGTTCGACGGCCCGACCACCGTCGTCACGCCGCCTGCCGAACCGTCCGGTCTGGCCCCCCTGTACGCGCTGGCCCGGCGCGCCCTGCGGGCCGCCGAGTCGGCCGGCCTGACCGGCCTTCACCGGCTGGCCGACCTCGCCCTGCTCACTGCCACGCCCGCCGACGGCGAGCTCGGCGCCCTGCTGGCGGGCGACCTGCTGGGCGCCCTGGACCGGGCCGATCCCTTCCACCGGGAACTCGCCGTCACCGCTCTGGCCCAGCTGACCCACGGTGGCCGCACCGACCGGACGGCCGCGGAGCTGCACGTGCACCCCAACACGGTGAAGTACCGGCTGCGGCGACTGCGCGAGCTGACCGGCGCCGACCCGCTGACCGACGGCGTCGAGCACACCGCGCACTGGTGGTGGGCGCTGCGCAGCTGGCTAGGCTGACTGCGGGGTGCCGCCCCGGGCCCGCCCGCAGTGCGCGGCGGGCCCGAGCGGCACACGGACCTGCGGGGCGGTCGGTCACTCGTTGACGCAGATGTTCCCGACCGCCGGGTTGAACGCGCCGATGACGTTGATCGAGTTGCCGCAGACGTTGAGATCCAGGTCGATGGGGACCTGGATCAGGTTGCCGGAGAGGACGCCGGGCGAGTTGGCGGCCACACCGTGCGCGGTGGCGTCGGCGACGGCGGAGCCGGCCCCGACGAGCAGGCAGGCCACGGCGAGTCCGGAAGCGGCGAGGGACGTGCGAACACGCATGATTTCTCCAGGTGTGATGATCCGATAAGCGGACCTCGATCACACCTGTTCGAACCGCGCCAACGCCCACATTGCACAGATCGTGGGCGTGTCCATCGGCCGAGCCCGCCCGGGTCCGGTCAGCTCCGCAGGAACTCGCGGCCGAGCCCGCCCGGGTCCGGTCAGCTCCGCAGGAACTCGCGGCCGAGCCCGCCCGGGTCCGGTCAGCTCCGCAGGAACTCGCGGTTGAGCCGGGCGATTCCGGTCAGCGGGATGCCCTTGGGACAGGCGGTGGCGCACTCGCCGGTGTTGGTGCAGCCGCCGAAGCCCTCGTCGTCCATCGCGCCCACCATGTTCCGTACCCGCGAGGCGCGTTCGGGCGCGCCCTGCGGGAGGACGTTGAGGTGGACCACCTTGGCGGCGGTGAACAGCATCGCCGAGCCGTTGGGGCAAGCGGCGACGCAGGCCCCGCAGCCGATGCACTCGGCGTGCTCGAAGGCGAGGTCGGCGGCTTCCTTGGGGACGGCGGTGGCGTGCGCCTCGGGGGCGGCACCGGTGGGTGCGGTGATGTAGCCGCCGGAGCCGATGATCCGGTCGAGGGCGGAGCGGTCCACCACCAGGTCGCGCACCACGGGGAAGGCGCCGGCCCGCCAGGGTTCGACGTCGATGGTGTCGCCGTCGTTGAAGTGCCGCATGTGCAGCTGGCAGGTGGTGGTGCGTTCGGGGCCGTGGGCCTGGCCGTTGATGACCATGCCGCAGGCGCCGCAGATGCCTTCGCGGCAGTCGTGGTCGAAGGCGACGGGGCGCTCGCCGCGCAGGATGAGTTCCTCGTTGAGGGTGTCCAGCATCTCCAGGAAGGACATGTCCTCGCTGATGCCGGAGACCTGGTAGATCGTCATCTCGCCCGGGGTGTCCGGGCCCTGCTGGCGCCAGATGCGCAGGGTGAGGTTCACGCGTAGCTCCGCTGGGTGGGGTGGACGTGCTCGAAGACGAGCTCTTCCTTGTGCAGGACGGGCGCTCCGCCGGTGCCGGCGAACTCCCAGGCGGCGGCGTAGCTGAACTCCTCGTCCCGGCGGGCGGCTTCGCCCTCGGGGGTGGCGGATTCGGTGCGGAAGTGGCCGCCGCAGGACTCGCTGCGGTGCAGCGCGTCCAGGCACATCAGTTCGGCGAGTTCGAAGTAGTCGACCAGCCGATTGGCCTTCTCCAGCGCCTGGTTGAGCTCGGCGCCGGTGCCCGGGACCTTGATCCGCCGCCAGAACTCCTCGCGCAGTTCGGGGATCCGGACCAGCGCGTGCCGCAGGCCGGCCTCGTCGCGGGCCATTCCGCAGTTGTCCCAGAGCAGTTCGCCGAGTTCGCGGTGGAAGGAGTCGGGGGTGCGGTCGCCGTCCACGGACAGGATCAGGTTGAGCCGGTCCGTCACCTCGGCCTCCACCTCGGCGAGTTCGGGGTGGTCTCCGGGGACGGGGTCGAGCGGGGTGCGGCCCAGGTAGTCGTTGAGGGTGGGCGGCAGCACGAAGTAGCCGTCGGCGAGGCCCTGCATCAGGGCGCTCGCGCCGAGCCGGTTGGCGCCGTGGTCGGAGAAGTTGGCCTCGCCGATCGCGAACAGGCCGGGGACGGTGGTCTGCAGGTCGTAGTCCACCCACAGGCCGCCCATCGTGTAGTGGATCGCCGGGTAGATCCGCATCGGCACGGTGTACGGGTCCTCGGCGGTGATCCGCTGGTACATCTCGAACAGGTTGCCGTACTTGGCCTCGACGGCGGCCCGGCCGAGCCGGGCGATGGCGTCGGCGAAGTCCAGGTACACCCCCTGCCCGCCGGGGCCGACGCCGCGGCCCTCGTCGCAGACCACCTTGGCGGCCCGGGAGGCGATGTCGCGGGGCACCAGGTTGCCGAACGCCGGGTAGATCCGCTCCAGGTAGTAGTCCCGCTCGTCCTCGGGAATCTGCCCGGGCGGCCGGGTGTCGCCCTTCGCCTTCGGCACCCAGATCCGGCCGTCGTTGCGCAGCGACTCGCTCATCAGCGTCAGCTTGGACTGGTGGTCGCCGGAGCGCGGGATGCAGGTCGGGTGGATCTGCGTGAAGCACGGGTTGGCGAAGTACGCGCCGCGCCGGTGCGCGCGCCAAATGGCCGTCGCGTTCGAGTTCTTGGCGTTCGTCGACAGGTAGAACACGTTGCCGTAGCCGCCGGTGGCGAGCACCACGGCGTCCGCCAGGTAGGAACGGATCTCGCCGGTCACCAGGTCCCGGGCGACGATGCCGCGGGCCCGGCCGTCGATCACGATCAGGTCGAGCATCTCGGTGCGCGCGTGCAACTCGACGTTCCCGGCCGCGATCTGCCGTGACAGCGCCTGGTAGGCGCCGAGCAGCAGCTGCTGGCCGGTCTGGCCGCGGGCGTAGAAGGTGCGGGAGACCTGGACGCCGCCGAACGAGCGGGTGTCGAGCAGGCCGCCGTACTCGCGGGCGAACGGCACGCCCTGTGCCACGCACTGGTCGATGATCTCCACCGAGACCTGGGCGAGGCGGTGCACGTTGGACTCGCGGGCGCGGAAGTCGCCGCCCTTGACGGTGTCGTAGAACAGCCGGCGGATCGAGTCGCCGTCGTTGCGGTAGTTCTTCGCTGCGTTGATGCCGCCCTGCGCGGCGATCGAGTGAGCGCGCCGCGGGGAGTCCTGGAAGCAGAACTGCACGACGTGGTAGCCCTGTTCGGCCAGTGTCGCACCGGCCGCGCCGCCGGCCAGGCCGGTGCCGACCACGATCACGGTGTGCTTGCGGCGGTTCGCCGGGTTGACCAGCTTGGCCTCGAACCGCCGCTGGTCCCAGCGCTGTTCGATCGGCCCGGCCGGGGCCCGGGTGTCGGCGACGGGCGCGCCGACGGTGTAGTCGAGGTAGCTCATCGGGGCCTTCCCGGAAGTCGTGTCGTGCGCGGTCTGCCCGTTGTCATGGGCGCTCGTCGGGCCGGTCCCGCCGGCGCCGTGGGCGGTCTGCCCGTTGTCGTGGGCGCTCGTCGGGCCGGTCCCGCCCGCGTCGTGGGCGGTCTGCCCGTTGTCGCGGGCGTTCATCGGACCAGCCCGGTCATCACGGCGACCGGCACCGACGCGAAGCCGACGGTCAGCAGCAGCGCCAGCGCGTTCGCGGCGAACTTCAGCACCCGGTCGCGGCGCGGGTTGTTGACGCCGAGGGTCTGCGCGGCGCTCCAGAACCCGTGCCGGACGTGCAGCCCGAGCGCGAGCACCGCCAGCAGGTAGATCCCGCCGCCGTACCAGGTCGAGAACGAGGCCACGATGTTCTGGTACGGGCGGCCCTCCTCGGCGGCCGGGTTCACCGTCAGCGTGGTCAGGTCGAGGATGTGCCAGACGATGAACAGGCCGAGGATCACCCCGCCCCAGCGCATCGTCCGGGTCGCGTAGCTGGCCCGCCGCCGCCGGTGCACGTACTGCTGCGGGCGGGCCCGCAGGTCGCGGCGGGAGAGCTGGTAGGCGGCCACGCCGTGCGCGACCACGGCCGCCAGCAGGACGGCGCGGGCCAGCCAGAGGAACCAGCCGAAGTGCAGCAGCGGCTGGCCGATGGTGCGCAGCCAGTACGCGTAGCCGTTGAGGTCGTCCGGGCCGAAGAACACCTTGAGGTTGCCCAGCATGTGGGCCACCAGGTAGGCGAGCATCAGCAGCCCGCTGACGGCCATCACCGCCTTCTTGCCGACGGAGCTGCGCCACAGTGCCGCCGCGGCGGACGGATGCCGACCGGGAGTGGGGGTCCGGTTCACCCGGTTTGTCCGGGTAGCAGAAGCCATGGGCATGACGGTAGGCCCGGTGCGCAGGAGCTGTCCAAGACATGAAAGCGCTGCCCACGATAGGAAATGCCTATGATGGCTGCTGTGCAGTTGCAGCAGCTCGCCTACTTCGTCGCCGTCGCCGACGCCCGGCACTTCACCCGGGCCGCCGAACTGACGCACGTCTCACAGCCGTCACTCTCGCAACAAATCCGTTCACTGGAACGGGAGTTGGGCGCGGAGCTGTTCCACCGCTCGCGCTCCGGCACCTCGCTGACCGATGCCGGGCAGGCCCTGTTGCCGCTCGCCCGGCGCATCCTGGCCGACGCGGAGAGTGCCCGGCGGGCCGTCGCCGAGACGGTGCAGCTGCGCCGGGGCCGGGTCCGGTTCGGGGCGCCGCCCTCGCTCTGCGCCAGCCTGGTGCCCGAGGTGCTGCGCGCCTACCGGGCGCTGCACCCCGGGGTGGACCTGCGGCTGACCGAGGGCGGCTCGCGCGACCTGGTCCGCGACCTGGAGGCCGGCGAACTCGACCTCGCCCTGATCATCGCCGCGCCGTCCGCCACGCCCCCCGGCCTCTCCGTCACGCCGCTGCTGCACGAGGACCTGGTGCTGGTCTCCGCCGAGCCGCTCCCCCGCCGCCGGGCCCGGATCACCGACCTGCGCGGCCAGGGCCTGGTGATGTTCCGGGAGGGCTACGACGTCCGCGAGACCACCCTCGCCGCGTGCCGGGCCGCCGGCTTCGAACCTTCCTACGCTGTCGAGGGCGGCGAGATGGACGCCGTGCTGGCCGCCGTCCGGGCCGGTCTCGGGCCCGCCGTCGTCCCCGGCATGGTCGCCGCCCGCTCCGGTCTGCGCTCCGCCCCCTTCGCCCCGCCCGGCCTGGGCCGCACCATCTCCCTCGCGCACGGCCGCGACCTCCCGCTGACCCGTGCCGCCACCGCCTTCCGCGGCACCCTGCTCGCCTACCTGGTCGACGCCGACCGCGCCGGCTCCCTCCCGCCGGGCACCCGCCTGCTACCGCCGGACTGACCGCGGCCTACCCTTATGCTCCGCATGTTCGTTCGACGAGAGGCGGCCCGGATGTCCGGCAGCGTGGTGGCGGTCAGCAGCAACGGCGAATACTCCTTCAGCAAGCCCAACCGGGCGGGCATCCGCCTGCTCGAGGGCCTCGGCGTCGAGGGCGACGTGCACTCCGGCGTCACCGTCAAGCACCGCTCCCGGGTCGCCCAGGACCCGACGGTGCCGAACCTCCGCCAGGTCCACCTGATCCACGCCGAGCTGTTCGACGAGCTGGCCGAGGCCGGATTCACCGTCGCCCCGGGCGAGTTGGGCGAGAACGTCACCACCCGCGGCATCGACCTGCTCGGCCTCCCGGTCGGCACCCTGCTGCACCTCGGCCCGGAGGCGGTGGTCGAAGTCACCGGCCTGCGCAACCCATGCGCGCAGATCGACAACTTCCAGCACGGCCTGCTCAAGCAGGTGGTGTTCCGCGACGAGAACGGCGACACCGTCCGCAAGGCGGGCATCATGGGCATCGTCCGCACCGGCGGCCCGATCCACCCCGGCGACACCATCACCGTCACCCTCCCGGACGGCCCGCACCGCCCGCTCGAGCGGGTCTGACGGCCCGGCATGAACGTTCCCGAACTGCTGGAATCCGCCAGCCTGTTGGTCCCCCAAGGAATCGCCACCGAGAACGACCTCACGATCGACGACGTCTGGGACTACCTCGCCCACGACGAGTGGGAGATCGCTCTCGACCTGCTCGAGGACCTCGGCGACGCCCACCCGCTGCCGCTCGCTTTCTGGGAGACCCTCGGCACGGCCGCCGAGCAGATGCAACTGAAGACCAGCGCGGCCTGGTGCCACTGGCGCCACTACGAAACCCGCCACGGCATCATCCGGGTCGACCTCACCCTCCTCCCCGCCACCGAGAGCCGACGCCAGACCCCCTTCTCCGGAGCCGGCGACCTCCGCCCCATGTGGAACATCGGAAACCGCACCCCCACCGGCGACCCGACCCTCGACATCGCCCGCCTCTGGGTCGAACACACCCCCGCCCTCGGCCCCGGCGAACGCTCCTCCGCACGCCTCGCCCCCCTCACCCCCACACAGTGGCGACACCTTCAGCCCGGCGCGACGATCACCATGCACGAAGACCGCACCATCGCCGGAACGGCCGTCGTCCTGGAGCTGCTGCCGCCAACCGCATAGCTCCCGTCAGAACCGGCTGGTGTCGAGCTCCAGATCGAACGGCGCGGGCAGCCGAACGGCGCTACCGAAGGGGTGCGGGCCGTCGATTTCCTGGTAGCCCAGACGTCCGGGGGCGGAGAAGACGGTGCACTCGCGCTGTTGACGGTCCACCAGCAGGTAGATCGGGGCGCCGTACTGGCCGTAGCGGCGGCGTTTGGTGGTGCGGTCGGTCTCGCCGTTCGACGGCGAGGTGACCTCGACCACCAGCAGGGTCTGATCGGGCAGCAGGGCACCCTCGGTCTTCGCGGCGAGCTCGGCCGGGACCACCGCCAGGTCGGGGATGAACCAGTTCTCGCTGCCCGGCAGGTCGAGGTTGCCCGACCCGGAGACCAGGCCGAGTTCCTCCAGACGCGGGGTGAGCTGCCGACGAACCACCTCGGCGGCGTTCTCGTGCGCCCAGGACGGCGACATGGGCGTGATGACTCCCTCGATGATCTCGGCACGATCACCCGCGACGTGCTGAACTGCGTACTTCAGAGCCCTCTCGGGGTCACTGACGCGATAGTCCCGGGGGACATGGGCTGCCGTGCTCATGGCGCACCTCCTCTGTTCCCGCCCGATTCTCCTCCGAAAGCCACGCCCACGCGTCGAACCAGCAGGCCGTTCACCGTTTCGGGTTCGCGGCCTTGGGCGGTCTCTCGTCAGTCGTCGATCCGGACCAGCGCGACGGTGATGTTGTCCGGGCCGCCGGCCCGGATCGCGGCGCGCCAGAGTTCGACGACGGCATGCTGGTCGTCCTCGTCCGCGTCGCCGTCGGCGATCAGGGCCGTCCACTCCTCCGGCGGGACGGGGTCGCTGAGGCCGTCGGTGCAGAGCAGGTAGCGGGCGCCGGGGCGGACGGGCAGGCGGGTGACGTGCGGGGCGAGGGCGTCGCGCGGGGTGGCGCCGCCGAGGACGCTGGTGACCAGGTGAGTGGTGCGCTGGCCCTCGGCGAGCGGCGGGCTGTCGTCGGTGGTGAGCAACTCCGGTCCGGTGTCGGTGAGTTCGTAGACCCGGCTGTCGCCGACGTTGAACACGAACACGGACTCGGCGGTCAGCGCCAGCCCGGCCACGGTGGTGCTCATCCCGGTCAGCGCGGGGTCGGCGTCGGCCGCGTCGTGGAGGGTCTCGTGGCCGGCCTGCAGCGCGTCCCGGACGGCCTGCTCGTCGGTCAATCCCCCTCCGGTGGAGGCGAGTTGCCCGGCGATCAGCGAGGAGGCCAGGTCGCCGCCCGGGTGGCCGCCCAGTCCGTCGGCGACCGCGACCGTCAGAGCGGTGGCGCCGAGTGGGAAGTAGAAGGTCTGCGGGCTGTCGGTGGCCGTCGCGCAGAGCGTCCACGGCCCGACCGCCACACTGTCCTCGTTGTGCTGACGCACCACTCCCGTGTGGCTGAGCACGCTCACCGCGATGATCGGCACGACCATCCACCTCTCTCCGAACTCTCCCGCTCGCGCGATCCGTTGCGCGGCCGTGACGTCAAGCCAAGCACACCCGGACGGACACCTTCCGCCGAGGGGCCCGGGCGCAACTCCGGCCGGCCCGCGCGGACTCCGTTCCCCGGGCATTCCCTTCGTCAAGAGAATCCGGTGGAATGCCCCTGCTCTCGCCTGGTGCGGGAATTGCGGGCGTCAAGGCTCCTTGCCCCTTGACCGGTTCCCGGGGTAGCTTGGCGCGACCGTCAACTTCCTTTTCCGGAAGCTTTACTGGCCGCACTCCAGATGGGTTCCCTACGAAGTGACGGCCCCTCCCCTTGCCATTCCCTTGCCGTTTGTCGGTGCCATGTCGCAAGGGTGGGAAACGGTCCTAGCGTCCTGCCGCCGAGCCGAAATCCGGCCGCGACACCACAACCCCTACGGTGTCGCCGGTCGTCCCCCAACCGACCCCGGCCCGGCGGGAGGAATTGCGATGAACCGTAAGACCGCTCTGGCGGCAGCTGTTGCGGCCGCCCTCACCCTGGGCACCGCCGCGACGGCCACTTCGCAAGGCGTCGCGCAGGCCAGCCCCACCGCGCAGTCCGGTGCCGGGTTCCAGGCGATGAGCGCCGTGGGCCGGCTCGCGGCCATGGACCAGGCCGGCAAGGAGGCCGCCGCCACAGCGAAGGCGCTGGGCCTCGGCCCGGACGAACGCCTGGTCGCCAAGGACGTCCTGGTCGACAACAACGGTGCGCGGCACGTCCGTTACGACCGCACCTACCGCGGGCTGCCGGTGGTCGGCGGCGACCTGGTCGTGCACCGCGCGAAGAACGGGACGATCACCTCCACCACCTGGGCCCACCAGGGCGCCGTCCAGGTCGCGGGCGTGACGCCGAAGCTGACCGCCAAGGACGCCTCCGCCACGGCCGAACGCAGCGCCAAGCACGTCAAGCAGGCCCGCACCACCAACCTGGACACCAGCCAGCTGGTGGTCTGGGCTGTCGGCAAGACCCCCGCGCTCGCGTACCGCAACACCGTCACCGGCGCGGGCGAGGCCGGCGCCAACTCCCGGGAAGCCGTCGTGGTGGACGCCGCCACCGGCACGGTGCTGGACCAGTACGAGACCGAGCAGGGCATCTCCGGCACCGGCAACGGCGTCAACGTCGGCCAGGTCACCCTGGAGACCAGCCAGGACGGCAGCGGCAACTACACGCTGACCGACGCGCTGCACGGCTCGACCATCGTCTACGACTCCAACAACAGCCCGCAGTCCAATCCCGCGCAGAACGCCAACACCTTCACCGACACCACCGACAACTGGGGCGACGGCACCACCGCCAACCGCGAAAGCGCCGCCGTGGACGCCTCGTTCGGCCTCGCCAGGACCTGGGACTTCTACAAGAACACCTTCAACCGCTCGGGCATCCGCAACGACGGCCGCGGCGCCCCCGCGTACGTGCACGTCGACAACCAGCTGCTGAACGCGTTCTACGACGACAGCTGCTTCTGCATGTCCTTCGGCGACGGCTCCTCCCAGAACAACAACACCCCGCTGACCGCACTCGACGTCTCCGGCCACGAGATGACGCACGGCGTCACCGCCGCCACCGCCAACCTCAACTACTCGGGCGAGTCCGGCGGCCTCAACGAGGCCACCTCGGACATCTTCGGGACCATGGTCGAGTTCTACGCCAACGACCCGGTCAACCCCGGGAATTACTACATCGGCGAGAAGCTCAACATGGGCAACGGCTACCTGCGCCGGATGGACGACCCGACACTCGACGGCAGTTCACTCGGCTGCTACAACAGCAACGCGGGCTCGGTCGACGTGCACTACTCGTCGGGCATCGGAAACCACTTCTTCTACCTGACCTCCGAGGGCACCGGCGCCAAGACCATCGGCGGCCTCCCGCACAACGGCACCACCTGCAACGGCGACAGCTTCAGCGGCATCGGCAAGGACAAGGCCGCCGCCATCTGGTACCGCGCCCTGACCACCTACATGACCTCCACCACCGACTACAACGCCGCCCGCACCGCCACCCTGCAGGCCGCCGCCGACCTGTACGGCGCCAACTCCCAGGAGCAGTACATCGTTTCGAAGGCCTGGGCCGCCGTCTCGCTCGGCACCGCCCTGCCCAACCCCGGCGGCGGCACACCCACCCCGACCCCGACCCCGACCGGCACCCCCGGCGGGGGCGACGCCCTGGTCAACGGCGGATTCGAGCAGGGCACCACGGGCTGGACGCAGAGCGCCAACGACATCACCAACTCCAACCAGCAGCCCGCCCACGGCGGTTCCTGGTACGCCTGGATGATGGGCTACGGCTCCACCGCCGGCGAGACCCTCTCGCAGAGCAACATCGCGGTGCCCGCCGGAACACCCAAGCTGACCTTCTGGCTGAAGGTGACCACCCAGGAAACCGGCACCACGCCGTACGACACCCTGAAGGTCAACGTCAACGGCACCACCGTCGCCACCTACTCCAACGCGAACGCCAGCGCCGGCTACGTCCAGAAGACCGTCAACCTGAGCGCCTACGCTGGGCAGACCGTCAGCCTGCAGTTCGCCGGCCAGGAGGACGCCTCGCTGGCGACCACCTTCCTGGTCGACGACGTGAAGATCGGCTGACCGGCCGCGGTGATCGGGAGGGTGCCGTGCGGGACGGCACCCTCCCGGTCGCTTTTCTCAGACCTGCTCTACGCCGCCGCCATTGCCGCTGCCGCTCCGTGACCAGCCGCGCCGCTCGCCCTCGTCGATCAGCCGCCGCCCCGCCGCCCACAGCGCCGACGACGCGTCACCGATCACCGCCTTGCGGGCACGCACATCGTCCGCCGTCACCCCAGGGGTGCGCCAAGTACCGCCGTGCGCCATCCAGTTGAGCAGCAGCGGCTGCAACCGGTCCATCGCCTTCGCGAACCGGGCCTCCGGGGTACGGCGTTCCTCGAACTCGTCCCACAACTCCCGCATCCACCGGGCCTGATCCTTCGGCAACAGCCCGAACAACTCGTCCGCAGCCGCGGACTCGCGCTCCGCCTGATCAACGCCCGCCTCCGCGTCGTACAGCGGCGTGTCCCCGGCGTGGATCTCCACCAGGTCGTGCAGCAGGACGAGTTGGACGGTGCGGCCCACGTGGATCGGCTCGTCTGCGTACTCGGCGAGGAGGGTCACCATCATCGCCAGGTGCCAGGAGTGCTCGGCGTCGTTCTCGCGGCGCTCGGCCGCCACCAGCGGCGACTGCCGCAGAATGGTCTTGAGCCGGTCGATCTCGACCAGGAAGGTCAGTTGGGCACGCAGACGCGCGTCGATGCCGTCGGGGAAGGGCGTGCGGTCCACCAGCAGGGGGTGCGGAGCGTCACTCATGAGGCCCATCGTGCCACGGCGCTGCCACTTGACGCTCAATCAGTTTGCTGGATTCCCAATGGGATCCGGTTGCCTTGCGCCGACACGCGGCGGTGCCCGGCGGGAACCCCGACCGCCGGGCACCGCTCTGCAGTTCTGGCCGTTCTAATAGGAGGCACCCGCTCCGTTGAACGCGCCGGAGACGCCGCTGTCGTCGGCCCAGATCATGAAGTCGGTGTGCTGAACGCCGTAGGGGGACACGACGGAAGTCGTGTCGGCCTCGCCGGCACCGCTCTGGTTCGCGGCGAACTGGCCCTGGTCGAAGTTTGCGCTGAGGTCTTCCTGGGCGGACGCGAGGCCGGCGCAGCCGACGACGAGCGGGGCGGCGAGAGCGCTGACGGCCAGAACACGCTTGATAGCACGCATGAGAATCTCCTCCGAGTAGTTGTTTCGGCGGCGGGGCGCGGCGGTGGCCCCGCCGACTCCAGAACGCCACGGGATCCGGAGGCCCGCAAAAGGGTGCTGCCTCCGTGTGGTCCCGACGATCCGTCAGCCGCCCTTGCGCCAGCACGGGAGGGGCGCCTCGCAGGTTCACCCCTGAGTGGTCGCCCGGGCTGCACCGGCGCCCGGGGCCGGGTCGCCTGTCGAACAAGTGGTCGACCCGCTCGGCGGCGATGCCCGCTGCCTCGACACACGAAGGTGCCCGGCGGGTGGGGTTCCCGCCGGGCACCTGAATGTGATTCTTCCGGTCAGCCCTTAGAAGTGGGCACCGGACTCGGTGTGCGAGCCTTCGACGCCCTCGTCGCCGGCGAAGACACAAGCCTCACCGTGCTCGACGCCGCCCGGCTCGACCTCGGAGAACACCTTGGACTCGCCGGCGACCTCCTCGTTGGCGACGAAGTGGCTCTGCGAGAAGTGGGCCTCGGGGCCTTCGTGGCCTTCGTGGCCTTCGTGGGCGGAGGCGAGTCCGGCGCAGCCGATCACCAGGGGGGCGGCGAGGGCGCCGATGGCCAGAACACGCTTGATAGCACGCATGAGAATCTCCTCCGAGTAGTCGTTTCCGGCGGGGCTCGGTGGTGGCCCTGCCGAGATCCAGACAGCCACGGGATCCGGAGGCCCGCAAAGGGAACATGCGTCCGTCTGGTCCTGACGGGACGTCAGCGACCCTTGCGCGGGCGGGGGAACAGCGGTCCGAAGGTTCACCCCTGGGTGGTCGCCCGGGAAGCGCACGCGGGTCCGAATCGGACGTTCGCGAGCCACTGTGACGATCCGTCAGAAAGCGGACAGGAAAGCGCTCCACCGGCAGGCACTCCCCTTCGAACATGTGGCCGGTAGTCGGCATCGGGCTGTCCTGACGTCCCGGCCGGGCCGAACCCGATTGACCGATCCGTTACCTGACGGGCCGTCGAACCGCGTCGCGACGGCCCGATAGGGTTCGGGCGGGGGCAGGCGGAACGAGGGGGCAGCGGGATGTCATTGGTGGCGACGGCGGCAGGGCTTCTCGCGCGGCTGGTGGCGAAGCCGCTCACCGACGCGGCGATGCGGCGCGAAGAAGTGCTGCGCGTCCTCAAAGCCGTGAAACTCGACCCGCGCCGGCCGCCCCGGGACTTCGACAGCATCTACACCATCGCCCTGATCGAGTACTGCAACGACCGTTCGGCGTCGGTGCTCGCCGTCTTCCGTAACACCTACGTCCTGGATGCCTTCCGCCGCTCCTTCCACGACCACGACTGGACCCGGCTGCGCCGGGAGATCACCGAGGCCGTCGAACGCAACCGGGAGACCGGCGAGTTCGGGCACCTCGACCACGGTTTCGACGAGCACGTGGACGGCTTCGTCACCGCGTTCGACTCCGTCCTGAACAACAGCCGGACCCCGCACGAAATCCGCTCCGACGCCAAACTCGACGCCCTGCTGGAGCAGGCCGGCCGCACCCGCGACGAGGAGGAACGCCACCGGCTGCACATCGAACCGGCCCGGTCCCGCCTGACGCCCGCGCAACGACTCGCCCAGGACGCCACCGAATGGTTCCGCGCAGTCGGCTACGGAATCCACCACGAGTGGCCGGCCCCCGACGGCAGCGTGGCCCTGCTGGTGGACATCCCGCGGCTGCGGCCCGGCCAGTTCGACCGCATGCTGATGCTGTGCGTAGAAGGCGAGTTGGGCCCGCACCACCTCAACCTGCTCGCCGAACTCACCGAGCAGCACCGCGCCGCCGAGGGCTGGGGCATCGCCCGCCTGCGGGTCAGCGCGGCCGCCCGCGAGTTGGCGGACCGGAGCGAAGACCGCCTGTACGCCTACGCGTTCGACGACCTGATCGACCTGGTGGCCGACTTCGAACCGTACCTGGCGTGGGTGGAGGAGGAGGTGCGACGGCGCGGCATCGACACCCGGTACGTGCCGCTGTCCTGCGAGAAGGCCGAGATCGACCCGGCCACCGGGCAGCCTCTCGCCACCAGCAGGTACGACTGGAAGAGCGGCGGCCTGGACGACTACGTGGCCCGCTGGCTGGACGAGCCGGCCAAGCAACACCTGTCCGTGCTCGGCGAGTTCGGCATGGGCAAGTCCTGGTTCGCGCTGCACCTCGCCTACACCATGGTGCAGGCGTGGCGGGACGCCAAGCGGCGCGGCGTGCCCCGCCCCCGGATCCCGCTGCTGATACCGCTGCGCGACTACGCCAAGCAGACCACGGTGCAGGGCCTGCTGGCGGAGTTCTTCTTCAACAAGCACAAGGTCAACCTGGGCAGTTCCGACGTGGTGCGGGTGCTCAACCGAATGGGCCGGCTGCTGCTCATCTTCGACGGCTTCGACGAGATGGCCGCCCGCACCGATCGCCACACCGTGGTTGCCAACTTCTGGGAGCTCGCCACCGTGGTCGAGCCCGGCAGCAAGGTCCTGCTGAGCAGCCGCAAGGAACACTTCCGCCACGCCCAGGAGGCGCGCGAGCTGTTCAGTGCGAAGGTGGGGCTCCCGCGCGCCGGAACTGCTCTGGACGGGCCCGTCTTCGACATCGTCGACCTGGTGCCGTTCGACGACGAGCAGGTGGAGATGCTGCTGTCGTTCGGGCTCGACGAGCCGCAGGTCCGGATGGTCATGAACCACCCCGATGTTCGCGAGCTGATGCGCCGTCCGGTCATGTCGGAGCTGGTGATCGACGCGCTGCCGGAGATCGAGCAGGGCGCGGAGATCGACCTCGCCCGGATCTACCTGTACGCGATCAGCCGGAAGATGGACCGCGACATCCACGCCGAGCGGACCTTCACCTCGCGCGCCGACAAGCTGTACTTCCTCTGCGAGGTCGCGTGGAAGATGCTGTCCGAGCAGAAGTTGAGCCTCAACTACCGCGACTTCCCCGAGCATCTGCGTTCCTGCTTCGGCAGCGTGGTCGAGAGCGCAAAGGATCTGGACTATTGGGAACAGGACATGCGCAACCAGGGCATGTTCGTGCGGGACGCCGAGGGCAACTACGGTCCGTCGCACAAGTCCCTGCTGGAGTTCCTGGTCGCGTTCAAGTTCGCCGGCGAACTCGGGCTGCTAAGCGACGACTTCCTCGCGGCCGTCCAGCCGGCCGAGCAGCCGTCGGACGGTGTCGAAGCCGAGTGGACCTGGTCGGACTACTTCGCGTCCCGGTCTCCGGAGGGTGCCTTGCCGGCCCTCGGCCGGTTCGTTCCCGAACCGGTCGAGCTGTTGGGAAAGACCTTAGGCCACATGCCGGCTGAGGCCGCGGTCCTTCACTTCCTCAGCTCGATCGTCAGGTCCCGACCCGCCCACCAGAACCGTCTTCTGGACGTCGCTCGGGCCACTGAGGACACCAAGCTGCACAGCCCGAGCTGGCTCGCCGCCAACTGCCTCAATCTCCTCCTCGCCACGGGCCACAGCCTGGCGGGACTTGATCTCAGCGGGCTCGACCTGGAAGGCCTCGGCAACGGGTATTCGGACCTCACGCTCTCGTTGGCCGGCGCAGACCTGCGCAGCACGCTGATCGAGGGCGTCCGGGCGCACAGCACCGATCTCTCGGGAGCGGACCTACGCGAAGCGCGGATCTCCGACACCAGCGTGCTCGGCGACGAGGACGTCAGCGGACCTTACGTCTGTGGGCTGATGAACTCCGACGGCGCACTGATGATCGCAGCCATAAGCGGGGCTCTGCTCTGGCCCGACGGCCAAATCGCCTCGACACCGAGCAGCGTTCCGGCACACGCGCGCCTCGACACCCAGCTGCAGAGATGGGACGCCGACACCTTCCGGGCGGGCCGCAGGCTGGTCGACCTGCGCACCGGGACGATCACGGCGACAACACGAAGTCCCGCCCCTGCACTGACCGTTCAGGACAGCCTTCACGTGTTGCTGACCTTCTCGGACTCACCCGTGCCCCGATTCATCCTCACCGACCCCGAAACCGGGCAGTCCGCAGGTGAACTCGTGCTCCCGCTCGGAGAGGACGACAACTACACCACCATCCCGGGCAGCGGTCACCTGTGCCTCCTGGCCGTGACACAGGACTCGCTCCGCTTCCTCACGGCCGACCCCGCGCCTTCCGGCGGATGGCGGCCGGTGGAGATCGCTTCCACAGCCGGCAAGCCGTACAGCCGCATTGGGCTGACCCTAGGGGCAGAGAGCGCCCTGCTCTACTTCGACGGAACGCCGGTTGCGGCCGCCGACAGCACCACGGCGAGTGCGTTGCTCGACCCGGATGGACTGTCTCTCCCGTTCGGGGAGGACATTGAGCAGTTCGTATTCCGTGCTGCCTCCGGAATGGCGGCCGCCGCACTGGCCGACCACCGTCTCTGCGGCTGGCAGCCCGGCAGCCCGGCCACCGAGCCGTCGTGGGAGGTCGGCGTACCGGCCCTCGGCATCCAAGCCCTCTTCGCCCCGCCCTCCGGCGACCGCCTCGCCGTGCTGACCCGCCTCGGAGAGCTCTGGCTGCTCGACTTCCGCACTGGCGAGATGCTCGACCACGCCGCCCTCACCGACCGCCTGCGCGGTGCCCGGTTCTCCCGTGGTTGCGGGCTCGACGACGCGACCCTCGACGCGATCGTCCGGCTCGGTGGCCTGGTCTCCGACTGAGGGTCTGTCCGGCGGATAGGGTTCGGGTGGAGCGAAGGGGGCAGCGGGATGTCGGTGGTTGCGACGGCGGCAGGTGTGCTCGGGAAGTTGGTGGCTAAGCCGCTGACGGATGCGGCGATGCGGCAGGAGCGGGTGCTGCGGGCGTTGAAGGCCGTCAGGCTGGATCCGCGGAAGCCGCCGCAGGACTTCGACGGGATTTACGCCGTCGCGCTGATCGAGTACTGCGCGGGTCGTGCGGAGTCGGTGCTGGCGGTGTTCCGGGACGAGTACGTAGTCGGGTCGTTCCGCCGGTCGTTCGAGCTCCGGGATCTGACGCGGGTGCGCCGCGAGGTCGCCGAGGCGGTCGAACGGAACCGGGAGACCGGGGAGTTCGGGTATCTCGGGCACGGGTTCGAGGAGCACGTGGACGCGTTCGCCGCCGCGTTCGAGCAGGTGGTGGACCGGACACGGGCGCCGCACGAGGCGCGGTTGGAGGAGACCGTCAAGGCGCTGCTCAGCCAGGTGAGCCGGACGCGGGACGAGGAGGAGGGCCGGCGGCTGCGAATCGAGCCCGGGCGGGCCGAGCTCACGCCGGCGCAGCGGCTGGCGCGGGACGCCGAGGAGTGGTTCCGGGCGGTCGGGTACGAGATCCGGCAGGGGCAGTGGCCGGTCGGGGAGGACGCGATCGCGCTGCTGGTCGACATTCCGCGTCGCCGGGGGCGCTTCGACCGGACGGTGATGCTGTGCGTGGCGGGCGAGTTGGGGCCGCACCATCTCAACACCCTTGCCGGGCTCGCCGATTCGACCGACGCGGCGGAGGGGTGGGGCATCGCCCGGCTGCGGGTGAGCGCGGCGGCCCGGGCGCGGGCGAAGGCGAGCGAGGACCGGCTGTTCTGCTACTCGTTCGACGAACTCATCGACGAGGAAGCCGACTTCGAACCGTACTTGGCCTGGGTTGAGGAGGAGGTGCGACGGCGCGGCCTCGACACCCGCTACGTGCCCCAGTCCTGCGAGAAGAGCGAGATCGACCCGGCCACCGGGCTGCCGATCGCCACCAGCCGCTACCACTGGCAGGACGGCGGCCTGGACGACTACGTGGCGCGCTGGTTGGACGAGCCGGCCAAGCAACACCTGTCCGTACTCGGCGAGTTCGGCATGGGCAAGTCCTGGTTCGCACTGCACCTGGCGCACACCATGGTGCAGGCATGGCGGGACGCCAAACGGCGCGGTGTGCCGCGTCCCCGGCTGCCGTTGCTGATACCGCTGCGCGACTACGTCAAGCAGACGACCGTGCAGGGCCTGCTGGCGGAGTTCTTCTTCGACAAGCACAAGGTGAACCTGCGCAGCGCCGAGGTGGTCCGGGTGCTCAACCGGATGGGCCGGCTGCTGCTGATCTTCGACGGCTTCGACGAGATGGCGGCCCGCGCCGACCGCAACACGGTGGTGGCGAACTTCTGGTCGCTGGCCTCGGCGGTGGACCAGGGCGCGAAGGTGCTGCTGAGCAGCCGCAAGGAGCACTTCCGGGACGACCGGGAGGCCCGCGACC
Organism: Kitasatospora sp. NPDC004614; assembly: GCF_042873675.1. Lineage (NCBI taxonomy): Bacteria > Bacillati > Actinomycetota > Actinomycetes > Kitasatosporales > Streptomycetaceae > Kitasatospora > Kitasatospora sp. NPDC004614. The sequence continues at coordinate 56,682 of NZ_JBIALR010000017.1, forward strand.
TGTTCGGCGCGAAGATCACCACGGCCGGACACGGCGCGACGGCGGACGGGCCGATCTTCGAGATCGTCCAGCTGGTGGAGTTCGAGGACGAGCAGATCGAGCGAATGCTCCGGCACCGGCTGGAGGAGGACAAGGTCCGCGAGGTCATGCGGCACCCGGCCGTACGGGAGTTGATGCGGCGACCCCTGATGTCCGAGCTGGTGATCGACGCGCTGCCGGAGATCGAGCAGGGCGCGGAGATCGACCTCGCCCGGATCTACCTGTACGCGGTGCGGCGGAAGATGGACCGCGACATCCACGCGGAGCGGACGTTCACCTCACGCGCAGACAAGCTGTACTTTCTGTGCGAGGTCGCCTGGGAGATGTTCTCCACTGCCCGGCTGGCCCTCAACTACCGTGACTTTCCGGACAGGTTGCGTTCGTTCTTCGGCCCGGTGGTGCAGCGGGACGCGGACCTGGACTTCTGGGAGCAGGACATGCGCAACCAGGGCATGCTGGTGCGCAACGCGGAGGGCGACTACGGCCCGTCGCACAAGTCGCTGCTGGAGTTCCTGGTGGCACTGAAGCTCGCGGGTGAACTCGGCCTGCTCACCGGCGACTTCCTGGATGCCGTCCGGGTGGCTGACTCGACGGACGACGACGCCCGGACGTGGTCCGAGCATTTCGCGGCCCGCGGCGCGGACGGGAGTCTGCCCGCACTGACCGCCTTCGCGCCCGAACCGGCCGAGGCGCTGGCCGATACCTTCTGCGAACTTGGGCCGGACGACGCGGTGTTCGAGTTCCTGGCCACCATGGTCCGCGAGCACCCGGACCATCGCGCCCGGCTGCTGGAACTGGCGCACGCGAGCGGCCCGGGCAGGCCGCTGCTCAACTGCCTGCGCCTGCTCGCCGAGGCCGATGGCCATCTGGAGGAGGCGCGGCTGGCCGGACTCGACCTCAGGGGGCTCGGCGCCTGGGTAAAGGACATCCGTCACCTCTCGCTGGCGCGCGCGGATCTGCGTGGCGCGGACCTCACAGAGGCGGACCTGAGGGGCACTGACCTCGCCGGGGCCGATCTGACGGGCGCGCAGCTCTCGTCGTCGATCCTCCTGACCGCCGAGGGCTGGAACGGTCTGCTCACCGCTGGCGGGGAGCTCGTGGTCTGGCGGAGCGACCGGGCGTTGTATTGGCCCGGTGGCCTCCCGGCCGGGCCTCCCCAGCGGTTCGACCTCACCGATGCCCTGTTCCTCCACGAGTGGACCGAATCTGTCTGGTGGACCGCCGACTTCGAGTCTGGCCGGCTGGTCGACACCCGGGCCGGCCGGCCCGCGAGCGGCACTGTGTTCAACGGGTCGATGCTGATGCCCGTCCACTGGCGTGGCCGACAGGTGCTGATAGAGCCGACGGAGGGTCGCTTCCACGATCCGCAGACCGGCCGGGAGATCGAGTACTGGACTCCGCCCGCCGGCGGCGCCCGGCACTGGGTGATTCTCGGCGGTGACTTCCGGGCTAGCGTGATCGCCATCGACGACGACCGGATGCTCTACCTCGTCCCCGACAGTGACGCGCCGAACGGCTGGCGGACTGTCGCGGTGCTGCACCATGACGGCGACGACGCCCAGGCGGGGTCCGGGGACAGTCAGCTGGTCCTTCTCGGCGGGCGCCCCGTCATGGCGATCGACGCCATTGCCCAGCAGGCTCTCGTCCGGCCCGAGGGCCTGCCGCTGCGGGTCGAGGGGGACACCGACCTCGAAGCGTTCGCGTTCCGTGCCGCCATCGGGCTGGCGGTGCTCGCCCAGCACGGGCGGCTCACGGCGTGGTCGATGGCGGCGGAGGCCGTCGATCCGGTCTGGGAGTGCGCCATCGGGGTTCCGGTCAACGGGATCTGGGCCGACCCCGCCGGTGAGCGGCTTGCCGTCGCGACCAGGGTGGGCGAACTCTGGCTGCTCGACTTCCGCACCGGCGAGATCCTGGCCCGGACCCCGCTCACCGACCGCCTGCGCGGCACCCGGTTCTCCCGGGACTGCGGGTTCGACGACGACACCCTCGCCACCATCGTCCGGCTCGGCGGCATCATCGTCGACGGCTGACCAACACCCCACCTACTCCTGGCACTTCGCCAACTCCGCCCGCCCCCGCACCCCGTACTGCCGGAACAGCCGGGTCAGGTTCGCCTCGACGGCCTTCACCGACAGGTGCAGCGTCGCCGCGATCTCCCGGTTGGTCGCCCCGGTGCGGATCAGCCCGAGGATCTGTTGCTGGGTCGGCGTCGGGTCGGCCTCCAGCGCGTCGAGCGAAGCCAGCACCTTCTCGACGTGCCGCAGCCACGGCAGGCACCCGGCGGCCGTGTACAGCTCCTGGGCGTCCTGGAGGGCGGTGCGGGCGGCGGCGCGGCGGCGGGCGCGGCGTTCGAGGATGCCCAACGCCAGGTGGGCGCGGGCGAGTTCGAGGGGGTAGGGGTGGGCGGCGGGGAGGAGGGCGCGGAGGGTGTCGGCGGCGTGGCGGGGGTCGGTGAGGGCGGTGAGGTGGGCTTCGGCGCGGTGCAGGCCGAGGAGGACGACGTCGCGGCCGAGGCGGGTGGCGCGGTCGCGGGCGTCGGCGAGGGTGTCGGCGGCGTCGGCGGGGCGGCCGGAGAGAGCAAGTGATTCGGCGAGGTCGGCGTCCACCAGGAACAGGCTGGGGTCGGTGAACTGCATGCGGCGGAGCAGGAGTTGGCAGTGGGTGAGGTGGTGGACGGCCATCGGGAGGTGGCCGAGCAGGAAGGACGCCCGGCCGCGCAGTCCGTGGGCGTAGGCGAGCCATTCGTGGTCGTGGTCGTCCTCGGCGGCGCGGATGGCGGAGTCGAGGAGGTGGGCGGCGCGTTCGGCGGTGCCGCCGTTGAGTTCGGCGGCGCCGCCGAGGACGCGGGCGGGGCCGGGGGTGGGTTCGATGCGTTCGCGCAGGTCGTGGGCGGCGCGGCCGGCGGCGTAGGCCTCGGTGCAGCGTCCGGCGCGCTCAAAGACGGAGGCGGCGATGTAGAGGACGTTGGCGAGGTCCTCGGTGCGGCCGGCGGCTTCGGTCTCGGTGCGCAGGGTCTCGACCTCGGCGAGGGCGCGGTGGGTGTCGCCGCTGCGCAGGGCGGCGACGGCGAGGCCTTCGCGGCAGACGACGGCGGCGGCGGTGGGGGGTCGGCCGGCGGCGAGGCGGCAGCCGCGTTCGAGCAGGGCGAGGCCGTGGGCGGGGTCGGTGAGCAGGGTGATGGGGCCGCGCAGGGCGAGGAGTTCGACGAGCAGGTCGGGGTTGTCGGCGTGGTCGGCGTGTTTCTCGGCGGTCTCGAGTTCGGCGAATCCTGCTGCCCGGTCGCCGCGGTGCAGGGCGCGGACGGCGCGTTCCTGGTGGACGGCGGCGGTGAGGGCGGGGTGGCCGCCGGTGTCGTCGGCGGCGGCGGTGAGCAGGGCTTCGGCGCCGGGGTGGTCGGGTCCGAGCAGGCGGGCGAGCAGGAGTCGGGCGTGCACGCGCAGGTCGGCGGCGGGGGCGGTGAGCAGGGCTTCGGCGCTGGCGCGGGCGAGGTCGGGCAGTCCGGCGGCGGCGGCGTTGCGGGCGGCTGCGAGCAGGCGGCGTCCGGCGGTGTCGGGGTCGGGGGTGTGGTGGGCGGCGTGGCGGAGGAGTTCGGCGGCGGTGCCGGGGGCGCCGCGGGTGAGGGCGGTGTCGGCGGCGCGGGTGAGCCGGGAGGCGAGCCGCGGGTCGGGGTGTTCGGCGGCGAGGGCCTGGTGGCGGACCTGTTCGACGGGGTCGGCGGTGAGGGCGGCGAGCAGGCGGTGGGCGTCGCGCAGGGCGGCGGGGGTGGCGTCGGCGAGGACCACTTCGGCGATCAGGGGGTGGCTGAACTGGGGTGTGCCGGCCGGGATTTGGCGGACGATGCCGTGGCGGTGGGCGGCGGCGAGGGGTTCGGTGACGGTGGCGGGCAGGCCGGTGCCGGTGCGGGCGGCGGCGAGCACGGTGAGGGCGGCGCGGGCGGTGTCGGGGAGTTCGGTGAGGCGGGCGGAGACCAGGGCGCGCAGCCGGTGCGGGACGTCGAGTGGGCGGGCGGGGTCGGCGGCGAGTGCGGCGTCGCTGCCGCCGGCGGCCAGTGAGCGGCCCAACTCCAGGGCGTAGTACGGGTTTCCGCCGCTGACGGCGTGCACCCGGCCGAGCGTGAGGCCGCTGAGGCGCAGGCCGAGCCGTTCGCGCAGCAGGGCGCCGGTGCCGCGTTCGCCGAGCGGGCCGACGGGGAGGTCGAGGGCGGTGGGCGGGCAGAGGGCGCCCATGGTGGGGGCGGCGTCGGCGTGTTCGGTGCGTTCGGTGACGGCGAACCGGACCCGGCGGTCGGTGAGGCGGCGGGCAACGAAGGCGATGACCTGGCGGCTGGCTTCGTCGAGCCACTGGGTGTCGTCGAGCAGGACGAGCACGGGGCCGCGTCCGGCGAGCCGTCGCAGGGTCTCCAGGACGGCGACGCGGACGGCCAACGGGTCGGTGGCGGCGCCGGGTTGGGGGGCGCGGTGCAGCAGCGCGCATTCGAGGGCCTGCCGCAAGTGGCTGGGGAGGAGTTCCTCTGCGAGCGCGGGGAGGGTCTCGCCGAGCAGGTCGATCAGGGCGAGGTGCGGCAGCTCGGCCTCGGCGGCAGTGGGGCTGCTGCGCAGGACCGACTCCCCTGCCGCGTCGGCCTGTTGGGCGAGTGCGTCGAGCAGTGCGGTCTTGCCGATGCCCGCCGGGCCGTGGAGCAGGACGCCGCCGGTGGCGGCGAGGGTGGCACGGATGTCGGCGAGCATTTGCGCACGGTCGACGAGTGCGGGCCTGGCCGGACCTGCCGTGGTGTTGACTGGTCCGGCCGGGCCGGGGAGAAAGCCGGTCATGGCGGTCAGTGTGCCGCCTTCGCCGGGCTTGCGCGAGGGTGTCACATGAACACGACACTGTCGCGACTCAGCGTTAAGTCCCCTTTAAGACTGCCCGATCGGGGGTCGACCGGGCAGTGGGCAGGTGGCCTGGTCAGCCGATGCCGACGTCGTCGAGCAGGAAGGTGGTCGCCAGGTAGGCGTCCTCCTGGCCGGCGAACTGAAGGTTGACGGTCTGGCCGCGGTAGGCGCTCAGGTCAATGGTCTTCTGCACGTATCCGGCGCTCGCGTTGGCGTTGGAGTAGGTGGCCAGGGTGGCGCCGTTGACGTTGACCTTCAGGGTGTCGTACGGCGTGGTGCCGGTCTCCGCGGTGGTGACCTTCAGCCAGAAGGTGAGCTTGGGGCTGCCGGTGGCGGGCACCGCGATGTTGCTCTGCGCGAGGGTCTCGCTGTTGGCGGAGCCGTAGCCCATCATCCAGGCGTACCAGGAACCGCCGTGCGGGGTCTGCTGGTTGGAGTTGGTGATGTCGTTGGCGCTCTGTGTCCAGCCGGTGGCCCCCTGTTCGAAGTCGCCGTTGGTGAGGGCGTTTCCGGGGTTCGGGTTGCCGGTGGGCGAGCCGGACGGGGACGGGCTCGGGCTGCCGGTGGAGCCGCCCGGGTCGGGCAGGGCGGTGCCGAGCGAGACGGCGGCCCAGGCCTTCGAAACGATGTACCGCTCCTGCGAGTTGGCGCCGTACAGGTCGGCGGCGGCCTGCAGGGTGGCGGTGCGGGCCGAGGAGTAGTTGGTGGTGGAGGTCATGTAGGTGGTCAGGGCGCGGTACCAGATGGCCGCCGCCTTGTCCTTGCCGATGCCGTTGAAGTTGTCGCCGTTGCACGGGGTGCCGTTGTGCGACAGGCCGCCGATGGTCTTGGCGCCGGTGCCCTCGGCGGTCAGGTAGAAGAAGTGGTTGGCGATGCCGGAGGAGTAGTGCACGTCCACCGAGCCGGCCCGACTGCTGTAGCAGGAAAGCGAGTTGCCGTCGGCGGCCGGGTTGTCCATCCGGCGCAGGTAGCCGTTGCCCATGTGCAGCTTCTCGCCGATGTAGTAGTCACCGGGGTCGGTGCTGTTGTTGGCGTAGAACTCGACCATGGTGCCGAAGATGTCCGAGGTGGCCTCGTTCAGGCCGCCGGACTCGCCCGAGTAGTTCAGGTTGGCGGTGGCGGCGGTGACGCCGTGGCTCATCTCGTGGCCGGACACGTCGAGGGCGGTGAGCGGCGTGTTGCCGTTCTGCGAGGAGCCGTCGCCGAACGACATGCAGAAGCAGCTGTCGTCGTAGAACGCGTTCAGCAGCTGGTTGTCCACGTGCACGTAGGCCGGCGCGCCGCGGCCGTCGTTGCGGATGCCGCTGCGGTTGAAGGTGTTCTTGTAGAAGTCCCAGGTCTTGGCGAGACCGTAGGAGGCGTCCACGGCGGCGCTCTCTCGGCTCGAAGTGGAGCCGTTGCCCCAGGAGTTGGTGGACTTGCTGAACGTGCGGGCGTTCTGCGCCGGGTTGGACTGCGGGCTGTTGTACGAGTCGTAGACGACCGTGGAGCCGTGCAGCGCGTCGGTCAGCGTGTAACCGCTGCCGCCCTGGCTGGTCTCCAGGGAGACCTGGCCGACGTTGACGCCGTTGCCGGTGCCGGAGATCTCCGGGTTGACCTCGTACTGGTCGAGGACGGCGCCGCTTGCCGCGTCGACGAGGACCGCCTCACGGGTGTTCGCGCCGGCCTCGCCCGCGCCGGTGACGGTGCTGCGGTAGGCGAGCACCGGGACCTTGCCCACCGCCCAGACCACCAGCTGGCTGCTGTCCAGGTTGCTGGTGCGGGCCTGCTTGACGTGCTTGGCGCTGCGCTCGGCGGCCTTCGACGCGTCCTGCGTGGAGAGCTTGGGCGTCACACCCGCGACCTTCAGCGCACCCTCGTGCGCCCAAGTGGTGGACGCGACCTTGCCGTTCGCGGCACGGTGCACCATCAGGTCGCCGCCGACCACGGGCAGGCCGCGGTAGGTGCGGTCGTAACGCACGTGCCGGGCACCGTCGTTGTCGACCAGGACGTCCTTGGCCAGCAGACGCTCGTCCGGCCCGAGGCCCAGCGCCTTCGCTGTGGCGGCGGCCTCCTTGCCGGCCTGGTCCATGGCCGCGAGCCGGCCCGCCGTGCTCATCGCCTGGAAGCCGGCACCGGGCTTGGCGGTGGGGCTGGCCTGCGCGACGCTCTGCGAAGTGGCCATCGCGGCGGTGCCCAGGGTGAGGGCGGCCGCAACAGCTGCCGCCAGGGCGGTCTTGCGGTTCATCGGATATTCCTCCCACCGAGCCGGGGTTGTTGGTGGGGGACGGCCGCCGACACCGAGGGGGTGTGGTGTCGCGGCCGAATTCGGCTCGGCGGCAGGACGCTAGATCCACCGGGGGCTCCCGCGACATTCCCTCGCCGACCCCACAAGGGCGACGCAAGGGTGATCCTTGGCCTTTCACGGGGCCACCCCTGACGCGCTGTCAGGGTGCGATTTGCCCCGGCGCGTCGACCCTGCGCGTTGCCGAGTTGCCGAATCATTCGGCGCAGCGACAACCCGAGCCCCCACCGATCGAGCCCCTCGTAGACCAGCGCCGTCCGGCTCCGTCCATGCACACGCTCACCGGGTCGGTGGAAGCACTCGCATTCCCCGCGATGCACCTCGATCAGCGAGTCCGCACCACGCCACCAGCCGTCCGCCCGCAGTGCTGCCGTACAGCGGGATCGGCCGCCCGGCGGTCAGGCAGAACTCCTCGTTCGGGCCGATGTAGAACGCGAACGGCACGGACGCCCGCTGCTACCCCGCCCAGAACCACCAGCCGTGCTCGTCCTCCTCGGGTACGTCCGCAAGGAACGGCTTCGGCCCGCCCTCGTAGTCGTTGGCGGGTGGGAGCACCAGGCCGCCCCACGCCTGCTCGAAGGCGGCCATCCGGTCGATGACTTCCTCAGGTATGCCGTGCTCGCGCCACCAGCTCCGGTTCAACGGTGGCCGAGGTGTCCGCACGCCGTGGATGGCGACGAAGCGGCGCGCCCGGTCGGTCAGTTCGGCGCTCATACGGCCGAGAGCACGTGGCGGCCGTCAGGGCACATCACTCCCCCGTCCCGGCAGATTCTCAAGTGACCGCGAACTTTGGCTCTTTCTGATCCTGCGTACACCATCCATCTCCACGGATACTGCTGGTCATGAACGGACCAGCAGCTCCGCGGTTCCTCGCCACCCTCGCCGCCTTCGCGGCCGGCGCCTCCCTGCTGACGACCATCCAGGCCACCCCCGCATCCGCCGAAGTCATCTGCGGCACCTACTCCGTCGACGGCGCGATCTGGACCGAGTACACCCAGGCGCCCGGCGTACGGCAGGCCCTCGGCTGTCCCAAGAGCGACGAACTCGGCCTGCCGGACGGGGTCGGCCGCCGGCAGGTCTTCGACAACGGCTCGATCTACTGGAGCCCGGCCGCCGGCGCGCACGCCGTGTGGGGGCTCATCGGCGACGAGTGGGGTCAACACGGCTGGGAGGGCGGGTACTTGGGGTACCCGATCAGCGACGAGTTGAAGAACCCCGACGGGGTCGGCGTCCGCCAGCAGTTCCAGGGCGCCACGGTGTACTGGTCCCCCAGCACCGGGGCGCACGCGGTGCACGGCAACATCGGCTGGTGGTGGGGGCAGTACGGGTACGAGCGCGGGACGTACGGCTACCCCACGAGCGACGAGTACAGCACCGGAAACGTCGGCGGCAACGTCGACGACAACAAGGGCGTGCGGCAGGACTTCCAGTCCGGCAAGTACCTGCTGTGGAGCGGCGGCCAGGCCGACGCCTTCGAGGCCTGCCAGTCCGCGTGCATCGGCTACGGCGGCATCACCAACACCAAGTGGGTGGTCAAGACCGAGGTCTACGTCAACTGGACCGACAGCCGCTACACGTCCGTCCACGTCACCCCGACGCCCGCCGCGTTCAAGAAGGTGCTGGGCGGCGACGACGCCGCGAGCGACGTGAACGAGGACTGGCGGCAGGTGTGGTCCAACACCCGGATGTTCCCGGGCGCCACCCAGACCGCGCAGAACTCGACGTACCAACAGCTGCTGTGCCACGCGGAGTTCTCCTACCCCGACACCAGTGGCGGCCACCTCGGCGGTCCGACCTGGGACTTGGAGACCTGGCGCCCCGTCCTCACCGGGAACAGCGACGCCGTCCTCAAGAAGATGCTCGCCTCCAAGTGCAACTGGGACACCGACGGCTGACTACGCGGGCGGCTCGGCGGCCGGGTGCTGCCGGGCCGTCAGGAACTCCTCGCGGATCTCCTTCTCCCCGAAGGGCCACGCCCGTTCGAGCTTCGCCCAGACCAGGTACGCGGCGCCGCCGAGCGCGACCCAGGCGAGCGACCATTCGATCGGGTGGATACCGGGGTTGGCCCGGTCCGCCCAGCCGTAGATGACCAGCCAGCCGATCGCGGCAACGACCGAGGGCACCGGGTAGAGCCACATCCGGTAGGGGCGGGCGAGGGTCGGCTGGCGGCGGCGCAGCACGGTGACGGCGGCGATCTGGGCGAGTGCCTGGACGATCACCATGACGGTGGTGAGCAAGGTGATCAGGACCGTCAGCGGCGGGTGGGCGGCGGAGTTGCCGAGGTGCCGGGCGATCAGGAAGCCGGCGGCGGTGACGGCGCCCATGGTGAGCAGGCCGAGCACGGGGAAGCCGTGCCGGGGGTGGAGCCGGCCGAAGGCGCGGAAGAACATGCCGTCGCGGGCGGCGTCGTAGGGCACCCGGGAGCCGCCGAGCAGTCCGGCGTACACGGAGGCGAAGGCGGTGATCAGGATCAGTCCGGTGACGGTGTCGGCGGCGGCCCTGCCCCAGGTGTGCTCAAGTACGGCTGCGGCGACGGACTTTGAGGCGACGTTGTCCGGGTCGAGCATGTCCTGCCAGTGGACGACGCCGAGCACGCCGATCTGCATCAGCAGGTAGATGGTCATGATGGCGAGGATCGAGAGGATGATCGCCCGGGGCATGGTGCGGCCGGGGTTCTTGATCTCGGCGCCGAGGTAGGAGGCGGTGTTGTAGCCGAGGTAGTCGTAGATGCCGATGGTCAGGCCGGCGGCGAAGCCGATCCAGAACTGTCCATGGGTCAACTCGACGGCGTGGGCGGGCCATTCGAAGGCCATCGAGGGGTGGAAGTCGGTGATCGAGGCGAGGATCACCGCGCCCACCGAGACGATCATCACGCCCCACAGCGCGACGGTCAGCCGCCCGATGTTCTCGACCTTGCGCCACAGCAGCAGCACTACCAGCGCCAGCACGGCGACGCCGACCACGTCGCCCTGCACGGTCGTCATGCCCGGCCACAGGTAGGTGAGGTACTGCACCAGGCCCTGCACGCCGGTCGACATGATGAGCGGGATGAACAGCATCGCCGTCCACACGAACAGGAACGGCATCAGCCGTCCGGTGCGGTACTGGAACGCCTCCCGCAGGTAGACGTAGGTGCCGCCGGCGCCGGGCAGCGAGGCCCCGAGTTCGGCCCAGACCAGGCCGTCGACCAGGGCGAGCAGCGCGCCGGCGATCCACCCGATGACTGCCTGCGGGCCGCCGAACGCGGCGACCATCAGCGGGATGGTGACGAACGGGCCGATCCCGCACATCTGGCTCATGTTGATCGCGGTGGCCTGGAACAGGCCGATTCTCCGGCTGAAACCTGCGGACACTGGACGCTCCGGGGGTGCGGGCGAGTGAAGTGTCCGCCTCAAGTTAAGGACGTTGACCATACCCGTCAATAGTCCGCACAGGAACGCGGAACCGCTCCGCCCATGGCACCGCTCCGCCCGCGGCGCCTACGACCGCTCGCGTCGCTTGAGCTTCGCCCAGATCCGCTCCAGCGCCTCGATGTCCCCGTCGTCGAGCCGGTCGTCGAAGGACTCGGCGAGCGCGGCGCGGCGGGTGGCGTCGGCCTTGGCGAAGGTGTCGCGGCCGGCCGCGGTGAGCGCGATCCGGACGGAGCGGGCGTCGGTCGGCGACGGGAGGCGCTCGACCAGGCCGCGTGCCACCAGCGCGTCGGTGACGCGGGAGACCTGGCTGCGGCTCAGCAGGGTCTTCTCCCCCAGGTCGGAGGCGGCGACCGGCCCGTCCTGGCCGTCCAGCCAGAGCATCACCTCGAACCAGGACAGCGGCAGGTCGTGCGCGCGCCGCAGGGCCCGGTCGGCCTGCGCGGTGAGGGTCACGCCGGCCCAGACGAGGCCGTAGAAGGCGTGGTCGCGGGCGGTGAGTTCCCCCAGGCTGAGGTCGGAGCGTTTCATTCCCCCACCGTACCAATTTGCGTGTGCGCACACACACTCCTATGGTGTGTGCACACACACGCACTATGGAGGCCCCTCGTGAACGAGACCCGCACTGTTCTGATCACCGGCACCTCGTCCGGCATCGGCCTGGCCGCCGCCGTCGCCGCCGCCTCGGCGGGCTTCCAGGTGGTCGCCACCATGCGCGACCCCGCGAAGGCCGGTCCGCTGCGCGAGGCGGCCGAGGCGGCGGGGGTGGCCGGGCGGGTGCAGGTGAAGACGCTGGACGTCACCGACCCGGCCTCGGTCGCCGACTGCGTGGCGGAGGTGGTGGCCGAGCACGGGCGGCTGGACGCGCTGGTCAACAACGCGGGTGCCGGGGTGGTCGGCACCGTCGAGCAGAGCGGCACCGAGCCGTTCCGCCGGGCGATGGAGGTGAACTTCTTCGGCGTGGTGGAGGCGACCCAGGCGGCCATGCCGCACCTGCGGGCCTCCGGCGGCCGGGTGGTCACCGTGACCAGTGTCGGCGGTGTGGTCGGGCAGCCGTTCAACGAGGCGTACTGCGCGGCGAAGTTCGCCGCCGAAGGCTTCCTGGAGTCGCTCGCCCCGGTCGCGGCGAGTGCGGGCGTCAGCGTGACCGTCGTCGAACCGGGCGCGGTGGCCAGCGAGTTCGTCGCAAGCCAGCAGCTCGACATTCCCGCCATGCTGGCCGAGGCCGGCCCGTACGCCCCGGCCATGGAGGCGTACCTCGATCGCGCCCGGGCCTCGTTCGGCAACGCACAGAGCCCCGCCGACGCGGCCGCCCCGATCGTCGCGGCGCTCACCGCCGAGCGGCCGCCGTTCCGGATCCAGACCTCCGAGTCGGCCCGCGGCTTCGTCGGCACCAAGCTGTCCGACCTGGACGGCGCGGCCGTTCAGGAGTTGACCGGAGGCTGGGTCGGGAAGACGTCGTTCCGTTTCTGAGATAACGTCAGGGCCCGTCCGGATCCGGACGTCCCGAGCCGGTGGGTGGAACCTTCGGGCGTGCGACGGCTGTTGGTCCGGCCGACCGTCGCCCCGCTCCCCCGGGCGGGGCGGTAGCCGACAGGAAACGGAGCCCGACCCATGCAGAGCGGCGCGAACCGCACCAGATCAGGTAGAGGGCCGCGGCCCGTCCAGCTGGCGCTGGCCGTGGGGGTGGCCGCGGCAGTGACCGCGGGCATCGCCGTGGTCGGCCCCGAGGGCGAAGCCGCTACCGGCCGGCGTCACGGCGCGGCCTCGGCCCCGCCGTCGACCGCCGGATCCATATCGAACTCCCCTTCCCCGGCGGCGAGTTCCTCGGCCTCCCCGTCCGCGACCGCGCTCCCGTCCGCACCCGGCTCTTCCCCGTCCACCGCCCTCCCGAGCGCGACCGGCACCGCCACCGCCACCTCCCAGGCGGCGCCGAAGCCGTCGCCGACCGCGGCAGCGACCACCGCGCCCGCCACCACCCGGCCGGACCTCACCGACCCGAAGTGGAAGGAGTACGCGCAGGAGTTGGTCTCCAGCGCCGAGAACTCCACCCTCGACTGGCGCTCCCAGTACCCGTACATCGAGGACATCGGCGACGGCAACGGCTACACCGCCGGAATCATCGGCTTCTGCTCCGGCACCGGCGACCTGGCGGACGTGATCACCCGCTACACCGCCCTCAAGCCGGGCAACATCCTCGCCAAGTACCTGCCGGCGCTGGCGCTGCTCGACGGCAGCCCCTCGCACCAGGGCCTCGACCCGACCTTCGTCGGCGACTGGCAGCGCGCCGCGCAGGACCCGGCGCTCCAGCAGGCCCAGAACGAGGAACGCGACCGGCAGTACTTCACCCCCGCGGTGAGTCAGGCCAAGACGGACGGGCTGCACGCGCTCGGCCAATTCGCCTACTACGACGCGCTGGTGGTGCACGGCCCGCAGGGCTTCGCCGCGATCCGCGCCACCGCCCAGACCAAGGCCAGGACGCCCGCGAAGGGCGGCGACGAGACCGCCTACCTGGACGCCTTCCTGGACGCCCGCAAGGCCTACATGCTGGCCGGCAACCCGAACCGCAACACGTCCAGGATCGACACCGAGCAGCGGGTCTTCCTGCGCGCCGGCAACCTCGACCTCCAGCCCCCGCTGAACTGGCAGGTGTACGGCGACAGTTACACCATCCCTGCCTGACAGCCCCACCATCCCGGCCTGACAGCCCCACCGCTCCGCCGGCACCCCGGGATGTCACCCCGGGGTGCCTGGCACCACCAGCCGGTCCAGGTCGGGCGCGGCGCCGGACGGGTTGGCGAAGGTGACGCTGTTGCTGCCCGCCGCCAGCGCGAGCGCCACCGTGACGGTGCCGGGCGCGGTGAAGGCCCCGGTCGGTGCGAAGCTCACGCTCTGCACCGGGCCGCCGTTGACGGAGAGTTCGGCGGTCCGGGCGCCGGCCGACCCGTTGGTGTAGGCGATCTGCACCCGGTACGTCCCGGCGGTGGCGACGATGACGCCGTTGACGGTCAGCGCGCCCGTCCCGGCGGTGACGGTGCCCAGGTAGCCGACCCGGTTCCCGCCGGAGCAGTCCGCGCAGGCGAGCACGGCGGCCCGCCCGGTGCGGGTGTTGGCGGTGGCCTCGGCCTCGTAACTGACGGCGCTGCCAGGGGTGGTGGGCGCGTTCACGGCCTGCTGGAGGGCGGCGCCGATGATCGCGGAACCGGTCATGTCGATGGCGGGCTCGGAGGTCTGCCAGGAGCGCACGTCGTCCACGTACCGGCTGCTGTGGCCGGTGAACGCGTTGAACGGGTCGGCGCCGCCGGGCGGGCAGGCCTTCATGCCGTCCTGGTAGCTGCCGAGTCCGCCGCTGAAGATACTGGACGCGTTGGGCCCGTTGACCACCGCGCCGATCGGGATGGCGCCCGTCCCGTCGGTGGATCCGTTGAGGTTGGCGACCTGGTGCTGGATGCAGTGCGGGAAGGTGGTGCCTTCGCCGACCATGAAGCTGGTGCCCCACGGGTTCGCGCCGAACAGCCAATTGCGTTGCTGAGTGGCGTAGTTGTCGAAGGAGGTGTCGCCGCTGGCCTGCTTGTAGAGCGCCTCGGTGGCGAGCAGGCCGAAGCTGTGCGAGTCGGCGTCGAAGTCGGTGTAGACCCCGCCCGCGTGGAAGATGTCGGCGGCGGCGCGGTCGGCGCCGACCTTGGTCTGCCGCTTCAGGTCGGCGACCAGATCGGCGGAACTGACGGCCAGCCCGCCGGGGTTGCCCGCGCCTGCGATGGCCCGGATCAGGTCGGCGTGGGCGAGCGCGCTGGTGTCGTACAGGTTGAAGGTGTCACCCTTGTCATTGGCCAGGTAGCCCTTGGCCCAGTTGGCGGCGGCGGTCAGATAAGGCGTGGCGTTCTGACCCAACTGCTGGGCGGCGAGGGCGAGTTCGGCGCCACCGAACTCCATGTCGTCGCGCCAGGTGGACTCCGGGTAGTAGTCGTTCGGCGCGGCGGTGGTGAGCGGGTTCGGCGGGGCGGAGGTGTTCGCCAGCGCGTACAGCGAGGTCGCTGCCTGGTAGTACGCCTGCGCCTGGGTCGGGTTGGTGGCCGCGTTCACCTGGGCGGCCAGCGCGAACGCGGCGGAGACCCGCCCGGCCAGGTTCGGACTGACCTGCCCGCCGGGCGTGTTGGCCCGGAACACCGGCCGGTGCGCGGCGGCGTAACGGTCGGCGGAGGTGCTGTCGGAGTCGTCCCTCTCGGGCAGCCGCCACAGGTCGTGGTCGCCGACGAAGCTGCCGCTCGCATTGCCGGACCCGATACCGACCTGCAGGTACAGCGTCTTGCTCGACTGGTCCCACATCCGGTTCAGCCACGCCGCACCGAACTGCGCCTCCGCACCGAGTGCGGCAGGCGCGCCGCTGCCGAGTGCGCGCTGGGCGGCGAGCAGGACGGCGTCCGCGTAGGCCGTGGTGTGGGTGAACTTCAGATAATCACCGGCGTCGAACCACCCACCGCTGACGTTCACCGGCCCCGCGATCTTCGACAGGTCGCTGTTGGTGATGACGTCGGAACCACCGCTCTGGAACGACGGGACGGCGTAGACGTTCGCGCTCGCGTCGTTCAGGTGAGCCGGCTTCCGGCCGAGCGGGCCGGCGACGGTGTCGGCGCCGTCGCGCTGGGTCTGGAAGAAGGTGACACCGTCCGCGACGAACCTGCCGTACAGCGCGGCCGGGTCGGCGACCTTGAAGTTCGGCGAGGTGGCGCTGACACCGCCGGCGACCACCACGCGGTAAGTCCCGGGCGCGGTAAGGCCGGTGAGGGTGATCGGGTAGACGGCCGGATACGCGGTGTTCCACGAACCGAGACTGGTCGTGCCGACAGTTCCGGTCCTGACGGTGGCGCCGGACGCATCGACCACGCTGTAACTCGCGGACGAGACCGCGGCGCTGGTCATCAGATACGCCTGCTTCGCCTCGCCGGGCAGGAACCCCGCCTGGTCGATCCGCACCACTCCGATGGTGGCGGCCTGCGCGGGGCCGGCGGCGAGGGTGAGCGGGGTGGCGGTGAGCGCGGCGGCGAGAAGGCCGCCGAGGGCGGCGCGTCGGGCTGGTCTCCTGGGCGTGACCATCAGCAGCTCCCAACAGTTAGGAAGTATTCCTTACCGTCCCAGGAAGCTAGAGCGCTGGCCGGACGCGGTCAAGACTCGACGCGGAGCCGCCGCCCCGTCAATCCGGCGTCGGAGCGGTCACGTCGAGCGTGAAACTGAACCGATCGCCGCGACACAGCGCACGAACCAGCTCCAGCGGCCGGCCGGCGTCATCGCGGCTGCGGCGGTGGAGCAGCATCGGAAGAGCGGGCGGGGTGCCGAGACGGCGCTCCTCTGCGGTCTCGACCGCCCCGAGCGCGAATTGATCGGCCGAACCCCGACCCGTGCAGCGACGGAAACGGCAAGGCCGACCTGCGGATCGCGGAGAGTGAGAACGACCCGAAGACCGCCGCCGACGCCGCCGAGTTCCTCGCCCACGGCAACCCGGACGAGGTGTTCCTGCACTTCGACGAGGTGGACGAGGCCGGGCACACCTACGGCGGCGCGAGCAGCCAGTACCTGTCGGCGCTCCACACCGTGGACGGGCTGGTCGGCCAGGTGCTGGCGGGGCTCAAGCACCGACGAGTTCTGGACGGCCGCGCAGCTCGCCCAGAGCCGGGAGACCAACGTCCGGGCGCGCAACGTGTTCGCGGTCGCCGACTCCGACGAGTGGGACGACAAGGCGCACGGCGCCGGTCAGTTCGACTCGACGCTGATCTCCCCCGCCTACCCGGTGGCCGGCCTGAGCCGCGGCACGCTGTCCTTCGCCACCGACTACAAGATCGACGGCCCGCAGACCGGCGACGTGTACGTGGTGTTCGACAACGGCGCCCCGCAGCTGGTCAAGTCCTACCGGGCCGACCTGAACACCGTCGAGCACCTGGCCGTCACCGTTCCGGCGGGCGCGTCCACGGCGCGCTTCCAGTTCCGCTACACCGGCACCAACTCGGCGTTCTGGACGGTCGACCAGGTCGTCTTCAACTGACCGGGCCTATCGCGTCTTGACCACCACGCCGACTGCGAACGCGATCTGATCGTCAGCCAGGTCGGCGCGGGCGGTCAGGCGCAGCCGGGGCACGCCGTCGGGGACGGACGGGGGGCGGAAGCAGCCGACCGCGAGTCCTTCGTCGCGGCAGGCGGCGGCCCAGCGCACCGCGTGCTCCGGGTCGTCGGCCCGCACCGACACCACCGCGCCGTCGGGTGCGGTGGCGTCGAGTCCGAACTCGGCCAGGCGGGTGGAGAGTTCGCGGGCCACCCGGAGGGCGTCGTCGGCCCGGCCGGGTTCGGCGCGCAGCAGGCGCAGCGCGCCGAGGGCGGCGCCGACCGCGGCCGGGTTGAGGCCGGTGTCGAAGATGAAGGTGCGGGCGGCGGAGATCAGGTGCCGGATCACCCGTTCGGGGCCGAGCACCACGCCGCCCTGGGAGGCGAGCGACTTGGAGAGCGTCGCGGTGGCGACCACATCGGGCTGGCCGGCGATGCCGAAGGCCGCTCCCGCGCCCGCGCCGCCGGGGCCGAGCACGCCGAGGCCGTGGGCGTCGTCGAGGACGAGTGCGGCGCCGAACTCGCGGGCGGCTTCCAGGTGTTGGTCGAGCGGGGCGGCGTTGCCGTCGACCGAGAACACCGAGTCGGTGACCACCAGGGCGCGCCGCTGAGTGCGGACGGCGAGCGCTTCGCGGACGGACTGCGGGTCGCAGTGCCGGGCCCGGGCGACCTGGCCCTTGGCGAGGCGGCAGCCGTCGATCAGCGAGGCGTGGTTGTGGGCGTCGGAGACGATCAGGGTGTCCGGGCCGGCGAGTGCGGTGAGCACGGCCAGGTTGGCGGTGTAGCCGGAGGAGAACACCAGGGCCGCCTCGTAGCCGCAGAACTCGGCGAGTTCCCGCTCGAGTTCGGTGTGCGCCGCGGTGGTGCCGGTGACCAGGCGGGATCCGGTCGACCCGCCGCCCCAGCGCAACGCGGCCTCGGCGGCCGCGCCCGTGACCGCCGGGTGCCTGGTCAGCCCAAGGTAGTCGTTGGACGCGAGGTCGAGCACCTCGTCCTCGGCGGGACGGCTGCGCAGCCGCCTGGTCAGCCCGGCGGCCTCCCGTTCGGCGGCCGCCGCGTCCACCCAGTCGAACACCGTCTCCGGGCGCGCGCCCCGCGTCCCCGTCCTGACCTGCGACTCTTCCATGCCCGGCACTCTGTCATCCTCCCCCGCCCGGGGGCAACGGCCGCCACCCCGATGTGCGCCTTCGCACACGCCGGGGTGGCGGCCACTGCCCGACGGCGAGTCAGTTGCGGTAGCGGAACAGGATCCGGCCTCGGGTCAGGTCGTACGGGCTGACCTCGACCAGTACGCGGTCGAACGGGAGGATCTTGATGTAGTTCTTGCGGATCTTTCCGCTGATGTGGGCGAGCACCTGGTGGCCGTTCTGGAGTTCCACCTTGAAGGTGGCGTTGCGCAGGCACTCCAGTACGGTGCCCTCGATTTCCAGGCCTTTGGCGATACGCGGCAAGACAGCTCGTTTCTCGAGTCGGTGAAGCGAAATGTGGTGGGTGGTGCCGGAGTCAGTGCGGGCGGCGCACCAGTTCGGCGAGGTGGCCCGTGCGCCGGGCACCGAAGTGCTCGAACAGGGTGGTGGCGGCGGTGTTGGCCTGGTCGATCTCCGTCCACGCGGATTCGATGCCGGCCTCGTCGAGCGCGGCCAGCGCGTGCCCGAGCAGGGCCCGCCCCGCCCCGCGCCGCCGGTACTCGGCACGCACGGCGAGCAGCCCGATCCGGGCCCGCCTGCCCCGCGACACCACCCGGATCAGCCCCGTGTACTGCCCGTCCACCACGGCGACGGCGTACAGCGAAGGATCCACCAACGTGTCCCCCGCCGGGCCGGACCTGAGCTCGACGGGCATCGTGTGCCAGCCGACTTCAGCCTCGACCTGCGCCCGCACCTCACGGTCGAGCTCACGCAGCAGCCGCTCGTCCGCCGTACCGGCAGGAAGAATCGTCACGCCCTCCAGGACCTGACCGCCACCGTCCGCGCGGGTGGGCAACAGGTACTCCCACTCACGCCGCTCGACGGCGAACCCGGCCCGCTCCCAACGGGACGCCAGCTCGGCATCCCCGCCGCCGACCAGCGTGTGCAGCACGGTGCCCGACAGCTCGCCCAGCATCGCCTCGGCAAGCGGGTCGAACGCCTCGTCCTGCCACACGTCGATACTGACGAAGAGTCGGCCGTCGGGCCGCTCGGAGACATCACCGTGGCCGACGATCCGCTCGTCCGCCACCGCCTGCCACTGGGCCTCGTCGACCCGGGAAATCATCACAGTGTTCATGGCTGTCGCCCTTCGAAAGTGCCTGCATACCAAGGCGCTCCCGACAGCAGCTCAATCAGCCGCACACCGTGAGGAAAAGGGGGAGCACCCACCTTGGTCCAGCTCTCATGGGTGTTCACCTCCTCGCGTCCTGTCACGGTGATCCGTACGTTAGCAACCGCCCTTCGCCCCCGCCAAGCGATTTAATTTCCCACCGCGCTGTCCTGTCTCACGTGAGGTTGCCGCTGCCTCACCGGACCTTGGTGGCCCCGGACTTGGTCCCGGTCGTTGTTGCCGATGAGGGCCAGGCCGGTCGGGCGGCGTCGACCATGGCCATGAGCCGCCACCTGGCCTGCCGGCGATGCTGAACCGGCCCGGCTGAGCGATCGGTCGCCTTCGAACGTCCGCACGGTGATCGGTAGGGTGCGCAGTGACGTACCGCCGCCACCGGCGCGGAGCGGGACCAGGGGCCGCGCCGATCGGGGACGCGATCAACAGCGACACCAACATTGACGCGGTGACCCACCAGTTCGACGGCGAGAAGCCGGCGCCCGCCTACCGGGTGCCGAAGACCCGGATCGAGGAGGCGTTCGGCTGATGGCACGGCGGGGTCCCAAGGCGGAGCAGGCGTACCGCGAACACCTGGTGGGCTGGATGCGGCTGCCGGAGGCGCACCTGGAGCCGGGAGAGCGGCTGTTCGGGGTCTGCGACCTCGGGCTCGACCCGTACGTCCGGCGGGAGCTTCCCCGGCGGCACCGGGTCGAGAAGCCGCCGGTGCCCGGCCGCGAGCCGGCCCGGCCCGGCAAGGGGCGGGGCTGTCTGACCGTCCTCCTGCTGCCGTTCCAGCTGCTCAACGTGGCGGGTTGGGTCGAGGAGCTCGGCGAGGCGCTGTTCGAGAAGAGCTTCAAGGGGCTCCGCCGGGCGCTTCACGGCAGGCCGCTCGTGGGCGGATGGGGTTCGCTGGCCGGTCGGTTCGTGATCGCGGTCCGTACCGGGCCGCTGCGCCACCGTGCCTTTCGGCACAACCGGGCGCTGCTGGCGGTCACCGAGCGGCGGGTACTGCTGGTGGACCACGACAACGGTGAGCTGATGGGTGCCTTCGGCCGCGCGGAGCTGCACCGCACCGGCGTCCGCCGCTCCCGCCAGCCCGCACGGGTGGACCTGGTCTTCGCGGACGGTTCGCTGCTTGCCGTGGTCGCCGACTCCCCGGCCGACGCGGATTCCCTGTCCGCACTGGTCCGGGGGTAGGGAAGAGAGAGGCAGAATCGGCCGCCCGTGCATGCAGTCAGGATCTTGCGGGCGGCTTGGACGTTTGGAGGGCGGTGACGGGTCGGCAGCCCCAGGAGCGTCCGCTCCGCGAGGGCGCGCCGCTGCGTCCCGGTCAGTACCCACAGCCCGTCCTGCTGGGCGCCCACAGCGGCGTCGGTCCAGTCCTCGGCCGCAGCCGGCCGCGCAGCGAAGCATGGTCCGCCGGGCGATGACGGCCGCGCCGCGAAGCATGGTCCGCCGGGCGATGACGGCCGCGCAGCGGATTGACGTCCGGATCGAACCGCCACTAGCGTGGTTGCAGTTGGATCGGCGAGGCGACCGTCGCGAAGGGATCATCACGGTGAGCATCAGCAGCAGGAGCGCGGTGGCGATCCACGCACTCACCATGCTGGGGCGCTGGGACCACTCGCTGACATCCGCGGAGATCGCGGAGAGCCTGGCCAGCAATCCGGTTCTGGTGCGGCGGATCCTCGGCAGCCTGCGGGACGCCGGCCTGGTCTCGTCCACCGAGGGGCGCAACGGCGGCTGGTCGCTCGCCCGGCCCGCCCGCGAGATCACGCTCTACGACGCCTACACGGCGGTGGAGGCGGGGCCGATCCTGTCGCGGCACCCGCACCCGCCGAGCGCCGAGTGCGAGGTGGGGCGGAACATGCAGAAGCTGCTCGAGGCGGAGTTCCAGGACGCGGAGCGGGCCATGAAGGAACGGCTCGGGCGGACGACGATCGCCCACCTCGTCCGGCAAGTGCTGGCCAGTGAGCGCGAGCTCGCGCAACGCGTCACCAGCTGATCGATGGCGGAGGCAGTGCCTCCGCCGCTTTTTTGCCCAAACTGTAACTATCATGGTGGCGGTAAGTCACCCGAAGGGCCTCGAATGACTTCCACGTCGACAACGACCGGGCGGACCGGCTCGGGGATGGGCTTACTCGCCGTCCTGATGCCGGCGATCCTCGTCACGGTCACGGCCAGCGACATGGTCAACCTGATGCTTCCGACGATCGGGTCCGAGTTCGGCGCCTCCGAGGCGGAACTCGCCTGGGTCGTCACCGGCTTCCTGCTGATGTTCTCCGTCGGGATCCCCCTGTACGGCCGCATCTCGGACCGGGTGAGCCTGCGCCGGCTCTTCGCGTTCGCGCTCCTCAGCTACGCCCTCGGGAGCCTGATCTGCGCGCTCTCCCCGAACCTGGCCGTGCTCGTTGCCGGGCGGATCGTGACGGGCATCGGCGCGGCCGCGATCCCCGTGCTGTCGGTCATCGCCGTCACGACGCTGCTGCCGCCGGAGCGGCGCGGTGCCGGGATCGGCGTCGTCTCGGCCGGTGCGGGCGTCGGCACCGCCGCCGGGCCGGCGCTGGGCGGCGGCATCGGGGAGGCGCTCGGCTGGCCCGCACTGTTCTGGATCACGCTCGTGGTCTCGCTGCTGCTGGTCCCGGCCCTGCGGGTACTCCCGGACGAGGCTCCGCAGGGCTCGGGCCGACTCGACCTCCCGGGCGGCGTCCTGCTCGGCCTCGGGGCCGGTCTCGTCCTGTTCGGCATGACCCGGGCGCAGGTCTCCGGCTTCACCGACCCGCTGTCCTGGGGCAGCCTGCTGGTCGCCGTCGCGGCGCTCGTGGTCTTCGGGGTGCGCACCGTCCGGGTCGATCAGCCGTTCGTTCCGCCGTCGCTGTTCACCGACCGCGTCTACCGGACCGGCATCCTCGTCGCGTTCCTGGCGATGGCCGTCAATCTCGGCGGTCTGGTGTTCGTCCCGCTGCTGCTCGTGGAGGTCAACGAACTCCCCCCGGGAAAGGGCGCGTTGGTCATGATCCCGGCCGGCGTCGTGACCGCGCTCCTCTCGCCGTGGATCGGACGCCTCGCCGGCCGCGTCGATGCGCGGGTCCTGGTGCTCCTCGGGCTCGGCCTCATCGGGCTGTTCTCGCTGTTCCTCTCGTCCTTCGCCGGCGGCTCCCCGGTGGTCTTCGCCGGTGCCGGGATCCTCGGGCTGAGCATCGGCTTCATGTTCGTGATGACCACCATCATCGGCGCCGCGGCGAGCGAACTGCCCCCCGAGCAGGTCGGTGCCGGCCTCGGGATCCTCCAGGGGGCCCAGTTCCTCGGGGCCGGTACCGGCCCGGCCGTGTTCGGTGTGCTGGTGTCCGCGAGGCAGCAGAGCGGCAGCGACGCCATCAACCCCCTCTTCTCCGGCCACCACGGCTCGGCCTACTCCGACGTCTTCCTGGCCATGGCCGTGGTCGTCGTCCTCACGCTCGTCCTCGCGTCCCGGATGCGTCCCGCACCGGCGGTGGAGGGCGAGGCGGCTCCGGCGGCCTCGTCGGCGCAGGAACTGAACAACGTCCAGTAGGAACAACGTCCAGTAGGAACGCGACTCGTCCCGTCCAGGGCGGGATCTCTTCTGCTGCGCAGAACCTCACGACCCAGTGTTCCGAGGAGGATCACGTGAAGACCGTTGTTGTCACGGGGGGCACTTCCGGTATCGGGCAGGCGCTCGCCAACACCTGTCTCGGCCGGGGCGACCAGGTGGTCGTCATCGCTCCGGACCCGGTGAAGGGGAAGAAGTACCTCGACGCGGCGCAGAAGTCGGGCGCGGCCGACCGCGCCTTCTTCATCGAGGCCGACCTCAGCCTCGTCAGCGAGAACCGGCGCGTCATCGCGGAGATCAAGGACCGGTTCGAGGCGGTGGACGTACTCGTGCTGTGCGCGCGGTACTTCCGCAGCCGTCGGCTGGTCACCTCCGAGGGCATCGAGCACAACTTCGCGCTCTACTACCTCAGCCGGTACCTGCTCGGGTACGGCCTGGCCGACCTGATGAACAAGGCCGAGACTCCGGTCGTGATGAACATCGCCGGTCCCGGCGTGGGGGCGCCGGGCATCCACTGGAACGACCTCGGGCTCGAACGGGGCTACGACGGCTGGTCGGCCATGTTCCAGGGCGGCCGGCTCAACGACCTCCTCGGTGTCTCGTTCGCCGAGGACGGGAGCGCGCGTCGCGCCCGGTACGTGCTGCTGTTCCCCGGTGGGACGCGCACCGGTTTCGCGGGCGAGTTCGACGCCGTCACCGCGGCGCACATCGACCGGATGAAGCGGGCCGCGCAGCCGGTCGAGTTCACCGTCCCGCCGATCCTCGAGATCGTCGACTCCCCGCCTCGGGAGCCGCTGAGCGCCTTCGCGGAGGGCACGCCCCTCAGCCTGCTGCGCCCTGCGTTCGACAAGGGCGCCGCGGCGCGGCTCGACAGCATCACCAGGGAACTCCTGCGCGAGAAGGCGGGCGCCTCATGACGAACGGCCCGCAGCCGGTGCCCGCTCCGCGCTGAATCGCCGCCCGCCCCCGCGGCGGCTGGAACGAACCCCCGAAATCCTCCACAACATCCGCCACCGGCCGGCCACAGGTGCTGTCGGGGGCGCGTGGCAGGCTTGGCGGGTCCGCGAAGCGGGGAAGGTCCGGGGCGAACGGGAGGGGGCCGGAGATGCAGCGTCAGATCAGGTCGGCAGCGGTGGGGTTGGCGGTGTGGTGGCTGTGGATGCCAGTGACCGCCGGGCTGGTGTGGGTGGTGAAGCATGCGGTGTTCGGCGGGTTCGGGCAGCAGGACCAGAGCTATGCGCTGTGGCTGAAGCGGCAGTTCTTCCCGCACGGCGGGCTGGTCGATGCCGCGCCGCTGTTCTGGTTCTGGATCGCGGTGGGGTTGTGCGGCACGGTCTGGGCGGTGGTCTACATCGTGGACGAGTCCGGGGTGCCCTTCGGCGGTTGGCGGTCGGTGCTCTCCGTCTCGGTGGTGCTGCTGGCGCTGGTCGGTTCGCTGGTGCGGGCCGGCACGGGCGTGTGGGACAACGACAAGGACGCGGGCCGGTTCTACGCGACGGCGACGATTCTCGACGTGCCGGCCGGCGGCTCCACGCCGCCCCGTTCGGTGCTGCCGGTGACGGAGCACTCCCGGCCCGGTGACGGCAGCCGGTGCGATCTGGTGGGTACGGCGGACGTGCCGGCCTGCGTGAAGACCGCGTCGATGCCGGCCTTCGACTTCGAGGCGCGCACCGCCTCGTACGCGGCAGCGACCAAGGCGCTCACGGACAGCGCCGGCCTCTCCTCGGGCGTTCATCTGATGAACCACAGCCTGCACTACCTGCCGGGCGCAGCCAGTGGCGGCGCGTGGACTGCGGTGCTGGACGGTTCGGGCGAGCAGCCGATGGAGGGCGTCGCGGTCTGGGACGGCAAGTCCAACTCGGTGGTCAGCTGCGCGTTCCGCGGCGACCACGCGTTCAACCGGGCGTTCGGCGGGACGGGCGCGGTCAGCCTGCGCAACCTGCTCGCCGAGAGGTTCCCGGGCCTGGTCTACAGCGACCAGGACATCTGGGGCTACTGCGACGGCCCCGACCCGCGCACCGCCCAGCCGGTGGTGGTCATCTCGGTGGCCCGGGAGACCGGTTGGAAGCAGCGCACCGTCCTGGCCCCGGCCGGGGTGCTGGTGCTGCGCGGGTCGTCGAACGGGAAGCCTGATGTGACGTACCGGGCGCAGGTCGAACCGGGCGAGCTGCCGGGGGCGGTGTACCCGGCGTCGGTGGTGCGCTCGCAGATCCACGAGGTGCAGTGGCTGGGCGGCCGCGGCGCGAAGGACGACCAGGGCTTCGGTTTCGCGCACACCTCGGCGGGTACCAACGCCACCAACCCCGGTGAGTTCCTGCTCCGTTCGAAGGCGGACGGCCACCTGTACTACGTGACGCCACTGGTCCCCCGCGAGAGCTCCTCCCAGCTGGTGGTGGCGTTCGCCGTCCTCCAGGCGGACCGGGCCGGCGGCGGCCTCAACGACCTGCACGTGTACGTCCGCAGCGACGACGCCCCCGCCGTGAACCTGGACGTGCTGGCCAGCCGGATGGTCTCCTACATGGCGCAGCAGACCTCGATCACCATCAGCGCCGGCCAGGGCGGCGCACTCCAGGAGATCATCCCGTTCGGCCGGGACATGTGGCGCGGCTTCGTGGACTTCAGCGGCCAGACCCAGGACTACATCGACCTCTCCGGCGACGCCACCGTCACCCCCAACCTGGTCTCCCTCACCGGCCAGATCCCGGCCCCGGGCGGCCAACCCCAACCCCAACCTCAACCCCAGCCCCAGCCCTCGGGCCAACCCACCGCCAACTGCGGCGGCGACCCGAGCCAGCTGACCAACACCCAACTCGCCGCCTGTATCGCCGAGTTGTCGAAGGCCCTGCAGGGCCGGGTGAAGGACTGACGGAACACCCGCCGCGGGCCGGTCATCGTCCCGGCCCGCGGTCGGTGGAGAGGCGAGTGCAGTGAACCCGCTACTCTGGGAGTCCGGCGGCGTCGTCGCCGAGCGCATCGTGTCCACGGCGCTGAGGGTCCCTGCCGCCCTCGCCAGGTTCGGGCGTCGGTGCGAGATCCGGCAGTTCGACACCGACGCCACCGTCGAGGACGTCCGGGTGATCATCTGCATGGGCGCGGTCCGGCTCGCCCTCGACTCCTCAGCGGCCACCGACTCCGACGACGCGGCCCGAATCCCGGCCGCCGACATCGCCCGGTCCGTCAGCACCCGACCCGCCCACGAATTCCTCACCGCTCTCCCCCGCCATCTCCCGCCCCGTGACCGGCAGTCGGCCGATCGCCTCATCGCCCTCATCGACTCCACGAGCGGCCCGGCGGCCATCCGCTGGGAGCGCCTCTCCGTACTGGTCAGGGACTTCACCGCCACCTACGACCAGACCCACCGGCCGTAGAACCGCCGGTCGGGGCGGATACGGTGAACGCGATCGAGGAGAGAAGGCGCACGATGACGGTGCCGAGCATCGAGACGGCCAGGATCTGGCAACGCCGGCTGCGGAACGTCGAGCCGGGGCTGACGGACCACGAACTGGACGCCGTGGAGGCCCGGTTCGGGTTCCGGTTCGCGCCCGACCACCGGGTGTTCCTGGCGGCGGGCCTGCCGACCGGACCGCGCTGGCCGGACTGGCGGCACGGCGATCCGGAGGCACTGCGCGAGCAACTCGCCTGGCCGGTCGAGGGCACGCTGTTCGACGTCCGTAGCAGCGGGTTCTGGTATCCGCGCTGGGGTCCGCGGTCGGAGGACGCGTCGGAGCGGGAGCGGGTCGCCCGGGCCGCGCTGGCGTCCGTGCCGCAACTGGTGCCGCTGCACGGCCACCGCTACCTGCCGCCGGCGCCGTTCGGGCCGGGGCACCCGGTGCTGTCGGTGTACCAGACCGACATCATCGAGTACGGCCATGACCTGGCCGACTGGCTACGCGTCGAGTTCACGAACATGCCCGGCAACCGCAACGCGCGCCCCGTCTTCACCGTCCCGTTCTGGTCGTACTTCGTGGTGGGCGATCCGGAGAGCACCGTCACCACCCCGCACGATCCGACGGCCACCACCGCGGCCGAGGCGGTGGAGTACCTGCGGATGCTGGCGCTGGAACGGCTGGTGGGCCGCCAGGTGTACGACGATCAGCTGATCACAGCGGGCCTGGTGGCGGACGCACTCGGCGTCGACGCGCCCTCACTGCCGCGCCTCGCCCGGCTCCCGGAGAAGGAACACGACCAGGCGGTACCCCTCTTCGAACAGGTGCTGGCCGAACTGCGGCTCTCCGACTCCCTCCCCGCCGACGACACCGACCTGCCGTACGAGCGCGCCCGCTGGGAACTGGTCCGCTGGTGGCTGCGCCTGATCGTGGACGGCGGCCTGCGCGCCTCGACCGGCATCAGCGTGATCACCCACGGCGGCTGGGCCCCACTCGCCCGCCCGGAATCACTCCGCCCACTGATCGACCTCGGCCCGGAACGCCTCTCCCCGGACGCCCTCAGCCGCACCGACCTGGCCCGCGCGGCCGTCACCGAGGCCCGCCGCCTACTGGCCGGCCCCTGGCCGCCACCGCCCTACTCGCCGTCCGAGCCGTCCGAGCCCGCCGCGCCCGCCGCGCCCTGCTCGTAGGCGGTCATGGTGCGGACGAACAGCGCGCGTTCGGCGGGCGTGAGCGGGGCGAACGCGGCCTGCCAGGCGGCGGCGCCGTTGGCGAGCCAGCGCTCGATCGCGGTGCGGGTCGCGGGGTCGCAGCTGAGCGAGACGATGGTGCGGCGGCGGTCCGAGGGGTCGGGGCAGCGCTCCAGGACGCCCTGACGGGTGAGGTCGCCGACCATCAAACTCACCGTGGTGGGCGCGACTTCGAGCCGCGCGGCCAGCGTCCCGACCGGCATCGGGCCGTCGTACACCAGGTACGAGAGCAGCGACAGGTGCCGGGGCGCGAGCTGGAAGCCGGCCAGCGCGTCGGGAACGGCGATCCGCTTGACCCGCGCCGCCACCCGGGGCATCAGCAGCAGCATGGCCCGCACAGCGTCCGGCGCGGTCAGGCCGCCGTCGGTCAGGCCGCCGTCCCGCTCCTGCTCGGACTCCGCGCGGGCCATCCAACCTCCAAGCGCTGTCCGATTCCTGGCCGCCGGGCCCCACCGTACCGGACGGGCCGGTCAGCGCGGCGGGTGCGGGGCGGACGGCGGCCGCAGGTGGGTCTCCTCGTACGCGAAGTGGGCTTCCAGGCCGTCGGTGAGCCGGTCGAGTTCGGCGCGCAGCTCGGCGACCTCGACGCCGGGGGCCGCCAGCCGCTCCTCGAAGCGGGTGAGCGCTTCGGCGACGGTGCGGTGTTCGACGCGCAGCCGGGCGAGGGCCGGGATCAGCTGGGGGTACTGCTGCTCGAAGGCGGTGAAGGCGCCCTCCTCGCGGGTGTGGTGCATGCCGAGGCCGTAGCAGAACTTCAGGCAGCGCTCGCGCAGTTGGGCGGCGAGGTCGGGTCCGGGCACGGGGCCGGCGTCGTCCAGGCGGGTGCGCAGCTCGGCGAGCTGGCGGCGCAGGTCCTCGTGGTGGAGCCGGAGTTGCTCGATCACCCGGCCGGCGAGTGCGGGGTCGGCGGAGAGGTCGAGCGGGTGCAGCGCGAGGACCGGGATGGTGCGGTCGGTGCGCTCCTCGAAGGTGGCGAACGACGGTACGCGGCGGGCCTGTTCGGCGTACTGGTGGTCGCGTTCGGCGGGGCCGAGTTCGACGGGGCGGACCGAGAGGGTGGTCACCCCGCCCTCGCCGTCGGGGAGTTCGACGATGCCGCCGCCCGCGGCGATCAGGTTGCGGTACCACTGGGGGTGCGCGGCGTCGCCCCCGTTGGAGCCGAACACCAGGTAGCGGCCGCCGTCCTGGTGGTAGACGAGCGGTGTGGTGCGGGGCTGGCCGGTGCGTCGTCCGGCGGTGGTGAGGAGCAGGATCGCGGGGAAGTCCTCGACGTGTCCGCCCTGCGCCCGGAATTTCCTGATGACCCGCTGGTTGAAGCTCTCGTCCATGGCTGTCCCCCACTCCCGGATTATGTTTGCAAGCAAAGATAACCTAGGCAGACCGCCGCCACCCGGTCAACACCCCACACTGGCCCCGCCCTTGAAGACGCGTCAGAAGTCGTAGACCGTCACGGCCGTCCCGCGCGCGGTGAGCCGCGCGGTCACCAGCGGCTCGACGCGCTCCCAGCGCCCGCCCGCCAGCCCGCACCCGATCCGCGGCATGTGGACGGAGGCGCCGAGGCGGCGGGCATGGGCGCCGAGCGTGTCGAGGGCGGTGTCGATGGCCTCGTAGCGGACGGGGACGCCGGTGGAGCGGCCGGTCCTGATGCCGCGCTGGCCGACCATGTTCGCCACCCACAGGTACGACTCGACCTGCACCAACTGCACCGCACCGAGCCCGAAGTCGTTCCCCGCCCGCTCCCGGTGCCACCGCCGGTACGCGGCCTCCGGTTCGGGCCACCGCCGCGACAGCGCGAGCACGAATCCCTTGCCCCACCCACCGAGGTCGTTGCAGACGTGCGCGATGATCCGCACGCCCTTGCCCTGCGGCGCGGTGGCGTCGCCGCGCAGATAACTGATCGTCTGTTCCATCCGGGCAGCATCCCAGCCCGCACCGACACCACCCGCAGGTCAGTGCGCGTGCGCGGGGCCCGCGTACGTGCGCGGCACCGCGCTCTCCGTTCCGGGGGCGACGGTGACGAACTGGCCCATTATTCCGGCGTCCTCGTGGCGCAGGACGTGGCAGTGGTACATGTACGGCTCGACGGGGTCGCTGAACGGGCCGAACTGGACGGCCAGGCGGACGGTGGTGTGGGCGGGGGTGAAGACGGTGTCCTTGTGGCCGCCGGTGGGGGTGCCGTTGGCGTTCAGGACCTGGAAGGCGACTTCGTGGATGTGGAAGTTGTGGGAGGCGCCGGTGCTGTTCTCGACCTCCCAGATCTCGACGGCTCCGGCGGGGACGACCTCGTCGATCCGTTGCATGTCCATCGGGCGGCCGTTGATGCTGTCGCGTCCGCTGAGGGTGAAGTGACGGACCTTCGCGTCGGCGGGCGGGACGATGGGGGCAGGCGCGGGGAGGCCGGCGGGGAGGCCGGGTGCGGGCCGCAGCTGCTCGGCGGCGACGAAGCGAATCAGGTCGAGGTCGCCCATGCCGATGTCGATGCCCGTGTCGAGGGTGCGCAGCACGACGTTGTCGCCGGGGTCGAACCCGACCACGATCTCGGCGCGTTCGCCGGGGGTGAGGGCGAGCGTGCCGGTCTCGACGGGTGCGGGCAGCAGGCCGCCGTCGGTGGCGACCAGGTGGAACGGGCGGCGGTCGGCGAACGCCAGCTGGTACATGCGGGCGTTGGAGGCGTTGAGCAGGCGCAGCCGCAGGCGGGTGGTGGTGACGTCGAAGCGCGGGTTGTAGGTGCCGTTGACCAGGATGCGGTCGCCGAGGATGCCGAAGGGGCCTTTGAGCGGGTCACCGTCGATCCGGCCGTGGTCGTCGAGGTTCTTGTCCTGGAGGATCAGCGGGATGTCGTCGGTGCCGTAGCCGGTGGGCAGTTCGGCGTCGTGGTCGTCGTCGATCAGGAACAGCCCGGCCAGGCCGCGGTAGACGTGCTTGGCGGTGGCTCCGTGCGGGTGGGGGTGGTACCAGGTGGTGGCGGCGGGCTGGTCGATGGTCCAGGTGGGGGTCCAGCGGTGGCCGGCGGCGATCAGTTGGTGCGGTCCGCCGTCCATCCGGGCGGGCAGCCGCATGCCGTGCCAGTGGACGGTGCTGGCTTCGGGGAGGGCGTTGCGGACGGTCATCGCGATCCGGTCGCCGCGGCCGGCCCGCAGGGTGGGGCCGAGGTAGGCGCCGTTGAAGCCCCAGGTGGTGGTGGGTTTGCCGGGCAGCAGTTCGAACTGCCCGGCAGCCATGATCAGTTCGAAGCGGCGGACGCCGTCGAGATCCGCCGGGGGGTGCAGCAGCGGCGGGATCCGCAGCGGGGTGGACAGGTCGAGCGGCGGGGGCGCGGGGTGGTGCCCGGTGCCGGGTCCGCAGCCGGCGGCCAGGCCGGCCGTGCCGGTGGCGCCGGAGAGTGCGGCGAGCGCGAGGAAGGTGCGCCGGTTCAACGGGCCAGCGCCGGGATGACGTGCTCGCCGTAGGCGTCGATGGTGGCTTCCCGGGCGTCGTGCATCGCGTACACCGCGAACTGGTCGACGCCCGCCTCGCGCAGGACGCGCAGCTTCTCGATGTGCGCCTCGACGGGGCCGAGCAGGCAGAACCGGTCGACGATGCCGTCGGGGACGAAGTCGGTGGAGGGGTTTCCGGCGCGGCCGTGGTGGCTGTAGTCGTAGCCGTGCCGGTCCTTGATGTAGGCGGTGAGTTCCTCGGGGACGAGGTCGGAGTGTTCGCCGTAGCGGGCGACCAGGTCGGCGACGTGGTTGCCGACCATGCCGCCGAACCAGCGGCACTGTTCGCGGGCGTGGTCGAGGTCGTCGCCGACGTAGGCGGGCGCGGCGACGCAGACGGTGATCGAGGCGGGGTCGCGGCCGGCCTGTTCGGCGGCGTGGCGGACGGCTTTGACCATCCATTCGGTGAGGTAGGGGTCGGCGAGTTGGAGGATGAAGCCGTCCGCCTTCTGTCCCGTCAGGGCGAGCGCCTTGGGCCCGTAGGCGGCCATCCACACGGGCAGGCGGCCGTCCTTGATCCAGGGGATCCGGATCGGGGTGCCGTCGACGACCGCCTCGCGGCCCTCGGCGAGGTCGCGGATGGCGTCGATGGCCTGGCCGAGCCGCGCCAGCGTGTTGGGGCGGCGGCCGGCCACCCGCATCGCCGAGTCGCCGCGGCCGATGCCGCAGACGGTGCGGTTGCCGTACATGTCGTTGAGGGTGGCGAAGGTGGAGGCGGTGACCTCCCAGCTGCGGGTGCCGGGGTTGGTGACCATCGGGCCGACGCGCAGCCGCTCGGTGTGTTCGAGGATCCGGCTGTGGATCACGAACGGCTCCTGCCACAGCACGGCGGAGTCGAACGTCCAGCCGTAGCGGAAGCCGCGCTGTTCGGCGCGGCGCATCAGTTCGACGACCTTGGCGGCCGGCGGGTCGGTCTGCAGGACGAGTCCGAAATCCACTGCGGGAATCTCCGCTCTCAGAGGTACTGGCAGGTGGAACGGGGCAGGAAGGCGCCGTGTCCGGGGCGGCCGAGGTAGTGGCCGCGGTCGAGGACGACCTCGCCGCGGGACAGCACGGTCTCCACCCGGCCGGTGACGGTGCGGCCCTCGTACGCCGAGTAGTCGACGTTCATGTGGTGGGTGGCGGCGGACAGGGTGTGGGTGGCGTGCGGGTCGTAGATCACCACGTCGGCGTCGGCGCCGGGGGCGATGGTGCCCTTGCGCGGGTACAGGCCGAACATCCGGGCGGGCGCGGCGCAGGCGATGTCGATCCACCGGCGGCGCGTCAGGTGGCCGTCCACCACGGCCTGGTGCAGCAGGTCCATCCGGTTCTCCACGCCGGGCAGGCCGTTGGGGATCTTCGAGAAGTCGCCGCGGCCGAGTTCCTTCTGCCCCTTGAAGCAGAACGGGCAGTGGTCGGTGGAGACCACCTGGAGGTCGTCGGTGCGCAGCCCGCGCCAGAGCGCCGCCTGGTGGTCCTTGGGCCGCAGCGGCGTGGAGCACACGTACTTGGCGCCCTCGAAGTCCGGTTCGGCGAGGTTGTCGGTGGACAGGAACAGGTACTGCGGGCAGGTCTCGCCGAACACCGGCAGGCCGAGGTCGCGGGCGGCGGCGAGTTCGGCGAGCGCCTCGCGGGCGGAGACGTGCACCACGTACAGCGGCGAGCCGGCGACGCGGGCGAGTTGGATGGCGCGGTGGGTGGCCTCGGCCTCCAGCAGCGCCTTGCGGACCTCGCCGTGGTAGCGGGGGTCCCTCTCGCCGCGGGCGAGCGCCTGCTCGACCAGCACGTCGATGGCGGGGCCGTTCTCGGCGTGCATCATGATCAGCGCGCCGGTCTCGGACGCCTGCTGCATGGCGCGCAGGATCTGGCCGTCGTCGGAGTAGAAGACGCCCGGGTAGGCCATGAACAGCTTGAACGAGGTGACGCCCTCGCCGATCAGTCCGGGCATCTCGCGCAGCGTCGACTCGTTGACGTCCGACATGATCATGTGCAGGCCGTAGTCGATGGCGCAGCGCCCGTCGGCCTTGGCGTGCCAGGCGTCGAGTCCGGCGCGCAGCGAGGCGCCCTTGGACTGCACGGCGAAGTCGACGATGGTGGTGGTGCCGCCCCAGGCGGCTGCCCGGGTGCCGGTCTCGAAGGTGTCGGAGGCGTTCGTCCCGCCGAACGGCAGCTCCATGTGCGTGTGGACGTCCACGCCGCCCGGGATCACGTACTTGCCGCCGGCGTCGAACACCCGGTCCGCGGCCCACTGGTGGCGGCCGGGCAGGCCGAGTGCGACGACGGTGCCGTTCTCGATCAGCACGTCGGCGGGCATCTCCTCGGCGGCCGTGACGACCAGTCCGCCGGTGATCAGGGTCCGGGTCATGGCGCTCACGCCTCGGTCAGCGGGCCGTAGGCGTCCGGCCGGCGGTCCCGGTAGAACGCCCACTGTTGGCGCACCTGGTCGATCTGGTCGAGGTCGAGGTCCCGGACGACGAGTTCCTCGCGCTTGTCGGAGGCGACCTCGCCGACGAACTGGCCGCGCGGGTCGACGAAGTAGCTGCTGCCGTAGAAGTCGTTGTCGCCGTACTCCTCGACGCCGACCCGGTTGATCGCCGCCACGAAGTACTCGTTCGCGACGGCGGCGGCGGGCTGTTCCAGCTGCCACAGGTAGGCGGACAGGCCGCGGCTGGTCGCCGACGGGTTGTAGACGATCTCCGCGCCCGCGAGCCCGAGTGCCCGCCAGCCCTCCGGGAAGTGCCGGTCGTAACAGATGTTCACGCCGACCTTTCCGACCGCCGTGTCGAACACCGGCCAGCCGAGATTTCCGGGCTTGAAGTAGTACTTCTCCCAGAATCCGCGCACCTGCGGAATGTGGTGCTTGCGGTACTTGCCGAGATAGCTGCCGTTGGCGTCGATCACGGCGGCGGTGTTGTAGTAGAACCCGGCCTGCTCGATCTCGTAGACGGGGACCACCATCACCATCCCCAGCTCCCGCGCGAGCGCGCACATCCGCTGCACGGTCGGCCCGTCCGGGACGGCCTCGGCCCACCCGTAGTGCTCGGGTTCCTGCACCTGGCAGAAGTACGGCGCGTTGAACACCTCCTGGAACCCGATGATCCCCGCCCCCTGCGCGGCGGCCTCCCGGGCGGCGGCCTCGTGCGCCGCGATCATCGATTCCTTGTCGCCCGTCCACGCGGTCTGGAACAGGGCAGCCCTGACGACACGACTCATAGTCGTACTCCTCGCTCGAAGGCCCGGCGGAAGAGGCACCGTAGATCATCGAGACTAGGAGGTGCACGGGAAATGCCGGTGTGCCACGCGGAAGACGACGGAAAGTCAACATAGGGACGATTTACGGATAGTCCGTTTTGCGGTGCCGAAATCATCCCGCCGTCCACCGCCAACTCGCCGCCCCGGCACCGCTTCACCCGTCCCACGCGCTCTCCCCCAGCCGCCAATGCCACCAGCCCAGACCCGCCCCCAACCGCTCCCCCGCGAACGGATCAGGGAGCGTCCGACGGCGGAACTCCGCATCCAACGGACCTACCAGTCGCCCGAGTTCGGCACGGGAGCGACCCGGCAGGAAGAGCAGGACCTCGCCCAGCACGTCCCGCGAGTGCCGGACGTCGTCGCCGGCGCACCCCGGGCAGGACGGGCACAGGGACTCCCGCGGGTACAACGGCCGCCCACCGAAGGGATGCAGGAACGCCCGGTACCGCCGCAGCGCAAGCCCGGTGGCGCCGGGGCGCAGGAAGAAACTCGGCCGCTCGCACTCGGCCCGGTGCACATCCAGGCTCGCGGCAGCGGACAGGCCACGGATCCTCGGCGGCGGATCGACGAACGCGACGGTGGCGGCCCGGAGGGCGCCCGGCCGATTACGCGGCATCGGCCTTTCGACAGCTGATCATCCTCGCACCCTGCCACGCCAAGTGCCGTGCTGTCACCCGGTTTTCGCCCTTGCCCGGCTTGACCGGAGTGAGCGCTCACTCCGATACTGGCGCCCATGACCGGGACCCCGACCGAACGGCGCCGCAGAGCACCGTCGATGGACGCCGAACAGCGGCGCGAAATGATCGTCCGGGCCGCGCTGCCGCTGGTCATCGAGTACGGCAGCGCGGTGACCACCCGCCGGATCGCCCGGGCCGCCGGGATCGGGGAGGGGACGATCTTCCGGGTCTTCGCCGACAAGGACGCCGTGCTGGACGCGTGCGTCGCCGAAGCGTTGCGCCCCGAGCCCGCGCTCGACCGGCTCGCCCTGATCCCGCTGACGCTGCCGCTCCCCCACCGGCTCACCGAGGCCGCCACCGCGCTGCGCGCCCACCTGGACCGGCTGGGCGCCCTGCTCGGCGCGCTGCACACCACGCGCGGACCCGCCGCCCGCACCGGCGAGGCGCCCGACCGCACGGCCGGCACCCTCCCCGTCCGCCGGGCACTGGCCGAACTCATGGAGCCGGAACGGGAGTTGCTCCGCCTGCCGGCCGAGCGCCTGGCCTCGCTCTTCCTCGCCCTGCTGTTCGCCGGCGCGGCCGACGCACCGCCCCTGGACCCGGCCGAGCTGGTCGATGTCCTGTTGCACGGCGCCCTCGACGACCCGGAAGGCCGATCGTGACCATCACCCTGAACCACACCATCGTCCCGGCCGTCGACAACCAGGCCGCGGCCCGGTTCTTCGCCACCGTGATGGGCCTGGAGTACGCCGGCCCCGACCGCCACTTCGCCCCCGTCCGCGTCAACTCCACGCTGACGCTGGACTTCCTCACCGTCCCCGACCCCGCCGGCCACCACCTGGCGTTCGACGTGGACCCGGCCACCTTCGACGGCGTCCTCGCCCGGCTGCGCGCCACCGGCACCCCGTACGGCAACGACCCGTCGGCGCCCGACAACGGCCGCATCGACCACCCGCTGTGCGCCCGGGGCCTCTACTTCACGGACGACGCGGGCAACCTGTTCGAGGTGATGTCCCCCGCGTGAACCCGTCTCAGGCACCCAGGGCAGCCACGGCCCGGGCGGTGGCGGTGCCGATGGCGCGGTTGATCGCGGCGTCGTCCGCGCCGGGCAGCGAGCGGGTGAAGACGGCGGCGGCGTACTGGCGGCCGTCGGGGAAGGAGACCACGCCGATCTCGTTGCGGGGAATGCCCAGCAGGCTGCCGCTCTTCGCCGCGACCCGCACCGGCGGCCGGAACCCACCGGCGATCCGGTGCCGGGTCAACTGCTGCCCCATCACCTCCCGCACCCGCGCGCACGCGGCGGCCGGGCCCGCCTGGTCCGTCCAGATCAGGCGCAGCAGGGCCGCCATGTCGCGCGGGGTGGTCCGGGTCCCCCGCGACGGGTCCATCGCGCGGACGCCCGGCAGCTCCGCGTCGGCCCGGGCCACTTCCTCCGCCGGGGCGCCGGCCGCCCAGGTCTGGAGGTCCGCCCAGTCGGCGCGGCCGAGATCCTCGCCGATGGTGTCGAGCATGGTCCGCAGGTCGGCCGTGACGAACGTGCCCGTCAGCCCGAGGCGCGCCGCCGTCGCGTTCACCGCGTCGACGCCGACGCGGCGCAGCAGCGCGTCGGTTGCCGGGTTGTCGCTGATCGTGAGCATCAGGACAACCATGTCCCGCAAGGAGAGCACCGCGTCGTCCGCGAACAGCGAGCTCCCGACCGGCCCCGGCGTCCGCTCGGCGGCAGTCAGCGTCACCCGCTCACGCGGGTCCAACCGGCCGTCGGCGAACGCGGTCTCCGCCTCCAGCGCGATCTGCACCTTGAACACCGAGGCCGGGACCACCGGTTGATCCGCGTTCAGCACGATCTCGCCGTCGCCCACCACCGGCCGGACGCACAACGCGCCCTCGCAGCCTGCCTGTTCGAATATCTCGCGGATGTCGTGTGCCATGCCCCCGATACTGCCAGTGACGCGGCGCGCAACGACCACGGGGTGACCCCCGGCTCCTCACACCATCGGATTTCCGCCGCCGGCCCGGACGGTGTGGACGGCGAGCACCGGGTTGAGGGGCTCGACGAGTTCCGCCGTCGCGACGGCCGCCAGGTGTGCCGGGACACCACCGTCCCGCAGGGCGCGCACGTACTGAAGGGCCTCGGTGGGCGTCAGGACCGGGAGTCTCCGGCGCAGCGCCCGCACGGCATGCAACTTCCCTTGCCCGGTGTCGAGTTCGCGGATCTCGTCGTGCAGATCGTCCACCGCGGTGCGCACCGGGAGCCCGCGGATCCGGGCGCGGTAGTCGGCCTCCCAGTCGCCGGTCACGGCGGAAACGGTGCCGACCGAGTGCAGGCCTCCGTCGAGCCGGTCGACGAGGTACAGACCGCAACCGCCCGGCAGGTGCGCCGGGTCCCCGGTGCGGGCGAACTCCTCGGAGGTGTACCCGACGATCCAGACCAGCTCGTGCTCGGCCGTGCCCGTCACCACCATCCGCTGCCGCCCCGCGACCGGTTGGCGCCGGTACTCGCTCTCCAGCTGCTCCTCGACGACCCGGATCGCGGTCTCTCGTTCGATCATGCCCCCAGCATCCCGCCCGGGCCGGTCGTCAGGCCGCGGCGGGCAGCAGGCGGTTCAGGGCGTGACGGGTGCGGGTGGCGGCGAGCGGGTCGCGGAGGAGCTGGAGGGACTGGTTGAGCGCCAGGTAGATCCCCGTCAGCTCGTGGACGATCTGCTCGGGGTCGGTGTCGGCGGGCAGTTCCCCGGCCTCGATCGCGAGCCGGACCTCGCCGGCCAGGCGGCGGCGCCACACCAGCAGCAGCCGGGCGACGTTCCTGCGGACGGGACCGTCATGCGCGTCGAACTCGACGGCGGCGGTGGTGAACAGGCACCCGCCGGGGAAGACCTCGCGGGCATGCTCCAGGTACGAGATCCAGCTCTCGCAGACAGCGCGCAGCCGCCGCAGCCCGGGTTCGGCGTCCACGGCCGGCTCCCAGACGAGGGTGGTGAAGAGCGCGGACGCCCGTTCCAGGGTGGCGAGCTGGAGGGTCTCCTTGGTGCCGAAGTGCCCCAGCACGCCGGCCTTGCTGAGCCCGAGATCGGTGGCCAGCCGCCCGATGGTGAGCCCTTCGAGGCCGTCCACCGACGCCAGCGCCACGCTCCGGTCGACAATCCGGTCCCGGGTCCGACGCGCCTCGGCCACGGTGTTGCGCGGGCTCATCGTTCCCCTCTCGGTCGCGCGGTGCGGTCCGGAAATCCTACGTGGTGCCGGCCTGGTGCGGTGAACCCGGCTGCCGGGTGGAGCGGCAGGTCAGGGTGCGGGCGGTGGCGAGTGACCCGGGTGGCTGCTTCTGAGTGAACGGCCACCGCGTCCATGCGCGCCGGGGACGGGGCGGGGGGAGGATTCGGGCGTCGTGCGCCGGTCCGACGGCGCGGCCGAACGTGCGGAGAGGCGCCCATGTCCATCGAAGAGAACAAAAGTCTGGTCCGCCGGTTCTACCGGGAGATCGATGCGGGCAACCTGGAGGCCATGGACGAGCTGGTCTCCGCGGACTACGTGGACCACTCGCCGCCGCCGTTCCCCGGGCTCGCGCCCGGACGCGAGGGGCTGAAGCAGGCGTTCCGCCTGTTCTGGGAGGCCACCCCCGGGGTGCACGAGATCGAGGACCAGATCGCGGAGGGCGACAAGGTCGTGACCCGGCTGACGGGCCGCGGCACATGCGTGGGCGACCTGCCGGGCATCCCGGCGACCGGGCGGCCGATCACCATGACGGCGACGGTGGTCCACCGCATCGAGAACGGGAAGCTCGCCGAGAAGTGGTCGGACAAGGACGTCCTCGGCTTCCTCCAGCAGCTCGACGTGATCCCGCCGCTCGACGGGCCGCCCGAGTAGGCCGGGTGGGCACTCAGTCCCGATCGGCGTCCCGGTCGGCGTCGAACAGCGGGTCGAACGGGTCTCCGTCCGGACCGACGACGAGGCTCGCCGCGGCCACCGGTCCCCGGGAGAGTTCGGCGAGCCGGGCGAGGGCCGTCGCCTCGGAGGGCAGCGTGGCCGGGTCGAGGCCGAGGGCCCGGGCGGCGCGGTCCCGGCGGGCGCCGAGGTCGGGGATGTCCGCCCGGTAGTCGTCGGCAGCGTCCCCGAGCCCGTCGAGCGAACCTCCGCGCACCTCTCCCCACCACGGCACGGCGAGGCACAGGCGCACCAGTTCGGGCAGCCCGACGGCGAGCAACCCGGCCTGGCCGTCGAGGCTCACGTACACCACCGGACGCTCCTCGCCGCCCTCACCGACGAAGCAGTACGCGTCCCCGCTGGCCGCCCGCGCGAACTGCTCCAGCCGGGCCCCGGACGCGAGCCGTACCCCGTCCTCCAGCTCGTGGTCGTCAGGGCTCGTCGCGTCGAGGTCCGCGACGGCGGCGAAGAACGCGACGGCGTCCTCGTCGCCGGCCAGCAGCGGCAGCAGCAACTCCGACGAGAGCGGTGCGCGCAGCTCGGCGTGGAGGCGCGTCGAGGTGTCGACGGGCAGGCCCAGGCCGGCGTGGCGGAGCTCGTTCGAGAAGCCTGCGATCAGGTCGAGGTCGCGCAGCTGCCGCCGCAGTTCGGCGGACATCGCCTCGTCCGGGTCGGCATCGAAGAGTTCGACCGTCTCGGACAGCTGCTCCAGGTGCTGTTCGACGGCCTCCAGCGCCCGGCCGCTGTTCCAGCTCGCGTACTTCCGGCAGCCGAACAGGTAGGCGTGCGCGGCGTACAGCGCAGCCGCGGCGGCAGACTCGTCGGCGTCGTCCGGGCCGTGCTGGCCCTCGTTGTGGCAGTACTCGCTGAGCATGTACTCGGCGACGCCGCGGTTGATCGCCGCGAAAGCCGTCGAGTCGCCGAGCACGCCCTCCCACACGGCGTCCAGCAGCGGCCGCAGGCTCAGCGTGAACGGCGCCCGCTCACCCTCGGGCAGAGCCTCGTGCCGACGCATCAGCCGCTCCGCGACGCCCGCCGCAAAGACCTGCCGCTCCTCGGACGACACCGACCTCAGCCGCTCCGCCACCACCGCGTCGAGTTCCTGCCAGGTGTCCATTCGAGCCGCCCACGAGTCCGCCACACCGACGCACCCCGCGCCGACCGCGACGATCATGCCCTTCCCCACCGACAACTCGCGGCTGCGGAGGCGTCGAGCACGTGCCGAAGGATCGCCACGACGTCGAAGCGGAGCCGGAGCGCGTCGGACGGCGCCTCGCCGAGGGCGGAGCAGAGACCCGGGGAGGTCAGCGGCCACGCCAGGTGGTGCGGCGTTCCGCCCCGCCGGAGCAGGGTCCGGCTTCCTCCGCCGTCCGGGACCGCCATCTGCAGAGGGACGACGAGCAGCAGGCCGAAGCCGGACCGGACCGGACCGGAGGAGAACACCGGCCGTGCGGCTCCTGCCGAATAACAGAAAGCGGCCGGCGTCGTGACCCTTGAGGACCACGTCCTGGACGGTGGCACCGTTCCGGGCCGCCAGGCCGGCGGCGATGCCCCGGAAGTCGGTGACCACCAGCAGCATCAGGGCGACAGGTGAGGCGCCGCGCAGCACATCAGCCCGCCGCGTCCCACCACCGCGGGGCCATCAGGCAGAGCCGGAGCAGCCCGAGCACGTCCGGGCTCTGCCTGGCCGTCGAGGCTGACGTGCGCCACCGGGCGCGCCTCGCCGCCTTCGCCGATAAAGCAGTACACGTCCCCGGTGGCCGCCCGCGCGAACTGTTCCGGCCAGCCCCGGATTCCGTCCCCCAGTTCGAAATCGGCCGGGCCAGTCGCGTCGAGGTCCGTGGCGGTGGCCAGCAGCGGCAGCAATGGCCGGAAGATCGTT
This sequence comes from Kitasatospora sp. NPDC004614, assembly GCF_042873675.1. Classification (NCBI taxonomy): domain Bacteria; kingdom Bacillati; phylum Actinomycetota; class Actinomycetes; order Kitasatosporales; family Streptomycetaceae; genus Kitasatospora; species Kitasatospora sp. NPDC004614. The sequence goes on from NZ_JBIALR010000017.1 coordinate 97,065, forward strand.
CGGTTCACCGCGCCACCACAATACGTGGCGCTCAACTGTCGGCACCTCGGGTCCGATTGGCCATCGTGCGAGCCAAGGAACGCGAAAAGGCGCCTGCGCCGCAGGGTTTTGTGCCGTTATGGCGGTCTCCGTCGATGCCGGTCCGGGCATTACCCGAGCGTGGCCAAAATCGCGCCAAGAAGGGACTTGACCGAAATCCCGAGAAGCGAATTACCGCGAACTCCGAGGGCCTCGATTCCAAATTTCAGGATATTGCCAAGAAATGGCAGAAGAATGGCCGACATGGGACGCCGGCCATTCTTCCGCTTATCCGGTCAGTGCGACGCGGGTTGCGGCATCAGCCGCAGTGCGAGTTCGACTGCGACGCGTAGGAGCCGCCGATGTTGCCGCCCCAGTCGATGCACGAGCCCGGCGCGTAGACGTAGACCGGCCCGGCGTACGTGGTGTAGTTCCCGAAGTCCCCCTGGTATCCGCTGCCGTCGGACCGCTCGATCCAGGCGCCCATGTACACGGCCGACCCCGAGCTGTTGCGCACCGTCACGACGCAGTTGGTGGAGCCGTTGTAGGTCAGAAACACGGTGCCGCCGGTGACCGGCAGGATGCTGATCACGGAGTACCCCGAGCCGCAGGCGCCGTTGTACGTGGCCGCCTGGGCGACGGACGGGGCGATCATCAGACCGGCGCTGGCGGTGGCCAGCACAGCCGCACCGGTCACGAGCCGCTTGACGTTCTTGAGCATGTTCCCCTCCGAGTTTTACCGATTCCAGGTACGCATCAGAAGGACATCTTCCGGCCCCACCAGCCCTACCAGGAATTCGCGGACAGAACGTGACCCGCATTCGCTCCGGGCCAACGGCGAGAACATTCGCACCGCATTCGACCGACCGTCAAGGGGCCCAACAGAACGGCACTCAAGATTCTTTTCTCGGATCCGAAGATCGATTTCCGAATATTGGCGATGGAAATGATCTCGACGGTTGGGCATACCAGGCGTAAGCGGACATGGCCCCGCATGGCGGAATTCTGTCACGCCAGCCACTTGAGTCGGATACGGCCTTGACGAGTACGAAGGGATTTGAAAAATTGTGGGCCGCCCCACGACGGACGATGATGGCCGGGCGGGGCGCTTCAGAGTCCCGGTGAGCCCATGAGTGCGGAGGCCAAGTCGATGCATGCGTTCGGATCCGACCGGCACGAATGCGTCGAAGCTCCGACCGTCCGGATCTCGTGGTGGATCCCTGGGCAGCGAAGAGGGCTGTGACCACCAGCGGGGACCACCATCAGCACGGGCAGGACGCCACGTAGCGGGCCTCCCGCCGGTCGGCTGTCCGGCGGAGCCGTGACGCGCGGCGTTTAGCTTCCGATCGGTCGGTTGCTATATTCCAGGCCGTTGCCTCCGGCGCGCGGCCGGTGGCCGTTGTTGCGGAAGGGAACTGCCATGCCCGGAGTCCGTATCGCCGGTCTCGGCCACCACCAGCCCAGCAGGGTGCTGACCAATGACGAGTTGGCGGCCATGGTGGACACCAATGACGAGTGGATCCGGCGCCGGACGGGTATCGCCACCCGCCGGATCGCGGGGCCGGACGAGTCGGTGACGGACCTCGCCGCGACCGCCGCCGCGAAGGCGCTGGCGGCATCGGGGCTGGAACCGGCGGAGATCGGGCAGATCACGGTGGCGACGTGCAGCGCGATGGACCGCTGCCCGTCGATCGCGGCGCAGGTCGCGGCCCGCCTGGGCATCCCGTCCGCCGTCGCGTTCGACGTGAACAACGGCTGCGCGGGCTTCTGCACCTCGCTCTCCCTGGCCGACCACTCGCTGCGCGCGGGCGCCGCCCGCCACGCGCTGGTGATCGGCGCGGAGAAGATGTCGGACGTCACCGACTGGACGGACCGCCGCAGTTGCATCCTGCTCGGCGACGGCGCGGGCGCGGCGGTGCTGTCGGCGACCGACGGCCCGGGGACCGGTGTCGGGCCGGTGGTGTGGGGGTCGGATCCGTCGCGGGCGAGCGCGGTGCGGCTGCTGGACGCCTGGCAGCCGCGGTTCGAGCAGGACGGGCAGGCGGTGTTCCGCTGGGCGACCACGGAGCTGCCCGCGCTGGCCGAGCAGGCGTGCCGGGCGGCCGGGTTGAGCCCGGCGGAGCTGGACGGGGTGGTGACGCACCAGGCGAACCTGCGGATCATCGAGTCGCTGGTGCAGAAGCTGGGCCTGTCCGAGAACGCGGTGATCGCCCGGGACGTGGTGGACTCCGGCAACACCTCGGCGGCGTCCGTCCCGCTGGCGCTGGCGAAGCTGGTGGAGCGCGGTGAACTGCGCTCCGGCGCCCGGGTGTTGCTGTTCGCGTTCGGCGGCGGCCTGTCCTGGGCCGGTCAGGTCGTCACCTGCCCCTGACTCATTGACCGGAGTCGGTGCAGGTGATGGTCAGGCGGATCGAAGCCGGCGGCGGCGGGGAGTCCTGGTAGGGGGCGATCCACGCGCCGACGCCGGTGGCGCCGACGGCCGTGGTGTGCACGCGCTGGTCGGGCCCGAGCGGGGTGCCGTCGCCGTTCGTCACGTGCACGTCCGAGGGGTTGACGCCCTCGGGGCAGATCGCGACGACTCCGCTCGGGGCGCCGGTCGCGGCCACCGTCTCGGTGAACGCCGCGGCCGGTCCGGCCGCCATCGCCAGGGCGGCAACAGCCAGGCCGGCAACTCGCTTGCGCATGAGGGTCCTTCCGTCGGGTCGCCCCCGACGGTTCCGGGGGCGGGCCGCCCGATCATCCCGTAACGCACGGCGACAAGCCAGGCACGGACCGGAATCGCCAGGGCGCGTCGGCGGCAGCACGGGCGGACCGTGCGGGCCCGAGCTTTGCTCATGGTCATGTCGGACGGGCAAGATAGCGGAGTGACCCTCCTGGACCTGATGCCGAAACCCGCCACGCCCGACTCGCTGTTCGAGACCTTCGCCGAGTGGGCGTCGGAGCGCGGCATCACCCTCTACCCCGCCCAGGAGGAGGCGCTGATCGAGCTGGTCTCCGGGAACAACGTGATCCTGGCGACGCCGACCGGCTCCGGAAAGTCCCTGGTCGCGGCGGGCGCGCACTTCGCCGCGCTGGCCGAGGGGAAGCGGACGTTCTACACCGCGCCGATCAAGGCGCTGGTGTCGGAAAAGTTCTTCGACCTGTGCAAGATCTTCGGCACCGAGCAGGTCGGCATGATGACCGGCGACGCCTCGGTCAACCCGACCGCGCCGATCATCTGCTGCACCGCCGAGGTGCTGGCGCAGATCGCGCTGCACGACGGCCCGCGCGCCGACATCGGCCAGGTCGTGATGGACGAGTTCCACTTCTACGCCGAGCCGGACCGCGGCTGGGCCTGGCAGATCCCGCTGCTCGAACTCCCGCAGGCGCAGTTCCTGCTGATGTCGGCGACCCTCGGCGACGTCCGCCGCTTCGAGGAGGACCTGACCCGCCGCACCGGCCGCCCGACGGTCGCGGTGCGTTCGGCGGAGCGCCCGGTGCCGCTGTTCTACGAGTACCGGCGGACGTCTCTCCACGACACGCTGGAGGAGCTGCTGAACACCGGTCAGGCGCCGGTGTACGTCGTCCACTTCACGCAGAAGGAGGCGGTGGAGCGGGCGCAGTCGCTGATGAGCATCAACATGTGCTCGAAGCAGGAGAAGGACGCGATCGCCGAGCTGATCGGAAACTTCCGTTTCACCACCAAGTTCGGTCGGAACCTCTCGCGTTATGTCCGGCACGGGATCGGTGTGCATCACGCCGGCATGCTGCCGAAGTACCGGCGCCTGGTGGAGCGGCTCGCGCAGGCCGGTCTGCTGAAGGTGATCTGCGGCACCGACACGCTCGGCGTCGGCGTCAACGTGCCGATCCGCACGGTGCTGTTCACCGCGCTGTCCAAGTACGACGGGCAGCGGGTGCGGATCCTGCGGGCCCGCGAGTTCCACCAGATCGCCGGGCGCGCGGGCCGGGCCGGCTTCGACACCGTCGGCCAGGTGGTCGCGCAGGCGCCCGAGCACGTGGTGGAGAACGACCGGGCGCTGGCGAAGGCCGGCGACGACCCGAAGAAGCGCAAGAAGGTCGTTCGCAAGAAGGCCCCGGACGGGTTCGTCTCGTGGACCGAGGAGACCTTCGAGCGCCTGATCGGCGCCGACCCGGAGCCGCTGGTCTCCCGGTTCAAGGTCAGCCACGCGATGCTGCTGTCCGTCATCGGCCGCCCGGGCAACGCGTTCGAGGCGATGCGCAAGCTGCTCACCGACAACCACGAGGACCGCCCGGCGCAGCGCCGCCACATCCGCACCGCGATCGCCATCTACCGTTCGCTGCTGCAGGGCGGCGTGGTGGAGCAGCTCGACCAGCCGGACTCCGAGGGCCGCAGGGTGCGCCTGACCCTGGACCTGCAGGAGAACTTCGCGCTGAACCAGCCGCTGTCCACCTTCGCGTTGGCCGCGTTCGAACTGCTCGACCCGGAGTCGCCGTCCTACGCGCTCGACGTGGTCTCGGTCGTCGAAGCCACCCTGGACGACCCGCGGCAGATCCTCGCCTCGCAGCAGAACAAGGCGCGTGGGGAGGCCGTGGCGGAGATGAAGCGCGACGGCATCGAGTACGAGGAGCGGATGAACCGGCTCGAGGAGATCACGTACCCGAAGCCGCTGGAGGAGCAGCTCGGCCACGCCTACGACGTGTACCGCCGGGCGCACCCGTGGATCGGCGACCACCCGTTGCAGCCGAAGTCCGTGGTCCGCGACCTGTACGAGCGCGCCATGACGTTCACCGACTACGTGGGCTTCTACGAGCTGGCGCGCACCGAGGGCATCGTGCTGCGCTACCTGGCGGGCGCGTTCAAGGCGCTGGAGCAGACCGTCCCGGACGACATCAAGACGGACGACCTGAAGGACGTCATCGCCTGGCTGGGCGAGCTGGTCCGCCAGGTCGACTCCTCGCTACTGGACGAGTGGGAGGCGCTGGCCAACCCGACCGAGCCGGAGGCGGGCGAGGTCCGCCTCGACGACAAGCCGGCGCCGGTCACCGCGAACTCCCGCGCTTTCCGGGTGCTGGTCCGCAACGAGCTGTTCCGCCGGGTCGAGCTGTGCGCGCTGGAGCACTACGACTCCCTCGCCGAACTCGACGGCGAGGACGGCTGGGACGCCGACCGCTGGGCGGACGCGATGGACGGGTACTGGGAGGAGTACGACGACCTCTTCACCGGCCCGAACGCCCGCGGCCCGAAGATGCTGCTGATCGAGGAGGTCGAGGACGAGGGCCTGTGGCGCGTCCGCCAGATCTTCGACGACCCCAACGGCGACCACGACTGGGGCATCTCCGCCGAGGTCGACCTGTACGGCTCCGACGAGGAAGGCCGCGCAGTCGTCAAGATCACGGCGGTGGGCGCGCACTGACGCCCCGGCGGCCCCCCGCACACTCAGCCCGCGGGGGGCCGCTGCCAGGTCGTGGTGTTGCACCACTCGGCCGGGAATCGGACGGTCATCGCGAACCTCGCTGCACAGTCGGTCGATCGGACCGCTGCACGCTAGCGACGACCACCGACAGTCCTCGGGCCCGGTCGGGCCAGCCGCTCCGTGATCGCTCGGGCGCACTCGGTGGGCCGGGTGCGGGTGGTGTCCACCTCCAGGTCGTAGTGGACGCCTTGGTGCACCCTTTCCGCCTGGTCCTCGGCCATGCCTGTCGTCCGATCGGGCCGGGCCCGCTCGCGCGCGGCCGCCTCGGCCGGGTCGCAGCGGACTCCGACCCAGAGCACGTCCAGGCCCAACAGGGCCTCGCGCCAGCGCTGTTGGGACTCCGATCCGGAGAGGAACACGTCGTCGACGATCACGCCCGCCCCCGCCCGCACGGTGGCGGCCACACCGGCCATCCAGGCGGCCTCCAGCCGCCGGAAGGTGTCACCGACGGTGACGGTGCCGTCCCCGCCGAGGTCGATCCCGGCGTCCCCGGCCAGCAGTTCCGGGGGCATCGCCTCGATCAGCCCGTCGATCCCGAACGTCAGCCAGGGCTCCGGCAGTTGGGCCTGCAACGCGCGCGCGAGGCTGCTCTTTCCGCTGCTGGAACCGCCGTTGAGTACGATCACCCGAATGGTCATCGGGCCACGGTACCCGCCTCGGGTGCCCACTCCTGACCGGAGAGCGGGGTCCGCAGCTCCGCGTGGAGGCGGATCGAGGTGTCGATGGGCAGTCCCATCTCTGCGTGGCGGAGCTCCTTCGAGAAGTCGGCGATGAGATCGAGATCCCGGAGCTGGCGCCGCAGGTCGGCGGCCAGCGCCTCGTCGGAGTCGATCGGAAGCTCGTCCTCCGCCGTCTCGGCCAGGTACTGGAGGTGGTGGTCAACGGCTTCCACCGCCCGGCCGCCGGCCCGAACGGCGAAGTCGTGGCAGCCGAACAGGTAGGCGTGCGCGGCGAACAGTATCGCCGCCGCGGCGGGCTCGTCCGCGTCGTCCGGGCCGTTCTGGCCGTCGTTGTGGCAGTACTCGCTGAGCATGAACTCGGCGACGCCGCGGTTGACCGCCGGGAAGGCCGTCGAGTCGCCGAGGACGCCCTCCCACACGGCATTCAGCAGGGGGCGCAGGCGCAGCGTGAAGGCGCCTGCTCGTCCTCGGGCAGCGCCACGTGCCGGCCCATGAGCCGTTCCGCGACGCCGGCGGCGAAAACACCGCGCTCGCCGGGCGGGGCCGCCTTCAGCCGTTCCTCCACCAGCGCCGACAGCTTCTGCCACGGGTCCGTTCGAGCCACCTCCGGGTCGTGATGCCCGCGTGCCCACGCCGGCAACGACCGTGATCCCAAGCGCCGGTGACAGCCGTCCTCACCACTGATGGGCGTCGAAATCCACTGGCACGGGCGCCAGTTGGCCGACGTGGGCGACCAGGGCGCGCAGTTGTTCGGCCATCTGTTCGGCGGGCAGGTGGTTGCGGTCTCCGTGGCCCGGGAGGATCCACTCGAACCGGAGGTGGGGTGCGACGCGGGCGAGTGAGGCGGCCTGTTCCTCGATGGAGTACCAGGTGACGTGTTCGGCGACGGCCAACGCCCCGGCGGCGCGCGACCAGTAGAGGCTGTCGCCGCTGAAGCAGTACCGGTCGTCGGCGAGGAACAGCACGCTGCCCTCGGTGTGGCCCGGCAGGGGGTGAGCGACGACGCCCTCGGCGATCTCGACCGGATCGGTGCCGCGCAGCACCCGGTCGGCGTCCGGCGAGGAGTTCAAGTCGCCCTCGTGGATCCAGAGTTGAGCACCAAAGTGGTCCGCGTAGACGCGGCCGTGCGCGGCGTGGTCGCGGTGGGTCAGGAGGACGTCGGTCACCCGCCCGTGCTTCTCGTAGCGGGTGGCGAGCGACTCCGACCAGCGCGGCGTGTCGATCATCATCACGGTGCCGTCCGGCCGCCGCAGCAGGTAGGAGTTGGCGGCGGCCGTGCGCCGCGAATTGTGGCCGCAGAGCAGGACGTTGGCGTCGATGGCGAGCGGGAACGGGTCCGCCGCCGGGTCCAGCGGGCCCGAGTGCCGGCGGATCGAACGGGTGTGGCAGGCGAACGCGGCGGCATTCACGGCCGCCAACTCCGTTGCGTCGCGTGGCTGTCGCACCAGTTCGGAGCCCCGGCCCACCTGCACGATCAGGCCCGGCGCGAGCTGCCGCGCCACGTCGCACCCGGTGCATCGGTCGTCCACGTACCAGTCTTCGCCCATGGCTGTCCTCCGGAGAGTCGATTTCCGTCAACGGGCCGGTGCGGCCCGGCACTTCAAGAGGTATCCCGAGCGGGGCGAAAAGTGGAAGAGGCGTAGATCTTGTGATTCGGCGAGAGTGACGCTCTGACTACGGACGGCTCGCAATCCGGCCGGACGCCTCAGTAGAGGAACGGCGGCGCGGGGAGCGCGAGAGCGTTGCGCACCAGCAGGTCCGCGCCCGGGGATCGACCCATCAGCCAGGCCAGCAGGGCATGTTGCGGCCCGCCGACCACCGGCTGACGCGGCCCGGAGGTGCCGTACGTGGCGCCGGTGTCGGTGGCGTGCAGTCGCATCGCGGGTGCGTGCTCGCGTGCGGCGAAGGAGGCCACCACCCGGCCGAGCATCGCCTCGACGAAGTCGGCAGGCCAGTGGGCCGGCGTGTAGCCCGCGTTCAAGTCTGCGTGGTGGACCAGCACTTCGCACAGCCGGGCATCGGCGGCGCGCAACGCGGGGCGCTCCTGGCCGCGAGTCCAGCGGACGGTCCGGTGCCACGCCCCGGGCGGCATCCGCCGGTACTCGGCCTCGAACTCGCCCGCGCTGCACCGGAGGTCGGCCAGCAGCTCGGCCGCGCCGCGGCCCTCGCCCGCCTCGATCTGCTCGTCCCGGGCGGCCAGGCTCGGGTACTCCGCCGCTTCCACCCCCGTCCGTGCCCAGCCGAGCAACCGCCGGCCACCGTCGGCGTTGCGCGCCAGATGGGTCAGCACGTGCCCGCGCGACCAGCCCGGCAGCAGCGACGGCGCGCGGACGTCGGCGTCGGTGAACCCGGACGCCGTCCGAAGCAGTTGGCCGGTCGCGGCGGCGAGCTGCTCCAGCGCCGCCGCCGGGTCGAAGTCGGTGGGGTCGGTCATCCCCCGGACATGCCCGGCACACCCTCCCCGGAATCGGACCCGGACCAGCACCGTCGCCGGTCAGCGCACGGCGGTCGGCCTCAGCGCGGGGCCAGGCCGTCCACCACCAGGTCCACCAGGGAGGACAGGAACTCGGGGGTGACGGGCTCCCCGAGCAGCAGGTGGCGCGCGAACAGCGGGCTCATCAGCGCCTCGACCGCCGCCCGGGCATCGACGTCCGGCCGGATCTCGCCGCGCCCGGCGGCCCGGCGCAGCAGGATCTCGGCGCGTTGCAGCCGCTCGGCCCAGTAGGCGTCGCGGCCGCTGCGGGTCTCGGCGGTGGCCGGGGCGATGCTCAGGTGGAGCAGCGCGGGGCCTTCGGGGGTGTCGAGGAACGCGCCGAGGGCGGTGAGGAGTTGGCGCAGGTCCTCGCGGAGGCTGCCGGTGTCGGGCAGTGGCAGGGCGTGGTCGGTGTAGTCGGCGAGTGCCTCGCGGAGCAGGTGTTCGCGGGTGCCCCAGTTGCGGTAGACGGACGTCTCGTGCACGCCGGCGGCCGCCGCGACGGCCGAGACGCTGGCGGCGTCGAGTCCGCCCTCGGCGAGCAGGCGCACGGTGGCGTCGAGCACGGCCCGTCGCATGGCGGCGCCGCGCCGGCGCAGTGGGGTGGCGGACCTCCCCTCGGGCAGTGCGTCGCCGGTCGGATCCGGCCCCGCAGGCCCGCCCGGCTTCTTCGTGGATCCCGTCCGCTTCTCCTTCGACACGCCCGAAGCCTAACGCAGGCCTCCTTGCATTGCGGTGTGTCGCGTCGTAGCCTCAGCAATGCAAGTCGCCTTGCGATACACCTCCGGCAGGGCGCTGCGGCAACGAGGCCGCCGACGAGTTCGCCGTCGGCCGGAGAGGATCGACCATGGCCCGGATGCGTGCCGTCCGCCTGCACCTGCCCACCCGCAAGCTGAGCGTCGAGGAGGTGGAGCGTCCCGTCCCCGGCGCCGGCCAGGTGCTGATCAAGGTCGAGGCGGCCGGCGTCTGCCTGTCCGACGTGCACCTGATCGAGGGCTCGCTCACCCCGCTGTACCTGCCGGGCGAGAGCGTCACCCTCGGGCACGAAGTCGCGGGCACCGTCGCCGAGTTGGGCCCGGACGCAGGCGCCTGGCAGGTCGGCGACCGGGTCGTGCTGCAGGCCGGCGAGAAGCGCGACGGCACCACCTGGACGCGCGGTGTGGACTACGACGGCGGCTGGGCCGAGTACGCGCTCGCCCGCAAGGACACGCTGATCCGGCTGCCCGAGTCGATCCCGTTCGAGCAGGGATCGATCATTCCGGACGCGGTCTCCACCCCGTGGGGCGCCATCACCACGACCGGCCAGATCCGCCCGGCCGAGCCGGTCGGCGTGTGGGGTGTCGGCGGTCTCGGCGCGCACGGCGTGCAACTGCTGCGGGCGATCGGCGCGAACCCGGTCATCGCGGTGGACCCGTCCCCCGCCGCCCGCGAGCGGGCCCTCGCCTTCGGCGCGGACCTGGTCCTCGACTCGGCCGACCCGGAGCTCGCCGCGAAGATCGGCGCCGCGACCGGCGGGGCCGGCCTGGCCGCCGCGTTCGACTTCGCCGGCGTCCCCGCCGTCCGCGAGCAGGCGCTGACGGTACTCGGCGCGCACGGGCGCCTGGTGCTCGTCGGCCTCACCGACCAGCCGCTGACGGTCGCCAACAGCGTCCGGTTCTCCTACCTCCAGCAGCAGATCCGCGGCCACTACGGCTCGGAGGAGAACGCCGTCCCGCAGCTGATCGCGCTCGCCGCCGGCGGCCGGCTGGACTTCTCCCGCTCGGTCAGCGAGGTGCTCCCGCTGGAGCAGGCCGCGGAGGCCGTCGAACGCCTGCACACCAAGCAGGGCAACCCGATCCGCCTGATCCTCAAGCCCTGACGTCCGGCCAGTTGGCCCGGCCCGTCCCGTCATCTCCCGGGGCGGGCCGGGCCGTTTGCGTTCGAGCGCACTCCAACTCCTACGGTGTCCGTCGTTCCCCCGACACCGACCAACCACTGGAGACCGCTCTCATGACCCCCACCGCCGCGCACCCCGAAGCCACCACCCGCCAGCAGCGTTTCGAGCACGGCCTCGACATCCTCGGCCGGATCGACGGCGAGGCGGGCGAGAACGTGCTCGCCGCACTGTCCGACGTCTCGCCCGAACTCGCCCACCAGGTCGCCGCCTGGGGCTTCGGCGAGATCTACTCCCGCCCCGAACTCGCCCCGCGCGATCGCCAGTTGGTCACCCTCGGCATGCTCACCGCGCTCGGCGGCTGCGAACCGCAGCTCCGGGTGCACGTCAACGCGGCGCTCAACGTCGGCCTGACGCCGCAGGAAATCGTCGAGGCGCTGCTGCACTCCGCCGTGTACTGCGGCTTCCCGCGCGCCCTGAACGCCACTTTCGCCGCCAAGCAGGTCTTCGCCGAACGCGGTCTGCTGCCCGTCGTCCCCGCGTGACCGTCCATGCGTACGCGTACGCCCGCTCGGCGCACGGGAATTGCGGCGGCTCCGTCGGGAAGCGAGGTTGGGCCCGGGGCACTTCGGCCCCGCTCACCCCAATCCCAAGGAGTCACCGTGCGACGTCTCGCAACCGTGCTCGGCACCCTCGCCACCGCGGGCACCATCGCCCTCACTCTGCCCGGCGCGGCCCTGGCGGCCAATGGAGTGCTCTTCATCGCTCCCAACCAGACCATCAACAATCCGAGCGGCTGCTACAACGCGCAGATCTTCCCGCTCATCCTGCGCAACAACACCGACGAGTACGCCCTCGTCTACGACGGCCCGAACTGCACCGGCCAGGTGATCACGGTCGTTCCTCCGGGCGGCAGCACGACCCAGGAGTTCGGCGCCAGCGTGTTCATCAAGTAGCGACGGCCCGGCCCGCTCCCGGCAAGTGGGGTGCACAGTTGCCCTCCAAGCAGAAACGCAGCTGACAATCACCGCTGCCTTCGAGACCATCGGGCCGTGACCACAGAACCGCACCTGCTGTCCCTCCGCCTCGTCGTGCCGCCGCTCGGAAACCGGCAGGCCACAGCGGTGGAGTGCCGGCCGATCGTCGACGGACGGGACGTCCTGGCCGAGGTGTTCGACGAGGGCCCGGCCGTCGATCCCCGCGATCTGCTGGGCCCGAGAACGCCGCTGCTCGCAACCGACACCCCTCGCGAGGTGCGGCTCGCCGAGGCCGGCTGCACCGAGGCCTGCTGCGGCGCGATCTACGTCACTGTCCGGCGCGACGGTCCGCACGTGGTCTGGGACGGCTGGCGCAACCCGGTCGATGCCGAGGGCGTCGACCTCCCGGAATTCCGGTTCGACGCCGCCCAGTACGCGGCCGAGCTCCGCCGGGCCGGAGCGGATCACTCCTGGGAATGGCCGGCCCGAACAGTCGCCAGGCTGCTGGCGGAACGGCTCCGGGAGCGCACCGACTGGCTGACCGCCTGGGAGTGCGAGCTGCAGGACGTCTCCGCCTGGCCCTGGGAACCCGACCGGATCAACGTCCTGTTCTTTCACCCCGGCCGCGCCGCGATCAGCGAGGACCGCTCCTGGCTTCAGTTCAAGCTGACCGTCCCGATCTCGGCCGACCGCCCCGCCGACCAGGCGGAAGCCCTTGAGGCGCACCTCACGGCCGAGGATCCTCGCGAGGTCGCCGAGGTCTGCGGAGGTTCGAAGAAGTCCGCCGATCGACTCGGCTACCCCTGGCCCGGACCTCGACGGCGCACTCGCGGGTCCGTGTGACGGTAGCCCCTCGAGGTCCGCCGGCCCATGAACATCTCTCGCGGACAGCATCGGAAGGCTGCCATGAATCTCAAGATCACGCTCAACCGCGTCAAGTGCATCAACACCGAGAACCAGAGCGGAGCCGACGATTTCTACGTGGTGGGAGCCACCGTCGCCGGAGGAAAGACCCAGCCGGCTCTGGTTTCCCCCATGCAGATCAAGGACGGGCAGGAGCTTCCGTTCTCCGCCGACCAGCGCGTGGTCTTCAACGGCCCTGTCACGGACACCGATACGCTGCACCTCGGGCTTGCCGCCTACAACCAGGACTCGAAACGCGACTGGCAGCAGCGTGGGGACGCGGCCGCCAGAATCACCGCCGCGGCAGGGGCGCTACCCGTCCCGACCGGCGAGCTGCTCGTGTCGACCGCGGGCACGGCGGCGAATGCGGTCCTCGGCGGACTCGACCCGGACGACAAGCTGGGGCAACTCGCCCTGGACGTGCCGATCAAGGACCTGAAGCCGGGTACCGACAAGAAGTGGACGTGCAGCTCGAAGCCGGGCGCGGTCAACTCCTGGCAGTACGAGGTGTATTACACGGTCGAGAAGGCGTGAGGGTCCGCCCGCCGGGTCCGCGGACGGCACCCGGCGGCTACCCCTTCCCTGCTTGCGCGGGCCGGAATTCCGTTCGCAGCGGAACGGGCCCGTATTGAATACTCGCGGCATGACACTGCACGAGGACGAGATCCCGACCGACGAATCCGTGGTCCGCCGCCTGCTGGCCGAACAACGGCCGGAGTGGGCCGAGTTGCCGATCCTCGCGGCGGGGTCGGGCACCGACAACCGGATGTTCCGGCTCGGGGACGAGTTGCTGGTGCGGCTGCCCCGGACGCCGGGGACGGCCGGCGCGGTGCGCAAGGAGCAGGTGTGGTTGCCGCGGCTGGCAGCGGAGTTGGCGTGCGGGGTGCCGGAGCCGGTGCACGAGGGGGTGCCGGGGGGCGGGTTCCCGTTGCCGTGGTCGGTGTACCGGTGGATCGAGGGCACCGAACCCGGTCCGGATTCGGTGCCCGACTGGGCGGCGTTCGGAGCGGAGTTGGCGGCGGCGGTCCGCAGTCTGCACGCCGTCCCGCTGCCGGACGAGAGCGAGTGGGGCGGCCTGCACTGGTACCGGGGTGGGGAGTTGACGGCCATCGCCGACGCGATCGACGAGTACTTCGCGCAGGCCCGCGCCCTCTCCGGTCTCGACCTGGACCTCGACCGGCTCCAGGCGATCTGGCACCAGGCGCTCACCCTGCCCGCCCCGTCCGGCCCCCGGGTGTGGCTGCACGGCGACCTGAAGCCGTCCAACCTGCTGGTCCGGGACGGCCGGCTGCGCGCGATCATCGACTTCGGCGGCCTGTCGGTCGGGTTCCCGGACGCCGAGCACGCCCCGCTGTGGGACTTCCCGGCGGCCGCCCGCCACGCCTACCGGGCGGCGCTGGACCTCAACGAGCAGACCTGGCAACGGGCTTGTGGCTGGGCAGTGGCGGCAGCAATCAGCGGGGTGCCGTACTACTGGACGAGCAACCCGGCCTTCGTCGCCGAGTGCGTCGCCCGCCTGCGCGCCGTCCTGGACGACCCGGCCGGGCTCTGACCGCCCCGCCGACGGTCAGCGCTCCGGCACCACCGCATGGGCCAGCACGGAGAGTTCGAACGGGCGCAGTGCGTCGGTCCGCTTCTCCCACACTTGGGCGTCCACGGTGTCGCGCTGCCGCAGGTGGGCGAGCGGACGCAGGCCGTGGGCGCCCAGCAGGGCGTCCATTTCCTCGACGGTGAGGAACGTTCGCCACGGCTCGCCGCCCTCGGCGGCCGCGGCCTGCACCTGCTCGGCGTAGGTCTGCCCGGCCGGGTCGCGGTGTTCGGCGGGGAGCAGGTATTCGGCGATCAGTTCGGTGCCAGGCGCGAACTCACCGATGGTGGACAGTACTTGGCCGATCGCCTCGACACTCAGGTACATGGTGACGCCCAGCCAGCTCACCACGGCCGGCCGCTGCGGGTCGAAGCCGGCGGCCGTCAGCGCGGCGGTCAGGGCGCAGGCGCCGCCCTGTTCGAGGTCGAGCGGGACGAAGGACACCGCCGGCGGGACGGTGATCCCGGAGACGGCCAGGCGGTTCCGCTTCCATTCCTGGGTGTGGGGGTGGTCCACCTCGAACACCCGGATGTCGCGGGCGAGTTCACTGCGGCAGGCGAAGGAGTCCAGGCCGGCGCCGAGCAGGACGTACTGGTCGATGCCGCGCCGGGCCACGGCCTCGGCGAGGCGGTCCTCGGCGCAGCGGCTGCGGGTGACGGCGGTGGTGCGGGCGCCGGCCAGGATCGGGTGGGTGCCGAACTGGCGGTGGTAGCCGATCAGTTGCTCGGCGCTCTCGCCGAGGAGGGTGACCGCGAGGGTGTCGGCGAAGATCGGCGGCTGCTGGTCGACGAGCAGGTGGGCGGCTCGGGCGGCGGCCGACATCAGGGCGGTCCGGCTGGGCTGGTGGGCGTTCGGCTGTGCATGGCTTTCCATGCCCGGAAACACTAATAGCACTTTCTGACAGCATATCATATTCAACCATTTTTCGATAGTGCCATTCAGTGTGCTTTCCGCAACAATTCCCGCGCGGGGCGCCGGTCTTGCGTGATAGGCAGGTGCAATGGCTTTCACTCCCGCCTTTCCGGCGCTGCTGAACCAGATCGACGAACACTCCGCGATGCTCCGCCACACCATCGCCACCGCGCCCGACCCGCACGCCACCGTCCCCAGCTGCCCGGACTGGCAGCTGCCCGACCTGCTCGCGCACCTCACCGTCGTCCAACGCTTCTGGACGGCCGCCGTCACCGCCGGCCCCGGCTTCGTCCCGATCAGGATCAGGCCGGACACCGACCTCTCCCCCGAACAGGCGCTGGCCGCCTCGGCAGAGGCAACTTCCGCCCTCCTCAAGGCACTTCGCGAAGCAGGGCCGCAACGGCCCTGCTGGACGTGGTGGCAGGAAGCCGACGCCCCGCAGGACACCGGGGCGGCCGCCCGGCACCAGGTGCAGGAGGCCGCCGTACACGCCTACGACGCCCAACTTGCCGTCGGCACACCGCAACCGGTCGCACCGGCCGTGGCCATCGACGGCATCGACGAGTTCCTCGCCCTCTCCTGGGGCACCGCCACCGATTGGCAACACGGCCCGGCCCGCATCCGCCTGCGCACCGACGAGGGCCCGAGCTGGCTGGCGGAAATCACCGCGTCCGGCCCGAAGCACCTCGCCCCGGACGAGGACCCCGTCGCCCTCGAACTCACCGCACCCGCCAGCGAATTGCTACTCACCCTGCACCGCCGCCACCCACCCACGGCGGTCCGCGTCACCGGCGACGACCCGACCCTGCTCCCCCACCTGCTCATCTGGCCCCGCCTGGGCTGAGTCCGCAACGAGGCCGCGACGAATCCGCGCCGGACGGAGCGACACCGTTCACTCCCTCCGGCGCGCCTCCCGATGACATCAAGGCCATGTTCCACACCACCTGCCGACCCAGGCGCGTTCCTCCACCCAGCGAAACCGGAGAACCTGCGCCGCTCCTTCAAGCCCTCCCCGGAGACCATTGCCGACCTCACCAGTCCGCTCGCCAGGGGTAGTACCGGCCGGTGACCGTTTGGCCGTTAGACGTCTCGCCTGAGGACGGCGGCGTATGCGCCGGCGAGCAGCACCGCGATGGCGCCGGCCATCCAGCCCAGCAGGGCCCACCACGGCTGGTCAGCGAAACCCCTGCCGAACAGGGATGCGGAGATGGAGATCGAGGAGTGTGTGAACAGGAACTCGCCCATGCCGCTGTCGATGAAGAAGACTCCGGCGATGGTGGGGAGCAGGAGCAGGCCGAGCATGACGCCGAGTGCGCCGGCGCTGTGCTTGAGCAGTGTGCCGACGGAGAGCGAGAGCAGTCCGAGGAGGGCCAGGTACAGGCCGCCGCCGAGGACGGTGCGGACCAGTTCGCCGCCGGTCGGTGGGCGGCCCTGGCCGTCGAGGAGGGTGGTCGCGAGCCACGCGTTGAGACCGACCGCGGCTGTGCCGGGGCCGAGGGCGGCGCCGCTCAGGACGAGTGCTTTGGCGGTGAGGATCCGGGCCCGCCGGGGGACTGTGGTGAAGGTGGTGCGGAGCATGCCGGTGCCGTACTCCGGGGCGATCGCCAGTACGCCCAGGGCCACGATGGCGAGCTGGCCCACAAGAAAGCCGCCCAGGCCGGTGCTCAGCTCGGAGACGGTGCCGCTGTCCGCGCCGAGGACCCCCAGGCCGCCGCCGGCCAGGATGAGGACGACCATCAGCAGCCACGTCCACACGGTGGAGCGCACGCTGGTCAGCTTGGTCCATTCCGCCGCGACGGCGTGCCGCAGGGCAGGCCCGCCGGTGGCGCGGGTGGCAGCGGAGTCGGCCGGGGGCGCCGTCAGGGGATCGAGGGCCATGACTCAGGCCTCCCACTCATGGTCGGGGCCGGAAGCGTCGCTTGACGGCGGGGCCTTGGCTGCCGGCAGGGAGGAGCGGTACTCCACCGCGGTGTTGGTCAGTTGCAGGTACGCCTCTTCCAGGGACGCCCGGTGCGGTGACAGTTCGTGCAGTCGGATGCCGTAGGCGAGTGCCAGGTCGCTGATGTCCGCGAGTGGCAGGCCGATGGCTCTCAGCGCCCCGTCCGGCTCGTCCTCGACGTGGACCCCGACGTTGCCGAGCGCCCACCGCAGGCGCTGCCGCTCCTCGGGGGCATGGGCGGGGGTTCGCAGGCGGGCGAAGCCGGTCGAATGCCGGTCGATGAAGTCCCGGAGGCTCATGTCGGCCAGCAGCCGGCCCTGTCCGATCACGATCAGGTGGTCGGCGGTCTGCGCCATCTCGCTCATCAGATGGGAGGAGACCAGGACGGTACGGCCTTCCGCGGCCAGCCGGCGGATCAGCTCGCGGATCCAGTGGATGCCTTCGGGGTCCAAGCCGTTGACCGGTTCGTCGAAGAGCAGCACCTCGGGGTCGCCGAGCAGGGCCGCGGCGATGCCCAGGCGTTGCCCCATGCCGAGCGAGAAGCCTCCGGCACGTTGGTGCGCTGCGTCCTGCAGGCCGACGGTGTTCAGGACCTCGTCCACCCGCCGGCGTGGGACGTTTCCCATCCGGGCCAGGCACAGCAGATGCTTGTACGCGGTGCGGCCGCCGTGCACGGCCCTGGCGTCCAGAAGCGCGCCCACCGTGCGTGCGGCATCCGGCAGCCTGCGGTACGGCACGCCGCCGATGGTGGCGGTGCCCGCGGTGGGGGTGTCCAGCCCGAGGATCATGCGCATCGTGGTCGACTTCCCGGACCCGTTGGGCCCCAGGAAGCCGGTGACGACACCGGGCCGCACCCGGAAGCTGAGCCGGTCAACGACCGTCCTGGCACCGTGGCGTTTGGTCAGGCCCTGTAATTCGATCAAGGAATCGTCCTTAGTAGAGCAGGCAGCGTGAGCGCGGCCCGGGCCGGTGCGACGCCATTGTCGTCGTCCCCGCGCCGGAAAGAGTTACGGGCCGACCGGGATGGGCTTGGCCCCGATGCGGGCGCACGCCTGCTCCGGGCTCAGGCCATCAGCGGGGTAGATGACCGGCCCGCCGGGGGCATGCGGGTCACGGTGGTAGCCGCCGTCGGGGTCCGTGACGTCGGCACCTGGGTGGAAGCATGCGGTGAAGGACGTCGGCACGGGCTCGGAGGGACCCCACATCTGCGTCCACTGCCGGGCGCAGGACGCACCCGGATTCCGGGAATCGAAGCCCTTCGTGGTGGACACCTCGGCGAGGTCCGCGTCCGGGGAGAGCGTCCGCGCGCACATCGCGGTTTGCCCCGGTTCACTCCACGGCAGCCCGCCTGCGGCAGCCATGGCGCCACCGCCTGCCACCATGGCCAGTAGCGCGCCGCCGACCACCACCGTCCGCGACGGCCGCCTCCGCTCGGCCGGGGCCTGTGCCTGGCTCAGCACCGAATCGAGGACCTGCTGCCCCTGAGGTGACTGCGCCCAGCCCTCAGCGTCCTGCGGGCGTAGCTGCTGGATGGTGTTCAGCACCGGGTCGTTCCTCACGCGGGTACCTCCGAGTTGATGGTGGTGAGAGACGCTTGCTGTTCCAGAGCCGTGCGGAACCGCTTTCGGGCGCGGTGGAGGCGGAGCGTGTAGGCCGCCCTGCTGCAGCCCAGCGCCGTGGCGGCCTGCTGCGCGGTCAGGTCGTACCAGCCGGCGAGTAGCAGGACTTCTCGGTCGGTCTCGGTCAGGAGCATCAGCACCCGGAAGACGTGTTCGCGGTCCGCGACGCGGTCCTCAAAGGCCGTCGAAGGAGCGTCGTTCAGCACCGCTTGCATGCGTTCCGCGAGCGCCTGGCGCCGCAGGTCCGAGCGCACCCGGTTGGCCAGCAGCCGGCGTGCCGCCGCAAGCAGCCACGGCAGCGCATCGTCCGGCACCGACTTCTGCTTGCGCCAGGCCAGCAGGAACGTCTCCGACACGATCTCCTGCGCGGTATCACGATCCGTGCGGTGCACCAGGTAGCCCATCACCCGGTCGGCATGGGCCCCGTACAGTGCCTCCAGCCACCGATGCCGCTCCCGCGGATCCTCCTGACCTGGCATGTGCGCCCTTCCTCTGAAACAGCTGTCACCAGGAAATGTCCGGCACAGCGCCAACCATTACAGAGGCGGTGTCGGTGACGATCATCTCCGGGCGCCGCCCGCCGTCGCGGTCGTAGAGGACGTCCAGCACGTACAGCGAGTCGCGCGGGGTGCTGGCCACTACCTTCCCGCCCAGCCCGGCGGCCTGGTCGTTGATCATGTTGAGCCAGCTCGCGCCGCCCCGGCGGGTCGTCAGGTGCACCCGCACCGGCCCGTGCCGCAGCCGGTCCAGCTCCGAGACCCGCGCTCCGGCCGGCACCGCCAGCAGCTCGTCCGGCATTGCCCGCTGGCCCGGTGTCAGCATGCCGTGCAGGGTCTCCCACAGTCGCTGGTTCGCCGCCTCCCGCATGCCGGCGACCAGCCGGGCCAGCGTTGTCACCCCGGCAGCAGCACCGGCCCGCGCCGCAGCCAGGCCACCGCCGCGTCGAACAGCGCCTTCGGCCCCCGCTGGACAACTGTCCATGCGGAAACCTCGGCTCCTGTCCTGTAGAGGATGTCCTGTTCGGCTACCAGTCGCCCCGAGCGCACTACCGCCGTCGTCGCGGTCGGCCGCTCTCCCGGGGGGCGTCCGCGGCGTCGGCGGCTCCGTGCGCGGTCTGCGCGGCGGTCAGGACGAGGAAGCTGCCGATCACAGCGAACGCCGCAGGGACTCCGGTGAAGATCCGGATCTCGGCTCCGCGCCGCCGCGCGTACTCGTTCGCGTCGATCCGGACCGGCACCAACTTCTGTCCGTGCGAACCGGGTTCACGCTTCGTCCAGTAGTGGCCGGACTCGTCGTTGCGGACCTCCGCCGCGTCGCCGGCGGTGGCCAGCCCGATGGCGATCAGGCAGACCGCGACGGCGTAGCAGAGCCGCACGCCGCGCGGCAGCAGCCACAGGTACTTGAGGAGGCCGAAGCCGCTGCCCCGGCGCAGGAACCGCACCGACCAGGAACGCACCAGCGCCGTACCGAAGACCAGCACGATCGCGCCGAGCGTCGGGGCCCACAGCCACGCCGGGGCCGCCCAGCGCAGCGGGGGCGCGGTGGCGGCCAGGCAGAGGAGTTCGACGGCGCAGAGGACCCACGCCGCGACGAAGTGCACCCGGTGACTGCCCCGCAGAACGTCCACGCCCCACCCCCGTTCACCCGAACCGCCCGCGCAGCCTATCCCCGGCGCCCACCCGCCCGGCACCCCCTCCGGCCCTAGACTGCCCCACATGTCATGCCGCATCAGCGAGTTGATCCTGGACTGCGCCGACCCCGAACTGCTCGCCGCGTTCTGGTGCGAGGTGCTCGGCTACGTCGAACTGGGCCGCGAGCCCGACGGCGGCATCGAGATCGGGCCGCCCGGCACCGGCTTCGGCGGCCCGCAGCCCACCCTGATCCTCAGCCCCACCACCGACCCGCGCCCGGCCAGGCTGCCCCTGCACCTCGACGTCAGCCCCACCGACCGTGACCAGGACGCCGAACTCGCCCGCCTGCTCGCCCTCGGCGCCAAACCCGCCGACGTCGGCCAGACCGGCGAGGAGAGCTGGCACGTCCTCGCCGACCCCGAGGGCAACGTCTTCTGCCTCCTGCGCGCCCGCATCCCTGCGGTCTGAACGCGCTACGCCAGGCTGCTGTGCGGGGCCCAACCCGTGGCAGCAGCCCAGGAGTTGGCGACGGCTATGACGAGGTCGACGACCGGGTCCTTGACGTCGGAGTAGGTGTCGATGTCACCGACCGCGCCCGCCAGCACGGTCTTGAACTGTGCGTAGGCGGGCACCGCCTCGGGGTGCGCGCGGAACCAGTCGCGGAAGAGCAGCGCCAGGCGCTCGTTGGGAGAGCCGAGCAGCCGGACGTGCAGGTTGCAGTCGGCGCCGGCCTGTCCGCGGCGCAGCCACAGCCGCTTGGCCCACCGGCCGGGGGCGTCGTCCAGCCCGGCCGGGACGTGGTCGCGCTGGTACGGGGAGCACCGGAATCCCATCGCGGCCAAAGGCCCGTCAAAGGCGCGTTCGGCTTCGGCGAGATCGGTGACGCTGATCTGGAGGTCGAAGACCGGCTTCGCGGCCATGCCGGGGATCGCGGTGCTGCCGATGTGCTCGACGTGCAGGGGCAGCGGCGCGAGTTCCGCGCGCAACTCGGCGGCGAGGGCGAGTCCTTGCGCCTGCCAGGCTGGGTCGTAGGGGGAGACCACGATGGGTTGAAGGTCGGCCATTCGCCCCACTCTAGTTCGTGCGGCCCGGATCGCCCGTGGGCCCAGGGATGTAAGGGATGCCCCTACCCCGGAGGCGCCCGGGTACGTCTCGCGGGCGAGGGCCGCCTCGTCCCGTGGAGCGATGACCGGCCCACGCCGTAACGGCAGCGTGGGGCCATGACGGAGAACACGAAACTGACGGATCGTCAGTCTCGCGCGAAAATGCGCCGGTTGGCCTCGGGGGCGCTCGCCCTCGGGCTGGCGGCCGGGCTGTTGACCGCGCTCACGCCCGCCTCGGCACAAGCCGCCGCCGACACCGAACTGACAGCAGGCCAGGGGGCCGGCTGGACCGCCAAGATCCGGCGGACCGAGTACGGCGTCCCGCACGTGCTCGCGCAGGACTTCGGTGGCCTCGGGTACGGCTACGGCTACGCCTTCGCGCAGGACAACCTCTGCGAACTCGCCGACCAGGTGGTCACGTTGCGCGGCGAGCGCTCGCGCTGGTTCGGGGCCGACGGCCGGTCCTCGGACCGGACCGGCAACCTGGACAGCGACACCTACCAGCGGGGCCTGCTGCAGGCCGGAACGGTGCGGCGGCTGATGGCCGAACCCGCGCCGCTCGGCCCGACCGGTGAGGCGCGGCAGCTGGTCGACGGGTACGTCGCGGGGTACAACCGCTACCTGCACGACACCGGCGTCGACCACCTTCCGGACCCGTCCTGCCGGGGGAAGGGCTGGGTCGGGCCGATCACCGCCGAGGACATCTGGAGCGTCCTCTACAACGTCAACACCATGTCGGGCGTGGCCAAGACCCAGTTCGCCGAGGCCGTCCCGGGCGCCGGAGCCACCGCCGCGCAAGCCCCCACCGTTGCCGCACCCGCCGGAGCCACCGCCGCCGAAGCCCCCACCCTTGCGCCCTGGTCGCACAGCGCGGACGACACCCCCGACACCGGCAGCAACGCCTGGGCGATCGGACGGGACGCCGACCGCGACGGCCACGGTCTGCTGCTGGCCAACCCGCACCTCCAGTGGACCGGCCCGGAGCGTTTCTACCAGGCGCAGTTGACCATCCCCGGCGTCGTGGACGTCGCCGGCGCCGGCCTGTACGGCCTCCCGTTCATCCAGATCGGCCACACCAAGGGCCTCGCCTGGACGCACACCACCAGCTACGCCGACCACGCGACCCTGTACCGCCTGTCGCTGGTGCCGGGCGACCCGACCGCGTACCTGGTGGACGGCAAGGCCGAGCGGATGACCACGGAGACCGTGAAGGTCACCGTCCGGGCCTCCGACGGGACGCTCTCCACCGTCGACCGCAGCCTCTACCGGTCCCGGCAGGGCTACGTGCTGGCCGACGGCTGGACCGGCGAGCAGGCCTACACCCTGCGCGACTCCAACGCCGGCAACCTCCGCTCGCTCAACGAGTGGCTGGCGGTCAGCCGTTCGCAGAACCTCGACCAGCTTCGGCAGGCCCAGCGCACCTACCAGGGCAACCCGTGGGCGTACACCACGGCCGTGGACTCCACCGGCACCGCCTACTTCACCGACTCCTCCGCCGTCCCGCACCTGCCCGACGCGCAGCTGACGCGCTGCCTGGTGCCCGGCCCCTGGTCCACCGGCGTGCTGGACGGTTCGACCACCGCCTGCGACCCGGGCAGCGACCCGGACGCACTGGTGCCCGGCATCTTCGGCCCGGCCAACCACCCCGCGCTGACCCGCACCGACTACGTGGCCAACTCCAACAACGGGCCCTACCTGACCAACGCGGACGCGCCGATGGCCGGCCTGCCCACCGTCTACAACGCCGCTCAACGGATCGCCACGAGGCCGCAGTTGGGCCTGCGGATGATCGCCGACCGGCGGGCCGGCACCGACGGCCTCGGCGCGCCCGGCTTCACCCTCGACACGCTCCGGGCCACCATGTTCGGCAACCGCGTGCAGAGCGCCGAGCTGGACCGCGACGACGCCGTCGCCCTGTGCCGCGCCCACCCGGCGCTCACGGCGTCCGACGGCACCCGGGTCGACGTGCGCGCCGCGTGCGACGTGCTCGCCGCCTGGGACACCCGGGCCGACGCCGACAGCCGCGGCACCGTCCTGTGGCAGGCGTACCGCGACGCGCTGGCGGGCACCCGCACCACGGCCTGGCAGACCGTCCCGTACGACCCGGCCCGGCCGCTGACCACCCCGCGCGGGATCGCCGCCGACAACGCCGACGCGCAGCGCGCGTTCGCCGACGCCGTCCGCCGCCTGGCGGCCGCCGGGCTGCCGGTGGACGCCCCGATCGGCGCCGTCCAGCGCTGGGCGGGCATCCCGCTGCACGGCTGCGCCGGTCAGCTCGGCTGCTTCAACGTGCTGACGGCCCAGCCGAGTTCGGGTTCGGGTGGCGGCACCTATCCGGCGGCCGGTGCGGGCGTTCCGCACGGCTCCAGCTTCCTGATGGCCACCGAGCTGACCCGGCAGGGCCCGCGCACCCGGACGCTGCTCGCCTACGGGCAGTCGGCCGACCCGACCTCCCCGCACTTCACCGACCAGACCCGCCGCTACGCCGCCAAGCAGTGGGTGACCGAGCGCTTCACCGAGGCCGAGATCCGTTCCGCCCCCGGCCTCACCGTCACCACCCTGCACCGCTGACCGCACCGACCCCGGGCCGTCGCCGTTCCCCGAACGGCGGCGGCCCGTGCGTGTTCGGCGGCCGGTCCGGCCTATGATCTGCGGCCACTGGACGTCTCCTCAGGGCGTCCTGCGTCGCCGAATTGGGGTGTGCCGTGGCCGGGTTGGTGCTGTCGCGTCGGGATCTGGACTTCCTGCTGTTCGAGTGGCTGGGTGCGGAGGCGTTGACCGGGCGGGAGCGGTTCGCCGAGCACGACCGGGAGACGTTCGAGGCGGTGCTGGACCTCGCGGAGGATCTCGCCGTGCGGCACTTCGCCCCGCACAACCGCCGCAACGATCTGGAGGAGCCCCGGTTCGACGGGGAGCGGGTGGTGCTGCATCCGGAGGTGAAGCCGGCGCTGGAGGCGTTCGTCGCCTCGGGGTTGATGTCGGCGGCGATGGACCACGACCTGGGCGGTCAGCAGTTGCCGACGCTGGTGACGAACGCCTGCATGGCGTGGTTCCAGGCGGCGAACGTGGGGACGGCGGCGTACCCGTTCCTCACCGTCGCGAACGCCAATCTGCTGGCGGTGTACGGGACTTCGGAGCAGCGCGAGCGGCTGGTGCGGCCGCTCGCGGCGGGGCGGTTCTTCGGGACGATGTGCCTCTCGGAGCCGCAGGCGGGCTCCTCGCTGGCGGATGTCCGGACCAGGGCCGAGCCCCAACCGGACGGCAGCTACCGGCTGTTCGGCACCAAGATGTGGATCTCCGGCGGCGACCACGAGTTGAGCGAGAACATCGTGCACCTGGTGCTGGCCCGGACCCCGGGCGCGCCGGCGGGCGTGAAGGGCCTGTCGCTGTTCGCGGTGCCCAAGTACCTGGTGGAGGCGGACGGTTCGCTCGGCGAGCGGAACGACGTGGTGCTCGCGGGGCTGAACCACAAGATGGGGTACCGGGGCACCGTCAACACGGTGCTGAACTTCGGCGAGGGCCGCCACCTTCCGGGCCAAGCGCCAGGCGCAGTGGGCGAGTTGGTGGGTGAGCCGCACCGCGGGCTGGCGTGCATGTTCCACATGATGAACGAGGCGCGGACGGGCGTCGGACTCGGCGCGGCGGCCCTCGGCTGCACCGGCTACCTGCACGCACTCGAGTACGCCCGCACCCGCCCGCAGGGCCGCCCGCTGACGGCCCGCGACCCGTCCGCACCGCAGCTGCCGATCATCGGGCACCCGGACGTCCGGCGCCTGCTGCTCACCCAGAAGGCTTACGTGGAAGGGGCGTTGGCGCTCAGCCTGTACTGCAGCCGGTTGATCGACGAGCAGCGCACGGCGCCGGACCCGGCCGCGCGGGCGGCGGCGGGGCGCCTGCTGGAGGTGCTGACGCCGGTGGCGAAGAGCTGGCCCGCGCAGTGGTGCCTGGCGGCGAACGACCTGGCGATCCAGGTGCACGGCGGGTACGGCTACACCCGGGACCACCCCGTGGAGCAGTTCTACCGGGACAA
The DNA here is from genome assembly GCF_042873675.1 of Kitasatospora sp. NPDC004614. Lineage (NCBI taxonomy): Bacteria > Bacillati > Actinomycetota > Actinomycetes > Kitasatosporales > Streptomycetaceae > Kitasatospora > Kitasatospora sp. NPDC004614. Next base: position 122,246 of record NZ_JBIALR010000017.1, read on the forward strand.
CCGCCTGAACGCGATCCACGAGGGCACGCACGGCATCCAGGCCCTCGACCTGCTGGGCCGAAAGGTCGTCCTGGACGGCGGCGCGGGCCTGGCCGCGCTGCTCGGCGCGTTCGCCGCCACCACGGCACGGGCTGCTGAACTCAGCGGCGAAGCAGCCGAGTTCGCGTCCGCGCTGGACGCCGCCGCCGCACGGATCCGGCACACCACCGGCGCGTTGTGGTCGGCGGGAGACCCGGACGTCGCGCTGCCGAACGCCTCGGTGTACCTGGAGGCGGTCGGACACGTGGTGCTGGCCTGGATCTGGCTGGAGCAGTACCTCGCCCTGGGCACCGCCGACACCCCCTTCCACCACGGCAAGCGACAGGCCGCCCGCTACTTCCTCCGCGTCGAACTCCCCCGCACCGGCCCGCAGTTCGACCTGCTGGACGCGCTGGACCGGACGGCCGCCGACACGCCGCCGGAGTGGTTCTGAGCGATCTCCCGGCGGCCTCCGGAAATGCGGGCTAGCATGCTAGCAATCTAGCGAGCTAGCATGGGCTCGTGAGCGATGCGGACGTCAAGCAGTTCAACGTGTACCTCCCGCTGGGGCTGATCAGGCAGGTCAAGATCCACGCGATCGAAACGGGCATGTCACTGTCCGCTCTGGTCGCGGCGGCCTTGCGCGCCTACCTCGAAGACGCCGGCAAGCAGGCCGGCAAGCAGCAGCCCTCTTCCGAAAAGGAGTCCTGACATGGCAACCGAAGGCTTCGAGGCCGTCTTCGTGGAGACCCACAACTGGGGCAGGAGCGCCAAGTTCTTCCAGGAACTGGGCTACCGACTGGAGCCCACCAGCGGCGACGGCTCCGGCGTCTTCCGCAACGGCGACGGCCCCTACCTGGTCGTGGTCGAGATCCCCGAGGACCGGCAGCCCGGCGTGCAGCTCGCACTGAAGGTGCCCGACCCGGACGGGTTCCGGCCCGACCCGGTCGTCGAGGTCGTCACCCCGTTCCAGGACACCCACTACGGCACCCGCGAGATGACCGTCCGGGACCCTGACGGCCGGGTGTGGAGCCTCCAGGCCCCCGCCAAGAACTGACGCACCGCCCGCCCCCTCCTCCGAGCCGGAACGCTCCAAGCCGGAACGAGGGGGCGCTTTCCGTGGGGGACACGCGAGGAGGGAAAGCGAAATGAGTCGTTGGCGCGGCAATCCCTGGGCGGTGCTGGTCACGCTCAGCCTGGGGTTCTTCATGACCCTGCTGGACCTGACGGCCGTCAACGTGGCCATCCCCAGCATGATCGGCGACCTGCACGCCTCGCTGGACGAGATGCTGTGGGTCATCAACGTCTACATCCTGGTGCTCGCCGCACTGCTGATCACGTTCGGCCGGCTCGGCGACGTACGCGGGCCGCGCGCGATGTTCGTCGGCGGTGTCGCCCTGTTCACCGCGGCGTCCGTACTGTGCGCGCTGGCCCAGGACCCGGGCCAACTGATCGCCACCCGGGCCCTGCAGGGCCTCGGCGCGGCGGCGCTGATGCCGCAGACCATGACCATCATCATCGGCACCTTCCCCGCCGAACGCCGGGGCACCGCGCTGGGCGTGTGGGGCGGCGTCGCGGGCGTGGCCACCATCGCCGGGCCGACCCTCGGCGGGTTGCTGGTCAGCGCGGCCGGCTGGCGGTGGATCTTCCTGGTCAACGTGCCGATCGGGGCGCTGGTGCTGGCGATGGCCGTGGCGCTGGTGCCCGACCTCCGGCCCGGCAGCCGCCGACGAGTCGACGTGGTGGGGGTGGTCCTCGCCGCAGCGACGCTGGTGTGCCTGACCTTCGCACTCACCGAGGGCCAGCGGTATGCCTGGAACGCCGGAATCCGGTCGCTGTTGGGCGCGGCGGCCGTGCTGCTGGTGCTGTTCCTGCTCCACCAGCGCGCCCGGCAGAACGACGAACCGCTGCTCCCGTTCGCGCTCTTCCGGGACCGCGACTTCGCGGTGATGAGCTTCGTCGCCGCGACCGTCCAGGTCGGCATGCTCGGCCTGTTCCTCCCGGTGATGATCTACCTCCAGTCGGTGCTGGGCTTCAACGCCCTCGCCGCCGGGCTGGTGATGGCGCCGGCCATGCTGGTGTCGGCAGTGCTGTCGCCGGTCGCGGGACGGCTGGCGGACCGGGTCGGCGGCACGTACGTCCTGATGGCCGGGCTGACGCTGTTCGCGGCCGGAATGGCCTGGCTCGCCGCAGCCACCGATGTCGGCCGCGCCTGGTGGGAGTTCCAGCCCGCGCTGGTCACGACGGGAGTCGGGATCGGCTGCGTGTTCGGCCCGATGGTCACCGTCGCCATGTACCGCGTGCAGCCGTCGATGGCCGGGGCGGCGTCCGGCGTGCTGAACACGATCCGCCAGATCGGCACCGTCCTCGGCAGCGCGGCCGTCGGGGCCGTCCTGCAGAACCGCCTGGCCATCGCCCTGCACGACGAGGCGGTCCGGCGCGCGCCCGACCTCCCGGCCGAGGTCCGCGAACCGTTCCTCGCCGCCTTCCGCAACGACGCCGGCGCCGGCCAGGAGACCGGCCTCGGCATCACACCCGCCTTGCCCCCGGGCACCCCGGCGGACCTCGCCCGGCAGGTCGACCGGGCCGCGACGGCCGCGTTCGACCACGGGATCGTCCACGCCATGGGGCCGACCCTGGCCCTCCCCATCACGGTCGTCGCACTGGGCGCCGTGGCCTGCCTCCTCGTCCGCCGACACCGGTCCGCCACCACCGTGGTGGCCGCGGCCGCGCGGCCCGAGCCGCGGCCGACCCCGAAGTAGCCCGGGCCGGACCGCCGGTGACGGTTCGTGGCACCGTTCGCTGCTCGTCTAGGGTGATGGCGATTCGCAGCGTGAACAGGGGGCGTCGTGGAGCGGTCACGGCTGGTGGGGGTTGGTGGGCCGGGCGGTCCGGGTTCGGGGTGGGCGGTCGGTGGGCGGCTGGTGTTGACGTCCGCTCATGTGGTGGGCGGGGACGGGCCGTTGGAGGTGTTCCGGCCGGCGGGTGCGGGGCCGGTCGGCGCCGAGGTGCTGTGGTGCGGTACGCCGGGCGGGCGGGACGATGCGGCGCTGCTGCTGCTCGACGAGTCGCTGTGGGCGGATCCGCCCGGGCCGGTGCGGTGGGGGCGGTTGGTGACGGACCGTCCGGGGACGGCGTGCGAGACCTGGGGACTGCCGGACGTCGGCCAGCGCCCGGGGCGTCCGGCCGAAGCGGTGCAGTTGGTCGGGGAGTTGAACCCGGGCACCGGCTACGTCGACAACCGGCACGTGCTGGACCTGCGGCAGCACCCGCCGCAGTGGTCCACCGGCTCCCCGTGGGGCGGCCTGTCGGGGGCGGCGGTGCACTGCGAGGACCTGCTGGTGGGGGTGGTCGCCTCCGAACGGGCGCACTCGGGCGGCGCGCAGCTGAACCTGGTGCCCGCCTATGTTCTGCACCACGATCCGTCGTTCCGCGCGGTGTTGGCGACGCACGGGGTTCCGGCGGCGGCGCTGGAGCCGGTCGAGTTGCAGCACCTGGCCGATCCGGCCGTCGCCCCGGAGCGGGCGGCGGGTCCGGTCCGCTCCCCTGCGGCGCTGCTGCGGGCGGCCCGGCAGGTGGTGCCGTTCCACGGGCGGACGGAGCTGCTGGGCGAACTGGTCGAGTGGTGCGAACGCGGCGGCTTCGGCGCCTGGTTGCTGCACGGCCCGGGCGGTCAGGGCAAGACCCGGCTGGCGCACGAGTTGGCGGCCCGGCTGTCGGAGCGGCAGTGGGCGGTGCTGTGGCCGCGTCCGGACGCCGGGGCCGAGGAGTTGGCGGACTGTCGGCGGGCGGCGCGTCCGCTGCTGATCGTCCTGGACTACGCCGAGCACCGCACCGAGCAGTTGGCGGCCCTCGTCAAGGCGGCGGCCGCGCACCGCGGTCCGACGGCGTTCAAGCTCCTGCTGCTGGCCCGCACCGACGGCGACTGGTGGCAGCAGGCCGTCACCGCCGACGACGTCGCCCAGGACCACCTGGAGTTCGCCCCGACCCGGCGGCTGGACCCGCTGCTGGACGAGCCGGCCGCCCGCCCGGCCGCGTACCGGGCGGCGCTGGACGCGCTGGCCACCGCGCTGCCGTTCGTGGACGGCCAGTCGGGGCCGGACTGGACGGGCGTCGCGGCTGCGCTGCCGGTGCCCGCCGAACTCGGCCGGGCCGGGTACGACAATGCGCTGACCCTCCAAATGGCCGCGCTCGCCGACCTGCTCGACACCACCGGCTCGGCCGACTTCGCCGGTCGGCCGGGGGCCGCCGTGGTCGAGGACCGGCTGCTGGGCCACGAACGCCGCTACTGGCAACGGACGGCGGCCGCACTCGGCCTCTCCCCCGCGCTGTCGCTGCGCGCACTCGACACGGTGGTCGCCGCCGCGAACCTGGCCGGCGCCGCCGACCGCGAGCAGGCCGACCGGCTGTGGCGCCAACTCCCGGCGCTGGCCGACCAACCCCGCGACCGCCGCGACACGGTGACGGCCTGGCTCGGCGCGCTCTACCTCGCCCCCGCACCCCAGCCGTTCGGCCCGCTGCCGCCCGACCGGCTCGCCGAACGCCACATCGCCCGCGTCCTCGAATCCGACCCGACCCTGCCCGAGCAGCTGCTGCCCGCCCTCGACGCCGACGGCACCGCGCAGCTCCTGACGGTGTACACCCGCGCCGCCGCGCATCCCGCACTCGCGGGCCGGCTCGATCAGCACCTGACCGCCATATGCGTGCGTCACCACACCACGCTGGCACCGTACTTCGTCCCGCTGGCGACCCGCAGCCCCCGTCCGGGGCCGCTGCTGTCGGCGCTGGACGCGGTCACCGCCGACCCCGGAACGCCGCTGGACGCACTGGAGGAGCTCAACCTGCTTCTCCCGAACAGCAGTCAGGTCCTGGTCCAGCAAGCGGTGCGGCTCGCCCGGGCCCTAGCCGGCCGCCTGCGGGGGCCGGCCGCCGCCGACCCGGGCCGGTACGGGTTGCCGCTCGCCCTCGCGCTGCACGAACTCTCCATCCGGCTGGACCAACTCGGCCGCGGTGAGGAGAGCTTGGCGCCGCTCCAGGAGGCGATCGGGCTGTACCGGACGTTCTTCGCGGCCGACCCGGAGCGCCACACCGTCGGCCTGGCCACGATGCTCGGGAACCTCTCCCTGCGGCTCACCGAAGTCGGTCGTCCCCAGGAGGGGCTGGAACTCGCGCTGGAGAGCATCGAACTCCACCGCTCCCGCGCCGAGACGGACCTGTCGGGGCTGGCCGGCGCCCTCCTCAACCTGTCCACCGTTCTTGGCACCCTTGGGAACCACGGCGACGGGCTGGCCGCCGTTCACGAAGCCGTCGCGCTGCACCTGCGGTGCATCGAGAGCGGCGGGCAGGTGGAGCTCGGGCAGCTGGTGAGTGCCTCGACTGGCCTCACCATCCGGCTGGGCGACCTGGGCCACTTGACGGAGAGCCTGGCCGTCGCCCGCCAGACGGTGACCATGTGCCGGACGCTCGCCGAGTTCGACCCGGACGCCCACCTGCCGGACCTCGCCATGGCGCTCGCGAACGAATCCAAGATCTGCGGGCTGCTCTTCCGGTCGGAGCACGGGCTGGCCTCCGCCGAGGAGGCGGCCGAGCTGCTGCGCAGACTCGCCGACCGCAACCCGGACTCCTACCTGCCCAGACTCCTGACCGTCCTCACCACGCTCGCCGACCACCTGAGCGCTCTCGACCGGCAGTCCGAGGCGCTGGCCCTGGCCCGGGAACTGGTGGCCACCGCCCGCACGCTGAACGCCGCCCCCTCCGACGCCAACCGCTCCGCACTCGCCGCCGCGCTGCTCTGTCTCTCCCGTCACCTGGGCAGGCAGAACAGCGCCGAAGAGGGGTTGACGGTGGCTCAGGAGGCGATCGGGCTCTACCACTCACTCGACTCCGCCACCCCGTCCGCCCACACGGTCAAGCTCGGCATGGCACTTCAGCATCGCGCCAACCACCTCCACCAGCTGGGCCGGACGGAGGAGGAGATGGACGTCCGCTTCGAAGTGGTGCTTCTCCTCCGGAAGCTCGAACACACCGCCGGCCTCCCCTACCTGGCCGAGTCGCTGGACAGCATCGCCCGCCTGCTCGGCTCCCTGGGGCGGCACTTCGACGCGGTGCTGTACTGCGCGGACGCCGTGGAGGTCTGTACCGTCCTGGCCGAGTCCGCCCCGCGCACCCACCTGCCCCGGCTCGTCGGCGCCCTGATCCTGCTCAGCGAGGAACTCCGGCTCACCGGGAGCCCCGCCATCGCCGTCGCCCCTGCCCGCGAGGCGCTGAAGCACAGCCGCAAGCTGGCCGACACCGCCCCGGGCAGCCATCTCCCGCTGCTGGCCGACGCGTTGACCAGCCTCGCCGACTGCCTGGTCGAACCGGAGCAGCTCGCCGAGGGCCTGGCCCTGGCCGAGGAGTCGACCGCCCTCCGCCGCACCCTCGCCGCCACCGACCCGGACACCCATCGGCCGCTGCTGGCCCACGCGTTGATCGTTCTGGCCACCCATTCCGGCCTGGCCGGCCGGGCGCCGGACGCGCTCTCCCCGGCTCTGGAAGCCGTCCGCATCTGCCGCGAACTCCACCGCGCCGACCCGGCCCTGCACCTCTCGCCGCTGGCCGCCGCCCTGCGCATCCTCGCCGTCGTCCGGCTCAGCCTCGGCCACCGCGCACAGGCGCGGGACGCCGCGCTCGAAGCACTCGGCCTCTACCGGGGGCTGGCCGCCGAGCAGCCCGCCGAATTCGACCGGGTGGTGGCGCAGTTCGAACAGATCCTGGCCGATACCGACCAACTGCCCTACTGACGGCCCCCGTTGCGTGGCCACCTGCCGGCACGGGACCTTTCCGGACAGCTAGTATCCCGAATATGCGGACGAGCGAAGGCGTCGAGTGGGGCCTGCACTGCTGCCTCACCCTGGTATGGCTGAACGAACCCGACCCGGTGCCGTCGGCCCGGCTGGCCGCGATGTTCGAACTGTCGCCGACGTACCTCAACAAGGTGCTCCAACGACTTACCCGCGCAAACCTGTTGACCTCCACCCCCGGCCCGCGCGGCGGCGTCCGCCTGGCCCGCGACCCGGGCCGGATCACCATGATGGACGTGGTGACGGCCGTCGAGGGCGCCGACCCCCTGTTCGCCTGCGCCGAGATCCGCCAACGCGGCGCCTCCGCGGAGGGCGCCGCCACCCACGAGTTCGCCCGCCCCTGCGGCATCGCCGCCGCCATGCGCCGGGCCGAACTCGCCTGGCGCCGCGAACTCGCCGCCCGCACCATCGCCGACCTCGCGGGGGACGCCCCGGCGGCATCCGTGACCCGCGTCCGCCGCAACTACGCCCGCCTGGCCTCCGCCGCGTAAGCATTCAGGTGCCCCCACGCGCCCCTGACTTCGCACCCATCAGCAAATTCCGGACACCAAGTATCCCGAATCCCACCAGGAGCCCCGCCATGCCCAGCACCACCCCCAAGCCCGCCGCCGTACTCGCCCTCGGCACCTTCGCCGTCGGCACCGACGCTTTCATCACCGCCGGCTTCCTGCCCGCCATGGCCGGCACACTCCACCTGTCGACCGCCACCGCCGGTCAGTCCGTCAGCCTGTTCGCCGCCGTGTACGCACTGGCCTCGCCACTTCTGGCCGTCGCCACGGCCCGGTTACCCCGCCGCGCCCTGCTGGTCGGAGCGTTGGTGCTGCTCGCCGCCGCGAACGCGCTGTCCGCACTGGCGCCCACGTACGCCGTTCTGCTCGCGGGCCGCGTCCTCGCGGCTCTGGGGGCGGCCGCGTTCACCCCGACCGCGGGCGCGACGGCCGCGGCGCTGGCGCGAGCCGAATCGCGGGGGCGGGCGCTCGCGGTGGTGATCGGCGGGCTGACGGTGGCCACGGCGCTCGGCGTGCCGCTCGGACGGGTGGCCGCCGCCGGCCTGGGGTGGCGGGCGGCACTGGGCGCGGTCGCGGCCCTGTCCGCGCTGGGCGCTCTCGCGGTCGCCCTGACGCTTCCTCACCTCCCGGGTGCCGAGCCCGTTTCGCTGCGGAGTCGGCTCGCCGCGCTGCGCCACCCCGGAGTGCTCTCGGTGCTGCCGCTGACGGTGCTCGGAATGGCGGCCTGCTACGTGCCGTACTCGTACAGCGTGCCGGTGCTGGCTGCGGTCGGCGTCTCGGGGCGGATCGCCGTACCGGTCACGCTGGCGCTGTACGGCGCGGGCGCGGTGGCGGGCAACCTGCTGGCGGGTCGCTGGACGGACCGGGTCGGTCCGGTGCGGGTGCTGACGGCGGGTTACGCGGCGATGGCGGTGTCGTTCGCGGTGCTGGCCGCGCTCGCGGCTGGGCACCTGGGCGGCGGCGGCATCCCGGCCGGAGCGCTGGCGCTCCTGTGGGGCGCGAGCAGTTGGTGCCAGACCCCGGCGCAGCAGCACCGCTTGCTGGCGGCAGCCGCCGAACAGGCCCCGCTGGTGGTGTCGTTGAACTCGTCGGCGATCTACCTGGGCATCGGCGCGGGCACCGTGCTGGGCGGCTTGGCCCTGCCGTCGGGCGCAGCAACGGTCTTCGCGCTGGCGGCGGTGCTGGCGTGCGGCGCGGCGGGGTTCCTCGGGGTGACCACACTCGGGGTGACCACACGCGGGGTGACCACAAAAGAACGGTCCGGTGCTACATCCACATGAACGGCTGGCCGGCTATGGCGGCGGCGGTCCTGGCGCTGGCGGTCAGGACGTCGTCCGGGCCGTCGCCGGGCCGCTGGTCGGCATACCGCGAGACCGCGATGGTGATGTAGTGGCCGACCAGCTCCACCCGCGTCGCGGCCATCGGCTTGACGCCTGCGGCGGGGGCCACCAGCCCGTCGGGGAAGGTGAATTCGAACTCCGCCGCATGCTCGCGCACGGCCTGCACGGCCCGGGCGGCGGCGTCCGGGTCGTTGAATCGCAGGACGGTGAGGCTGCTGATCACGGGCTGGTCGTTGCGGGTGAGCGCGACGCCGAGCCAGCTCTGGCAGTCGAGCTTCTCCAGCAGATTGTGTGTCTTGTCGATCTGGACGTTCTGGCAGTCGGCGCCGTCCCGGGCGGCGGTCCGGCGAGCCTTGAACGCGTCGTAGTCGTACGTGCGCTGGGCGGGGAAGTACCGTTCCGCGCCGAATGCCTGAGACTCCGTCAGCGGCTTGGGCACCTGCCCGGGCGTGGCAGCGGCGGCAGCGGGCAGGGTGCTGGTCGGGCCGAGGCCGGGCAGGATGTCGCCGGGGTGCGGGGTGGACACCACCCAGACGCCGCCGGCGGCCAGTACCGCGACGACGCTCCACAGGACGGCCAGTCGTCTCCGCTCGCCGACGGCCCGATGTCCGGCCACCGGCAGGTCCTCGTCGGTGCTTGCTGGCGCGTCCCCCTGGATGGTCATGGCGCAGATTCTAAGCAGGTCATCCCACAATCCCACCTTCGGGTCGGGCGTACCGGAAGCACCCTTGCCATTGCAGGCCCGGAGCCACCAATCGACTTATCGGCAGATATGACGTTATGTCCAACTTGCGCGCGCCGACCGGACACTGGGCGACTGTCAGAAGATCACTCGCACCGCATCCGGCTTGGCGAACGGCATCATGTCCCAGCCCGCGGGCCAGCCCCGCTCCCCCGGTTCGGCCTCGATCAGGCGCGGAATCCGCCACATCCACCACCGGCCGTCGCCGTCGCCGTCGCCGTCGCCGTGCCCGGGCCAGGGGATCGTGGCGGCGCGGAATCGCTCGTCCAGCCCGCGGAGCTCCGGCTCCCAGGCCTCGCGGACCGCCGCGGCCACTCCTCCGCCGGCGTGGTGCGGCACCCGAGGTCGTTCATCAACTCGGGCGCGCACCACGAGTACCCCTCTTCGACCCCCTCCACCTCCTGCCGCCACTGCCTCATCAACACACTGACGGCGCCGGGCGACGCGCCGGCTCGCCGATCGGCGCCGGCCACCACCACCTCGGCACCCATCGAGTCACTCACCGAGCCCCGGCACCCACACCAGGCGCAGGACGTCGATGGTGCGTTCCTCGGGGTTGACGAACAGTTCGGCGGTGACCGACGGGGCGAGCACCGCGCTGCGCAGGTCGCCCCACTCGTCGAGGGCGGAGCCGGCCCGGCCGTCGAGTGTCACCAGGGCGGCGGTGACCAGGGCGAACAGCAGGTCGTCCGCCTTGGAGATCTCGATCATCGTCTGGGCGGGCTGGTCCTGGAGCCAGAACCGCCAACCCTTCACGCCACGGCCCCGATCTGTCGCGACCGGGCGGCGGCAAGTACGGGGCCCACGGCGGCCCGGAAGCCGGACCGGTCGCTGCCGTACGCCGCGGACATGGCGCGCAGCCACCAGGACGTGATCACGGCCTCCCGGTCAAGCGGATCCTCGACCGGCCCCAACTCGCCGTAAAACCGGGCCCGTTCGTCATAGGTGAGCGCATGCCCGATGCCATTGATGCTCCGCGGCACCCGCAGCGTGCCGGACTCCGCCATTGCCGTCATGCCTTGCCCTCCCGTCCCAATGCCTCCGACCGTACCCGGGCAGGCCCGATCCGTCTGCCACCTTTCCCCAACGAACTGTTCACCGCCCCGCCGTGGCCACGGCCGCCACCAGGTGCGCGGACCCGGCGATTCGCCGTCCCGGGCGGGCGGGTGCTCTCCTACAGTTGGGGCGCCGACAGTCCGAGTGACAGGAGTTGGTCCCGATGCCCAACGACACCGCGGGGATCGATCCGTCCAGGCCGAGCATCGCTCGCATCTACGACTATCTGCTCGGCGGCACGGAGAATTACGCCGTCGACCGCGAAATCGGCGACTTCTTCCTCGAGGAGCTGCCGGGTTCGGTGGCGGTCCCGATCGAAAACCGCCGCGCCCTGATCCGCGCCGTGGCGGCGATGACCCACGACGGCATCCGTCAATTCATCGACATGGGCAGCGGCCTGCCCACCGCCGACAACGTGCACCAGGTCGCCCAACGGCACCGCCCCGACGCACGCGTCGTCTACGTCGACAACGACCCGACCGTACTCGCCCACGGCCGCGCCCTGTTGGCCGCCGACGAACGCACCGCGGTGATCCGGGCGGACGTGCGCGAGCCGGAGAAAATCCACCAACACCCCGACGTGGCCCGCCTGATCGACTTCGACCAGCCGGTCGGCATCGTCTTCAGCGCCGTCCTGCACCACCTCAACGACGCCGAACAGCCCGGCGAGCTGGTGCACTGGTGGACAGACCGGGTGCCGCCGGACAGCCGGATCTACATCTCGCACTTCCGCACCGGCGACGGCGACAACGAACAGACCCGGATCGCGGAACAGAAACTGCAGGACGCGTTCGGCCGCGGCCGCTGGCGCACCGACGAAGAGATCACCGCCCTGTTCGGCGACCTCGAACTCCTCGAACCCGGCCTCGTCAACTGCTCACTCTGGCGCCCGGAATCCGCCCCGGCCCCCAACACCGGCACGCCCCCGCACGAACCGACGGTGTGGGAACGGATGATCTCCTGCGCCCTCGCACGCAAGCCGTAGGAGCCTCGACCAAGCCGTGTTCGCATCGGCGCAAAGCCGACTGTGGGCGGCAGTTGAGACGATGACGGCATGGAATTCCACGACACTGCCGAGATGCACCGAGTCTGCGTCGAACGGCTCGGACAGCGAGCCGGCCCGCAGTTCGCCGCGATGGCCCGCCGCGGCTTCCGGTTGGAGCCTGCGAGCGGTGGCGACCCGGCCACCGGCCGATGCCGGCTCGGCGGCCCGGCCCTCCTCGAACCGGAAACCCGGTGGCCCGAGCTCGACGGCGTTCCGCTGTCCCTGCTCGCCGTCCTCGACACCGATGCCCTCGCCGCCCCGCTCGGCAGTGAACTGCCCACCCGGCCGGGCCTGCTCAACTTCTTCTCCCTCGCTCCGGATCTGCCGTACGAGACTTACCGACAGCTGGACACCTCCGGCCCGCAGGCCCACCGGGTGATTCCGGCGGACCCCGCACGAGCAGTCGAAAGGACCGCGCACGAACCGGCGAGGAACTATCCGGCCCGCCCCGTCCGCGCCGTCGGGTCGACCATGCTCCCGGACGCCTGGGACGTCGAGGACCACGACGTCGAGTTCGACTCCGACAGGCACTGGGGCGCGGCGTCGCTCATCCTCGCCGCGTTCGGCGACCTCGACGGGAACACCGCCGGACAGCACTGCGCCTTCGGCTGGCCGGACGCCTCCTACGCCTATGCGGTGACCGGCCGCGACGCCGGCGGGCCCGCCGTCCATCTGCTCCAACTCGCCGAGGACACCGGTCTCGGCTGGGGCTGGGGTGACGCGGGGACGATGTACTTCACCATCCCGGCGAAGGCTTTCGCGGTGGGGGACTTCGGCAAGGTCGAGGCCGCGGTGCGTAGCTGTTGAGCCGGGGCAACTCGCTTTGAGAGTTCGAACGAGACCCCTATTCTTCACGCCATCACTGCGAGTGATCCACACCGCAGGCACCACTTCGGCGGGGGATCTCCGTGCATTCCGAGAACGTTCACCACATGCCGGGCCCGCAGGCCCTGCCCGACGACAGATCGGCCACCGGCGTCCGGCGGTTGGCGCTGGCCGCGCAGGTACTGATCGGCCTTGAGGCCGCCTCGCAGGCGGTGGTCGCCGCGGCCGGCGGCACCCGGTCGGCGGTGTTCCCGATGCTCGTGCCGCTCCTGGTCGTGCTGGCCGTCGGCAGCTGCGTCGCATTCGTTCTCTGGTTCCGGCGCTGTCGGCTCAACGTCGACCGTTTCGGTCCGGATATTCAGAAGTACTCGGCCGGATGGGCCGTCGGCGCCTGGTTCGTCCCCCTGGCGATGTGGTGGATTCCGCGCCGGATCGCGCTGGACATCTGGCGCGCGACCGAGCCCGCCGGCAAGACCTGGTTGATCAACGCCTGGTGGGCCGCCTGGCTCGCCCAGACGGTCGGTGCCACGGTCCTCGACGAGCTCGGCGCGGGCGACAACGGCTACTCGGCCTTCGACGTGGTGACCGGCCTGGCTGCGGCGGTGCTCGCGATTCTGGTGATCCGGCAGATCACGTCCGCTCAGGAAGCGAAGTTGCGCGGCAGAGCGCAAACCACCGCGACCGTGTGAGGAATGTCTCGCAGCGTCCGCCGGCTATCGGAATACCGTCAGATCGTGCGTAAAGCGGCAGGTCAAGGCCTGTTGTGACTACTCGCACACGCTCCGGGCGATCTTCTGGTGTGTTCCCTCTGGCGGACGGCGGGGCGGCCCGGGCAGGATCGGGCCATGGATCTCCTCGACACGCTGACCGACAAGGGCCTTCGCCGGGAACTGCCCACCCGCGAGGAGGCGCTGGCCGTACTGGCCACCACGGATGACGAGCTGCTGGATGTGGTTGCGGCCGCCGGGCGGGTGCGCCGGCAGTGGTTCGGGCGCCGGGTGAAGCTCAACTACCTGGTGAACCTGAAGAGCGGGCTGTGCCCGGAGGACTGCTCGTACTGTTCGCAGCGCCTGGGGTCGAAGGCGGAAATCCTCAAGTACACCTGGCTGAAGCCGGAGCAGGCCGCCGAGGCGGCGGCCGCGGGTGTCGCGGGCGGCGCGAAGCGCGTCTGCCTGGTGGCCAGCGGCCGCGGGCCGACGGACCGGGACATCGACCGGGTCGCGGACACCATCGCGGCGATCAAGGACGCGGACGAGCAGGTCGAGGTCTGCGCCTGCCTGGGGCTGCTGTCGGACAATCAGGCCGAGCGCCTGAAGGCGGCCGGCGCGGACGCGTACAACCACAACCTGAACACCTCCGAGAGCACGTACGGCGAGATCACCACCACCCACACCTACGCGGACCGGGTGGACACCGTGGCGAAGGCCCACGGCGCGGGCCTGTCGGCCTGTTCGGGGCTGATCGCGGGCATGGGCGAGAGCGACGAGGACCTGGTGGACGTGGTCTACGCGCTGCGCGAGCTGGACCCGGACTCGGTGCCGGTGAACTTCCTGATCCCGTTCGAGGGCACCCCGCTCGCCGAGGAGTGGAACCTGACGCCGCAGCGCTGCCTGCGGATCCTGGCGATGGTCCGGTTCGTCTGCCCGGACATCGAGGTACGGATCGCGGGCGGCCGCGAGGTGCACCTGCGGTCGATGCAGCCGCTGGGCCTGCACATCGCCAACTCGATCTTCCTGGGCGACTACCTGACCAGCGAGGGCCAGGCCGGACAGGCCGACCTCGACATGATCAAGGACGCCGGTTTCGAGGTGGAGGGCGCCGAGCAGACCACCCTGCCCCGCCACCGCGCGTCGGCCGGCGGCTGCGGCGGCGGCGCCTCGGCCTGCGGCGGCCACGAGGAGCAGACCGCCTGCGGGACGGGCGGCGGCTGCGGCCCGTGCGGCGGCCACCGGGCCGACGAGGCCGAGACGGCCACCACGGAAACCGAGGCCGCCGAGGACGAGGCGCGCACCGACCTGGTGCGGGTCCGCCGTCGTGGCGCGGGCACCGAACTGGCGCCCAACGCGTGACGGACAACGCGCAGTTGCTCGACCTGGACCGGGCGCACGTCTGGCACCCGTACGGTCCGATGCCGGGGACGGTCCGGCCGTTCGTGGTGGAGTCGGCCGCGGGCGTGCGCCTGCGGCTGGCCGAGCCGGTGGGCGGGCACGAGGAGCTGATCGACGGGATGTCGTCCTGGTGGGCGGCGATCCACGGCTACCGGCACCCGGAGCTGGACGCGGCCGTCCGCGACCAGCTGGAGCGGATGAGCCACGTCATGTTCGGCGGGCTGACCCACCGCCCGGCGGTCGAACTCGCCGTCAAGCTCGTGGAGTTGACGCCCGAGCCGCTGCAGCACGTGTTCCTCGCCGACTCCGGTTCGGTGGCGGTCGAGGTCGCGCTGAAGATGTGCCTCCAGTACTGGCAGTCGCTCGGACGGCCGGAGAAGCGGCGGGTGCTGACCTGGCGCGGCGGCTACCACGGCGACACCTTCCACCCCATGTCGGTGTGCGACCCCGAGGGCGGGATGCACCACCTGTGGGGCGGGGTGCTGCCCCAGCAGCTGTTCGCCGCCGAGCCGCCCGCCGGGTACGACGCCCCGGCCGACCCGGAGTACCTGGCGCACCTGGCCGAGCTGATCGAACGGCACGCCGGCGAGCTGGCCGCCGTGATCGTCGAACCGGTGGTGCAGGGCGCGGGCGGCATGCGCTTCCACTCCCCCGCCTACCTGAGGGCCCTGCGCGAGTTGTGCGACGCGCACGACGTCCTGCTGGTCTTCGACGAGATCGCCACCGGCTTCGGCCGCACCGGCGAACTGTTCGCCGCCGACCACGCGGGCGTCTCCCCGGACGTGATGTGCCTCGGCAAGGCGCTGACCGGCGGCTACCTGACGCTGGCCGCCACCCTGTGCACCAGCAGGGTCGCGGAGGGCATCTCGCGCGGCGAGGTCCCGGTGCTGGCGCACGGCCCGACGTTCATGGGCAACCCGCTGGCCACCGCCGCCGCCAACGCCTCGATCGACCTGCTGCTGCGCCAGGACTGGCGCACCGAGGTCAAGCGCATCGAGACCGCGCTGCGCGACGCCCTCGCACCGTGCGCCGGACAGCCCGGGGTACGGGACGTCCGGGTGCTGGGCGCGATCGGCGTGGTGCAGCTCGACGCACCGGTCGACATGGCGGCGGCCACCGCGGCCGCCGCCGAACAGGGCGTGTGGCTGCGCCCGTTCCGCGACCTGATCTACACCATGCCGCCGTTCGTCACCGACGACGCGGACGTGGCCGCGATCGGCCGAGCCGTCGCCGCGGCGGCGGCCGCGTCCCACGCGGCGCACAGCAACTGAACCACCCTCCTGAGGAAGCACCATGTCGCCCGTACTGTTCGTCACCGGCACCGGCACCGAGGTCGGCAAGACCGTCACCACCGCGGCCCTCGCGGCGCTCCGCACCGATCCGGTGGCAGTGCTCAAGCCCGGCCAGACCGGGCTGGCGCCGGGCGAGCCGGGCGACGTCGACGAGGTGGCCCGGCTGGCCGGGCCGCTGGTGCACGGCGTCGAACTGGCCCGCTACCCCGAGCCGTTGGCGCCCGACACGGCGGCCCGCCGGTCCGGTCTGCCGACCCTCGCGCCGGACGAGGTGGCGAAGACCGTGGCCGACCTGGCCGACCGTTTCGACTGCGTGCTGGTGGAGGGCGCGGGCGGGCTGCTGGTCCGCTACGACGAGCGGGGCCGGACCCTCGCCGACCTCGCCGCCGCCTGCGAACTCGCGGGCGTCCAGGCCGAGTTCCTGCTGGTCGCGGCGGCCGGCCTGGGCACCCTCAACGCGACGGCGCTGACCGCGGAGGCGCTGCGCCACCGGGGCCTGGCGCTGCGCGGCGTGGTGGTCGGCAGCTGGCCCGCCGACCCGGACCTCGCGGCCCGCTGCAACCTGGCCGACCTGCCGTCCGCCGCCGGCGCCCCGCTGCTGGGCGCCCTCCCGGAAGGCGCGGCAGCCGACCGGTCCCCGGCGGCTTTCCGGGAGTTGGCCGCGTCCTCGCTCGCCCCGTCGCTGGGCGGCCACTGGGACGCAGCGGCGTTCGCGGCGGCGCACCACCCCGGCTGAGCGGACACCCAGGAACGGCGCGACGGGATCCCCCGTCGCGCCGTTCCTTCGTTCACCCGTCAGCCGATCGTCCAGCGCTGGAGCGCCGAGCCGGTGTCCGGCTGCTGGGTGACCAGGGCGCCGTCACCGGTGGAGGCGGTGGCGACCAGCAGTCCGCTCTTCTGCGAGGCGACGGTGTAGCCGTTGCCGACGGCGCTGACGATCCAGCGCTGGTTGCTGCCGCCGGTGCAGGTGTACTGGATGATCGCCGCGCCCGCGCTGCCGGAGCCGCCGTTCACGTCCATGCACAGGGTCGATTCGGCGTTGCTGATCTGGTAGCTGCCGTCGGCCTGCGGGGTGAAGATCCAGCGCTGGTTCTGCCCGCTGTTGAGCGCCCAGGTGATCAGCTGGGTGCCGGCGGTGGTGGAGTGGTTGGGGTTGTCGAGGGCCTTTCCGGAGACGGTCAGGGTGTGGGTACCGGTGAGCGCCGGGTTCACCGCCCAGGTGAAGGTGGTCGAGCCGTTGGCCGTCCCGGAGGAGGCGGTGACCGTGACGGTGGCGGAGCCGGTGGTGGTCGGGGTGCCGGTGATCAGTCCGGCCGGGCTGATGGTCAGTCCGGCGGGCAGTCCGGTGGCGGTCCAGCTGAGTGCCTTGCCGGCCGAGTCGTTGCCGCCGAGCTGGAGCGAGACGGCGGTGTTGACCTTGGTGGCCTGGTTGCCGGGGTTGGTGACGGTGACGGTCTCGGGCGCGCTGCCGGCCACCGTGAGGGTGAGTGCCTGCTCGCTCGCGGTGCGGCCCGCGCCGACCGCGCTGCCGCTGGTGTCCGTCCAGGAGCGGGCGGGGACGGTCTCGGCGAGTCGGCCGGTGGCGGCGGAGAGGCCGAGCGCCAGGCCGCTGTAACGGTTCACCAGCTTGACCGTGCCGTCCGCGGCGCCGTTCGCGTCGGTGCCGCGCAGCACCCACCACTGCTGGCCGACGCTCGGCCCGCCGACGGGCGCGGCCGTCACGGTCGGCTGCGCGCCCCAGGCCCGGCCCGCCACCGCACCGGAGTTGACGCCGAGCAGCTGCCCGGTCGAGGAGTTGGCGATCCGGTAGGAGCCGTCGCCGTTGGCCGCGAAGGTCCACGACTCCAGCGCGGACCCGGTGGGCGCGGCCACCGAAGTGGCGGTGCGGGAGGCCTGGGCGAGCACCCGGCCGCCGCTGGTCGCGATCCGGTAGGCCTTCGTCAGGTCGACCGGCGCCGCGGCGGGCGCGGTGGAGTCGATGCTGACATTCACGTACTGCCCTGACGCACCGCCGGAGCAGCCGAACGCGCAGTACGAACGGAACGACTTGCCGACGATCGCCGAGCTGGTCCGGTTGGCGCCGTCCAGGAACCAGCGGTACCAGGACGCCGTGTGGTACCCGCCGGTGTCCCCGATCGGGTACCACTTCTGCGTGGCGAGGTTGTCGGTGGCGTAGAACTGCTGCGGCGCGTTGCCGCTCTGGTCGACGGCCTGCGGCTCGCCGATGTACAGCCCCAGGTAGGCGTTGTACGTGACGTCCATCACGAACAGCGGCGAGGTCGCGGGCATCTGACCGGCCGCTGTCTGCTGGGCGGAGGTGCCGGCGTTCGCCGGGTTGTACTCGCCGGAGACGGGCGTGTACCCGGTGCTGCTGGACGCCCCGACGGGCACCATGTTCGACTCCCGGCCACCCACGCCGGCCTCGCTCCAGGCGCCGTTGTACCACTTCTGCCAGGAGCTCGGCGCCATCTTGCCCGCGATCGGGGCGCGCGCGACGTGCTCGTAGAACGCCTTCCAGCCGCCGCTCTTGTCGACCACCCGGGAGCCGTAGAACACGTAGAAGTACCCGGACGCGGCGTCCACCAGCAGGCGCTGGTCGCCGTCGCCGTACGAGTACGTCTGGTTCGGGAACTGCGCGGTGTCGCCGCGGGTGGTGCTGTACGGCGAGGTGATCACGTGGTCGCGGATCGTCCAGGTCCTGCCCTGGTCCGTGGAGACCGCGTAGTCGATGGCGTCGAAGTGCAGCCCGTCACCGAAGGGTTGGGGCGTGAACTCGTTGTGCACCAGCCCGTACCAGTCACCGGTGTCGGGGTCGATCCAGACGCCCGACAGGTCGCAGTAGTTCTTCTGCGCGTAACCGCTGCCGCTCGGGGCGGCGGTGGCGGTCTTCCCGGTCGGGCTGTTGTTGCAGCGCCAGGTGGTGTCGTTGTTCTTGTCCTGCGCGTTGGCCGGGTTGACGGCGTTGGAGACGGCACCGGAACGGGTGGCGGTGTCGAAGTCCGTCCCCGTGAAGAAGTCCCAGTACCGCGGGTCGCTCGCGCCGTACAGCGCCGCGGACTGCTGGAACCAGAACGTGCCGTCCTTGTCCAGGTACGGCACCGCCGGGGTGTCGGTCGGGTGGCTGTACGTCACCGGCGCGCCGACGGTGACGCTGTACGTCGCGGCGTCCGGCTGCGTCGCCGAAGCCGCGGAAGCGGTCGGCGCGACACCGGCTGCGACGGCCAGCAGCACGGCGGCCAGAGCGCCGGCGGCCGGCCTGCGTGGGGGTGAGAACACGGGTACTCCTTCGGTGGCCCGTTCTGCAATGAGATGCAGTATCCGGGCTCCGATCGAGCACTTGTCAACAACTTCGCGCAGAATCCTGCACGCAAAGGCTTCCCGCCCCTGTTCGAAGCTGCTTGACTGACCGTCAATCGATCAGACCTCAACAGACGTTCACCACCCCGAACCCCGATCGGCTGCCGCGACTGCGGCCTGACACGTCGTCAACCTGCCGAAACCCGGACGCTGCCACGGGAGGAGCACCGCGCCGCCGCTCACCCTCTCCCTGGCGAGCCGACCGACTCGCGCCACCCCGTCGAACTGGCCGACGCCGACCGTCACTTGACGCCCGGCGAAGCACCGCGCGCACGACAGGCCGGCCGTCGACCACCTGCACACCCGCGCGACGGCCACCCGACACCACCGAGCGCCAGGCGCGCCACCGCCCCTCCCGCCCCGCGCAGCGGGTGGCGCTACTCCGCCGGCGCGCCGATCACCCGGGTCACCAACTCGTCCACCAGCTCGGCGCGTTGCTCGGCGGTGAACAGGTCGGGCAGGGCGAGGCGTTCCAGGATGAGCCAGTTCAGCGCCAGGTACAGCAGCCGGACCGCGGTGGCGTCGCCGGGCAGGCCCGCCGCCAGGTGGTAGTCGATGTTGAACTGGAGGTCCGCGCCGATCCGCCGGGTGACCGTCTCCCGCAGCTCGGGGCGGCGCAGCGCGGCCAGGCGGAGTTCCAGCAGGGCGAGGAAGCCGGTCGGGAAGTCGGCGATCCGGTCGACGAGTTGGTGCATCAGCTCGGCAACCCGCGCGGTGTCGCGCGGCCCGGTCAGGCCCTGGGCGAGGGCCTCGGGGTCGGCGCCGAGGCGTTCGTAGACGCGCTCGGCACACTGGGTGAGCAGGGCGTCGCGGTTGCTGAAGTAGTTGGAGGCGGTGCCGGTCGGGACGGCGGCGCGCTGGTCGACTGCCCGGAAGGTCAGCCCCCGGGCACCTTCCTCGGCGAGGACTTCGATCGCGGCGTCGAGCAGTGCCGCGCGTCGTTCGGGATTGCTTCGGGCCATCGCTTGTAACCACTCCACTCGTAGTGCTACATTCTTACCACTCCAAGCAGAGTACTACAGACCGAGTGGTCACCCTTCTTCGAAAGGCACCGAGTGCGAAAGCTCGTGTACTACGTCGCCGTCTCCATCGACGGCTTCATCGCCGGCCCGGCCGGCGAGTTCGACTTCTACCCCCAGTGCGACGACATGGTGGACTACCTCCGGGCCGAGTTCCCCGAGACCATGCCGACCCATGCCCGTCCCCACATCGGCCTCGACGGGGCGCCCAACAAGCGCTTCGACACCGTACTGATGGGCCTTGGCACCTACCGCCCCGCCCTGGACATCGGCGTCACCAGCCCCTACGCCCACCTGAAGCAGTACGTGGTCTCCTCCACCCTCCCCGAACCGACCGACCCTGCGGTCAACGTGGTCCGCACCGACCCGCTGGGCCTGGTACGGGAGTTGAAGCAGCAGCCCGGTGACGGCGACATCTGGCTGTGCGGCGGCGCCAAGCTCGCGGGCGAACTGCTCCCGGAGATCGACGAACTCATCTGGAAGCGCTACCCCGTGGTCGCCGGCACCGGCCTCCCCGCCTTCGCCGGCGAGTTCCGCCCGCGCCCGTTCGCCCCCGTCGAGACGCTGGAGTTCAGCAACGGCGGCACCGTCACCACCTACCGCCCGGCCTCGTAGCCGCGCGACGCCCGGACGCCCGCGGGCGCCGGGGCCCCTGCCCGCCGGACGTGCAGGACACCCAACTCCCGCGCGCCTTCAGCCCGGTGGCCCGCCCCGTCCGGGTAGCGTGGCCTCGACCGGCGCCGCGCCGGGCCGTACGAGGGGGACACGGACGATGAACTCGCCGGAGCCGAGGACGTATTGGACCCGGCCGGAGACCACCGGCCCGGAGGTGTTCGTCGCCGTGCCGGAGGGCGTCACGCCGCCGGCCACCGTGGCGGTCGGGATGGAGCTGTTCGGGGTGACGGCCTGGGTGCGCGGTGTCTGCGAGCGGCTGGCCGCCGCGGGCTACGCCGCCGTCGCGCCGGACTTCTTCGGCCGCACCGTCCCCCGGGCGGATCTGCCGTACGACGCGGCGGGCCGGGACGAGGGCTTCCGACTGCTGTCCGCCCTGACGGCCGACCAGGTCGCAACCGACACCGCCGCCGCACTCTCCGTCGGAGCGTCCCTCGGCGCCGGCCCGGGCCGGGCGTTCGCGGGCTTCTCCGTCGGCGGCCACCTCGCCTTCGTCGCGGGCACCCGCCTCCCGCTGGACCTGATCGTCGCCTGCTACCCGGGCTGGCTGTTGGACGCCGACACCACCCCGTTCACCGCCGCCCCCCAGCCCCCGCTCACCCCCACCGGCGCCGCCACCCTCGCCGCCCACGGCACCACCGTCCTCGGCCTGGTCGGCACCGAGGACCACCTCGTCCCACCCATCGACTGGTCCCGCATCGACGCCCGCCTCACCGAAGCGGAAGTCCCGCACGAGCTGGTCTCCTACCCCGACACCCCGCACGGCTTCCTCTGCCCCGACCGCCCGACCACCTTCCGCCCCACCGAATCCGCCGACGCCTGGTCCCGCATCCTCGCTGCCCTCGCCACCCTGAAGCCCTGACGCCCTGACGCCCTGACGCCCCGAACGCCGCCCGTCGGCGCCGAATCGGGGCCGACCGGCGAGGGCTCCGCAGCAGCCCGAATATCAGTCGCCGGGTGCGGTCGATCTGAAGTATGAAGTCGAAGTCGGAAGTGCTCTTTCAAACACTGGAGGGCTCCATGGCCAAGGGCTACTGGGTCAGTTCCTACCGCACGATTTCGGACCCCGAGAAGCTGGCTGCCTACAACGAGCTGGCCGGTCGGGCCGTCCGAGCCGGGGGCGGGCGGGTCCTCGCCCGTGACGGTCAGGTCGTCGCACACGACGCCGGAATCGCCGGGCGCACCATACTGATCGAGTTCAACAGCTTCGAACAGGCCGTTGCGGCCCGCGAGAGCGAGGCATACCAGGAGGCGCTGGTCGTCCTCGGCGACGCCGTCGAGCGTGACTTCCGCATCATCGAAGGCCTTGACTGACCGATGAGTTGGAGCTTGCCCGGTCGATCACGCGTGTTCGAGCCTGTTGACGACTCGTTCGACGGTGTTGCGTGCGGCGCAGCGCTGCCGGTCTGGGCCGGGCGGCCGGACAAGCTCTAGGCTCAGGGTCCATGATTCTGCTGAGCGATCCCCAGGTGGTCAACATCCCCGTGCAGGACTGCGGCGAGCCTCTCGCGGAGATCGCCTCGGTCCCGGCGATTGCGCTGGACTCCCGGGAACGGGACGAGGCGGGGGCCTACGGCCGGGTCAGGACCGGCGTGCTCGAACGTCTGCGCTCGGCGTCCGAACGGCTTCCCGACGGCGTCAGGTTCCTTGTCGTAGAGGGGCATCGCAGCAGCACCGAGCAGGCGCGGCGGTTCGCCCGCTACGAGGACCGCCTGCGCCGCTCGGGCATCACCGGCCCTGTCGACCTGCGGCGCCGGGCCAGCGCCTTCGTCTCCCCGGTCGAGGTGGCGCCGCACTGTGCCGGGGCGGCGCTCGATCTGACGCTCGTTGATGCCGAGGGCGTCGAGCTGGACATGGGTGGCGCCGTGAACGGCCACCGCACGGGGGACGAGAAGTACTGTCCGCTGGACGCCCCGGGACTGTCGGACCGGGCGCGCCGCAATCGCGACCTCCTGGCCCGGACCATGGGCGACGCCGGCTTCGTCAACTACCCCACCGAGTGGTGGCACTGGTCCTACGGCGACCGGTACTGGGCACTGGTCACCAAGGCCGGCAGCGCCATCTACGGACCGGCCTGACCACCTCGAACCAGCGAGACCCCGGTGCGCAAACATCGACGTCCCTTTGAGTCGATCACCTGGCCACGAGCGGGAAACGATGCACCAGAAACTCCGGCAGGACGACCCAGCACCGACCGGGCGATCAGCCGCACTCACGCCCGTCCAGCAGCGCCAGGCCGCCGCGCTGGCCCTGTGGCGGCTGCGGGCGCCGGTGCTCGCGTTCGGGTGGGACGCCGACTGGGGCATCGACCCCGCGCTCGTCGATTCCCTCCGGCGACCGGGGCCGGCCCGATGACGGCTCGTAGACGGTCAACGGCGACCCGCGGCACCTGCGACGCGCCGCCGAGGCCTCGGCGACCGCCCGCCCGCCCGGGCGACCGCTCCGGCCTGGACTGGACGCCGCTCGCCGAGGATGCGCTGCGCGTGGTCCTTCCCCGCCGCCACCCGCTGGCCCACCGCACCGACCTGCACCTCGCCGAACTCGCCGACCAGCGCTGGATCCTGGGCTGCGGCAAGTCCGCCGGGCAGCTCGTCCGGTTCGGCGCGCTGGCGGGGGTGGACCTGCGGATCTCCTGCACCGCGACGGACTACGAGTTCGCCCAGTCACTGGTCCGCGCGGGCATCGGCATCGCCGTGATCCGCCGGATCGGCCTCACCGACCACCCCGACCTGCTCTCCCTCCCCCTCGCCGAACCCGCCCCGCGCCGCCACCTCGGCCTCGCCCTCTCCCGCCGCCGCGGCCCCGCGGCCCGCCTCGCCAAGGAGCCGGCCACTCGCCTCACCACCGAAGCCGGCACCCTCCCGTCCTGACGCCCCCTCCCGTCCTGACGCACCCTCCTCTGCACCCGAACGGGCGGTCCCGCGTCACCCCTTCCCCTGCCCGCCCGTTGACCAAGCGTCAACCCCGGCCCCCAGAGGAGTCCACCGTGCGCACCGCCCTCACCGCCCTCGCCACCCTCCTCCTCGCCTCCACCCCGGCCGCTGCCGCCGCCACCCTCACCCCGGACCAGACCTACAGCATCCCCGTCGGCGCAATCACCGACCTGGGCGCGCTTCCGACGCTCGGCGGCCTCGGCTACGACTTCGCCCACCTGCTCGGCCAGTAGCGCGCACACATGGGGCCGCGAGCAGTCCGACCGGCAAGCATGCGCGGCCCGGGCGAAGTGCCCTCGTCAGCGGCACAGGGACGGGCTTCCACGGGCCGATAAGGTGACGTGATCGTTCCGAGTGAAAGGCCACGGCACCGCAGTGACCGAGTCCCGCCCCCACGCCCTGTTCTGCTTCGGCACGCTGCTGGACCCGCAGGTGCAAACCACCCTCTTCGGTCGCACGGTGCCGACGACCACGGCCTCCCTGGCCGGTCACACGACCAGGCCCCTCACGATCACCGACGAATCCGTGATCGCCACCAGCGGCCAGCACGAACACCTCACCCTGGTACGCGACTTCGGCGGCACGGTCGAGGGCGCCGTCCTGCACCTGACCGACCAGGAACTGGCCGCTGCCGACGCCTACGAGGTGGACGACTACGCCCGCCGACGAGTGGTCCTCACCTCGGGCCGGACGGCCTGGGCCTACCTGGACGCGAGGCCGCTGCGCCCTGCGGCGCGCATCGTGATCGTCGGCGACAGCATCGCCTACGGCCGCTGCGACCCCCAGGGCGGCTGGGCCGGACACCTGGCGGCGACGCACATCGCGTCGGACGAGAACGCCCACCGGGTCTTCAACCTGGCCATCCCCGGCAGCACCTTGGCGGACGTCGCCCGGCAGACACCCCCGCTACTGGTTCCCCGCCACCCGGACACGCTGGTCGTGGCCGCCGGGATCAACGACTCGGCCGTGCCGGTCGCCGCGCCGGACACCCAAATGCCCCACCTCGCCGACCATCTCGCCTCGCTCGCCGACCATCTCGCCTCGCTGGCCGCAACTGCCCAGCGCCACAACGCCCGCATGGTCGTCGTCGGACCGTCCTGGCTCGACGAAACACGGCTCGACGACTACGAGGGCCTCCGCTTCACCACGGCGCGAGCACTCACCCTGCGCGTCACCCTCCAGGCCTGGTGCGAGGACAACCACATCGACTTCATCGACATGTGGGAACCCCTCCGCGACCAGCCCCACCAGTTCGTCGACGGCGTGCACCCGACCCCGGACGGACACAAGGAGCTCTACCGGCAGCTGAGCAGCCACAGCTGCTGACCCCTGCCGTTCAGGAGAAGGACAGCGACAGGTGGACGACTCAGGAGGCGAACGGCTCGATCTCGCCCGCGAATACGATGACCTGGTCGATGAGGCTCCGTCGTAGATGGACGACGTCCGTTCCCGCCAGGCGGGGGCCTCCGTCCGGCATGGTGAACACCCACTGGTACCGGGCCCATTCGTCGGGCATGTCCACTGCTGAGCAGCGCGTCATCGTGCCGGTCCCCGCCGGGTGGCGTCGGATGTCCAGCACGAACCGCTCGACCGCCGCGATTCCTTCGCTGCGGCCCAACGGCCCCCAGAAGACCACGTCCGAGGTCAGGGCCTGGGAGAGCAGGGCAGTCACATAGCTGTCGTCCGAGGCGTTGAACGCGGAGATGAACGTGTCGATCGCGGAGCGTGCGGTTTCTTCCTGCATGTCCCAGTAATACCAGCCGGCCCGGTTCATGTCGGCACTCCGGCGGGGGACTTCGGAGCGATCGACGTGCAGGACGCCGACGGGTGGGTGGAACAAGCCGCGGCCGTGGCCCACAAAATTATTGACCCCTAGGTCAAATATGTCGTACCGTCAGGTCATGGGACGACCGAAGCAGTTCGACGAGGGCACCGCGATCGCGCAGGCGATGGAGGTGTTCTGGACGAACGGCTACGCCGGCTCCTCCCCGGCCGAACTCGCCGAGGCGGCGGGCATCGGAAAGGGCAGCCTCTACCACGCCTTCGGCTCCAAGCGGGAACTCTTCGGGCGGGCGCTGGACGCGTACGACCGGGGCGGCGCCGAGCTGGCCGAGGAGTTCCTGGCGGGGCCGGGCACCACGAAGGAGTGCATCCGCGCCTTCCTGGCGATGCTGGTGGACGCGGACTTCGACGGCCCGGTGCGTCGCGGCTGCCTCGCCGTCAACACCGCGCTGGAGCTCGGCGGACGGGACGCGGACGCCGCGCTCGCGGTGCGCCGAATGACCGACCGCAGCGCCGGCCTGCTGGCCGCGCGCATCGAGCGGGGCAAGCTGGAGGGCGACGTCCCGAGCTCGGTGGACGCGGGCGCGCAGGCCAGGTTCCTGATGACCGCACTCGCGGGACTGCGGGTGATGGCCCGGGCCTACGACCGCGAGGCGGTCCTCGAGGTCGTCGACACCACCGTCGCCACCGTCTTCGGACACTGAAACCCGGACACTGAAACCCGGACGCCGAAGAAGCATCGACCGCGCCGCCCGCGCGGTTTCGCATGCCCAAATATTTGACCTCAAGTTCAAGAATATCGACCGAAAACGAGGAACCATGGATCTCGGACTCAACGGCCGCACCGCCCTGGTCACCGGCGCGGGACGCGGCATCGGCCTCGCCGTCGCCCGCGCGCTCGCCGCCGAGGGAGTGAAGGTGGTGGGCGCAACCCGCACCGCCACAAAGGAGTTGGCGGAGGTCGCCACCGTCGCGACGGCCGACCTGAGCACCCGCCAGGGCGCGGAGAGCGCGGTCGAGCAGGCACTGGCGGCGCTCGGCGGCATCGATCTGCTGGTCAACAACGTGGGCGCGGGCGACGCCTCCGTGTTCGCCCTGGGCGGCGTGCTGGACGTCGCGGACGAGCAGTGGCAGTCGCTGTTCGACCTGAACGTGATGTCGGCGGTGCGCACCACCCGGGCCGCGCTGCCCAGCCTGCTGGAGCGGCGCGGCGCGATCGTCAACGTGTCCTCGATCAACTCCCGCATCCCCACCGGCTCCCCGGTGGGGTACGCGGAGGCCAAGGCGGCACTCACCCAGTTCGGCAAGCGCCTCAGCGAGGAACTCGCGCCGCGCGGGGTGCGCGTCAACACCGTTTCGCCCGGCCCGACTTCCACCGACCAGTGGACCTCCGCCGGCGGCTACGGCGGCCGGATGGCCGATGCCATGGGCGTCCCCCTCGATGCTCTGCTGGACGGACTGCCCACCCAGGCGGGCACCGCGTCCGGCCGGCTCTCCACTCCGGAGGAGGTCGCCGACCTGGTGGTCTTCGCCCTCTCCGACCGGGCCGGCAACATCCACGGCGCCGACCTGGTCGTCGACGGCGGCACCCTCAAGTCCGCCTGAAGCAAGCTGAGTTGACGACGGCTTAGCCCAGCGGCCGGGTCCACCGGCGCCACCGCTCCTCGCGCCCGTACCCGGCCGCCCGCCAGGCCGACTGCCCGAGTTCGTTGTGCTCCAGCACCATCGCGTCGGCCCGCCGCCCGCCCAGCGCCTCGAAGCGGGCGTGCGCGGCGTCCAGCAGCGCGCCGCCGATGCCGCGGCGGCGGGCCGACGGGTGGACGGCCAGCCGGTAGAGGTGGCAGCGCCAGCCGTCGAAGCCCGCGATCACCGTACCCAGGATCACGTCCTCCGCCACCGCCAGGATCAGCGCCTGCGGGTCGCGCTCCAACAGCCGTGCCACGCCCGCCCGGTCGTCGCTGATGCTGGTGCCCTCGGCGGCCTCGGCCCAGAAGGCCAGCACCGCGTCGACGTCGGCGGGCAGCGCGGCCCGCAGTTCGTACTCGCTCATGGCGCCTCTTCCTACCAGCGGCGATGCCCGCGCCACCAGCCATTTACGGTCCCGCTCTTGACGGCACCGGCCCCGCGCCAGCAAGGTGTGGGCCACTCCCTCGCACCGCTTCCCGTCCCGACCCTCCCCACCTCGGAGATGGCATGCGTGCGCAAAGAACCTCCCATCACTACCGCCGCGACGGCCTGCCGATCGGCCTCGCGGCCGCCGCCCTCGCGCTGGCCGGCGTCGGCCTGGGCCTCGGCCTCGACTCGCCCGCGTCGGCGGCGCTGCCGACCGTCGACGTCGTCGACAACGGGCACTTCGATCAGGGCAATCGGATGCTGGCGTGGAGCTGCGAGAGCGGCCTGGTGCTGCCGCCGTCCGACGCGTTCGGCACGCTGGAGGGGCATCCGACCGACAGCAGTTACGCGGGCTGCACCCAGCGCGTCACGGTCGAGCCGAACTCCACGTACCGGCTGAGCGCCCGGGTCACCGGGCCGTTCGTGTTCGCGGGCGTCACCGGTTCCGGCACCACGGACATCGCGCTGTGGTCGAACCAGAACGACTGGAACGAGCTGACGGGGACGGTCACCACCGGGCCGGACACCCGCACGCTGATGGTGTACTTCCACGGCTGGTACCAGCAGGGGCCGTACCGGATCAGCTCGTTGGAGCTGTGGGGTCCGGGGCAGCCGCGGAACACCTGCCTCCCGCTCCCGGCCGTCGACACCCCGGCCCCGTCGGCCAGTCCGTGCTACCTGACGCCGACCGCGACACCCAGCCGGACTCCCGCGCCGTCCACCAGCTGACGTCCGAACACCCCGTACGCACACTCCACGCCCACGCCGACTCCGACCTGGTCGGGCACGGACTGCTACCCGCCGCCCGTCCCGTCCTCGCCGCACACCACCCGTCCTCGCCGTACACCACCCATCCCCTCGGGCTCGCCCAACCTGCCGGCGGACAGGAATTGACGATGCGTCAGCCCCGCAGCGCCCAGACCGTGGTGGTCTTCACGGCCGCGTCCTCCAGGTCCGCGGCGACCGGGACGGCGTACTCGGCGAGCGCGGTGAAGCGTTCGCGCGGCAGGTAGGCGCGGCCCGGGTCGCCGACCACCACGGTCGCGCCCCGGGCGGCGGCGCGCTCCAGGAACGGCAGGAAGCGCGCCGCCATCGCCCGCTCGTAGAACACGTCACCGGCCAGCACCACCTGGCAGCCGTCACCGTCACCGTCCAGCACGTCCGCCAACTCGGCCGTCACCGTGACGCCGTTGTCCGCCGCGTTCACGGCGATCGCGGCCACCGCGTACGCGTCGATCTCCGCCGCCCGCACCTGCGCCGCGCCGCTCAGCGCCGCCGCGACGCCGACCAGGCCGGAGCCCGCCGCCAGGTCCAGCACGGTGCGCCCGGCGACCAGTTCGGGCCGGTCCAGCACGCGCCGGGCCACCGCGACGCCGCCCGCCCACGGGAACGCCCAGAACGGCGGCGGCAGTCCGATCTCGCCGCGCTCCCGCTCGGTGATCTCCCACAGCGCGATCGCGTCCTGCGCCATGTGCAGCCGCACCTCGGGCACGAACGGCACCGGCCCGGGCCGGGTGTGGGCGCGCACGAACTCCGTGTCGGCGGACGAGATATGACGGTCCGCGGCACTCCGCAGCGTGGTGGTGTCGTTCCCCATGGCGCACAGCCTAGGGGCAATGATCGCCACCACCGCGCAACCCGGATCCGCCACCACACGATCACCGGGACGCCACCACACAACCACCGGGATGCCGCCGCACGATCACCGACTGATCACAGACCACGTACCGTTTCGATACCGAAGCCATGATGAGCTGCGGAAACGCTCGCTCCGCGGAGGGTGCCCGAGTACGATCCGGGCAGACGCCCCGGCACTCACGGCACACGCGTTGTGCCTGGCCATGGGCGGCGGCTTGCGCGGGGGCGCGCCCGGCACCACACGCCGGTGCGCCGCGATCGGCGTTCACGGCACCGCGCGCCAGGGCAGTCGCGCGAAGCGGAAGGGCAGCGACTTGACGGATCGGCTCACCGGCGGCGACTCCTCACTGCTGCGGCGGATCAACGCCGCGGTCACCCTGCGGTCGTTGCGCGACGGACAGGCCGTCACGCTCACCCAACTCGTGGGCGACACCGGCCTGTCCAGGCCCACCGTCGAGGGCGTCATCGAAGGACTGCTGGAGTCCGGACTCGTCGCCGAGGTCGACCACGTCCAGGAATCCGGCCGCCAACGCGGCCGCCCGGCCCGCTGGTTCCGGTTCCGCGCCGAGGCCGGGCACGTCCTCGGCATCGAGATCGGCGTCCACGACCTGCGGGTGGTCCTCGCCGACCTGGCCGGCGAGGTGATCACCAGCTTCGCCAAGCCGCTGGACGAGTCGATGGAGGCCGAGGAGCGGCTCAGCCAGCTCCGCACCACGGTCGCCGAGGTCCTGAAGAAGGCCGGTGTCTCCCGGGACAGCCTGTGGGAGGTCGTCGTCGGCACCCCCGGCATCGTCGACCGCGAAGGCGTCATCCGGCTCGGCACCGCGATGCCCGGCTGGACCGGCCTCGACCTCGGCGCCCGGCTGCGCCGCTCGTTCCGCTGCCCCGTGGTGATCGAGAACGACGCCAACCTCGCCGCCATCGCCGAACACTGGAAGGGCGCCGCCGTCGGCAAGGGCGACGTGGTGTTCGTGATGGCCGGCCTCAGCCCCGGCGCCGGCTCACTGATCGGCGGCCGGCTGCACCGCGGTTTCGGCGGCGCGGCCGGCGAGATCGGCGCGCTCCACCTGCTCGGCCGGCAGGCCACCCCCGAACGCCTGCTCTCCACCACCGGCCAGCCCCTCGACCCGCTGGACGAGGCCGCGGTGGCCCGCGTCCTCCGACTGGCCCGGGAGGGCGACCAGGTCGCCCAGGTCGCCATGGACCGCTTCCTCGGCCGCCTGGTGCACGACGTCACCGCACTCGTCCTCGCCCTCGACCCCGAACTCGTGGTGGTCGGCGGCTGGGCGGCCGGCCTCGACGGCGTCCTGGAACCGCTGCGCGAACAGCTCTCCCGCTACACCCTGCGCGCGCCCGAAGTCGCCCTCGCCGCACTCGGCTCCGAGGTGGTGGCGATGGGCGCACTGCGAATCGCCCTCGACCACGTCGAGGAACAGCTGTTCGCGGTCGATCCGCCGTCCCGGTAAGGCCGTCCCACGGCAGGCGGCGCAGCTCCCGGCCGCCGCCGAACCGGTCGCGGGCTCAGGTGCGCACCGGTTCTCGATCGGCCCAACTCATGGCTGTGCCACCCCTGTTCACCGGTCCGATGCGGCAAACAGGGGTGGCACGGTCAAACTTTTGCCCAAGCGGCTCGTCAGGACGCGGCGGTGGCCGCGACGTTGGCGGCGGCCGGGGTGGCGACCTGGACGGCCGCGCCGGATTCGCCGAAGGTCAGCTTGCAGGTGTCGGCCCGGTAGGTGGAGACACCGACGGCCGCCAGCCGGCCCGCCGCCGCGTACTGGGTGGTGACCACCAGCACCGGGGTGCCCGGGGGGCGCTCCAGCAGCGCGGCCTCTGCGGTCTCCGCCACGCCCAGTTCCACCGAGCGGGACTCGTTGTCGACGCCCAGGCGCTCCAGCTGGCGCAGCACGCCGCGGGCACGGTCGCTCGCGTCCACCACCACGGCCAGCCGCGGCAGCCCGGCGGCCGGCACGTGCAGCGCCTCGGCGGCGACCGTCACGCCCTGCACGATCCGCAGCCGGCGCACCGTGTGCACCTGCTCGCCCTCGGCGATGCCGAGCGTGCGGGCCAGCGCGGCGGGGGCGGCGGCGGTGGTGCAGTCGACGACCTTCCACTCCTGGCCGCGCGCGGACCCGGCCCGGCCGGACTCGCGGTCGCCGACCGGGATGCCGATGCGCGGGGCGGCGACGAGCGTGCCGATGCCGCGACGGCGCACCAGCCGGCCCTCCAGCTCCAGCTGGTCGAGCGCCTGTCGCAGGGTGGCGCGGGCCACACCGAAACGGGCCGAGAGCTCACGCTCGTTGGGCATGACCTGGCCGGTGGAGAACTCGGCGTCCATGGTGCGCAGCAGCACCGAGCGCAGGTGCCAGTACTTCGGCTCCGCAACCGCCGGAAGCGTTCCTTGCCCCACCGTGTCCTCCACCCTGAAGGCCGTCGGGGCCCGCCACTGCTCCCCGGTTTCGGCAGGTGGGGAGGGCGGGCTTTATCCGTCCTTCTTTATTAAAGGTCTTTGCAGTAAGTGACAGTAGGGGGTGCCCGTGGACATGGTCAAGACCAATGGGAAGGGTTCCTGCCGGGCACGGCGAACCGGTGCGCAACCGCAACCCGGTACCCTCGCCGGGTGAAGAGTGTTTCCACGGTCAACGTCAACGGGATCCGGGCAGCCGCCAAGAAGGGCTTCCTGGAGTGGATCGACGACACCAAGTCCGAGGTGGTCTGCCTGCAGGAGGTCCGCGCCGAGACCGAGCAGTTCGGCGAGGTGCTGGCCCGGCTCGACGGCTGGCACGCGGTCTGGGCGCCGGCCGCGGCGAAGGGCCGCGCCGGAGTCGCCGTCCTGTCCCGCCGCGAACCCGACGCCACCCGCATCGGCTTCGGCTCCGCCGAGTTCGACACCTCCGGCCGCTACGCCGAACTCGACCTCCCCGGCCTGACCGTCGCCTCCCTCTACCTCCCCTCCGGCGAGGTCGGCACCGAGCGGCAGGACGAGAAGGAACGCTTCATGGCCGAGTTCCTCGTCCACCTCGGCGCCCTCCGCGAGCGCGCCGCCGCCGAGGGCCGCGAGGTCCTGGTCTGCGGCGACTGGAACATCGCCCACCGCGAGGCCGACCTCCGCAACTGGAAGGCCAACCAGAAGAAGGCCGGCTTCCTCCCCGAGGAACGCGCCTGGCTCTCCCGCGTCCTCGACGACCACGGCTACGTCGACGTCCTGCGCCGCCACCACCCCGACCAGGAGGGCCCCTACTCCTGGTGGTCCTACCGGGGCCGTGCCTTCGACAACGACACCGGCTGGCGCATCGATTACTTGATGGCCAGTCAGGGACTCGCTGCCACCTGCACCGAGGCGTACGTCGAGCGCGCCGCCTCCCACGCCGAACGCTGGTCCGACCACGCCCCCGTCACAGCGGTCTTCGACCACACGCTCTAGCCAGGGAATCCGAACCGCTGCTGCCGTCGGCGCGCGGCAGCAAGGGGTGTCACGGCAATCGAATGCATACCGCCCATCAGGGCGGGAGTAGGTGGCTGGGGCGATGCGGCCATCCCGGCTTCGGCTGGTGGCGGGGTCGCTCGCGCGTCCCGGCGCCGGGCCGGACGCGTGACAGCGCCCCTCGCGCCCGAAAGGCCCCAGGGGCAACCGGCCGGCTCCGCGCTTCTCCTCTCATCTGGCGAGGGAGGGCAAGCGCTGCCCCGCCACTCGGTCCCACTACGGGCCCGCACCAGCAGTACGTCGCCCACCGTCAGCAGTCCGCCACCGGCCAGGCCGGCCCACGTCAGCGCCCCGGGCGCGCCCGTGTCCGGCAGGCCCGCACCGCCGTGCGGGCCGCACCGAGGGGCCGCTGCGGCCGGGCACCTTCGCGCAAACGCTCGCCGCGCCTGCCCTTCGGCGAGCATGCCTGCACCGCCACACAGACCTGCGCCTGGCCGCTGTGCACCGCCTCCCCCTGCGCGTCCCGCGCCGAGGCCGATGCGGCGTTGGCCGCCTGGCCCGCCCGTCGGCGTCTGGTTCTGCCTCACTACGCCGTGCACGGGGTCGGCGCGAAACGGGAAAGACGAGTTGGGCGGGTGTGGTCCGGGTCTGCGACGAGTACATCGTCACCGAGGGCGGCCTCAAGGGGCAGCTCGGCTACTTCTCCCGCGACCCCGGCGGCGCAGTCACAGGTGTCGACCTCGCCGGCCGCCTCTTCCAGCGGGTCACGGAAGCATCCTGATCCGGCGCGGGAAGTGCGGTCCCGAACGACCGCCCTTCCCGGCACCCCCGACCAGCGGCAGCCAGCTCACGGACACGACTTGTCTCCATCGCAATGGTGGTGCACCTGCACCCGTACGCGGTGGCGCACTTCCACCTGTGCACCGACAGTGTGGCGACGGGCGAAGTCCCATGGTGCGGGTGCGTTCTCGGCCTCGTACTCCGAGGCGACACCGAAGACGCTTCCGCAAGCCCGGCCGCCGGCAGGTCGGTGTGCACGCAGCCGGGCACGGCCGCGGGCAGCAACTCCCCGTCGTGGTGCAGGTTTCAGCCCTGCTCGAGCGGGGTGGCGTCCTCCCTCGGCGCAGTTCCTCGGTGCGGGTGCGCGAAACCCCAAGGGCTGCCCGACCGGCCTGTCCACGAACGGGCTGCGGCGGCTGCCACCCCTGCGATCCGGCCGGGCGGCACTTCTCCGGGCCGTCCCGACGTTCCGTGCGGTGTCCGGGAGTTGAGTGCCCATCAGGAATGGACGGCGCGGGCCCGCCGGACAGTTGGGGGATTCCCCCGTTGAACGCCCGCTTGTCGGCGAGACGGCCGGGGAGATCACCCCACACCTGGGCGCGGCGACCACGGTCGAGCCGTGCGCCTCCCGTTAGGAACACCTGCGGCCGCTGACCACCGCGGGCATCACCGCGCTGCCCGGCTGTGCAGCAGTGTCCGCCGCCCAAGGGGCTTGGTCGCTCGCCGAAGGCAGACCGGACCCGCGCAGCCGGGCACAGGGCTCTTCACGGCCGGGCCGCCTACCCGTGGCGGAACAACACCAGGTGGCGGCAGGGCAGTTGGCCCGGTGAAGCGGTCGACGAGGACGTACAGGCCGAGGAGTCGCTCCCCCCACATTGGCTACGGCCGACCAGCTCCGACCGCCGAACCCGGGATTCGCCCCGCAGTCGAAGCGCGGACGAGCACCAGCGCCATGACCGCCCCCGCCACCACTGCGGCGGCGTGCAGGACGGCCGCGACCGCGAGACTCTCCGGCGGCAACACGTCGGCACGCCCTGCCAGCGCCACGTACGACGTGAGCGGCAGCTTCCACGCGCTCCACGCGAACAGCGAACCCGTTCCCAGCCAGCCGAACGTCAGGGGCACCCAACGGGGCAGCCGTCCAAAGTGGCCTCGACCGACCGCCCAGGTGGCAGCGGAAGCGGTGAGCGCCCACAGTCCGCACACGCCGTTCAGCAAGTGCCAGTTGGCGTCTCGGGCCGACGGGTGCGCGACACCGGCCGGACCGCCGACCGCCCAGTAGAGCCAGACCGTTCCGACCGCCGCCCCGACGCCGACCGCCCACAGCACACGGCGCGGGCCGACCTCGCCGTTCCCGCCGGCCCGGCCGGCGAACACGTCCGGCCAACGCCGCCGAAGGTACGCGGGGAGGGCGACCGCGAGGCCCAGCCCCATCCCCACGAAGCTGATCTCGATCAGCACGGCTTCCCAGCCCGGTATCGACCGATCATCGCTGTCACTCGATTGCTCACCGTCCGACCCGCCCAGCAGCGAGGCCAGGGCGGCATACGGCAGCATGGCCACGAGGAATCCCGAACCCACCCAGGCCGCGAACGCCACCAGCGGCCCCGGTATCCGCATTCCCCAGGGCCGCACGAGGGCGAGGGCCATGACGATCCCGGTGCCTGCCATGCCGATGGTCACGGTGTTGAGCACCACCCAGCCGGCCAGGTCGAATCCCTCGCCGATCGGCAGGAGTCCGGCGATCGCGCCGACCACCCACGAGACCTTGATCAACAGATAGGGCGCCATCACCAGCGCCGCCCCGTACGCAGCCGGCCGACCCACCCGGTCCAATCGATCCACCGCGGGTTCCCTCCTCAGTCGTGGGAACCACACCTTCATCCACCGCCCCGCCCCGTCACATCGTGCGCGGGTCGTACGGGCATCCTCCGCCAGGACGAGACGAGACATGCGGGTCCCGCGTTCCGGTGGCGATGGGCACCGCAACGCTCGCGGAATCGTCTCCATAACGGCCGATGTTGAAACGAAGCTCGCATGGGAAATGAGGAACGAGGGGATCCGAGAAATGGAGATCGTCATCAACGGGTCGGTCTGCGAGGGGACCGATGCGACTAAATTTCTTCAGGTAGGCTGCCTGAATGTGGCGCCCCTCCCCCTCCCCGAAGGCTATCAGCTCACCGTCTGGCATCTGGATGAAAAGGGAGACGGAAGCTTGGTGAAGACTCCTACAGTGCTCAAGGGGCGCGGAAAGCCGAAAAAATGAAACCGGACAGACGGCCT
Organism: Kitasatospora sp. NPDC004614; assembly: GCF_042873675.1. Lineage (NCBI taxonomy): Bacteria > Bacillati > Actinomycetota > Actinomycetes > Kitasatosporales > Streptomycetaceae > Kitasatospora > Kitasatospora sp. NPDC004614. Next base: position 158,023 of record NZ_JBIALR010000017.1, read on the forward strand.
GCCGCGAACCCCAGAATCGCCAATGACCGCCGAATAGAAACAGACCGAAGCACGACAGGACGAATCGAATTTTCAACCTCGGCCTGAAGTGATTCCATGGGATCTTCATGGGCGGTGCCCGGATTAATTCCGGGCACCGCCCTTTTCCTGCGGGCAGCGATCGCCGGCCGACTGGCCGCATATCCAAATGGTCAGATTAAGTTATCGCCAACAAAGACCTTGATAGACGGTGCGGATCAAATAGAATAGGAGGGTGCGGTATTTGCTAATCAAGGCAGCTAGTAAAGTGGGGGTATTTCTCTGGATAGAACATCTGATCAAGACAGCGACGCAACCCGCCGTCGACGATGTGGTCCAACCACGGGATCGATTCGAGAAGAGCGGCGAGATCGTCCGTGACGGACAGCTCCAGGAAGGCTCGAAGGTTGTCGGGGACAGGGCCGTCGGTGAGGCACAGCCATGTCAGGGCCGCGCATACCCTGACTTCTGCAGGCTGATTGCAGTCCTGCCACCAAGCGCACATTTGATCGATGGTATCCGGGTGCCGTTCTTCCCACGCAAGCTGGCCGATTGCCAGCACCAGGCAGGCACGTACCGCGGGATCCTCTTCATCCTGAAACCGAGCGCTCAGGCAGTCTGCGACCGACGCGGGCCTGTTCGGAACGGCGGCCAAGGCGTAGGCAGAAGCCTGGCGCACTTCCGGATCAGGATCGCCAAGCAATGGCAGCAGCAAGCCAGCGTCGGCCGCCAAGGCCTCGCGAGCGGCCTGTACCGACCAGTTTGCAAGGTAGCCGGAGGGTTCAAATACTATCTGGTCATCGGCACGAGCGGCTCGCAGTAGACCGGTGCGGCTACCGTCCCCGAAATACTGGCGTCGAACCAAGCCCGCAATGACCCGCAGGATACCGGCACGATGAAAGGGGAGGGCAACGACAATGCGGACCAAGAAGGGAATCGCCAAAGCACCAGCCGCCGAACTGGTACCCTGCTGAAGCAGTCTCCCCGAAAGTTTGCTGAGCGCTTCATTAGAGCTACGTTCATCGCCGGTGCGAGCCTGCTCCAGAAGATCAGGCACATCACTACCGGGCCCGTATGCATGGCTGAAATTACTCCATGGAACGGCGCCGTAGACGAACCCATTTTTTACTTCCACCGGCATGTGGGCAACGACAAAACGCACGTCTTCTACTGTGCCGGCATGGAATTCCATCCCTTCCTCGCTCCACACCGAAGGAGCATCCGACCCACCCCGCCAACTCATCAAGAACCTCTTTCATTGCGCATACCAGAGTCAGTGTTGGAGCGTTGCCGTCGCAACGCTAACCGGGAAAAGCATATTCGTTCGAAGTAGCCGCCAGCCCCATCCATTAGGCGCCCGCATGAGCGGGCACCGCCGAACCGGTCGTCCATGCAGAGCGACAAGCGAATAGGGGGCGAGACACGAAACGATCGTATTTTAGCCAAGCACAGCGGCTCTACAACTGATGGGCCTACCTCGCTCCATAGGAACTCATAACACGATCTTGGTGATCGTTGCTGTGGGGAGCGACCGATGTGACGATTCGTCCGTTCGCGATGGCGTGAGTAACAAACCGTGGATCGTGGACGACGAGCTGTGGGCCGGGTCGAGCTGCTGCTGTCAGCCTGGCCGGAGCGGTCGCCGGGCCGCGTCCGCTGGACGACCGGCTGTGCCTGCAGGGCATCCTATTCGTGCTGTACACCGGTATCACCTGGCAGCAGTTGCTGCCCGAACTGGGCTTGGGCTCCGGGAAGACCTGCTGGCGCTGGCTCGGCCGCTGGCAGGAGGCCGGGGTGCTCGCGGCCCTGCACCGCATACTCCTGGCCGAATTGAATGCGGCCGGACTGATCGACTGAACGCGCGTCTGCGTGGACGCCTCCCACGTGCGCGAGAAAAGTAGTTCTCAGCAAGCCGGGCCGTAGCGCCCCGTATCACCTGATGGTGTGGGGAGGGGCGGAGTCCGCCCGTCCGGGGGCGGTGCTCTGTTGGGGTGGTGGTGTGAGTGAACGCAAGCCCTACCCAAGCGACTTGACGAACGAGCAGTGGTCGTTGATCGAGCCGGTGCTGACTGCATGGAAGGGCCGGCACCGGTCGGTGAGCGGCCATCAGGGCGTCTACTCGATGCGGGAGATCGTGAACGCGATCCTCTACCAGGGCCGGACCGGCTGCCAGTGGGCCTACCTCCCGCACGACCTGCCGCCGAAGAGTGCGACCTACTACTACTTCGCAGCGTGGCGGGACGACGGGACCGACCGGGTCGTCCATGAACTCCCGCGCTGCCAGGCCCGTGAGCGGGCCCGCCGATTAGAGGACCCGACCCTGGTGGTGCTGGACACGCAGAGTGTCCACGCGGCCGCCGGGGTCCCCGCCTCCACGACCGGCCGGGACCCGGCGAAACGAGTGCCGGGCCGCAAGCGGGCCCTGGCCGTGGACGTCCTGGGACTGGTCATCGCCGTCATCGTCCTGGCCGCGAACACGCACGACAACGCCGCGGGCATCGCCCTGCTGGACCACGTCGTGGAGAACACCGGCGGCAGCGTCCGCAAGGCCCTGGTCGACCAGGGCTTCAAGAAGCAGGTCACCACGCACGGCGGCCTTGTCGGCATCGACGTCGAGACCGTCGAACGCAACCCGCACCAGGCGGGGTTCGTCCCGCAGCCGAAACGCTGGAGGGTCGAACAGACCTACGGGATCCTGATACTGCACCGGCGCCTGGTCCGCGACTACGAGCACCGCCCGGCCTCCGCCGCCTCCCGCATCTACTGGGCGATGACCCAGGTCATGGCCCGCCGCCTCACCGGCACGAACACACCCACCTGGCGCGACCCGAAAGCGGTGACGGCGTGAACATCCAACCCCTGCTCGACGCACTCGACCTCCAGGAGAACGCCGCCCACTACGTGGCCGACGGCATCGACGAGCGGGCCCTGAACCAACGCGGCGGCGAGAAGGACTGACCACAACGGCGGTGTCGCGGAGCACGCTGCCCCCGCGACACCGCCGTTCTCGGCCACCGCACTTCCCGCTGTCAAGCGTGGCAGACGATGCCGATCACCGTTACCGCGACGGACTCAGCCAAGCACACCGCGGCGAGGCCGATCTTCAGGGCGATCCGACTACCCTGCCGTCCCGCTCGGCCAGGATGACGCCCTGGCCGATACACATCCGGAAACCGCTGGGAACGCTGCTTCCTCAGCGGAGCGTCGCCCTGTATCGCGAGATCGCGCCCGGGCAACCTCTACCGGTAGTTCCACTCCTCGCTCGGCAGTGAGTGCCAGAGGTCGAGCCAGTTGTGCAGTAGGAAGAGCGGTCGGGTCAGGTTGATGTCGCCCGCGCGTTGGGAACGGATCGCAAGGCCGAGGTCGGGGAAGACCGGGTCGCCGGCGACGCTGTACATCAGAGGGCCGTGCAGTGGCCGGTGAATGAGCCAGTCCTCCAGTTGGGACGGTACGCAGCCGGTCAGCGGAACACCGTCCAGCCGTACCTGGGGACCGGTGAGGGCGTTCACGGCCACGCACTGCAGGCGGTTCATCCGGAAGAGCGCCCTGACTCCAGCGGTGCGGAAGTCGACGTAGATGAGCCTGCGCTCGTAAGTGTCGGGAGCGTGGTAGCCCGAGACAGCCCCCTCTTCGCCGAGGGCGGCGGTGATCTCCTCCAGGGTCATTCCGAAGTGCAGCGGCCCCACCCCGATGTGCGGCGTGAACGTCCACTCGTCGCGCTCCTCGCTTCGGGCGATCCTCCACAGGCCCCGATGCTCCGGCGCGCCTCCCTGGACGGCTGTTGGCGCATCGGGTGCCGGCTCGTGTGGGGCCGTTCGCTCCGGTGCCGCCCGGTCCGGGTGCCATCGGCCCGGGGGCTCCAAGGCGGCGGTGTCCTCCGGCTGCTCGGCCAGCCATCGGATCGCCTGCCCCTGGCCCTCGTCGAACGGGTTGTTCGCCAGCTTGTGCGCCCGGTCCACAGCCGCGCGGTGTTCCTCTTCCGCGGTGGTGAGGTCTGCGATGTCTTCGCCCCAGGTCTCCAACCGCTCCCGCGCGATCCACCGGTAGTACGAGTCCGCGCTCCGGGCCAGCACATCGCGGACGACGGGTGCGTAGCGGAGGATCGACGCGGCGGGGGCGGGATCTGCCAGCAGAAGGGCGGTGGCCGCGACAGCAGCCTCCCTCACCTGCGGATCGTCGTCCTCGCAAAAGGCCGCGACGCGGGTGTGGAGCGTCGGCCGTACAGCGCGAGCGGCGGCAAGATCCTGCGGTGCGCCGGCACCGTCCTCCGGGTCCAGACGAGCGACATCGGCGAACGAGGCCAACCAGTTCAACAGCTCCGCGCGCAGCGGTCGCGTGCCGGCTCTCCGCTCCCACTGTCCGCTGGTGAGCATGCGCGGATCGTCGAGGAGGGCGGAGACGACCAGAGCCGCCGGGGCGGTCGCCGGGAACACCCGCTCCTGGTTGAGGAGCAGCCGGTACAGGTCCCAGACCGCTCGCGCCCGGCGGGTGTGATCGTTGTCGAGTAGTCCTATGAGGATGTCCGGTGTGTCGGGCACGTTGTGCAGACCGGTACAGACGTGCGGCAACTCACTCCACGCGGTGCCGGTGAGCTCGGCCAAGGCGGGAGACGGTACGGACGCTGCGAGAGCGCTTGAAGGACTGGCGGCTGTTTTGTCGATCACGGCCGCAGTGTTCCAGCCAGCTCCGACACCTGTGGGATGTCAACGCGGATGGGAGATACCCCCTACGTAGGAGCCGTTCGGGAAACGATCTCCAGTGAATCGGGACGCGATCTTCAGTGGCCGATATCGTCCCTGGTCAGCACCGCTCGTGAACGACCCGACATGCGAGCCCACCAATCCCGGAGACCATGTAGAGGGTTCAGGAGTGGGGTCACCCGATCAGGGAATGGCACCACACCTGTAGCACGGCTCAGCCTGGATCAGACCGGCACTGAGCTGGCCAAACCCGCCCTTTCTCACCTCACGCTGCACTCCAGCCCCAGAGAACGCAGGTGGCGAACAGCCTCCATCCGTCCGTGAAGTCGATGGTGGCTCCGTACCGGAACCCGGGCGGGGCGGGGCGGGTGCTGTAGCGCACGGCGCGGACGACGGCGCCCTTCTGCTCGCTGGCGGCGAGCGCGGTCAGCAGGGCCTGCTCGATCTCGGCGACCTGGGCCTTCCCGCCGCCGGGCAGGTCGGGCATCGGCTGCTCGGCCAGCTGCTCGCCGTCGGCGGCGGCCGGGGCAGTGTTGGACGCGCCGGTGATGGTCCACTCGCGCCACTGTGTCGCCGGGGCGACATGCGGTCGGAGGAAGCCGCGGGCGATCGCCCGTTCCCACACGGCCAGTTCCTCGCCGACGATCGGCCGGATCTCGATGCCTTGCTGTGCGTCGTTGCACATCCGCCCACGGTACGGCGGCCCCGGAAGCCGGTCATCCGGTTTCCTGCCGCCCGCCCGGGAGCCGCGCCCGCGCCCGACGGTGCGTCAGGAGCTGTCGGCGGCATCCGAAAGAATGTCCGGCATGACACTGCTTCCCGTCACCGCGCCCGCCTCGCTGGTCCGACGCCACGGCCTCGACCCGGAGGCCCACGACTGGGGCATGAAAGCGGAGCACGCGGTGGCAACCCCCGCCGGGGACACCTACGTGCTGAGCATCCTGTGGCGGCACGACCGGTACCCCCGCGATCCGGCGGTGCCCCGCTTCAGCGAGCGGATGATCACCCGTTACGACGCCGACGGGACGCCCGTCGCCACCGCCGTGCTGGAGCAGCACTCGGACAGCCGGGTGGCGGCCGTCGGCTGGGGCAGCGACGCGAACCTGGCGGTGCTCCCGGACGGCTCGCTGGCGGTCAGCACCAGGCCGGGCAGCACCCACCTGGTCTCCCCCGGGCTGGACGAGGTGCGGGCCGGCTGGCCGATGCCCACGGCGGGCGTGCTCGCGGACGGGCCGGCGGGCGACCCGTTCGCCGCGTCGGTCGCGGTCACGCCCGGCGGGCGGCTGCTGTGCACGACCTCCGAGTACAAGGTGGACAACTGGGCGGGCGCGATCCTCAACCTGGTCGCCGTCACCGAGCCCGGCGACGTGCTCGCCCCCGGGCACAAGCCGCAGCTGCGCGCGATCGCCACGCTGACCTCCCGGACGCCCCGTCAGACCGGTGCCGACGCCCAGCCGCACGTCGTGTTCGGGGACGCGCCGGTGCTGGGGGCCAACCGCCCGTCGCCGTCGCTGGCCGAGGCCCTCACCGAGCTCACCGGGACGCACCGCAGCCTCTACGGCTACGACCGGTCGTTCATGACCCGGCCGTCCGCGCTCGGCGACGACCTGTTCGTCGTCCCGGTGTACGGCCACACCTTCCGCTCCGGCAGCCGCGGCCAGGAATTCAGCTTCGCGCTGCTCGACGACCGGGGCACGGTCCGCGGCCGGCTGGGCGGCCTGCACCTGTACCAGGACAGCCCGTTCACCGGTTTCGACTTCACCGTCGCCGCCGACCCGTACCGCGCCCGCGCCTTCCACCTCAACCGCTACGGCCTGTACGCCTGGACCGCCGACGGGGCGCTGCGGGCCCGGGTGTCCACCGCCGACAAGCCGTTCAAGCCGCTGGTGCACTTCACCCTGCTCGACTGCACCCCTGCCGGCGAACTCCTCCTCGCCCACCGCAAGCAGCACTTCGTGCTGCGCATCCCCGTCCCCGCCGACCTCGCCGACCTCCCCACCGCCGTCGAGGCCACGCTGTCCGGCATCGCCAAGGCCCGCAACGCCGCCAAGAAGCGCTACCAGCCGGTGAATTGGCTCTGGGCGGAGGACGCGTCCACCGTCCACCGCCTGTGACCCGGTCGTTCAGGCCGGCTTCCCGGCCGGCCCCGCCGCCGTGGTCTCGACCCAGTTCATCGTCCGGGCCGTCTCGTAGCCGAGCGCGTGGTTGATGCCGATCACGTGGGTGCTGGTGGTGGCGGTGCAGATCAGCTCCAGGTCCGACCGTTCGCCGGCGATCGTCCACGTCTGACGGGCCTTCATCGCCCGACCGAGCCCGCGCCCGCGGTGCGCGGCGAGCACCGAGGTGTCGTGGATGTAGCCGATCTCCCGGCGGTGCGGGTAGCTGTGGACGACGTGCACGCCGACCACCTGCCGGGTGCTGTCGTCGACGGCGACGACCACCCGCTGTTCGGCGCCGGCCTGGGCGAGTTCCCGGTCGGCGGCCCGGACCAGTTCGGGCGTCCAGGCGGGCTCCCGGTGGCTCGACCGGCCGGACGGGGCGTCCTCGATCGCCCGCCGGGCCGCGGCGTAGGAGTTGACGAGTTCCTCGGGACAGGCGCCGGTCCACTGCGTCAGCCGGTAGCCGGCCGGGACGGGAACGTCCCACAGCCGTGCGGGAGTCGCCGCGAGGCGCAGGACCTGCATCACCATGCTGTGCGTCACCTCGAACCCGAGGCCCACCGCCCAGGCCGACCCTGCGAAGTCGGGCTTCACCGGCTGGCCGAGGACGATGCCGCGCCCGGACTCCACGACCGCGGGCATCGCGGCCCGCAGCAGCGCCGTCCCGACGCCGAGCCGCCGCAGCTCCTCGGGCGTGGGACTTCCTGCCGTCGCAGTGTGCCCCGATCCGCCGCCGGCCGAGCGGTTTTGACCCGTCGTCACTGCGGGGCGGGCGGCGTCAGGGGCGGGCGTAGAAGTCGGGGCGGCCCGTGATCCAGAGGCTGGCCTGTTTGATGTCGGTGCCCGGGCGGAGGCCTCGATCATCTGGTCGTCGCCGGTGTAGAGGGCGACGTGCCACCCCCACCCTCGCCGCCCGCTCCGTCGAGGCCCGCGTCGAACGCGCCGCCGCCCACGCGGAACGCTGGTCGGACCACGCGCCCGTCACGGCCGTCTTCGACATCGCCTGACTCCCGTACCACTAGATGCAATACCGGTGACTTTGTGTGGTTTTGGTCGTTGGGCTGGTTGTGCCAAGGCCTGGACAGGTGAAGTCGTCGGCGGGTGAGCGGT
>NZ_JBIALR010000018.1:0-147022 GCF_042873675.1 Kitasatospora sp. NPDC004614
CGCCCGGTTACATTCCGAACCCGGAAGCTAAGCCTCACAGCGCCGATGGTACTGCAGGGGGGACCCTGTGGGAGAGTAGGACGCCGCCGAACAATTCTTCAGAAGAAGCCCCCTGACGGGATGTCAGGGGGCTTCTTTGCATTCCCGGCCGGAAAATTTCCGGATAGCCTTCGCAAATGCAGAACCTGACCTTGACCTGGCAAACCTCGGCCGCGGCCTCCGCGGCGCTGTACGGAGCGGCGTTCACCGTCGGTCGGGTGGCCGCGCGGCGGGCCAGTACGGGGGAGTGGCGTCGGGGGCGGGTCGTGGCGGATGTGCTGCGGGAGGCGGGGACGCTGCTGGCGTTGTTCGCGCTGTGGCAGGTGGTGGGGCATCTGTCGCTGGTGGGGACGGACCATGCGCTGGACCGGGCGGACTGGATCCACCGGACGGAGCTGGGACTGGGGCTGCCGGACGAGGCGGACTGGCAGCGGTCGGTGGTGGGGCATCCGTGGCTGGTGCAGGCGGCGAACTACTACTACGCGACGATGCACTTCGGCGTGATGCTGATAGTGCTGCTGTGGCTGTTCCTGCGGCACCGTCAGCGGTACGCGTGGGTGCGGACCACGGTGGTGGCGACCACGGCGGTGTGTCTGCTGATCCAGTTCATTCCGGTGGCGCCGCCGCGGATGCTGCCGGGGAACGGGTTCGTGGATCTGGCGGCGCAGTACGGGCAGTCGGTGTACGGCAACGCGGTCGCGGGGGTGGTGGCGGACCAGTTGTCGGCGATGCCCTCGGTGCACGTGGCATGGTGCGTGATCACGGCGGTGGCGGTGATCACGGTCGCCCGCGGGCCGTGGCGGTGGTTGATGGTGCTGCACCCGCTGGTGACGGTGTGGGTGGTCGTGGTGACGGCCAACCACTTCTGGGCGGACGGGCTGGTGGCGCTGGCGATCCTGCTGACCGTCTACCTGGTGCAGGCGGCCCTGTCGGGGTGGCGCCGGCCGGAGGAGCCGGAGGAGGCGGTGGCGGTACTTCCCGAGGAGCAGGAGCGGGAGTCCAGCGCGGTGGAGGGCTGACGGGCTCAGCCGGGCTGGGCGGAGAGCAGGGCTTCGGCGAGGGCGGTGCGGTAGTAGCGGCCGGCGGTGCCGGAGCGGGCGCCGGCGACCAGGCGGGCGTCGAGCAGCACGGTGAGGTGGTCGTCCACGGCGGCGGGGCTGAGGCCGGTGAGGGTGGCGAGCTGGACGGTGTCGCGCGGGCGGTCGAGGCCGGCGAGCAGTTCGGCGCGGGCGCTGCCGAGCAGGCGGCCGAGGCTGGCGGGCGGGGTGCGCGGGGTGGGGACGGGCGCGGCGGAGATCGGGTAGATCACGGCGACGCGGGTGGCGTCCTGGGTGATCCAGCCGTGGCGGGCGCCGGTCGGGACGAACAGCAGCTCGGCGTCCGGGGGGCCGTCGGTGGGGACGGTGAGTTGGAGCCGGCCGGTGGAGAGCCAGCGGTGCCGGGGTCCGAGCACGGGGAGGGCGGCGGGCCAGCCGTGGTGGTCGGCGAGGCGGCGGCGGCCGGTGGCGTCGGCGCGCAGCGCACGCAGGCGGGCCGGCCATTCGGGGCGGACGACGTGCTGCCAGGTCCAGCCGAGGAGTGCGGCGAGTGCGGGGGCCAGGTCGAGCCCGGTGAGGTCGAACTCGTGCGGGGTGGCGTCCGGGTCGGGCGGTGGGAGCCGGAACTCGGTGGGCCAGTAGGCGGCCTGGCGGCCGGCCAGCCAGTCGGCGAGCTGGGGCGCGGTGGCGAGGTGCTGGTGGAACGCGGGCTGGTGGGTGGCGAGCCAGGCGCGGCGCCAGGGTTCGGGCCGGATTTCGGCGAGGATGCCGAGGGTGGCGACGGTCTCGACCAGCGGCGAGAACGCAAAACGGCATGCGGCGAGTGTCTCCGTGCCCACCTGCCACTGGCCCATGCGTAGCCTCCGATCGGAGACCCTAGCAATCGGTCGGTGGGGCGGGAGTGGATTGCGGGATCGTTCAGCCGGTGACTCGGTCGGTCGTAGGGTGAGGGGGCGGCCGAAGCCAGTTGCGTTGGCTTCGGCCGCTCCTGTGTGTTGATCAGCCGAGGCGGCGGTGCAGGCCCCAGGTCGTGAGGGCGGCCAGGGCGGCGGCGAGGGCGAGGTAGATCGCGGTCTCGATCCACTGGAACGGCCAGTAGCGGTCGGCGGGCTGGTAGTCGACGGCGACGTGCAGGTTCGCCTGGGCGAGGCATTCCTCGGACGGGACGTCGTGGCTGTTGTTCGCGCACGGCTGGGTGCCGAGGGTGAGGGTCCGGCCGGAACTGTCCTGGACGGGCGAGCTGTTGGAGAGCATCCACGCGCCGGGCTTGTCGATGCCGGCCACGAAGGTCGCGGACGGCCCGTGGGCGCCGGTGAAGCCGAGCATCCGCGTGGACCTCAGGGCGTCGGCGTCCAGTGCGATCACGCTGTGCACGGGCTGCTCGAGGTGGGGGCGGACGGCGAGCGGGACCAGCACCTGGACGGCGGCGAAGGCGGCCAGGGTGAGGGCCATCGCGGCGACGGTGCGGCGCAGGAACAGGCCGAGGCAGGTGCCGAGGGCGACGGCGAACGCGGCGTAGCCGAGCGGGACGATGCCGCGGGCGGAGAACAGTACCGGGGTGAAGCGGTCGTGGCTGAGGTGGTCCAGCGGGGCGGAGAACCAGGTCACCAGCAGGCTGAGCAGCCCGGTGACGATCACGGCGGTGGCGCCGACCAGCAGCAGTTTGACGGCCAGCCAGCGGCCGCGGCCGATGCCCTGGTTCCAGATCAGCCGGTGGGTGCCGGTCTCCAGCTCGCGGGCGATCAGCGGCGCGCCCCAGAACGCCCCGATGAGTGCGGGCACCACGATGACCAGCGTCGTACCCGTCCAGTAGGGGAAGGCGTAGGTGTCGATCAGCTGGTTCCCGTCGGCGCAGCCGCCGCCGGGGCAGCCGGACGTCAGGTCGTGGTACTTGTCCCGCAGGTCCAGGCCGGACATCAGCAGGAAGGCGGTGGCGGCGGCGAGTACGGCGGCGGCCACCATGAACTGGGCGCGGAACTGGCGCCAGGTCAGCCAGATCATCGCTGGAGCTCCAGGGCGGGTCGGGGGTCGGCGGTGGCTTCGAGGTGGGCGAGGACGAGGTCTTCCAGGCCGAGCGGTTCCATCACCCAGGACGGGTCGTCGACGGCGGCGTCGGCGCGGACCACGAAGGTGCTCTGGCGTTCGGTGTGTTCGGCGTGGATCACCCGCATGCCGGCCGGCAGGGTGTCGGCGTCGCGGCGGGCGGTGGTGAGCCGGAAGTGGGTGGCGAGCAGGTCGTCGATCTCGCCGTCGGCCTGGATGCGGGAGCCGGCCAGCACGATCAGGTGGTCGCAGACCCGTTCCAGGTCGGAGACCAGGTGGGAGGAGAGCACCACGGTGGCCTGCGACTCGGATTCGGCGACGAACTCCATCAGGCTCTGCAGGAAGGCACGCCGCGCGAGCGGGTCGAGGGCGGCCACCGGTTCGTCCAGCAGCAGCAGTTCGGGCCGTTTGGCGACGGCGAGGGTGAGGGCGAGCTGGGCGCGCTGGCCGCCGGAGAGGCGGCCGGCCCGCTGGGTGGGGTCGAGGCCGAGTTGCCGGATGCGGCGGTCGGCGAGGGCGGCGTCCCAGCGGGGGTTGAGCTTGGCGCCCAGGCGCAGGTGGTCGTTGATGCTCAGGGCGGCGTAGGTGGGGGTGTCCTGGGCGACGAAGCCCACCCGGCCGAGTTGGGCGCTGTCGGCGGCCGGGGGCCGGCCGAACACCTCGACGGTGCCGCTGGTGGGGGTGAGCAGGCCGCAGGCGAGCTGCAGCAGGGTGGACTTGCCGGCGCCGTTGGGGCCGACCAGCCCGACGACGCGTCCGGCGGGGACGGTCAGGGTGCAGTCGGCCAGGGCCGTGCGGCGGCCGTAGCGCTTGGTCAGCGCCCGGGTTTCGACGATCGCGGTCATCGCTCCTCTTCGACGGTGCTTCGGAAGGTCTGGAGGAAGAGGGCCTCGATGGACTCCGGGTCCAGTCCGGCGGCCCGGGCCGAGGCCAGCCAGCGGCGCAACTCCTGCCGCAGCGGCTCGTGTTCGGACGTGGCGGGGTCGCCGAGCGTGCCGGTGACGAAGGTGCCGACGCCGGGCTTGGGGGAGACCAGGCCCTCGTTCTCCAGTTGGCGGTAAGCCTTGAGCACGGTGTTGGGGTTGATCGCGACCTTGGCCGCGACGTCCTTGACCTTCGGCAGCCGGTCGCCCTGGTGCAGCAGGCCCAGTCGGAGGGCCTGTCGTACTTGGTGGACCAGTTGCAGGTAAGGGGCGACACCGGACCGGGGCTCGATGTGGAACTCGATCACCACAACCTCATTTATCTAGCTTCCTAGCACTATAGAACTGACGATCCGACGAATCGTCAAGTAAGGGTTTCATCAAGGGCGTTGACCAGCGGAGATGGGTGCGGACATGCCGAGGCCCGGGCGCCGTGGGGGTGGCGTCCGGGCCTCGGGGACTGCGACGGTTACTTGACCGGGAGTGCCACCCGGCCCCAGCGTCCGCCGGTGAGGGTGGCGGTGGCCCAGTACCAGGCGGCCAGGCCGGAGAGGGCGGCGATCCAGGCACCGACCTTGCCCCAGCCGCCGGTGTCGCTGAGGACACCGATGGCGCTGAGCACCAGGGACAGCGTCAGCAGGCCGTAGACCGCGCGGGCGAGCAGGCCGTCGCCCCAGGAGGCGGCGGTCAGGGTGAGCGCCAGCAGCGCCCACAGCAGCAGGAACAGGCCCGCGGTGTGCCGGCCGGCCCCGCCGGCCGCCGCCCAGGTCGCCCAGAAGGCGCCGAGAGCGGTGAACGCGGTGCCGCTGAAGCGGTCGCCGCCACGGAACTGCCACAGGCCGGCGACGAACAGCGTCACCCCGCCGACCAGGTGGGCCAGCGCGGAGGCGCCGCCGGACGAGGTGCCGCTGAGGACACCGGTGCCGAGCAGGCCGTACGCGAGCAGGGTGAGACCGAGGGCCAGGTAACCGAGAGGACCCGCGTCTGCGGATCGGGCGTTCGCCCCGGAGGCGTCATTGCTCACCGGAGGCTCCTTTCACTCTGCGCCAGGGCATGGCGAGATCGCGGTGAAGGGTGGGTGTGCGAGGTGGTTCCGGGTGCCGGGTCGTGGGCGCACCGAAGAGGGGTGCGGCGGCTGCGGCGAATGAGAGAACCGGCGGCCGAGCCGCCGGTCGATGCCCTCCGGGGTGGAATCCCCCGGCGCCTACGGTCTACCCGGCCTCCGGGATTTGTACCCTTGTGAACCGCGCTGAACGAGCAAGTGTGAGCAAAACGTGACTAGTTGAGCCGCTGGGTCGGGATGCGCAGGGTCAGGATCGCCATGTCGTCGGACGGCGGCTCGGGTGCGAAGCGCTCCACCGCGCGGTGCACCCGGGCGGCGACCGCGCCGGCGGTGAGGCCCGCGCAGCCGGTCAGGACCTCGATCAGGCCGTCGTCGCCGAGCATCCGGCGGCCCTCCCGGCGCTCGGTGACGCCGTCCGTCACGCACAGCAGCACCTCGCCCGGGGCGAGCACCAACTCCTCGGCGGTCAGGTCGAGTTCGTCCATCACCCCGAGCAGCGGCTGCGGCGAGGCGGCCTGGTCGACCTGCCCGTCGGTGCGCAGCCGCAGTGGCAGCGGGTGGCCGGCGCAGACCAGCGACAGGGCGGTGGAGCCGTCCTCGCGGGGCGTCAGCTCGCCGTACAGCAGGGTGAGGAAGCGCGCCCGGCTGCCCTCGTCCAGGATGGCCGCGTTCAGCCGGGTGAGGACCTGCGGGGCGCTCAGGCCCTCGCGGGCCAGCAGGCGCAGCGAGTTGCGGGCCAGGCCGGTGACCGAGGCGGCCTCGGGGCCGGTGCCGCAGACGTCGCCGATGGCGAAGCCGTAGGTGCCCTCGCGGATCGGGAACAGGTCGTAGAAGTCGCCGCCGACCTCGTTGCCCTCGCCCGCGGCCTGGTAGAACACCTCGACCTCGACGCCGGGGATCTTCGGCAGCTCCGGCGGCAGCAGGGCGCGCTGGAAGGCCTGCGAGATGGCGGTGCGCTCCGAGTACAGGCGGGAGTTGTCGAGCGCCAGGGCGGCCCGGCGGGAGAGGTCCTCGCCGAGTTCCAGGATCTCCTGGCGGAACCGGACGCCGCGCCGGGTGCCGAGCACCAGCAGGCCGATCACCCGGTTGCGGGCGGACAGCGGCAGCACCACCGTCTCGCCGAGCAGCCCGGCCAGTTCGGGGCTGTCGGCCAGGCCCAGCGCGTGGGCGGTCTCGGCGGGTGCGGCCCAGGTGCGGGCGCCGGGGCTGTACACCGCCTCCGGGGCGGGGGTCTTGTCGAGCAGGGCGCGCAGCGCGTCGATCCGGTCCTCGTCCTCGTGCAGGACGAAGGCGAGGTCGGCGCCGGCGGCGGCGTCCGCGGTGGTGTAGACGGCGCACCAGGACGCCAGGGTGGGGATCGCCATCTGCGCCATCAGGGCGAGCGTCTGTTCGTGCTCGAGGGTGCCCGCGAGCAGGTCGGAGGCCTCCACCAGGAAGGACAGCGAGCCGCGCCGCAGCCGCTCCAGCTCGCCGAGCCGGGCGCTCTCCAGGGCCAGCGCGATGCGGTCGGCGGCGAACTGGAGGCGCAGCGCGTCCTCGTTGTCGTAGCGGCCGGGCGGGGCGGCGGCCACGCCGAGCGAGCCGGTGAGGCGGCCCTCGACCTTCAGCGGGACGGTGATCAGCGAGCGCAGGTCGGTGCCGGCCAGTAGCGGTGCGGCGCCGGGCCGCACCGCGAGGTCCTCGTGGACGGCCGGGAGCCGGGCCGAGTCGAAGCGGCCGGCGCCGCCGTCGATCGGCAGCCGGGCGAAGCGGCGGGCCGGGCCGGCCAGGCCGGTGGCGGCGCGCAGTTCGAACTCGGTCTCGTCCTCGCTGGTGAGCATCAGGTAGGCGGCGTCCGCGTCGAGCAGGTCGCGGGCGCGTTCGACGATCCGCTGCAGCAGGCTGGACAGGTCGTCGGGTGCGACCGGGCCGACCAGCAGGTCGAGCGGTTCGACGGCGGTGGTGGCGGCCTCGGTGGAGGCGGCGGTGCCCGGGGTGCGCAGCACCGCGCGGTCGGACTCGCGCACCAGCAGGCACATCACGATCGGCGCGCCACCGCTGTCGCGCAGCCGGACGTGGGCGCCGTACACCTCGCGGGCGGTGCCGTCGCCGCCGCGCACCGTGTAGCTGCCCTCCCAGCGGGCCAGGCGCAGGGTGTCGCCGAGGCCGAGGCCGGGGGTCTGCGGCCAGACGGCGAGTTCGGCCCAGGGGCGGCCGAACACGGCGTCGGCGGGGAGCTGGAAGAGTGATTCGGCGTCGGCGTTCCAGTGCCGGATCCGGCCGTGGTCGTCGAGCTGGACCACGGCGACCCGCACCGGCCCGTCCGCGGCGGGCAGTTCGCCGCCGGGCAGGCTGGGCAGCACGTACCGGGTGCCGGGCTGCTGCTGGGGCAGGGCGAGGCGGAACCAGACGGTCTTCCGGCCGGCCGCGTACTCGATGCCCCAACTGCTGGACAGCGCCGAGCACATGAGCAGGCCGCGGCCGCCCTCGCTGTCCGGGTCGGCGTACCGGTCGGAGTTGAGCGTCACGTTGGCGAACGAGGTCTGGCCGCGTTCGGGGTGCCGGTCGCTGACCTCGATCCGGACGGTTTCCTCCTCGCGCACGCAGGCCACCTCGGCGGCCGTCCCGGCGTGCACCACGGCGTTCGTGACCAGTTCGCTGACCAGCACCACGGCGTCGTCCACCACCTCGGGCAGGTCCCACCCGAGCAGGGCGTCCCGGACGAAGCCGCGGGCCGCGGCGGCCGACCGGTCGACCGGTTCGAAGGTGGCGGCTGCGCGCGCGGTGACCACGGCCACGTCTCCTCTGCTGCTGGTACGTCGGGTGGGGCGGGATCTGCGGCGGGCCAGGGCGGGGTCGCCTCGACCCGGTGCGGCCCTCCACCCTACTTTCCGGTTGGTACCCCGCGGGGGCGGGGAGCTGAAACAAGCCCCTGGGGGTGATTTCCTTCACGACTTTCTCCGGTCGTTCCCCTGGTCGCCCGCGAAAACCCTCCTCAACCGGTCCGACACCGGGTGCCAGTGCTGTCACACTGGGGGGTCCGTGTGCCGTCACCACCGCAGTACGGTCGAGGGGACGGCGGGGAATCGACGGGCCGTTTCTCCGGCCCTTCCGCCGCGGTGACAGTGAGGACCTGGGAGGGCCCCGTTGAGTTCGGCGACCAAGGACGTGTCCGGAACCACGACGGCCGCTGCACGCGGCACGCGGTCGGCGCCGCCCGCCCGGGCCGGCGGCCGGCGCCAGGGCCCCGGTCAGCGCGGCGCGGAGCCCGCGGAGCTGCGCAAGCTGCTGGCCGCGCTGACCGCGATGCGCGACGGCAACTTCCGCCGCCGGCTGACCTTCCCGGGCGACGGCCTGCTGGCGGAGATCGCCGCGGTGTTCAACGAGGTCGCCGAGCGCAACCAGCACCTGACGGGTGAACTGGCCCGGGTGCGGCGGGCGGTGGGCCGCGAGGGCCGGCTGTCCGAGCGCCTGGAGACCGGTGTGGGCGAGGGCGCCTGGATGGCGGCCGTCGACAACTGCAACGCGCTGATCGACGATCTGGCCCGGCCGATGGCCGAGGTCGGCCGGGTGCTGTCCTCGATCGCCGAGGGCGACCTGACGCAGACCATGGAGCTGCGCTCGGTGCACACCACCGGCGCCAGTTACCCGTTGCGCGGCGAGTTCCTGAAGGTCGGCCGCACCGTGAACGGGCTGGTCGACCAGCTGAGCGAGTTCACCGAGCAGGTGACCCGGGTGGCGATCGAGGTCGGCACCGAGGGCAAGCTCGGCGGTCAGGCCCGGGTGCGCAGCGTCTCCGGTTCCTGGAAGGACCTGGCCGACTCCGTCAACACCATGGCCGGCCGGCTGACCGCGCAGGTGCGCAACATCGCGGAGGTGACCACCGCGGTGGCCCGCGGCGACCTGTCGCGGAAGGTCACCGTCGATGTCGACGGCGAGATGCTGGAGCTGAAGAACACCGTCAACACCATGGTGGACCAGCTCAACTCCTTCGCCGCGCAGGTCACCACGGTGGCCCGTGACGTGGGTACCGAGGGCCGCCTGGGCGGTCAGGCGCAGGTGTCGGGCGTGGCCGGTGTGTGGCGCGACCTGACCGACTCGGTGAACTTCATGGCCGCCAACCTGACCGCGCAGGTCCGCAACATCGCGGAGGTGACCACCGCGGTCGCCAAGGGCGACCTGTCGCGCAAGATCGAGGTTGACGCCCGCGGCGAGATCCTCGAGCTCAAGAACACCATCAACACCATGGTCGACCAGCTGTCGGGCTTCGCCGAGCAGGTGACCCGGGTGGCGCGCGCGGTCGGTACCGAGGGCATCCTCGGGGGTCAGGCGCAGGTGCCGGGCGTGGCCGGTGTCTGGAAGGACCTGACCGAGAACGTCAACTCGATGGCGAACAACCTCACCTCGCAGGTCCGCGGCATCGCGCAGGTCACCACCGCGGTCGCCAAGGGCGACCTGTCGCAGAAGATCCAGGTCGACGCGCGCGGCGAGATCCTCGAGCTCAAGAACACCATCAACACCATGGTCGACCAGCTCTCGGCGTTCGCGGACGAGGTCACCCGGGTCGCCCGGGACGTCGGCACCGAGGGCATCCTCGGTGGCCAGGCCAGCGTGCCCGGGGTGTCCGGCACCTGGAAGGACCTGACCAACTCGGTCAACCTGATGGCCAACAACCTGACCAGTCAGGTGCGTTCGATCGCCGAGGTGACCACCGCGGTGGCCCGGGGCGACGTCTCCAAGAAGATCACCGTCGACGCCAAGGGCGAGATCCGCGAGCTCGTCACCACCGTCAACACCATGGTCGAGCAGCTGTCCGCGTTCGCCGACGAGGTCACCCGAGTGGCGCGCGAGGTCGGCACCGACGGCATGCTGG
Organism: Kitasatospora sp. NPDC004614; assembly: GCF_042873675.1. Lineage (NCBI taxonomy): Bacteria > Bacillati > Actinomycetota > Actinomycetes > Kitasatosporales > Streptomycetaceae > Kitasatospora > Kitasatospora sp. NPDC004614. The sequence goes on from NZ_JBIALR010000018.1 coordinate 9,958, forward strand.
GCGGTCAGGCCCGGGTCTCCGGTGTCTCCGGCATCTGGCGCGACCTGACCGACAACGTCAACCTGATGGCGTCCAACCTCACCTCCCAGGTGCGAAACATCGCCGAGGTGGCGTCCGCGGTGGCCCGCGGCGACCTGTCCAAGAAGATCGCCGTCGACGCGGCCGGTGAGGTCGCGGCGCTCGCCGACACCCTGAACACCATGGTCGACCAGCTGTCGGCGTTCGCCTTCGAAGTGACCCGGGTGGCCCGCGAGGTGGGCACCGACGGCATGCTGGGCGGCCAGGCCGGGGTGCCGGGCGTGGCCGGCATCTGGAAGGACCTGACCGAGAACGTCAACCTGATGGCCAACAACCTCACCGGCCAGGTCCGCAACATCGCGCTCGTCATCACCGCGGTCGCCCGCGGCGACCTCTCGCAGAAGATCGACGTGGACGCCCGCGGCGAGATCCTGGAGCTCAAGACCAGCATCAACACCATGGTCGACCAGCTGTCCGCGTTCGCCGACGAGGTCACCCGGGTCGCCCGCGAGGTCGGCACCGACGGCCGGCTCGGCGGCCAGGCCCGCGTCCCCGGCGTGGCCGGAACCTGGCAGGACCTGACCGAGTCGGTGAACGAACTCGCCAACAACCTGACCCGGCAGGTGCGCGCGATCGCCCAGGTCGCCACCGCCGTCACCAGGGGCGACCTGTCGCTGCGGATCAACGTGGACGCGTCCGGCGAGCTCGACGAGCTCAAGGACAACATCAACCAGATGATCGCCAACCTGCGTGAGACCACCCGGACCAACAAGGAACAGGACTGGCTGAAGTCCAACCTGGCCCGGATGTCCGGCCTGCTGCAGGGCCGCCGCGACCTGTCCGCCGTCGCCTCGCTGATCATGAGCGAGCTCACCCCGGTGGTCTCCGCCCAGCACGGCGCGTTCTTCCTCGCCCAGCCTGCCGGGCGTACCGCCGAACTCGTCACCGAGGACGACGACGAGAACGACATCGTGCTGCGCCTGATCGGCTCCTACGGCTACCACCGGCGCACCATGCCCACCACGTTCCGGCTCGGCGAGGGCCTGATCGGGCAGGCCGCGGTGGAGAAGCGGCCGATCGTGCTGAAGGAGACCCCGCCCGGGTACCTGAAGATCTCCTCCGGCCTCGGCGAATCCTCCCCGGCGCACGTGGTGGTGATGCCGGTGCTGTTCGAGGACCGGCTGCTCGGCGTGATCGAACTCGCCACTTTCTCCAGCTTCACCACCGTCGCGCTGGACTTCCTGATCCAGATCGCCGACCAGATCGGCGTCACTGTCAACACCATCTCGGTCAACACCAAGACCGAGGGCCTGCTGCTCGAATCCCAGCGGCTGACCGCCGAGTTGTCGATGCGTTCGGCCGAGCTGGAGGCCCGCCAGGAGGAACTGGAGCGCACCAACGAGGAGTTGCAGGAGAAGGCCGAGCAACTCGCCCAGCAGAACCGCGACATCGAGATCAAGAACAGCGAGATCGAGGAGGCCCGGCAGATCCTCGAGGAGCGCGCCGAACAGCTCGCGCTGGCCTCCCGCTACAAGAGCGAGTTCCTCGCCAACATGTCGCACGAGCTGCGCACCCCGCTCAACTCGCTGCTGATCCTGGCCAAGCTGCTCTCCGACAACAACGAGGGCAACCTGTCCGCCAAGCAGGTCGAGTTCGCCGAGACCATCCACGGCGCGGGCAGCGACCTGCTCCAGCTGATCAACGACATCCTCGACCTGTCCAAGGTCGAGGCCGGCAAGATGGACGTCCGCCCGGCCCGGATCGCCCTGGTCCAGCTGGTCGACTACGTGGAGGCCGCGTTCCGGCCGCTCACCGCCGAGAAGAACCTGGACTTCGCGGTCCGGGTCTCCCCGGACCTGCCGGTCACCCTGCACACCGACGAGCAGCGCCTCCAGCAGGTGCTGCGCAACCTGCTCTCCAACGCGGTGAAGTTCACCGACGCCGGCGCGGTCGAGCTGATGATCCGCCCGGTGTCCGGCCCGGACACCCCCCAGCACGTGCGCGAGCAACTGCTGGAGACCGGCACCATCGGCGACCCCGACGAGCAGCTGATCGCCTTCTCGGTCTCCGACACCGGCATCGGCATCCCCGGCAACAAGCTGCGGGAGATCTTCGAGGCGTTCAAGCAGGCCGACGGCGGCACCAGCCGCAAGTACGGCGGCACCGGCCTGGGGCTGTCCATCAGCCGGGAGATCGCCCGGCTGCTGGGCGGCGAGATCCACGTGGCCAGCGAACTCGGCGGCGGCTCCACCTTCACGCTCTACCTGCCGCTGCGCAGCGAGGGCCCCGAGCCGGTCGCGCTGGAGCGCGGCGCCGTCCCGCGCGCCCTGGAGCCCTCCCGTACGCCCGCCGAGCAGTGGACCCAGGAGGCCCGCGGCCTGGTCGAGGAACGCCGCCGCTCCACCCTGGAACGCCGCCGCACCGCCCGCCCCGAGGAAGCCCCGCGCGCGGCCGAGGAGAGCATCCCGCGCCAGGGCGACCCGGTGCGCACCAGCGCCGGCACCCAGGTTCGCTTCGACGGCGAGCGGGTGCTGATCGTCGACGACGACATCCGCAACGTGTTCGCCCTTACCAGCGTGCTGGAGCAGTACGGCCTGACCGTGCTGTACGCCGAGAACGGCCGCGAGGGCATCGAGATGCTCGAACAGCACGAGGACGTCGCCCTGGTGCTGATGGACATCATGATGCCGGAGCTGGACGGCTACGCGACCACCGAGCAGATCCGCCGGATGCCCCGGTTCGCCGGCCTGCCGATCATCGCGCTGACCGCCAAGGCGATGAAGGGCGACCGCGAGAAGAGCCTCCAGGCGGGCGCCACCGACCACATCACCAAGCCGGTGGAGACCGATCACCTGCTGGCGGTGATGCGCCAGCACCTGCCCGTCAGGTAACCGCCGCCCGACGGGGCCGCCCGCGCTGGCGGCCCCGGCCGGGAACCCGGTAAGGTCACCCGTCGTTGCCAACAGTGACCGGACGGTGACGGCCGGCACCGGGCCTGTGGCAGGCAAGGGGGTACGGCTAGCATGACCGGGGCAGTGATGGGCGGCACGAAGGTGCCCGCTCTGGGGAAACAACCGGCAGGAGGGCGGGTCCTGGTGCAGAAGGCGAAGATCCTCCTGGTCGACGACCGTCCGGAGAACCTGCTCGCCCTGGAGGCGATCCTCTCCGCGCTCGACCAGACGCTCGTACGCGCCTCCTCGGGCGAGGAGGCGCTCAAGGCGCTCCTCACCGACGATTTCGCGGTCATCCTGCTGGACGTTCAGATGCCCGGCATGGACGGCTTCGAGACCGCCGCGCACATCAAGCGCCGCGAGCGGACCAGGGACATTCCGATCATCTTCCTGACCGCGATCAACCACGGTCCGCACCACACCTTCCGCGGCTACGCGGCCGGCGCGGTCGACTACATCTCGAAGCCCTTCGACCCGTGGGTGCTGCGTGCCAAGGTCTCCGTCTTCGTCGACCTGTACGTGAAGAACACCCAGCTCAAGGAGCAGGCCGCGCTGCTGCGCCTGCAACTGGAGACGGACGAGGAACCGGCCATCGGCGGGGCGCTGCTCGGCGAGCTGTCGGCCCGGCTGGCCGCCGTCGAGGAACAGGCCGAGGCGCTCACCAAGCAGCTCGACGCCACCGCCGACAGCGCCGGCGCCGCCGCGACCGCCGCCCACCTGGAGCGCAAACTGGCCGGCCTGCGCCGGGCCCTGGACGCGCTGCGCCCCGGCGCGAACTGAACGGCCGTCAGCGTCACTCGTTCGAGTGGTTCGCTGGCCGCTGACGGTACGTCGACGGTGCAACCCGCCGAAGTGCGCCCGCGCATGTCCGGGGCCCGGTGGCGCCGGTAGGCTGCCACCCATGGCCACACGAACGCCCGGAAGCGCCGACGCACGCACCAGCAAGCCCGGGCCGGCCAAGAAGACAGCCGCCAAGAAGGCCGCCCCCGCCAAATCCGCCGCCAAATCCGCCGCGAAGCCCGCTGCCAAGAAGGCTCCGGCGAAGAAGGCCCCGGCCAAGAAGGCGGCCGCCGCCGCACCCGCGGCGCCCGCGCCCAGGCCGATACTCTTCCGGGCCGTCCGGCGGATCTGGCTGGGCCTGGCGCACGCGATCGGCGCGGTGTTCCGCAGCTACGGGCACGGCGCCCGCAACCTGCACCCCGAGCACCGCAAGGACGGCGTGGGGCTGCTGCTGCTGGCGCTCACCCTGGTCGTCGCGGCCGGCACCTGGGCCAGCCCGCAGGGCTGGTTCGGCGAGGCCGCCACCGCCGTGGTCTCCGGCCTGTTCGGCCGGCTCGACGTGCTGGTGCCGTTCCTGCTGGGCGCCGTCGCGGTCCGCCTGATGCGCCACCCCGAGCTGCCGGAGGCCAACGGCCGGATAGTGATCGGCCTGACCGCGCTGGTGATCGCCGTGCTCGGCCTGGTGCACATCGGCTGCGGCGCGCCCGCGATGGGCACCGGCGCCACCCGGATCCGGCAGGCCGGCGGCCTGATCGGCTGGGCCGTGTCCACCCCGATGATGGCCGCCGCCGGCCCGCCGCTGGCCGTCCCGCTGCTGCTGCTGCTCACCTTCTTCGGGCTGCTGGTGGTCACCGCCACCCCCATCAACCGCATCCCGCAGCGCCTGCGCCTGCTGGGCGTCCGCCTGGGCGTCGCCGAGCCGCTGCCCAGCGAGTACGAGGACGCCGACGGCGAGCCCGGCACCGGGGAGCGCGAGTACTCCACCGCCCCGCCGGAGGACGCCGACCCCGACGCGCTGCCGATCACCATCGAGGACGAGGCCCCCCGCAGGCGCCGTCGCCGCAAGAGCGACGAGGACCAGGCGTCCGCCCCGGTGCCGGTCTCGTTCGAGAAGGACCCCTACCAGACCCGCGACCTGGCCGCCGGCGCCGCCGCGGACCTGGTGGACGGTGCGCTGCTGTTCGGCGTGGCCGGCTCGCCCACCGTGGCCAGCATGGTCGGCCAGGTGAAGGACAACACCGCTCCCCCGGAGGAGCCCTGGCCGTCCGAGGCGCCCGACGGCCACGGCGAGGCGCCTGTCCGGATGGAGCAGCTCCAGCTGTCCGGCGACATCGCCTACTCCCTGCCGTCGATGGACCTGCTGGAGCGCGGGGCCCCGGCCAAGGCCCACTCGCAGGTCAACGACGACATCGTCAGCCAGCTCACCGGGGTGTTCGCCGAGTTCAAGGTGGACGCCAGGGTCACCGGCTTCAGCCGCGGTCCGACGGTCACCCGCTACGAGGTCGAGCTCGGCCCGGCCGTGAAGGTCGAGCGGATCACCGCGCTGGCGAAGAACATCGCCTACGCGGTGGCCACCCCCGACGTGCGGATCATCTCGCCGATCCCCGGCAAGTCCGCGGTCGGCGTGGAGATCCCCAACCGGGACCGCGAGATGGTCACCCTCGGCGACCTGCTGCGCTCGCGCACCGCCGCCGAGGACACCCACCCGATGGTGGTCGGCATGGGCAAGGACGTCGAGGGCCACACCGTGATGGCCAACCTGGCGAAGATGCCGCACGTGCTGGTGGCGGGCGCCACCGGCGCGGGCAAGTCGTCCTGCATCAACTGCCTGATCACCTCGGTGCTGGTGCGCGCCACTCCCGACGAGGTCAAGATGGTGCTGGTCGATCCCAAGCGGGTCGAGCTGACCGCCTACGAGGGCATCCCGCACCTGATCACGCCGATCATCACCAACCCGAAGAAGGCCGCCGAGGCCCTCCAGTGGGTGGTGCGCGAGATGGACATGCGCTACGACGACCTGGCGGCCTACGGCTTCCGGCACGTCGACGACTTCAACGCCGCGGTGCGGGCCGGCACGGTGCAGCCGCCGCTCGGCAGCGAACGCGAGCTGACGCCCTACCCGTACCTGCTGGTGATCGTCGACGAGCTGGCCGACCTGATGATGGTCGCCCCGCGCGACGTCGAGGACTCGGTGGTCCGGATCACCCAGCTCGCCCGCGCCGCCGGCATCCACCTGGTGCTGGCCACCCAGCGCCCCTCGGTGGACGTGGTCACCGGCCTGATCAAGGCCAACGTGCCGTCCCGGCTGGCCTTCGCCACCTCGGCGATGGCCGACTCCCGGGTCATCCTCGACCAGCCCGGCGCGGAGAAGCTGATCGGCAAGGGCGACGCGCTGTTCCTGCCGATGGGCGCGTCCAAGCCGGTCCGGATGCAGGGCGCGTTCGTCACCGAGGCGGAGATCGCCAGGATCGTCCAGCACTGCAAGGACCAGCTGGCCGCCCGCTACCGGGACGACGTGGTGGTCGGCTCCGGCCCGAAGAAGGAGATCGACGAGGAGATCGGCGACGACCTCGACCTGCTGGTCCAGGCCGTCGAACTGGTCGTCACCACCCAGTTCGGCTCCACCTCGATGCTCCAGCGCAAGCTGAGGGTCGGCTTCGCCAAGGCCGGCCGGCTGATGGACCTGATGGAGTCGCGCGGCATCGTCGGCCCCAGCGAGGGCTCCAAGGCCCGCGACGTGCTGGTCAAGCCGGACGAGCTGGACGGGGTCCTGATGACGCTGAGGGGGTGAGCGGCGGGTGGTCGCCGGTGGCCGGGAAGCGAGGTGACCGCCCGTCAACTTCTGTGGCAGGGCTGTGGCACGTTCGGGCCCCCTCCGGTTGAGAAACGTTACGTCAGCACCCCTAGACTGGTTACTCAGCAGATGGCCTCCGCTCGAAAGGCGTGCCCAGTGACCATCGGCAAGTTCCCCCGCCGCTCCGCCCTTGGCTCCTCCGCGCTCGCCTCCGTCAACCCAGAGCCGCCTGCGGAGCCGAGTCACGCCGCCGACGGGCCGAGCATCGGGCGGCTGCTCGCCAGGGCCCGGATCGACGCCGGTCTGACGGTCGACCAGGTCAGTACCCGCACCCGGATCCGGGTGCCGATCGTGCACGCCGTCGAGTCCGACGACTTCGACCGCTGCGGCGGCGCCTTCTACGCCCGCGGCCACCTGCGGCTGCTGGCCCGCGAGGTCGGCCTGGACGGCGAGGCGCTGGTCGCCCGCTACGACGCCGAGCACGGCGGCGCCGCGCCCGCGGCCCGGCTGTTCGACGTCGGGCCGGTCAAGGTCACCGACCACCGCCGCCCGAACTGGACCGCCGCGATGGTCCTGGCGATCGTCGCGGTGGTCGTGCTGATCGGCTACAACCTGGTCGGCTCCTCGTCCTCCACCGACAACGGCCCCGGCGCGGCCAGCGCCCCGCTGCCGTCCGGCGTCTCCGCCCCGGCCACCCTGGAGGCCTCCGCGCAGCCGCCGGCCCCCGAGACGGGCACCGGAGCGGTCGCCGCCGCCCCCGCCGACAAGGTCACCGTCAAGCTGGTCGCCGGGCAGGACAAGAGCTGGGTCACCGCCAAGGACAGCAGCGGCAAGTCGCTGTTCTCCAACAACCTGGAAGCCGGCCAGGACCAGACCTTCACCGACCCGAAGAAGATCACTCTGGTGATCGGCAACGCCGGGGCCGTGCACCTGTTCGTCAACGGCAAGGACCTCGGTCCGGCCGGTCAGGACGGCCAGGTGGTGCACCTCACGTACACCCCGGGCGACCCGCAGGCGGGCTGATCCGGCCGCCCGAACAGATCGCGCGCCCTCCGGGGGGAACTCCACCGGGGGGCGCGCGTTAATCTTGGCGTCATGCCTGAACCCCGCACTGTCGCCCTGGTCACGCTCGGATGCGCCCGCAACGAGGTCGACTCCGAGGAACTCGCCGGGCGACTGGAGGCCGATGGCTGGCGGCTGGTCGACGACGCCAGCGAAGCCGATGTCGCCGTCGTCAACACCTGCGGGTTCGTCGAGGCCGCCAAGAAGGACTCCGTCGACGCCCTGCTCGAAGCCAACGACCTCAAGGGCCACGGCCGTACCCAGGCCGTGGTCGCCGTCGGCTGCATGGCCGAGCGCTACGGCAAGGAACTCGCCGACGCCCTCCCCGAGGCCGACGGCGTCCTCGGCTTCGACGACTACGCCGACATCTCCACCCGCCTGAACACCATCCTCTCCGGCGGCCACGTCGAGGCCCACACGCCCCGCGACCGCCGCAAGCTGCTCCCGCTCACCCCCGTCGAACGCCAGGCCGCCGCCGCCGAGGTCGCGCTGCCCGGCCACGGCACCCCCGAGGACCTCCCCGAGGGCCTCGCCCCCGCCTCCGGCCCGCGCACCCTGCGCAAGCGCCTGGACGACGCCCCGGTCGCCTCGATCAAGCTGGCCTCCGGCTGCGACCGCCGCTGCTCGTTCTGCGCCATCCCCGCCTTCCGCGGCTCCTTCATCTCCCGCCGCCCCAGCGACGTGCTGAACGAGGCCGTCTGGCTGGCCGGTCAGGGCGTGCGCGAGGTCGTGCTGGTCTCCGAGAACAACACCTCGTACGGCAAGGACCTCGGCGACATCCGGCTGCTGGAGACCCTGCTCAGCGAGATCGCCGCCGTCGAGGGCATCGAGCGGGTCCGGGTCAGCTACCTGCAGCCCGCCGAGATGCGCCCCGGCCTGATCGACGTGATGACCGGAACCGACAAGGTCATGCCGTACTTCGACCTGTCCTTCCAGCACTCCGCGCCCGCCGTGCTGCGCCGGATGCGCCGCTTCGGCTCCACCGAGCAGTTCCTCGGCCTGCTGGAGTCGATCCGCGCCAAGGCCCCCGAGGCCGGCGCCCGCTCCAACTTCATCGTCGGCTTCCCCGGCGAGACCGAGGAGGACTTCGCCGAGCTGGAACGGTTCATCACGCACGCCGGCCTGGACGCCATCGGCGTCTTCGGCTACTCCGACGAGGACGGCACCGAGGCCGCCGGCTACGACGGCAAGCTCGACCAGGACGTGGTCGACGACCGCGTCACCCGGCTCTCCAAGCTCGCCGAGGAACTCACCGCGCAGCGCGCCGAACAGCGCGTCGGCAGCGAGGTCACCGTGCTGGTCGAGTCGATCGAGGACGGTGTCGTCGAGGGCCGCGCCGTCCACCAGGCCCCCGAGACCGACGGCCTGACCACCCTGCTCGGCGCCGACGACGCCGAGATCGGGCAGTTCTACCGGGCCACCGTGGTCGGCACCGAGGGCGTCGACCTGGTCGCCGAGGCGATCACGCAGCTCGGAGCCGACGTATGACCAAGGGGCCGGGGGCCCCGGCCGAGACCCGGCCGACCCCGGCCGCCGTCCCGCCGCCGCAGCCCGGCCTGTGGAACATCGCCAACGTCCTGACGATGTTCCGGCTGCTGCTGGTCCCGGTCTTCGTGGCGCTGATGTTCGCCGACGGCGGGCACGACCCCAAGTGGCGGGCGTTCGCCTGGGCGGCGTTCGCCGTCGCCATGATCACCGACGTGTTCGACGGGGCGCTGGCCCGCAGCAAGGGCCTGATCACCGACTTCGGCCGGATCGCCGACCCAATCGCCGACAAGGCGATCATGGGCGCCGGCCTGATCGGCCTGTCGATCCTCGGCGACCTGCCCTGGTGGGTCACCGCCGTGATCCTGGCCCGCGAACTCGGCATCACCCTGATGCGGTTCTGGGTGATCCGCTACGCGGTCATCCCGGCCAGCCGCGGCGGGAAGCTCAAGACCCTCGCCCAGGGCATCGCCGTCGGCATGTACGTCCTGGTGCTCACCGGCCCGCTGGCCACCGGCCGCGCGGTGATGATGGCGATCGCCGTCGTCCTCACCGTCGGCACCGGCCTCGACTACGTGGTCCAGGCGGTCCGGCTGCGCCGCGAGGGCATCGCCCGGGAGCGCCGCGGTGAGTGACCTCGCCGCCCGCCTGCTCGCGGCGCTGGGGGCCGACGGCGCCACCCTGGCCGTCGCCGAGTCGCTCACCGGCGGCCTGCTGGCCGCCACCCTGGTCGACGTCCCCGGCGCCTCCGCGGTGTTCCGGGGCTCGGTCACCGCGTACGCCACCGACCTGAAGGCCTCCGTGCTCGGCGTGGACGAAGGCCTGCTGGACGTGTACGGACCGGTCCACCCCGTGGTGGCCCGGCAGATGGCCGAGGGGGCACGGCACCTGCTCGGCGCCGACTGGGCCCTGGCCACCACCGGCGTCGCCGGGCCCGACCCGCAGGACGGACAGCCCGTCGGCACCGTGTACGTGGGCCTCGCCGGAGCGCGGGGAACAGAAGCACTGCCGCTCCGGTTGTCGGGTGGGCGTGACACAATCCGGCACCAGTCGGTGGACGCCGCGCTCGATCTGCTGCTGCGCCGGCTGACCGGGCCCGACGCCAACGGCTGACCATCACCGGCAGCCGGGCCGGGGCGGGCCGAAACCCGTGAACCCGCAGCAGCCGATGGAGGAACGTGTTACACCGGATGCTCCGGCCGGGCCGAACCCGGTCGGACCGCCCCCGCGTCGACCAGGATTCGACCGGGCGTCCGGAGCCGGACATCTGCCCGTCACGGGTGGTTCGACGGCCCGGAAGGGGAAGAACAGGGGAGGGGACGCCTTGCAGCCCAGAGTGAACACGACCCCGGTCCCCGCACGGGACACGGACAAGGCGGTACGGTGGGGTCGTGACATCTCGATCCGCAGTCCGAGGAGGGAGGCACCGATGATTCTGCTCCGTCGCCTGCTTGGCGATGTGCTGCGTCGGCAGCGCCAGCGCCAGGGCCGCACACTCCGCGAGGTGTCGGCAGCCGCCAGGGTTTCGCTCGGGTACCTCTCCGAGGTCGAGCGGGGTCAGAAGGAGGCGTCCTCCGAGTTGCTCTCCGCCATCTGCGACGCACTCGACGTGCGGATGTCGGAGGTCATGCGCGAGGTCAGCGACGAACTGTCGCTCGCCGAACTTGCGGCGATGGCCACCCTCTCCGAGGGTGACCTGTTGAGGCCGGTGCTCGAACCGGTTCCGCTGCCGGCCCCCGGCGTCGACCGGTCCGGATCCATCTCGCCCAAGGCGGCGATGGACGTGGTGGCGGCCTGACCGGACCTCGACCGTTCCGCACTCGCGGAGCGCCGGGTGAAGGAGGGGCGCAATGCCCGCGTTGCGCAGAGCGCTGCTGCTGGGTGCGACAGCACTGGTGGGCCTGGGTCTGATACTGCTGCTTACGGGCGGCACCGCGAGAGATGGCGGTGCCGCCCTCGGCATGCTTGCGGCGGGCTGGTGGGGGGCGGGGCTCATTCCGGTGCACGCGCGGACGTTGCGAAACCGGGGAGAGCAGAGCGAGCGGGTGCGAAACCGGGGGCGCGGGGAACTGCGCGAAGCGGAAGGCACCCAACCGCAAGATCGCGACGCGGGAGAGTGACTTGCACTTGAGCGCGACCTTGCGGACGTGGTGTGCGCTTGTCGCGCAGTTCCCCGCTCCCCTGGTTGCTTCACCGAATCCGGTAGCCCTTGGGTGTGGGGTGGAATCCGGCCGTTTCCAGGTGGGGGCCCAGGGGGCTGGTGAGGGCGGGGTGGCCGTTGACGCGTTCGATGGTGAGGGGTTGGGACAGGGCGGTGAGGGCCGCGGTGACGGTCGGGGCGTCGGTGGACCAGGTGAGCAGTGACTTGCCGCCTCGTTCGAGGTAGAGGACCAGCTCGCCGTCGACCAGGGCGACCAGCGAACCGGCCTTGCGGGCGGGGCGGTGGGCGCCGGTGGTGTCCGCGGGGGGTTCCGGCCAGGGCAGCGCCGCGCCGAACGCGTTGGCGGGGTCGGCGGCGGCCAGTGCGATTGCCTGCGGGGCCTCCGCGGGTGTGCTCGTGGACCAGTCGCCGTTGGTGCGCTCCAGGCGGGAGTTGACGGAGCGCAGGCGGTCCGCGGCGCCCTCCATGGCGAACTGCGCGCCGCCTAGGCCTTCCACGAAGTAGCCGCGGCGGGCCTTGCCGCGTTCCTCGTAGGCGGCCAGGACGCGGTAGACGCCGGCGAAGCCGCCGGGGACGCGTTCGGCGGTGACGGTGCCGCGGGTGAGGATGCCGTGGCGGTCCAGCAGGGCCTGGGCCTGGGCGGCGGCCCGTACGGTCGGGTCGCCGCCGAAGGACGGCAGCAGGGACCAGCGGCCGGCGGCCGTCGGCGGGCCGGAGCGGGAGCTGGGGCGGGCCAGGCCGCGGCCCGCGCCGCCGTAGCGGCCGCGCGGGGTGGAGCGGGGCGCCCGGTGGGCGGTGGCGCCGGCGGTGCGGCCGGAGCCGAGCAGGTTGCGCAGGGGGGCCAGGGTGTCGTTGGTGACGTAGCCGGCCCAGACCAAGTCCCAGAGGGCTTCGACGATCTCGGCGTCCGGGGTGTCGGGGACGCGTTCGGCGAGCTGCCGGAAGAACGCGCCGTAGCCGCCGGTGAGCGCCTCCAGCAGGGCGGTGTGGACGGGGCCGGGGGTGAGCGGCAGGGGTTCGGGGCGCAGCAGGTGGGCGTTCTCGGGCAGGTGGAGGCTGATCCAGCCGTCCTTGCCGGGCAGTGCGCCCGCGCCGGACCAGCCGATCTCGCCGGCGGCCATCAGTTCGTCCAGCAGGCCGGGGGAGTAGTCGGTGAGGCGGGCGGGCAGGACGAGCTTCTCGAGGGCGGAGGCGGGCAGGGCGGTGCCCTGGAGCTGTTCGACGACCCGGTAGAGGCCGTCGGCGCCGCGCAGGCGGTGCCCGGCGAGGTGCTGCCACTGGGGGAGGAACGCGGCCAGGGCCTTCGGGGGGACGGCTTCGACCTCGTGGCGGAGGGCGGCGAGCGAGCGGCGGCGCAGGCGGCGCAGGACGTCGGCGTCGCACCATTCGGGGGTGGTGCTGGTGCCGGTGGCTTCGGGCCTGAACTCGCCCTGGACCAGGCGGCCGGCGGCGGTCAGGCGGTGCAGGGTGCCGGTGACGACGGCGCTGCCGAGGCCGAAGCGTTCGGCGGCCTCGTGGGCGGTGAACGGGCCGTGGGTGCGGGCGTAGCGGGCCAGCAGGTCGCCGAGCGGGTCCTTGACGGGCTCGGTGAAGGCTTCGGGGACACCGACCGGCAGTGGGGTGCCGAGGGCGTCGCGGAGGCGGCCGGCATCCTCGATGGCGGACCAGCGCAGGTGGCCGCCGATCCGGACCTGGATGACCCGGCGGGCGGCTTCGAGTTCCAGGGCCCAGAGCGGTTCGGCGCCGCGTTCGGTGAGTTCGTCCTCGCCGAGCGGGCCGAGCAGGCGCAGGGCGTCGGCGACGCCCTCGGCGTCCTTGATCCGGCGCTCGGGGGTGCGGCGCTGGAGTTCGGCCTCCAGGTCGGCGAGCACCTTCGGGTCGAGCAGTTCGCGCAGTTCGGCCTGGCCGAGCAGTTCGGACAGCAGCCGGGAGTCCAGCGAGAGGGCGGCGGCGCGGCGTTCGGCGATCGGGGAGTCGCCCTCGTACAGGAACTGGGCGACGTAGCCGAACAGCAGGGAGCGGGCGAACGGAGACGGTTCGGGGGTGGTGACCTCGACCAGGCGGACGGCGCGGGACTCCAGGTCGCGCATCAGCTCGACCAGGCCGGGGACGTCGAAGACGTCCTGCAGGCATTCGCGGACGGCTTCCAGCACGATCGGGAAGGAGCCGTACTCGGCGGCGACCTCGAGGAGTTGGGAGGCGCGCTGGCGCTGCTGCCAGAGCGGGGTGCGCTTGCCGGGGTTGCGGCGGGGCAGCAGCAGGGCGCGGCCGGCGCACTCGCGGAAGCGGGCGGCGAACAGGGCGGAGCCGCCGACCTGGTCGGTGACGAGCTGTTCGATGTCGCCGGAGTCGAAGACGGCGGCGTCGGCGCCGACCGGGGCCTCGTCGGCGGGCGGCGCCGCGATGCCGGAGGGGAAGTCGGCCAGCAGGTCGGCGTCGGGCAGGCGCAGCACGATGCCGTCGTCGCCGTGCATCACCTGCGGGTCGAGGCCGTGCTTCTCCCGCAGGCGGGCGCCGATGGCCAGCGCCCACGGGGCGTGCACCTGGGCGCCGAAGGGGGAGTGGATGATGATGCGCCAGTCGCCGAGCTCGTCGCGGAAGCGTTCCACCACGATGGTGCGGTCGTCGGGCAGGTGGCCGCAGGACTCGCGCTGTTCGGCGAGGTAGGCGAGCAGGTTGCCGGACGCCCAGTCGTCCAGGCCGGCCTCGCGGAGCCGGGCGGTGGCGGCGGCGGGCTCCATCGCGCCGACCTCGCGGACGAACGCGCCCACGGCGCGGCCGAGTTCGAGCGGGCGGCCGAGCGAGTCGCCCTTCCAGAACGGCAGCCGGCCGGGGATGCCGGGGGCGGGGGTGACCAGCACCTTGTCGTGGGTGATCTCCTCGATCCGCCAGGAGGTGGTGCCGAGGGTGAACACGTCGCCGACCCGGGACTCGTAGACCATCTCCTCGTCGAGCTCTCCGACCCGGCCGCCGCCCTTCTTCGGGTCTGCGCCGGCGATGAAGACGCCGAACAGGCCGCGGTCGGGGATGGTGCCGCCGGAGGTGACGGCGAGGCGCTGGGCGCCTGGGCGGCCGGTGACGGTGCCGGCGACGCGGTCCCAGACCAGGCGGGGGCGCAGCTCGGCGAAGGCGTCGGACGGGTAGCGGCCGGCCAGCATGTCGAGGACGCCGTCGAACGCGGACTGCGGGAGGGTGGCGAACGGGGCGGCGCGGCGGCAGAGCGCGAGCAGCTCGTCCACGTCCCAGGTGTCCAGGGCGGTCGTCGCGACCAGCTGCTGGGCGAGCACGTCCAGCGGGTTGCGGGGCACCCGCAGGGCCTCGATGCCGCCGGAGCGCATCCGTTCGGTGACCACGGCGGACTGCACCAGGTCGCCCCGGTACTTGGGGAAGACCACGCCGGTGGAGACCGCGCCGACCTGGTGCCCGGCCCGGCCGACCCGCTGCAGGCCGGAGGCCACCGAGGGCGGTGACTCGACCTGCACCACCAGGTCGACGGCGCCCATGTCGATGCCCAGTTCCAGGCTGGAGGTGGCGACCACGGCGGGCAGCCGGCCGGCCTTCAGCTCCTCCTCGACCAGGGCGCGCTGCTCCTTGGACACCGAGCCGTGGTGCGCCCGGGCCAGCAGCGGCGGGGCGCCGGCGGCGGCGCCGGAGCCGCCCATCAGCTCGGCGGGGGCGTGCGACTCGGGCAGCGGGGCACCGGTGGCCCGCTCGTAGGCGATCTCGTTCAGCCGGTTGCACAGCCGCTCGGCGAGGCGGCGGGAGTTGGCGAACACGATGGTCGAGCGGTGTGCCTGCACCAGGTCGACGATCCGCTCCTCGACGTGCGGCCAGATCGAGCTTTGCCGCTGCGGGTCGGACTCCTCGGCGGGCGTGGCGGGCAGGTCGGCGAGGTCGGGGACGGGCACCACCACGGACAGGTCGAAACGCTTGTCGCTGCCGGGCTGGACGATTGCCGCGCCGCGCTGCGGGCTCAGGTAGCGGGCGACCTCCTCGACCGGGCGGACGGTGGCGGACAGGCCGATCCGGCGGGCCGGGCGGTCCAGCAGCTCGTCCAGTCGCTCCAGGCTGAGCGCCAGGTGCGCGCCGCGCTTGGTGCCGGCCACCGCGTGCACCTCGTCCAGGATCACCGTGTCGATGCCGCGCAGCGCCTCCCGGGAGGCGGAGGTGAGCAGCAGGAACAGCGACTCGGGGGTGGTGATCAGGATGTCCGGCGGGTGGGTGGCGAACTTGCGGCGGTCGGCGGCGGGGGTGTCGCCGGAGCGGATGCCGACCTGCACCTCGGGCTCGGGCAGGCCGAGCCGGACGCTGGCCTGCCGCAGGCCCGCCAGCGGGGCGCGCAGGTTGCGTTCGACGTCCACCGCGAGGGCCTTCAGCGGGGAGATGTAGAGCACCCGGCAGCGGCGCTTGGGGTCGGCCGGGGGCGGGGTGGAGCTGAGCCGGTCCAGGGCGGACAGGAAGGCCGCCAGGGTCTTGCCGGAGCCGGTCGGGGCGACCACCAGGACGTCCGTCTCCAGCCGGATCGCCGCCCAGGCCCGGGACTGGGCCTCGGTGGGGGCGGCGAACGCGCCGGTGAACCAGGACCGGGTGGCCGGCGCGAAGCCGTCCAGTGGGTTCGGGGACGGGGCGGGGACGGAGGTGGCCATGCACCCATGGTGCCCCGACGCGCTGACAGGTCAGGGGGTGGTCACCGTCTGCCGCAGCCCGCTCAGCAAATCGTATAAATCGCTCATATCGTGAGGAACCGGACGCCCGGCCCCTCGGGCGTCCGGCCCGGCCGACGAGCGGAGCGTGCGATGGAGCAGGTGAGCCAGGCCCCCGACAGCACCCCACGGCGCCGCAGCGCCCGCATCCTCGGCGCCACCCTGCTCTCCGGACTGCTGCTCGGCGGAGCCGTCCCCTACGTCACCGGCACCGACAGCAGCTACCTCAGCTACCTGGTGCTGGACGAGCGCGCCGACGCCCAGGGCGCCGACCACGCCGCCGACCAGGTCCGGGCGGCCGGCGGGCAGGTCGTCCAGGGCTACCCGCAGATCGGCGCCGTGCTCGCCTATGCCGACGGCAGGTTCGCCGAGAAGCTGCGCGCCCGGCCCGGGATAGCCGCGGTCGGCGCCACCCGCACCGTTCCCGTGCCGTCCCCGCCCCGGCCGCTGGCCGGCGCCGCCTTCGGACCGGGTGCCGGCACCACCGACGCGATCGAGGCCCAGGACGACAGCACCGCCACCGTCCCCGACCCGGGCGAGCACAGCGACTGGAACCTCGCCATGATCGGCGCCGTCGAACGCCCCGTCGGCCACGCCGCGCTGCTGCACCCGCCGCTGGACCGCCCGGCCGACCGCTCCGCCGACCGCACCGGCGCCGTCCCCACCGCCCAGCAGCTGTCCCAGGTCACCGTCGCGGTGCTCGACTCGGGCGTCGACGACACCCACCCCGACCTGCGCGAGGCCGTCGACCCCGCCGCCTCCGCGTCCTGCGCCGACGGCCGCCCCGACTCCCGCAGCGGCGCCTGGCGGCCCGACCCGGCCATCAACGAGAGCGGCCACGGCACCCACGTCGCCGGCATCGTCGGCGCCGCCCGCGACGGCCACGGCGTCACCGGCGTCGCCCCCGGCGTGCGGATCGCCGCCGTCCGGCTGCTCGGCCCGCTCGGCCAGTACTACGCGGAGAACATCGTCTGCGGCATGCTCTGGGCCACCGACCACGGCGCCCGCGCCATCAACGACAGCTACTTCGCCGACCCGTGGAAGTACAACTGCCCCGAGGACGCCGACCAGGCCGCGCTGATCGCCGCCGTCGGCCGCGCCGTCGCCTACGCCCAGCGCAAGGGCGCCGTGGTGGTCGCCTCGGCCGGCAACGACGCCCAGGACCTCGCCGCCACCCGGCCCGACCACCGCAGCCCCAACGACCGCACCGGCGGCCCCCCGCAGGACCGCGAACTCGGCACCGAATGCATCCGGCTGCCCGGCGAACTGCCCGGCGTGGTCACCGTCGGCGCCGTCGACCGCAACGGCTTGCCCGCCTCCTACAGCAACTACGGCCGGGGCCGGATCTCCCTCACCGCACCCGGCGGCGACCCGGACGGCGGCACCGACGGCGCCGTCATCTCCGACTGGCCCGGCGGCAAGTACGCCGCCCTGGCCGGCACCTCGATGTCCGCCGCCCACGTCACCGGCGCCGTCGCCGTGGTCGCCGCCCAACACCCCGACTGGGACCCCGACCGGATCACCGCCGCGCTCACCCGGGCCGCCGACGGCAACTGCGTGCAGACCCTGCCGGTCGGCTGCGAGAACCGCGACTACTACGGTTCCGGCATCCTCGCCCTGCCGCACTGACCTGCCGGTACCGGATACTGGGCGCATGAGGCTGACCGAATTCTGGCGACGGATGCACCTGCACTTCGGCGAGGCGTACGCGGAGTCCTTCGCCCAGGACCACGTGATGGCCGAACTCGACGGCCGCACCGTCCGCCAGGCACTGGACGCCGGCTGGGAGGCCAAGGACGTGTGGCGAGTGGTCTGCGTCACCCAGGGAGTGTCCGCACAGCTGCGGTGACCCGATTCTCCGGCCGTTGGGTGAGACTTGGTCGGTGGCCAGCAGTGCAGAGACCCCCGACCAGCTTTCCGACGAACACCTCCCCGTGAGCGCCCCGCCGGGCGCACAGAGCGGCGGCGACACCGCCGACCCCACCGGCCACCGGCTGCGCCGCGGTGGCGCCGGCAGCGGTGCGATGCCGCGCTGGCTGCCCAAGGCGATGCTGCTCGCACTGGTGGGCGTCGGCCTGTTCCAGCTCGCCGACTGGGCCTTCCACCAGCTGATCAACCTGTTCGTGATGCTGCTGGTCGCGTTCTTCCTGTCGCTCGCGATGGAACCCGCCGTCGACCGGATGGCCGCCCGCGGCGTGCGCCGCGGCGTCGGCACCTTCCTGGTGTTCATCGGCGTCGGCCTGGCCGTCGCCGGCTTCCTCACCGCGCTCGGCACCCTGATGGTCGACCAGGTCACCCAGGTCGCGGGGAAGCTGCCGCAGATGCTGCACGACCTGATCGACTGGATCAACCACACCTTCCACACCGAGCTGTCCCTCGACCAGCTCCAGCACCAGGTGCTCAAGGACTCCGGCACCATCGAGAAGTACGCCCAGCAGGCCGCCGACAACGTCTGGGGCGTCACCGGCACCGTGGTCGGCGGGCTCTTCCAGGCCTTCACCGTCGGCCTGTTCACCTTCTACTTCACCGCCGAAGGCCCCCGGGTGCGGCGCACCGTCTGCTCGATGCTGCCGCCCACCAAGCAGGCCGAGGTGCTGCGCGCCTGGGAGATCGCGCTCGCCAAGACCGGCGGCTACCTGTACTCCCGGGCGGTGCTGGCGCTGGTCTCCACCCTCGGGCACTGGGCGTTCTTCACGATCATCGGACTGCCGTACGCGGCCGCGCTCAGCGTCTGGGTCGGCGTCATGTCGCAGTTCGTCCCCACCATCGGCACCTACCTGGCGGGCGCGCTGCCCGTCCTGGTCGCGCTCACCGGCCAGCCGGTGGACGCCGTGTGGGTGCTCGGCTTCGTGATCGTCTACCAGCAGATCGAGAACTACCTGCTGCACCCGCGGATCACCGCCAAGACCGTCGACGTCCACCCCGCCGTCGCCTTCGGCGCGGTGATCGCCGGCGCCGCGCTGCTCGGCGCGGTCGGCGCACTGATCGCCATCCCCGCCGCCGCCACCCTGCAGGGCTTCGTCGGCACCTACGTGCGGCGCTACGAGGTCGAGGACGACCCGCGGATCGACCGCGGCGAGGAGCGCCGCCAGCGGCGACGGGAGGCCGTGCGGCGACTGCGGCAGATGGTGAGCGGCGGGCCGGCCGACGCCGGCGCGGAGCCGGAGGAGCGCCGCTCCGAGGTCTGACCACCCGCACCCCGCACCACGACCGACCTGCCGTCCGGAGACGTCCGGCAGGTCGGTCGTCGCATGAGTAAGCGGTTTGCCCCACCGCTGGGCTCTTGATGGGCGAGGAGGTGTTCATGGGCGACAAACAGATCGGTCCGGACGAGGAGTTCCGGGCGTTCATCGTCGGCGCCTGGCCCTGGCTGCTGCGGACGGCGTACCTGCTGACCGGTGACCAGCACGCGGCCGAGGACCTCGCGCAATCGGCGGCGGAGCGGACCTGCGCGGCCTGGTCGAAGGTGCGCCGTGCCGACGACGCGCACAGCTACGTGCGTCGGATCATGATCAACCAGCACGCCCGCCGCTTCCGGCGCCGTGCACCGGAAGTGCTCGTCGACGCCGTGCCGGACACCGCCGGGACCGAGGACGGGTACGCCCGCTCCGACCAGCGCCGGGTGCTGCTGACGGCACTCGCCGCACTGCCGCCCCGGCAGCGCGAGGCCGTGGTGCTCCGGCACTGGGAAGACCTGACCGACAGCCAGGCGGCCGCCGCCATGGGCTGCTCGACGGGGGCCGTGCGCAGCCACGCGGCCAAGGGGATAGCGAAACTGCGGGCGACCGCGGGGCTGAAGGAACTGACGGACATGACGCGTGTGGGAGGTGCGGTATGACTGCGGGGGAGAACGGAATGCCCGAGGTCGGTGGGGACCAGCCGGTCGAGCTGGGGCTCGCGGCGGCAGCGGAGGCCGTGACGATCGGCCCGGTGCCGGTCGACGGCATCCTGGACGGCGGACGGCGGATCCGGCGCCGGCGCCGCACGATGCTCGGCGCGCTCACGCTGGCCTCGGTGGTGGCGCTGGGCGGCGGCACGGCCGCGGGCCTGTACGGCTTCGGCGGGAACGGTTCGAACGCGCAGGCGGTCCAGGCCGCCGCCGGCGACTGCGCGGGAGCGTCGGCGAAGCCGCAGGCCGACGGGCGGGACCCGCTCAAGCCCCAGCGGCAGATGGTCACGGAGGGCACCACCGAGGGCAAGAAGTGGCAGGTCTGGAAGTCGCACTGGCCGCTCGCCCCGAAGGAGAAGGCGTATGAGCAGGCGGTGGCGATCTGGCAGGAGCGCCACGCCGCGGACCCGTCGCTCGAGAAGCCGACGGAGGCGTCCGTCCAGAAGTCCTGGAGCTCCACCGATGACATCATCGACCTGTACTCGACCGTCGACGGGGCGCGGCAGAAGCGCGACACGCTGGCCGGCATCCCGGCGCCCGGGAAGACTGCTGGGCAGCAGACGAGGAGCGTCCAGCTGAGCGTCTTCGACGGGGCGGGCACGCCCGGCGTGCCGCAGAACACGGTCACCCTGTCGATCGTCGGCCCGGCGCCCGCCAAGGGGGACGGGTGCCAGCCGGGCCAGGGCGCCAGTGGCGCGCCGCAGACCGGGAACAGCCCCGCGGACTCCCAGTACCAGGTGAACGGGGTGCAGACGCGGCCCACCGAGGGCGTCGGCGACTGGCGGTTCGCCGGCCAGCAGAGCGGCACGCCGACGGACTCCGGCCAGCACGGATAAGCAGCGGCCGGTGCGCTGTCGCGGCCCCGTCCCCGGAGGTTCGGGGGGCGGGGCCGCGGTGTGTCGGGTGACCTTCGACTGGATTCGAACGTGTGTTCTTTGTACGCTTCGGCGCAGAGTTTTCCACAGGCCGAGCCCGATCTGGGCCGTTTGTCGGTGGGACGCGCTAGCGTCGATGACGATGAAGCGCAACGGACAGAACCCGAGGGTGGAAGCCATGGCAGGAACGGATCGCGAGAAGGCCCTGGAGGCCGCACTCGCCCAGATCGAACGGCAGTTCGGCAAGGGCTCGGTGATGCGCCTCGGCGAGAAGGCGAACGAGCCGGTCGAGGTGATCTCCACCGGGTCCACCGCGCTCGACGTGGCGCTGGGCGTGGGCGGCATCCCTCGCGGCCGAGTGGTCGAGATCTACGGCCCCGAGTCCTCCGGCAAGACCACCCTGACCCTGCACCTGGCCGCCAACGCCCAGAAGGCCGGCGGCACCGTCGCCTTCGTCGACGCCGAGCACGCGCTCGACCCCGAGTACGCCAAGAAGCTCGGCGTAGACACCGATGCCCTGCTGGTCAGCCAGCCGGACACCGGTGAGCAGGCGCTGGAGATCACCGACATGCTGATCCGCTCCGGCGCGATCGACCTGGTGATCATCGACTCGGTGGCCGCGCTGGTCCCGCGCGCCGAGATCGAGGGCGAGATGGGCGACTCGCACGTCGGCCTCCAGGCCCGTCTGATGAGCCAGGCGCTGCGCAAGATCGCCGGTGCGCTGAACCAGTCGAACACCACCGCGATCTTCATCAACCAGCTGCGCGAGAAGATCGGTGTGATGTTCGGCTCCCCCGAGACCACCACCGGTGGCCGGGCGCTGAAGTTCTACGCCTCGGTCCGCCTCGACATCCGGCGCATCGAGACCCTGAAGGACGGCACCGAGGCGGTCGGCAACCGCACCCGCGTCAAGGTCGTCAAGAACAAGGTCGCCGCGCCGTTCAAGCAGGCCGAGTTCGACATCCTCTACGGCGTGGGCATCAGCCGCGAGGGCGGCCTGATCGACATGGGCGTGGAGCACGGCTTCATCCGGAAGTCCGGCGCCTGGTACACCTACGAGGGCGACCAGCTCGGCCAGGGCAAGGAGAACGCCCGCAACTTCCTGCGCGACAACCCGCAGCTGGCCGACGAGATCGAAGCCAAGATCAAGGGCAAGCTCGGCATCGGCCCGAAGCCGGCCGACGGCGAGGGCGACGCCCCCGCGGTGGAGATCCCGGCCGCGGCCGCCCCCGCCAAGGCGGCCGCCAAGAAGACGGCGGCCGCCGCCAAGGGCTGAACCGTTGACACACCGGCATGACGCCGACCACCCGGCACCGGGCCCGTCCGAGGACGAGCCCGGTGCGGGCGTATGGGCGGACGAGCAGAACGACGCATCCGGCCCGCCGGACTGGTTCGCGGCGGTCGCGGAGGACGACGATCCTTCCGGCCCGCCCGACTGGTTCGCGGCGGTCGCCGAAGAGCCGCCTGCGGCGGGAGATCCGCCTTCGGGCGAGTCGCCCGCGGTGGGGGAGCTGCCCGGGCTGATGCGGGCGTCCGAGCTGGCCGGGGGGCGGCGTCGGCGGCGCAGCGCGCTGGGTGAACTGCCGGTCGCGGCACCGGCGGAGGAGCAGCCGCGGCCGAAGCGGCGGGCGAAGTCCGAGCGTTCGAAGGATTCGGAGCGTTCGGAGGGTCCGGAGCGTCCGGCGGGCGAGGCGGGCGCGCGGGGGAAGCGGCGTGGGCAGGGGGCTGCCGCCGAGCAGGGGGATCCGGCGGAGCGGGCCCGGGACATCTGCCTGCGACTGCTCACCGGGGCCGCCAAGTCCCGCAAGCAGCTGGCCGATGCGCTGCGCCGCAAGGAGATCCCGGACGAGGTCGCGGAGCAGGTGCTGTCCCGGCTGGAGGAGGTCGGGCTGATCGACGACGCCGCCTTCGCCGAGGCGTGGGTGGAGTCCCGGCACGCGGTGCGCGGACTGTCCCGGCGGGCGCTGGCCCAGGAGTTGCGCACCAAGGGCGTCACCGGCGAGACCGCGGAGCAGGCACTGCTGCAGGTCGATGCCGAGGACGAGTCGGAGGCCGCCCGGGCGCTGGTGGCACGGAAGTTGCGCTCCACCGCCGGGCTGGACCGGGAGGTGCGGATGCGCCGGCTGGTCGGGGTGCTGGCCCGGCGCGGCTACTCGGAGGGCCTGGCGTACCGGGTGGTCCGGGAGGCGCTGGACGCGGAGCCGGCGGAGGAGGGCGAGGACTGGTAGCGCGGAGTCTCGGCCGGTGCCGTTCGGCGCTGGCCGGTGCCGTTCCGCGCTGTTCGGCGCTGTTCGGCGGGAGGACATGATGACTGCTGATCGGATCATCGGAGCCAATTCTCGATCGCATCTTGACCGTTTCGTAACCTCGGCCTAGCCTCGCACTCAGTGGCTGGACGATCGCGGAGGTCATCTCAGCGGCCGCGCGCAGGACGGGGAGTGGCCGGATGGGGATCGCTCAGGACACCGGAAGCGGGTCCTCCCTGCTGCTGGTTGCGGGCCTACTGATCGTCGCGCTCGGCCTGGTGCTGGCCGTCGGCTTCCGGATGCTCCGGCAGCGCCGCGCCGAACTCGATCGCCGCGAGGAGCGGTTGACCGCCGAACTCCACCGCCTGCACCAGCACGAGGACGAACTCGCCACCCGCGCCACCGAGTCCGAGCGGGTGCGCGGCGAACTCGCCGAACGGGACACCGAAAGCCGGCTGCTGCTGGAACGCACCGCGGGGCTGACGTCCGCCCAGGCCCGCGACGAAGTGGTCCGCGGCGCCGAGGCCGAGGCCCGCCGGGAAGCCGCGCTGACCGTCCGGGAGATCGAACGGCAGGCCGTCGTCGAGGGCGAGGGCCGGGCCCGCGAGATCATCGCCTCGTCCGTCCAGCGGCTGGCCGCCGAACACACCGCCGAGACCGTGGTCACCACGCTCCGGCTGCCCAGCGAGGACATGAAGGGCCGGGTGATCGGCCGGGAAGGCCGCAACATCCGGGCCTTCGAAGCCGTCACCGGCGTCAACCTGATCGTCGACGACACCCCCGGGCTGGTCCAGCTCTCCTGCTTCGACCCGGTCCGGCGGGAGAGCGCCCGGCTCACCCTGGAGTCGCTGCTCACCGACGGGCGGATCCACCCCGCGCGGATCGAGGAGACGCACGAGCGCAGCCGCAGCGAGGTCGAACGGCTGTGCATCCGGGCCGGGGAGGACGCGCTGCTCACCGTCGGTATCGGCACCGTCGGCGAGATGGCGCCCGAACTGGTGCGCACCCTCGGGACGTTGCGGTACCGCACCTCCTACGGGCAGAACGTGCTCGGGCACCTGGTGGAGTCCGCGCACCTGGCCGGGATGATGGCCGCCGAACTCGGCGTCGACCCCGAGCCCGTACGGCGGGCGGCGCTGCTGCACGACATCGGCAAGGCACTCAGCCACGAGGTGGCCGGCAGCCACGCCCTGATCGGCGCGGAATTCGCCCGGCGGCACGGGGAGTCGGCGGAGGTCGTCCACGCGATAGCGGCCCACCACGGCGAGGTCGAGGCGAAAACCGTCGAGGCGGTGCTCACCCAGGCCGCGGACGCCTGCTCGGCCGGGCGTCCCGGCGCGCGGAAGGAGTCCGTGGAGGCGTACGTTCGGCGGCTGGAGCGGCTGGAGGAGATCGCCCGGGCGCACGACGGCGTCACCAAGGTCTACGCGATGCAGGCCGGGCGGGAAGTCCGGGTGATGGTGCAGCCGGAGAAGGTGGACGACGTGCGCGCTCAGGAGATCGCGCGGGACGTGGCTCGGCAGGTGCGGGAGGAACTGACGTACCCGGGGCAGATTCGGATCACGGTGGTGCGAGAGTCGCGTGCGACGGAGTTCGCGCGGTAGGCGTGACCGGTAGGGCGCGCCCGCGTGCAAGTCATTGTCCTGCGTTGCGACCTCACGGTTGAGCGTCTTCCGATTCGCGCAGTTCCCCGCGCCCCTGGTGGTGCCCTCCCTGGTGGTGCTCGCCCTGGTGGTGCTCGCCCTGGAAGGGCGCGGTGAGGGTGTGGAGGGTTTCGGGGTGGAGGCCGGGGGTGGTGCCGAGGAGGTGGCCGTCGGGGCGGATGAGGAGGACGGTGTGGGGGGTGGCGCCCGGGTAGGCGTCGGTGACCAGGACCTCGGTGGGGACGGGCAGGGCGTCGGCCAGTTCGGTGAGGCGGGGCATCAGGCCGGTGCCGAGCCAGTGCTCGGCGGACCACACGGTGGTGCCGGGGGCGACCAGGAGGAGCAGGAACGCGGTGCCGAGGCGGGCCCGGAGGGTGTCGGCGGTGCCGTCGGCGGTGACCACGGGCAGGTCGGGAACCTGGACGCCGGGGGCGGTCGGGGCGAGCTGTTCGGTGAGTGAGGTGCCGCGGCCGGTGCCACGCTGCTCGGGGAGGCGGACGGCGACGCCGGAGGGTGTCGCCGGGTAGGCGGGGGCGCCGCCGAAGCGGCCGGTGCCGAGCTGGCCGTCGGCGAGCAGCGGAGCGTTCTTGCGGAAGGAGCCGGAGATCAGCGCGCGCCGGGTCTGGGCCCAGCCGCGCAGCGGGCGGAGCAGCGGCATGGTCTGGTCGACGGCGCGCAGGCGGGCGCCGACCGCGCCGCGGCGTTCGGTCTCGTAGCCGTCGAGCAGGGCGCTGTCGGCGGGGGAGCCGCCGGGCGGCAGGTGCCAGGCGAGGGCGAGCCGCCAGGCGAGGTTGTCGGCGTCGCGCAGGCCGTCGGCGAGGTTCTGCATGCCGAGCGCGCCGTGCAGGTGGGCGGCGTCGCCGGCCAGGAAGCAGCGGCCGGTGCGGAAGCGGCCGGCCAGGCGCTGCTGGTAGGTGTGGTCGGCGGCGGCGAGCAGTTGGTGCGGGGGGAGTTCGCCGCACCAGCCGGTGAGCGCGGAGGTGACCCGGGTGAGCAGGGTGTCGCCGGTGACGATGCCCGGCCAGGTGGCGTGCGGGTCGACGGGTTCGGTGGGCTGGGGCCGGCCGGGGGGCAGCCGCCAGTCGAGTCGCCACACGCCGTCGGGCAGCGGGCGGGCGGAGGCTTCGCGGTCGCCGCGCCACGGGGGTTCGCGGTGCAGCCGGGCCTCGCCGGGGAAGGGCAGGTCGACGCGGACGGTGGCGACGGCGTGCCGGTCGACGGCGGGACGGCCGGGGAAGCGGACCTTGAGGAGTTTGCGGACGGTGGAGCGGGCACCGTCGCAGCCGACCAGGTGGCTGCCGCGCCAGCTGGTCTCGCCGTCGGCGGAGGTGGTGCGGACCGTCACGCCGTCGCGGTCCTGGGCGAGTTCGACCACCCGGTGCCGCGGGAGGAGGCGGATCAGCGGGGTGGCGGTGGCGGCGTCGCGCAGGCCGCGCTGGAGGCGGTGCTGGGCGAGGTGCAGGACCGGCTCGTCGTCCAGCGGCAGCCGCAGTACCTCGGCGCGGCGGCGCCAGACGGTGAAGGCGTCCCAGCGGGCGGCGTCGGAGCCGACCCGGGTGTAGCCGATGCGGGCGAGGAAGGCGGCGGTGTCGGAGCCGAGGACGACGGTGCGGGGGCTCTCGGGGCAGACGCCGGTGCCCTCGTCGAGGACCACGCTGGGAACTTCGCTGCGGGCCAGGGCGAGGGCGAGGGCGAGACCGACCGGCCCGGCCCCGACGATGATCACTGGATCCATGTCGGGGCCTTCTGGCCGGCGGTGCCGGCGGCCGTTTCGTCAGCTGCCGGGTGGGAGGTCCCAGGTGGTGTCACGAAGAGCAATGCAACAGATCACCTGGGTGTCCGTCAAGCAGCGGTTGTGCTGCGGCGGCTCGCGCCGCGGCGGCCGCGGGACTCGATCCACCGGGCGAGGGCGGTGAGGGCGAGGCACATCGCGATGTAGATCGGGGTGCCGATCAGGACCACCGGGATGTACGGGTAGCCGTCCGAGTTGGAGGCGATGAGCTTCATCTGCCACAGCAGCTCGGGGTAGGTGATGATGTAGCCGAGCGAGGTGTCCTTGAGGGTGACCACCAGCTGACCGATGATCGCCGGGAGCATCGAGCGGACGGCCTGCGGCACCAGCACGATGCCCATCACCTGGGTCTTGCGCAGGCCCAGGGCGTAGGCCGCCTCGGCCTGGCCGCGGGGGACGGCGTTGATGCCGGAGCGGATGATCTCCGCCTGCACGGCCCCGTTGTAGAGGGTCAGACCGATCACCAGCGCCCACATCGGCTGGGCGCCGAACGCCGCGCGGTACAGCGCGAAGATCATGATGACCAGCGGCATGGCCCGGAAGAACTGGACCACCACATTGCTGGCGACGCGCACCGGGAAGTGGTCGGAGAGCCGGCCGGCGGCGAGCAGCGAGCCGAGGACCAGCGAGCCGACCGCGGCCAGGCCGAAGGCCTCCAGGGTGGACAGCGCGCCGTCGAGGATGCGCTGCTGGACGGCCGTGTACTCGAACGGCGACCAGAGCATGGCGTCGAACTGCCCGGCGTCGGAGAGACGGACGACGACGTACCAGATCAGGCCGGCGATGCCGGCCAGGCCGAGCAGACCGAGGATCAGGTTGCGGACCCGGGCCCGGGGGCCGGGGACGTCGTACAGGACGGAGGCGGCGCGGGTGCTCATCGGGCCACCGCCACACGACGCTCCAGGGTGGAGAACACGGCGTTGATGCTGAAGCTGATCGCCAGGTAGGCGAGCGCGATCCAGAAGAAGATGGCGAAGATGTCGTATGCCTCCTCGGACAGGACCTTCTGGAAGCTGAACAGCTCAGGCACGTTGAAGGCGCCGGCGATGGCCGAGTTGCGGGGCAGGGCGATGAACACCGAACCCATCGGGGCGATCACCGAGCGGGCCGCCTGCGGCAGCACCACCAGCCGGAGGGTCTGGCCGAAGCCCATGCCGAGCGAGCGGGCCGCCTCGGCCTGGCCGATCGGCACGGTGTTGATGCCGGCCCGCAGTACCTCGCAGACGAAGCTGCCGGTGTAGGCGCTGAGCGCGATCACCGCGAGCGTGAAGCTGCTGAAGTGCACGTCCAGCGGCGGCAGTACGAAGGTCACCGCGAAGAACAGCAGGGTCAGCGGGGTGTTGCGGAAGATCGTCACCCAGGCGGTGCCGAATATTCGGAGCACCGGGACGGGCGAGACCCGGAAGGCCGCCAGCACGACGCCCAGGATCAGGGCGAAGAGGGCGCTGAGCGCGCTCAGTTCGATCGTCCGCAGGAAACCCTCGGCGAATGCCGAGAAGTTTCCGTTCTCGAAGATCAATCCCATGCCGGCGGCCCTCCTTTCTCAGTAGTTGGATCTGACCGGACGTCAGCCGGCGATCGGGTCCAGGGCCGGGATGCTCGGCGCGGCGGAGCCGGACAGGCCGAGGGTGGCGTCGTACGCCTTCTTCCAGTCGCCGTTGTCCTCGTGCGCCTTCAGGGCGTCGTTGATCGCCTTCTGCAGCACCGCGTCGCCCTTGTTCAGGCCGACGCCGTAGCGCTCCTCGGAGAAGGGGGTGCCGACGACCTTGAGCTTGCCCTGGTTCTTCGCGGCGTAGCCCTTGAGGATCGAGTCGTCGGTGGTGACCGCGTCGACCTCCTTGGTCAGCAGCTTCTCCACGCAGAGCGAGTAGTTGTCGAACTGGACGACCTTGGCCTCGTACTTCTGGATGTTGGTGATCGAGGTCGAACCGGTGGCGGTGCAGACCGACTTGCCCTTGGTGGACTCGGCGCCGGTGATCTCGGTGTTGTCCTTGTTCACCAGCAGCGACTGGCCGGCGATGTAGTACGGGCCGCCGAACGCGACACCCTTGTCCTTGCGGGTCTGGGTGATCGAGTAGGTGCCGACGTAGTAGTCGACCTGGCCGCCGGTGATCGCGGTCTCACGGTTGGCGGAGGCGATGGTGGAGAACTCGATCTGGTCGGCCGAGAAGCCGAGGTCGGCGGCGATCATCTTGGCGATCTCGATGTCGAAGCCGCTGCGCTTGGTGGTCTGGACGTCCTCGAAGCCGAGGAACGGCTGGTCGGCCTTGGCGCCGATCTTCAGCTTGCCGCGCTTCTTGGCCTCGGTCCACGCCGGCGAACCGTCCAGCTTGGCGTCGGTCTTGACGGTGTAGGTCGGCAGCTGCGGGGCGGCCGAGCCGTTGGGGGCGGCGGTCTCGCTCGGGGAGCCGTCCTTGCCGCAGGCGGCGACAGCCGTCAGGGCGAGAACGGACAGGGTGGCGGCAACAGTGCGACGGGCCTTCATGCGGTCGTTCTTCTCCTCGGGTGGGGGCCACGGCAGGCTCCGGGCCACTGCGAACTGACGATTACTGACGCTTGATCGACTGCGGGACTCAGTGCTGCAGGATCTTGGACAGGAAATCCTTGGCACGGTCGGAGCGCGGCGCGGTGAAGAAGGCGTCGGGGGTGTTCTCCTCGACGATCCGGCCGTCCGCCATGAACAGCACGCGGTTGGCCGCGGAGCGGGCGAAGCCCATCTCGTGGGTGACCACGACCATGGTCATGCCCCGCGCGGCGAGCGAACGCATCACCTCGAGCACCTCGTTGACCATCTCCGGGTCGAGGGCGGAGGTCGGCTCGTCGAAGAGCATCACCTTCGGGTTCATCGCCAGCGCGCGGGCGATCGCCACGCGCTGCTGCTGGCCGCCGGACAGCTGCGACGGGTACTTGTCGGCCTGGGCGCCGACGCCCACCCGCTCCAGCAGCTCGCGGGCCGTCTTCTCGGCCTCGGCCTTGGCGACCTTGCCCACCTTCACCTGGGCGAGCACCACGTTCTCCAGCACGGTCTTGTGCGAGAACAGGTTGAAGGACTGGAACACCATGCCCACCTGGGCACGCAGCCGGGCCAGTTCGCGGCCCTCGGCCGGCAGCGGCTTGCCGTCGACCTCGATCGTCCCGGAGTCGATGGTCTCCAGCCGGTTGATGGTGCGGCACAGCGTCGACTTGCCGGAGCCGGACGGGCCGATCAGCACCACGACCTCACCCTGGGCGATCTCCAGGTCGATGTCCTGCAGCACGTGCAGGGCGCCGTAGTGCTTGTTCACCCCGCGCAGGGCCACCAACGGCGCGGTTTCGCGCAGCTCGACACTGTTCTCGGTCATCGCCGTCCGCTCCCTCGTCCTCCGAACCCGGGGCCAACTCGCTTGGTCCGCAGAGCCGGTGATGGTCCGTCTGATGTCTGGGGGGCCGGAGCCGGCGGAGCTCTCGGCCCCCCGAACGGGGCGACTTTAGGCAGGTACACGACGTCCAGTCAGCCGATCTGAGCTGAACTTGAGGATCACGGTTCGGCTACGCCAGGTAGTCACCGCACGTCGAATACCGGAGCTGTAACGGACCGGCCGATGCGGTTGACCTGGTGACGCCGGATGGGAGTGGATGCCAGGATGGCCCGGTTCCACATCGGACCGAGCCATGCCGCCCGACTGCCGACGGCGGCCCGCACGTACACCGGCGAACACCGCAGGAAGGAGCCCGATGCGCCTGCTCCTGGTCGAGGACGACGACCGCGTCGCCGCCGCTCTGGTCGCGGTGCTGGGCCGGCACGGCTTCCAGGTCCGGCACGCCCGCAGCGGCCACGAAGCGCTGGACGCGCTCGTCCCGGACGGCAGCGAGCCCTACCGGGTGGTGCTGCTCGACCTCGGACTGCCCGACCGCGACGGCTTCGAGGTGTGCAGCCGGATCCGGGCCGGCAGCGGCGTCCCGGTCATCATGGTGACCGCCCGCGCCGACATCCGCTCCCGCATCCACGGACTCAACCTCGGCGCCGACGACTACGTGGTCAAGCCGTACGACATGGGCGAACTGCTCGCCCGCATCCACGCGGTGGCCCGCCGCGGCACCCCCAAGGGCGCCGAGGAGAGCGGCCCCGAGTTCGACGGCCCGCTGGCCTCCCGCGGCGTCGAGATCGACCGCGAACGCCGCCGGGTCAGCGTCAACGGACGCGACGTGCCGCTCACCCGCAAGGAGTTCGACCTGCTGGCGCTGCTCGCCCAGAGCCCCGGCGTGGTCTACCGCCGCGAGCAGATCTTCAGCGAGGTCTGGCGCTCCGGCTGGGAGGGCAACGGCCGCACCCTGGAAGTCCACATCGGCTCACTGCGCACCAAACTCGGCCTGCCCGGCCTGGTCGAGGCCGTCCGCGGCGTCGGCTACCGGCTCATCCCCGACGACCCCGAGGGCCCGGCCGGGCCCGCCGGCGACACCGCGGAGCGCTGACCACCCGTGCGCAACCGCCTGCTCGGCATCCTGATCGCCCTGATGGCCTGCGTGCTGGCCGCCCTCGGAGTGCCGCTGGCCTACTTGATCGCCTCGTCCGAGCAGTCCAAGGTCGTCGTCGACCGGATCGACGACGCCGCCCGGTTCGCCCAGGACCTGCCCACCCAGGGCGGCGCCAGCACCAGCGCCGTCAAGGGCGACCCGCAGCCCGTCCCCGGCGACGACGGCCGGCGGCACGCCCTGACCACCGAAGCCGCCCGCTACCGCGAGCTGTACGGCGCCCGGATCGGCGTCTTCCAGCGCGACGGCAGCGCCGTCGCCGTCGCCCCCGGCGACTGGCACGCCCCCGAGGACGGCCCCGGCGCCCAGGCCTACCGGGAGGCACTGGCCGGCCGGCGCAGCCACAACCCGCCCCAGGTGTGGCCGTGGACCACCGACCGCACCCTCACCGTCGCACTGCCCGTGGTCCGCGACGGCGACGTGGTCGCCGTGGTGCTCACCGAATCGCCCACCGGCCCGCTGCGCGCCCGGATCCTGCACCGCTGGCTGGTGCTGGCCGGCGGCGAGGCGCTCGCCATGATCGTCGCCATCCTGCTCGCCATGCGCCTCACCGGCTGGGTGCTGCGCCCCGTCCGCACCCTCGACCGGGCCACCCACGACATCGCCACCGGACGGCTCGGCGCCCGGGTCGCCCCCAGCGGCGGACCTCCCGAACTGCGCCGCCTGGCCCGCTCGTTCAACGACATGGCCGACCACGTGGTGCTCGCCATCGACCAGCAGCGGGCCTTCGTCGCCGACGCCTCCCACCAGCTGCGCAACCCGCTGGCCGCACTGATGCTCCGGGTCGAACTGATCGGACTCGACCTCCCCGAAGGCAGCGAGGAGGAACTCGCCGCCGTCCGCGAGGAGGGCGCCCGGCTCGCCCGAGTCCTCGACGACCTGCTCGGACTCGCCACCGCCGAAGGCTCCCGGCCCGAACCCGAACCCGTCGACCTGGCCGAACTGGTCTGCACCCGGACCGACGCCTGGCAGCCGCTCGCCGACCGGCGCCAGGTCCGGCTCCAGTGGCAGGGACCGCCGATGGCGCACGCCTGGGCCGACCCGATCGGCTTCGGCAGCGCGCTGGACGCCGTCCTCGACAACGCGCTCAAGTTCTCCCCCGTCGGCAGCACCGTCCGGGTCGGCCTGACCATCACCAAGGACGAGGTCACCGCCACCGTCACCGACGCCGGACCCGGCCTCACCGAGGAGGAACTCGCCCGGATCGGCGACCGGTTCTGGCGCTCCTCCCGGCACCAGAACGTCGACGGCTCCGGCCTCGGCCTCTCCATCGCCCGCACCCTGCTGCTGGCCGGCGGCGGCAGCCTCGGCTTCGCGACCGCCGAACCGAACGGGCTGAGCGTGCTGCTCACCGTGCCGCGCCGGAAGTGGAACTGACGTCAGGGTTTGACCGACTGGTAGTAGCGCTTCGCGCCCTCGTGCAGCGGCAGCGGATCGGTGTACACCGCGGTGCGGAGGTCCACCAGCTGCGCCGCGTGCACCTCGCCGCCGATCCGGTCCCGGCTGTCGATCACCACCCGGGTCAGCGCCTCCACCAGTGCCGGGTCCATGCCCGCCCGGGTCACCAGCAGGTTCGGCACCGCCACCGTCGGCACCGGCGTGTGCGGTGGCCCCGCCAGCGGGTAGGCGTCCGCGGGGATGGTCGCCGCCCGGTACGCGTCCATCCCGCCGCCCTCCAACTTGTGCAGCGGATCCGACAGTTCGCCCAGCGGCACGATCCGGATCGGGGTGTGCTCCGAGAGGTCGGTCAGCGCCGCCGTCGGTAGGCCGCCCGACCAGAAGAACGCGTCCAGCTGCTTCGCCTGCAACGCGTCCGCCGCGTCGCCCACCCCCAGCTTCTTCGGCTGGATGTCCGTGCCCGGGTTCAGGTGCGCCGCCTCCAGCAGCCGCTTGGTCACCAGGTTCACGCCCGACCCGTCCTGGCCCACCCCCACCCGCAGGCCGCGCAGGTCCGACACCGTCTTCACCGGCGAATCCGCCGGCACCACCAGCTGCATGTAGTCGTCGTACAGCCGGGCGATCGCCCGCAGGTCCGGCTTCGGCCGGTCCTGGTCCTTCAGGAAGCTGGCCACCGCGTCCGCCGTGGCGATCGCGAAGTCGTCCTGGCCCGACACCAACCGCTTCAGGTTGTCCAACGAGCCCTCGGAGTTGTCCAGCCGGACCTTCACCCCCGGCATCGCCGACCGCATCGAGTCCTTCAGCAGCACCCCGTAACGGTCGTACACCCCGCGCGGAACCCCGGTCGCGAACGCCGCCTCCCCACGCGGCCCCGACCCCGTCCGCGCCGAGGACACCCACCACCCACTCGCACCGGCCACCACCAGCAGCAACACCGCCAGCACGCGCACCAGCGGACTGCGCACCGCGGAACGCAGCACGGCACCGGTGGTTCTGGGCGGATCGGTCGAAGCAGCCATGCAGGGATACTGCCAGCCGAGACCGCCCGGCGGGAGGCCCCTTCCGCTGCCCGTACCCTTGCTCTGTGGGTATGGAGGAGAGCTTGCGAACTTACAAGGTCGTCACGTACGGCTGCCAGATGAACGTCCACGACTCCGAGCGCCTGTCCGGGCTGCTGGAGGAGGCCGGGTACGCCAAGGCCGCCGACGACGGCGAACCCGACCTGGTGGTCTTCAACACCTGCGCGGTCCGCGAGAACGCCGACAACAAGCTGTACGGCAACCTCGGTCGGCTCGCCCCCGCCAAGCAGGCCAACCGCGGCATGCAGATCGCCGTCGGCGGCTGCCTCGCCCAGAAGGACCGCGAGACCATCGTCCGCAAGGCCCCCTGGGTCGACGTGGTCTTCGGCACCCACAACATCGGCCACCTGCCCGCCCTGCTCGAACGCGCCGCGATCGAGCGGACGGCGCAGGTCGAGATCCTCGACTCGCTGGAGACCTTCCCCTCCACCCTGCCCACCCGGCGCGAGTCCGCGTACGCGGCCTGGGTCGCCATCTCGGTCGGCTGCAACAACACCTGCACCTTCTGCATCGTCCCCGCCCTGCGCGGCAAGGAGGAGGACCGCCGGCCCGGCGACATCCTCGCCGAGGTCGAGGCGCTGGTCGCCGAGGGCGTCGTCGAGGTCACCCTGCTCGGCCAGAACGTCAACGCCTACGGCTCCGACCTCGGCGACCGGCAGGCGTTCTCCAAGCTGCTGCGGGCGTGCGGGGAG
Organism: Kitasatospora sp. NPDC004614; assembly: GCF_042873675.1. Classification (NCBI taxonomy): domain Bacteria; kingdom Bacillati; phylum Actinomycetota; class Actinomycetes; order Kitasatosporales; family Streptomycetaceae; genus Kitasatospora; species Kitasatospora sp. NPDC004614. The sequence continues at coordinate 44,038 of NZ_JBIALR010000018.1, forward strand.
ATCGACGGCCTGGAGCGGGTCCGCTTCACCTCGCCGCACCCGAAGGACTTCACCGACGACGTGATCGCCGCGATGGCCGAGACGCCGAACGTGATGCACCAGCTGCACATGCCGCTCCAGTCCGGCTCCGACACCGTGCTGCGCGCGATGCGACGCTCCTACCGGCAGGAACGCTTCCTCGGCATCATCGAGAAGGTGCGCGCCGCGATGCCGGACGCCGCCATCTCCACCGACATCATCGTGGGCTTCCCCGGCGAGACCGACGAGGACTTCGAGCAGACCCTGCACGTCGTCCGGGAGGCCCGGTTCGCCAACGCGTTCACCTTCCAGTACTCCAAGCGCCCGGGGACGCCGGCCGCCGAGATGGAGAACCAGATCCCCAAGGCCGTGGTGCAGGAGCGCTACGACCGGCTGATCGCCCTCCAGGAGGAGATCTCCTGGGAGGAGAACAAGAAGCAGGTCGGCCGCAAGCTGGAGATCCTGGTCGCCGAGGGCGAAGGCAAGAAGGACGACCGGACGGACCGCCTCTCCGGCCGCGCGCCCGACAACCGGCTCGTGCACTTCACCCGCCCCGAGGGGGGCGTGCGCCCCGGCGACGTGGTGACCGTCGAGATCACCTACGCCGCCCCGCACCACCTCCTCGCGGAGGGCCCCGCGCTCGGCGTGCGCCGCACCCGGGCGGGGGACGCGTGGGAGAAGCGACAGGCTGCGCCTGCGAAGGCGGCCGGCGTGATGCTGGGCCTGCCGTCGATCGGCGTTCCGGCTCCCGTGCCTGCGGCTGGTGGGTGCGAAACCGGGGGCGCGGGGAACTGCGCGTAGCGGAAGGAACCCCACCGCAAGGTCGCGACGCAGGGCAATGACCTGCACGTGATCGCGACCTTGCGGACGTGGTGTGCGCTTGGCGCGCAGTTCCCCGCGCCCCTGAATGGTCACCCGCCAGCTCGCGCAAGTATCCCCGCGCCCCTGTTTTCGCACCGCGTAGAGTGATCGGCATGCTTGTTGCCGCCGCCGTGTGCCCGTGTCCGCCGTTGCTCGTGCCCGAGGTCGCGGTGGGGGCCGCGGGGGAGACGGAGGCGTTGCGGGGGGCGTGCCTGGACGCGGTGCGGGGGCTCGCGGATGTCGAGCTGGTCGTCGTGGTGGGGACGGGCGACAAGGCCGGGGTGTGGACCGAGGGCGGGGCGGGGTCGTTCCGTCGGTACGGGGTGCCGAAGGCCGTGAAGCTGCCGCTGGGCGGGGTGGACGGCCCGGAGCTTTCGCCGGCGTTGACGGTGGGGGCGTGGCTGCTGGAGGAGGCGGGCGTCCAGGTGCCGACGCATGCCGTCGCGGTGCGGCCGGACACGGCTGCCGAGCGGTTGTTGGGGCTGGGCCGGGGGCTGGCCGAACTCGCTGATCGGGTGGGTCTGTTGGTGCTGGGTGACGGCAGTGCCCGGCGTTCGGTGAAGGCTCCGGGGTATCTGGACGAGCGGGCCGAGGGCTACGACGGGGCGGTGGCGGCAGCGCTGGCCGCGGCGGACGTGGCGGCGCTGGCCGCGCTGGACGCGGACCTCTCGGCGGAGCTGCTCGCGGAGGGCCGGGCGCCCTGGCAGGTGCTGGCGGGCGCGGCGGAGGGTGCCTCGCTCGGCGGCGAGCTGCGGTACGAGGACGCTCCGTACGGTGTCGGCTACCTGGTGGCCTCCTGGCGCTGATCGCCAGCAGGCCACCGGGGCGCGAGGTTTCAGTCGTCCTTGGGCTTCGCCGCGAAGTCGTCGCGGGCGTGCTTGGCGGCCGAGGTGCTCTTCTCGATCTTTTCGCTGTACTTGTGCTTGGTGGCCTTGTCGATGGTCTCGCCGGCCTTGTCCACCATGTTGTCGATCTTGTCGCCGTGCTTTCCGGCCAGCTCACTGGCCTTGTCCTTGAGTTCCTCGGCCTTGCCCTTGAGGTTGTCCATCAGACCCATGGGGCGTTCCTCGCTTTTCGTGTCAGATCGGTACCAGGCATAGCTGATCTTCCCCGGTCAACGAGGTCGTGACACGAGAGGTGCCCGGGTTTTGCGAGACTGGTGGGGTGAGCGGTTCCTCCTCTTCTTCTTCTGTACGTCCGCGCCGGGTGGTGTCGGTGGTCGGTTCGACGGCGGCCGGCAAGTCCGATCTGGCGGTGGCGATCGCCCGTGAGCTCGGCGGGGAGGTGGTGAACACCGACTCGATGCAGTTGTACAAGGGCATGGACATCGGCACCGCCAAGCTGCCCGAGGACGAGCGCGGCGGTGTTCCGCACCATCTGATGGACATCTGGGAGGTCACCGAGACCGCCTCGGTGGCCGAGTACCAGCGTCTCGCCCGGGCCGAGATGGACCGGCTGCTGGCGGCCGGCCGGGTGCCGGTGCTGGTGGGCGGTTCGGGCCTGTACGTGCGGGCGGCGATCGACGAGATGGAGTTCCCCGGTACGGACCCCGAGGTGCGGGCCCGGCTGGAGGAGGAGCTGGAGCGGGTCGGGCCGGGCGTGCTGCACCGGCGGCTGGCCGAGCTGGACCCGGCGGCCGCGGAGGCGATCCTGACCAGCAACGGGCGGCGGATCGTCCGGGCGCTGGAGGTCATCGAGATCACCGGGCAGCCGTTCACCGCGAACCTGCCGACGCAGCGCGCGGTGTACGAGGCGGTGCAGATCGGTGTGCAGGTGCCGCGGCCGGAGCTGGACCGGCGGATCGAGCTGCGAGTCGACCGGATGTGGGAGGCCGGCCTGCTGGACGAGGTGCGGGCGCTGGAGCGGGTCGGGCTGCGCGAGGGGCTGACCGCGAGCCGGGCGCTGGGCTACCAGCAGGTGCTGGCGTTCTTCGCCGGCGAGTGCACCGAGGACGAGGCGCGGGCGGAGACGGTGCGGGCCACCCGGCGGTTCGCCAGGCGTCAGGAGTCGTGGTTCCGGCGGGACGACCGGATCCACTGGCTGGACCGTCCGGAGGGCGCCGATCCGGTCGAACTCCTGGGCCGCGCAATGGAACTGATTGATCGCCCGGAACGCCCCGGCGACACCGGCTGACCGGCGGATTTCGGCTGCCCAGGGGCGTGATCAGGCCAGTCGCCCGGGCAGTTGCACCGGCAGACGCAGGTGCAGGAGGTACCGGCGGTCACGGCCGGATCACGTCCTGGCATCGGATCACCCGATCACCCCGTGGGACGCCCTGTCCGGGTCTTGCCGCGTGCCATCATCGGTAGCACCGAGGCCCGGCACGCGGGCCGGCCTCACCGCCCGCGAGCTCCGGAGTTCGCGTCGAGCCGTCAGGGGAGGCCGCGTGTCAACGGGTACCGGCCCCGAAACCGATGAGCTGCTGGGCGACGTGTCCGACGGTTCCGAGACGCTGCCCGAACTGGCCGTCCCGACCACCTCGTACGCGGTGGCGCTTCCCGCGATCGACGACCTGGCCACCGCGCCGGGCGTGGTGCACGTGCGGGACATCCGGCCGCGCCGCCGGCTGCGCTGGTGGCAGATCCTGCCGATCGCCGGAACGGTGATGTTCGGCTCGCTGATGTTCGCCTTCCCGCTGGCCTTCGGCAGCGAGGGCGCGACCGCGATGATCGGGATGCTCGGCCTGCTGATCACCGCCGCCTCGGTCGGCTGGGGTGCGATGGCCGCCCGCCGGGCCGGTTACAAGTGGCCGGGCGTGCCGCGCCGGGGCTCCTCGGAGCGGGCCGGCTGGAAGGCCATCGTGGTCTACACCCTGCTGGTGGCCGTCGCCCTGGCGCTGGCCGTCTGGCGGGTCGTCCACCTGCGCGGTTAGCTCCTCGCGGCCGTTACCATCGGCGGTGTGAGCGAGCGCAGCGGAATCAGCGGAACGGCCTTCCTCAAGGGGCACGGCACCCAGAACGACTTCGTGATCGTCCCCGACCCGGACGGTGAGCTGGAGCTGTCGGCGGCCACCGTCGCCGCCCTGTGCGACCGGCGGGCCGGGATCGGCGCGGACGGCGTGCTGCGGGTGGTGCGCTCGGCGGCCGAGCCGGTGGCGGCGGGGATGGCCGGGCAGGCCGAGTGGTTCATGGACTACCGCAACGCGGACGGCTCGATCGCCGAGATGTGCGGCAACGGGGTGCGGGTGTTCGCCCGCTACCTGGTGCACGCCGGGCACGCGAAGCCGGGCGAGCTGGCGGTCGCCACCCGGGCCGGGGTGAAGCAGGTGCGGATCGCCGAGGACGCCGCCGACGGCACCCCGGGCGAGATCACCGTGGGCATGGGCCGCGCGGTGCTGCCCGGCCCCGACGACATCACCGTCACCGTCGACGACCGCAGCTGGCCCGCGCTGAACGTCAACATGGGCAATCCGCACGCCGTCGCGTTCGTCGAGGACCTCGCGCACGCCGGGCTCCTGTACGACGCGCCGGCCACCGCGCCCCAGGGCGTGTACCCCCAGGGCGTGAACGTGGAGTTCGTGGTGGACCGCGGCGAGCGGCACGTGGCGATGCGGGTGCACGAGCGCGGCTCCGGCGAGACCCGCTCCTGCGGGACGGGCGCCTGCGCCGTCGCGGTGGCCGCGATCCGCCGCGCGGGACTGGACCCGGCGGACACCGGACGGGCCGTCAGCTGGACGGTCGACCTGCCTGGCGGGCGGCTGGTGATCGAGGAGTTCCCCGACGGCCGGATCGAGATGACCGGCCCCGCCGTGATCGTCGCCGAGGGCGTCCTGGTGTAACGGCAGGTCAGCTGGACGAACCGTCAGCCCCCGCTTCCCACGCCGCTATCCGGCTAATCCCCCCGTTCGGGTGATACCGGTGGCAGAGCCGAAGCGGGGGCTCGCCGAACGTGCTGTGCTCGGTAGCATGGACCACCGGGTCGGCCGTCGCTCCGGTGTTGCTGCCGGAGGTGCAGATGACCATCCGCTCCGAGTTGGCGGGCTCGCCGTCCAAGCAGCAGGCGAGCCGCTTCAGCCGTGCGGCGCTCGGCCGGGCCGGCCGGGCGGCGCTGCTCGCCACCGGGCGGACGCCCGTCCCCGACGCCATCGAACCGATCGTGCAGGCGCACCGGGTGCACCACCCGCAGGCCGATCTGGCGCTGCTGGCCCGGGCCTACCGGGTCGCCGAGGAGAGCCACCGCGGGCAGACCCGCAAGAGCGGCGAGCCGTACATCACCCACCCGCTCGCCGTCACCATGATCCTCGCCCAGCTCGGCGCGGACACCACCACGCTGGTCGCCTCGCTGCTGCACGACACCGTCGAGGACACCGAAGTGACGCTCGATCAGGTCGCCGAGGTCTTCGGGCCGGAGATCGCGTACCTGGTGGACGGCGTCACCAAGCTGGAGAAGGTCGACTTCGGCGCGGCGGCCGAACCCGAGACCTTCCGCAAGATGCTGGTCGCCACCGGCGACGACGTCCGGGTGATGGTGATCAAACTCGCCGACCGGCTGCACAACATGCGCACCATCCGGCACATGAAGCCGGCCAGCCAGGTGCGGATCGCCAAGGTCACCCGGGACGTGCTGATCCCGCTCGCCGAACGGCTCGGCATCCAGGTGGTGAAGGCGGAGCTGGAGGACATCGTGTTCGCCACCCTGCACCCCGAGGAGTACGCGGACACCGGCGCCGTGGCCGGCGGCTGGGCCGACGGCGTGCTCGCCCCGTTCGCCACCGAACTCGGCCGCCAGCTCGGCGAGGCCGGGATCTCCTCCGCCGTCACCGTCCGCCCCCGGCACCTGGTCTCGCTGCACCGGGTGATGATCAAACGCGGGGCCGGCCCGGACGGCGCGGCGCTGCGGCCCGCCGACTACGGGCGGCTGCTGGTGGTGGTCGAGGAGAACGCCGACTGCTACGCGGTGCTCGGCGAACTGCACACCTGCTGGACGCCGCTGCCCGGCGAGTTCAAGGACTTCGTGGCCGCCCCCAAGTTCAACCTGTACCAGTCGCTGCACACCGCGGTGGCGCTGCCCGGCGGCGAGGTGATCGAGGTCCTGGTGCGCACCCGGCGGATGCACGAGGTCGCCGAGACCGGCGTGGTCGCGCTCGGCGACCCGCGCACCGCCGACCGGCAGGGCGCCGCCGACGACCCCGAGGACCGCACCGACCCCGCCCGCCCCGGCTGGCTGGCCCGGCTGCTGGAGTGGCAGCAGGACACCCCCGACCCGGACGCCTTCTGGTCCGCGCTCACCGCCGACCTGCGCGACGACCGCGAGATCACCGCCGTCACCGAGGACGGCACCACCCTGCACCTGCCCGCCGGCGCCAGCTGTCTGGACGCCGCCTACCTGATCGGCGAGGAGACCGGCCACCGCTGCATCGGCGCCCGGATCAACGGCCGGCTCACCGCGCTCTCCACCGAACTGCGCGACGGCGACGTGCTCGGCCTGCTCACCGCCCCGCCCGGCGAGGACAGCGGCCCCGACCGGGAGTGGCTGGAGTACGTCCGCACCCCCGCCGCCCGGCTCGCCATCGAGCGCCGGCTGGCGGCCGGGCCGCTGCCCGCGCCCGCCGCCGAACGGCCGCCCGCGGCCGGCGCCCCGGTGCCCGCCGCCGCCCCGCCCGCGTCGCCCGGCGCCGCACCCGGCGCGCCCGCCGATGTGCCCGAACTGCCTGGCGCCGCCGTCCGGTTGGCGCGCTGCTGCACGCCCGTGCCGCCCGACGCGGTGACCGGCATCGTGCTGAGCGGCGGCGTCGTCGCGGTGCACCGGACCGGCTGTTCGGCCGGCACCCGGATGCTGCGCGGCGGACGCCGGGCGGTCCCGGTCCGCTGGCTGCCCGGCGGCGCCCCGCAGTGGGGCTACCGGGCCACCCTGCACGCCGAGGCGCTGAACCGGCCCCGGCTACTGGCCGACCTGACCGCCGCGATCTCCGGTGAGGGCGTGTCGATCTTCTCCGCCGACGTCGAGCCGCCCCGCCAGCTGCGGGTGCGGCACAGCTACACCCTGGAACTCGCCGACGCCGCCAAGCTGCCCGCCGTGATGCGGGCGATCTTCCGGGTGTCGGGCGTGTACGACGTGTACCGGCCGGGCGGGCCCGAGGAGCTGCCCGGCCGGGCCCCGGCGCCGGCGGCCGGGGCGGAGCGGGCCGTGCCGGGGCCGGTGGCGGAGGCCGTCGTGGCGGCTGGTAAAAGGGATGACTCGGGCACAGCGGGCGTGCGACCATCGTGGGGAATTCACGGCGGTTCCGCCGTGTTGTCCGAGAGCATCACCCGATCAATCCAAGGATGAAATGACCTCCACGTTCGACAGCCGCACCCGATCGAGCGAGTCGGCCAACCGCCTCGCCGACCTCAAGGCGGAAGCCCTGATGGACGAGGACCTCGCGGCGATCGACGAGGGCCTCGGCAACTACGACGGAGAGCAGTACGACCGTTCCGAGCGCGCCGCGCTCCGGCGTGTCGCCGGCCTCTCCACCGAACTGCAGGACGTCACCGAAGTCGAGTACCGCCAGCTCCGCCTGGAGCGCGTGGTGCTCGTCGGCGTGTGGACGGACGGCACGCTCGAGGAGGCGGAGAACTCGATGGCCGAGCTCGCCGCGCTCGCCGAGACGGCCGGCTCCGAAGTGCTGGACGGTGTGATCCAGCGCCGTGACAAGCCCGACGCGGCCACCTACATCGGCTCCGGCAAGGCCAAGGAGCTGCGCGACCTGGTCGCCTCCTCCGGCGCCGACACCGTGGTCTGCGACGGTGAGCTCACGCCCGGTCAGCTGATCCACCTGGAAGACGTGGTGAAGGTCAAGGTCGTCGACCGCACCGCCCTGATCCTGGACATCTTTGCCCAGCACGCCAAGTCCCGTGAGGGCAAGGCGCAGGTCTCGCTCGCGCAGATGCAGTACATGCTGCCGCGCCTGCGCGGCTGGGGTGCGTCGCTGTCCCGGCAGATGGGTGGCGGTGGCTCCGGTACCTCGGGCGGCGGTATGGCCACCCGTGGTCCCGGTGAGACCAAGATCGAGACCGACCGTCGGCGGATCCGCGAGAAGATGGCGAAGCTCCGCAAGGAGATCGCCGACATGAAGAAGGGCCGCGACACCAAGCGGCAGGAGCGGCGACGCCACCAGGTGCCCTCGGTGGCCATCGCCGGGTACACCAACGCCGGCAAGTCCTCGCTGCTCAACCGGCTCACCGGCGCCGGCGTCCTGGTGGAGAACGCGCTGTTCGCCACCCTGGACCCGACGGTCCGCCGGGCGCAGACCCCGAGCGGCCGGCTGTACACGCTGGCCGACACCGTCGGCTTCGTCCGGCACCTGCCGCACCACCTGGTCGAGGCGTTCCGCTCCACCATGGAGGAGGTCGCCGACGCCGACCTCATCCTGCACGTGGTGGACGGCTCCCACCCGGAGCCGGAGACGCAGCTCGCCGCCGTGCGCGAGGTGATCGTCTCGGTCGAGGCCCAGAACGTGCCCGAGATCGTGGTGATCAACAAGGCGGACGCGGCCGACCCGGCGGTGCTCCAGCGCCTGCTGCGCCGCGAGCCGCACGCCATCGTGGTCTCGGCCCGCAGCGGCCTGGGCATCGAGGAGCTCCTCACCCTGATCGACGAGGAACTGCCCCGCCCCGCGGTGGAGGTCAAGGTCCTGGTCCCCTACACCCGCGGCGACCTGGTCTCCCGGGTGCACGCGGAGGGCGAGCTGATCAGCGCCGAGCACACCGCGGAAGGCACGCTGCTGCACGCCAAGGTGGCGGCGGTGCTGGCGGCCGAGCTGGAGCGGTACGCGGTCGTCACGGCCTGAGGCATCCGGACGGGCGGGCGGCACACCTTCGTGGCGTGCCGCCCGTCCGGCGTTCCGGCTACTTCTTGGCGACGAAGGCGTCGAACATCTTCTTGGCCTCCGGGCCGAGGGTCGGCCCGGCCTGCCAGTCGTTCACGTGGTCGCCGATCGACACGTTGGAGAACAGCATCGTCTTGCCGTTCTGGCGGGTGAGCCAGCCGCCGCCCGAGGATCCACCGGTCATGGTGCAGCCCATGGCGAGCATCGGCGGGCGCGAGCGGTCGAAGACGAACGGGCTGAGCTTGGGGGCGTCACAGTGCTCCAGCTCCTCGCCGTTGTACGGCGCGGCGCCCGGGTAGCCGTACCCCGACGGCGAGGTGATCTCGTCCGGCTTGGCGCCGAACCAGATCGGGACGGAGGAGCCGACGGTCTCCTCCAGCGAGCGGTCGGAGCCGTCGAGCGCGGCCACCCGGACCACCGCGAAGTCGAACTGCATTGCCGCGGTGCCGACCTTGGTGCCCTCCTTGGCCCACTGCGGCATGATCAGCATGTCGGTGGCCAGCCAGCGGCCCATCGGGGCGGCCTGGGCCCAGGTGATCTCCGGCTTCTTCCCGTTGCTGGTGACACCGCTGCGGTTGTAGCCGGGCGCGAACATCCAATTGGTGAAGAAGTCGCCGCCCTTGCCGTCGTGGACGCAGTGGCCGGCCGTCCACACGAGGTTGCTCTTGCCGGGGTGGGCCGGGTCGGAGACCACGGTGCCCGAGCAGACCATCGGACCGTCGGGGGCCTGGAAGAAGACCTTCCCGATCACGGCGGTGTCTGCGCTGTACGGGTGCGGCTGGGCCTTGGCCTTGACGGGGGTCGGGAGGGTCAGGTCCTTGATCGAGGGGGCGTCCGGCGTGATCTCGGTGCTCTTCGTCGGGTCGGAAGGCTTCTTCTTGTCCCAGAAGTCCTTGATCTTCGCGATGTCCTCGGGCTTGAAGCCGTTCTTGGCCGCCCACTTCTTCCAGTCGTCGGCGCTCCAGTTCGGCACCTGGGAAAGGAAGTTCTGCACGTCGCCGATGTCGACGGAGTCCTTGTTCGAAGCCCCGGAGGACTGTCCGGCCGGCGCCGGGCTCGCCTTCGGCTTGTCGCTCTGGCAGGCGGCGGTGGTGACGGCGAGTACCGTCACCAGGGCGGCCGCGGACGCGTTCCGGATGCGGCGCTTCACGCGGTGCTGATCGGTCATGGGTGATTCCCCCCGTGGTCGTCGTTCGGTCGAGAAGGTCGTGCGGAGGTGACGGGCGGTCACTTCCGGGAGATGTAGTCGAGGGCCTGGCGGGCCACGCCCTCCAGGTAGGGGCCGTTCAGGGCGGTGTGCGCCTGGGTGCCGATGGAGGTGTTGCTGACCAGGCGTTGGCGGCCGTCCGGGCCGTCGGCGAACCAGCCGCCGCCCGAGGCGCCGGCCGTCATGGTGCAGCCGATCACCAGCATCGCGGGGCGGGCGGCGTCGAAGCTCCGGGCGGCCGGGCGGCCGGAGTCGCAGCGCTCCAGCTCCTGCCCGTCGAACGGCGCGACGGCCGGGTAGCCCCAGGCCTGGATGGCGAGCTGCTCGCGCGGCGCGTCGAACCAGACCGGAACGGCGGTGCCGAGCACCTCCTCCAGCGAGCGGCTCTCGCCCTCCGGGCCGTGCACCTTGATCACCGCGAAGTCGTACTGGTTCGCGGCGTCCCCGCCCCTGGTGCCCTCGGTGGTCCACAGCGGTGAGGTGATCACCTTGTCCGCCCACCACTGTCCGAGCGGGGCGACCTCGGCGAGCGGGGCTTTTTGGTGGTCGCTGGCCGCGCCCGAGCTGTTGTAGGCCGGGACGAAGACCAGGTTCTTGTACCAGTCGCCGCCCTTGCCCGGGTGGACGCAGTGCGCGGCCGTCCACACCAGGTTGCTGTGGCCCGGGTTCGCCGGATCGGCCACCACGGTGGCCGAGCACTGGCCGGTGCCGCCGTTCGGCGCGGTCAGGAAGACCTTCCCGGACGCCGGGTAGCTGGTGTACGGCCGCGGCACCGGCTGCGCGGCGACCGCCGGGACCGGGCCCGGACCGGTTCCCGTGGACGCCGAGGGTGCTGCGGACGGCGACTCAGGTGCCGCCGACTCGGGCGCCGGCGCGGGCTGCTGCGGCGGCGCCTGGTCCATCGTCTCGGCGCTCCACGCGCCCGCCACCACCGGATTGCGGAAGCTGTGCCGCTGCGCCCAGTGGTCCCACTCGGTGAACCCCCAGTGCTTCAACTCGGCGAAGCTGTGCGGGTTCCCGTCCCCGCCCGGGCCGCCGTCCGAGCCGCAGCCGGCCACCCCGCCCAGCAGCACTGCCGCGGTCAGCGCGGCCAGCACCCCCCGTGCCCTCACTCTCAACCCCCCTGAAACGGTCCGTTCCCCCGGGACAGTCTTTCATTCGGGGCGCGAACCACCGGCGGGCGGTGCGGTCCTGTTGGCGTCCGGTCATCGAACCGTGATGGTGACGGTCCGTCAGGATCCCAGCCGGCCGGCTGCTGCGCGGGTGATCAACGGAAACTCACTGGAACGGGTGAGGCGATTTTGTATCCGGCGCTCCGGGATAGGTAACCCTTACCCGAAGGCTCTCGCGCGGCTCAAGGAGCGGATTTGTCCACCACCCTCACCGAGGTTCTCCCGGTCGTCCTGCCGTCGGCCGGGCACCCCACCCCGGACCTGCTGCTCCACCCGGATCCGGCCGTCGCCGCCGAACACGCCGCCACCGAGAGCCTGCTGCGGTGCTGGGCCCGGGAGACCGCCGCCGAACGCCCCGACGGCGACCTGCTGCGCATCCCCGTCCTCGGCGGCGCCGCCCAGCTGTCCGCGCCGGTGCGGCACTGGTCGGCCTGCGGCTGGCACCGGTTCGGCCCCGCCACCGTCTCCACCGGCAACGCCGAACACCCGGTGGACGCCGTCACCGTCGCCGCCCTGGTGGCCGGCGCCACTGGCCGCCCCGAACCCGGCCAGCTCGCCGACCTCACCTCCCGGGTGGCCGACTCGGTCGGCCGCACCGCCGAGATCCTCGCCCACCGGCGGACGTTCACCTCCGCCCCCGTCGACCCGTTCCTGCGCGCCGAACAGTCGCTGCTGCTCGGCCACCCGCTGCACCCCACCCCGAAGAGCCGCGACGGCCTCGGCCCCGCCCAGTCCGCCGCCTACTCGCCGGAGCTGCACGGCTCGTTCCGGCTGCACTGGTGGGCCGTCGACCGCAGTCTGCTCGCCGCGGACTCCGCCTCCGGCGCCCCCGCCGAGCGGCTCACCGCCGAGCTGTACGGCCGCCCGCTGCCCGCCGGCACCGCCGCACTGCCGCTGCACCCGTGGCAGGCCCGGGAGCTGACCCTCCGTCCCGCCGTCGCCGACCTGCTGGACCAGGGCCTGCTGACCGACCTCGGACAGCACGGCGAACCCTGGCACCCCACCAGCTCGGTGCGCACCGTCTGCCGACCCGGCACCCCGTGGATGCTCAAACTCTCGCTGGGCCTGCGGATCACCAACTCCCGCCGGGAGAACCTGCGCAAGGAACTCCACCGCGGCGTCGAGGTGCACCGGCTGCTGGAGGCCGGCCTGGGCCGGAAGTGGCAGGCCGCCCACCCCGGCTTCGACATCGTCCGCGACCCGGCCTGGATCGGCGTCGACCACCCCGCCCTCGGCGACCCCAACGGCCTGGACACCGTGCTGCGGGAGCTGCCGTTCGGCCCCGCCGACCGGGCGCTGTGCGTGGCCGGCCTGGTCGCCGAACAGCCCATCGACCCGGACGGCTCGCAACTCGCCCAGCTGATCGGCGAACTCGCCGCCCGCAGCGGCCGACCCGCGGCGACCGTGGCCACCGAATGGTTCCTGCGCTACCTGGACGCCGTGGTGCTGCCGATCCTCTGGCTCGACGGGCAGGCCGGCATCGCGCTGGAGGCCCACCAGCAGAACAGCCTGGTCCTGCTCGACGCGCAGGGCTGGCCCACCGGCGGCCGCTACCGCGACAACCAGGGCTACTACTTCCGCACCTCGCACGCCGACCGGCTGCACCGGATGCTGCCCGGACTCGGCGCACACAGCGACACCTTCGTCCCCGATGCGGTCGCCGACGAGCGCTTCGCCTACTACCTCGGCATCAACCACGTGCTCGGCCTCATCGGCGCCTTCGGCTCCCAGCAACTCGCCGACGAACGACTGCTGCTGGCCGCGCTGCGCCGCTTCCTGTCCGGCCCCGCCGCCACCGCCACCCGCTCCACGCTGCCCGCCCACCTGCTGGACGCCCCCACCCTGCGCTGCAAGGCCAACCTGCTGACCCGGCTGCACGGCCTGGACGAACTGGTCGGCCCGGTGGAGACCCAGTCGGTGTACGTGGAGATCGACAACCCGGTGGCCCGGGCGTGAGGCCCATCGCCACCAGCGCCGGTGAACTCGTCCTGCGCACCGTCCGGTTGAGCACCGACCTGGACCTGATCACCGGCTGGATGAACGACCCGGAGACCGACCGCTGGTGGGCCCTCGCGGGCCCGCCCGGGACCACCGCGGCGCACCTCGCCGGGCAGCTCGACGGCGACGGCCGCAGCCGCCCCGTCCTCGCGCTGCTCGACGGCGAACCCACCGGCTACTTCGAGCTGTACCGCGCCGACCTCGACCCGCTCGCCGCGCACTACCCCGCCCGCCCGCACGACCTGGGCATCCACCTGCTGCTCGCCCCCGCCGCCCGGGGCCGGGGCCTGGGCACCCTGCTGCTCGACGCGATCGCTGCCCGGCTGCTGCGGGACGAACCCCGCTGCACCCGGGTGCTCGCCGAACCCGACGTCCGCAACACGCCCTCCGTCCGGGCGTTCACCGCCGCCGGATTCACCCGCGCCGCCGATCTCGACCTCCCCGACAAGCGCGCCGCCCTGATGATCCGCGCGCGGCCCGAGACCCAGGACGTCATGAACACTCAGCAGCCCGAGCCGTACGACCTGATCGGCGTCGGCATCGGCCCGTTCAACCTCTCGCTGGCCGCGCTCGCCGACCGGGCCGACACCGTCAGCGCGCTGTTCCTCGACGCCCGCCCCGAATTCCGCTGGCACCCCGGCATGCTGGTGGACGGCGCCCGGATGCAGGTCCCGTTCCTCGCCGACCTGGTCTCGCTGGTCGACCCCACCAACCCGTGGTCGTTCCTCAACTACCTGCGCCACCAGCAGCGGCTGTTCCCGTTCTACTTCAGTGAACGCTTCCAGCTGCCGCGCCGCGAGTACGAGCACTACTGCCGCTGGGCTGCCGACCGGCTCCCCAACTGCCGCTTCGACAGCCCCGTCGACGCCGTCCACTGGGACGCCGGGCAGCAGCACTACCGGGTGCACGCGGCCGGCGCGGTGCACCTGGCCCGGAACCTGGTGCTCGGCGTCGGCACCGAACCCGCCCGCCCCGAGGCGTTCGCGGCGCTGCGCCACCACCCGGCGGTGCTGCACTCTGCCGACTACCTGACGGAGCGTCGGAGGCTCGACGGCGCACGGGACATCACGGTGGTCGGCTCCGGCCAGTCCGGCGCCGAGGTGTTCCTCGACCTGCTGCGCCGGCACGCCGGCGACGGCACCCGGGTGCGCTGGCTCACCCGCACCAGGGCGCTCGCGCCGATGGAGTACTCCAAGCTCGGCCTGGAACAGTTCACCCCCGACTACACCCGCTACTTCCACGGCCTGCCCGAGCCGGTCCGGGACGCCCTGGTGCCCGCTCAGTGGCAACTGCACAAGGCGGCCAGCACGGAGACCCTCGCCGAGATCCACGACCACCTGTACGAGCGCACCGTGGGCCGCCCGATCGACGCCGAACCCGTCGAGATCCTCCCCGGCACCGCCGTCACCGAGGCCCTCCCCGGCCCCGACGGGCGGCTCGAACTGCGCTGCCGGCACACCGACTCCGGCCGCCGCCACCTGATCCGCACCGACGCCGTGGTGCTCGCCACCGGCTACCGGGCGCACCGCCCCGCCCTGCTCGACCCGATCGCCGGGCTGATCGACTGGGACGCACAGGGCCGCTACCGGGTCGACCTCGACCACCGGGTCGCCACCCGGCCGGAACTCACCGGGGGGCTGTACGTCCAGAACGCCGAGTTGCACACTCACGGAGTCGGCACCCCGGACCTCGGGCTCGGCGCGCACCGCGCCGCCGTGATCCTGAACGCCGTCGCGGGCAAGACCCTGCACCCGCTGCCCCACCGCACCGCCTGGACCACCTTCGCACCCGAGCCCGCCCCGGCCCCGGTGCTCCCGCGACCCCAGGAAGGGAACGAGCGTGCCGCAGCCGGCCGTTGACACCGCACTCCACCTGCCGCCCCAGCTCACCACCGGTCACTGGCAGGCCGCCGCACGCGCCATGCTGGCCAAACTGCTCGGCGAATTCGCCTACGAGGAACTGCTGCACCCCCGGCCGGAGGGCGACCACTACCTGCTCGAACTCCCGGACGCC
The DNA here is from genome assembly GCF_042873675.1 of Kitasatospora sp. NPDC004614. Classification (NCBI taxonomy): domain Bacteria; kingdom Bacillati; phylum Actinomycetota; class Actinomycetes; order Kitasatosporales; family Streptomycetaceae; genus Kitasatospora; species Kitasatospora sp. NPDC004614. The sequence continues at coordinate 59,114 of NZ_JBIALR010000018.1, forward strand.
GACTACCGGTTCACCGCGCGCCGGGGCGCCTACGGCAGCTGGCGGGTCGACCCGGCCTCGATAATCGGCGGCGACGACCCGCTGAGATTCCTCCAACAGGCCCGGCACACCCTGAAGTTGACCGGCGACACCACCGGCCACCTGGTCCGCGAACTCACCGCCACCCTGATCGCCGACGCCCACCTGCGGGCCACCGCACTGACCGCCGCCGAACTCGCCGACCTCGACCACGCGGCGCTGGAGGGCAGACAGACCGGCCACCCGTGGATCGTCGCCAACAAGGGCCGGCTCGGCTTCTCCGCCGCCGACGCCGCCCGCTGGGCCCCCGAGGCCCGGCTGCCCCGCGCCCTGCCGTGGCTCGCCGTGCACAAGAACCTGGCCGCCTTCCGCGGCGACGAGACCATCTACGACACCGAACTCGACCCCGCGTTCCGCGCCCAACTCGGCGAACGCGCCGACGAGTTCTGGCTGCTGCCGGTGCACCCCTGGCAGTGGGACGAGACCGTGGTCGGCCTGTTCGCGCCCTGGATCGCCAGCGGCGAGATCGTCCCACTGCCCACCGACGGCGACCTGCGGCTGCCCCAGCAGTCCATCCGATCGTTCTTCAACCTCAGCCGCCCCGACCGGTGCACCGTCAAACTGCCGCTCGCCATCCTCAACACCCTGGTCTGGCGCGGCCTGCCCACCGAACGCGCCCTCGCCGCGCCCGCCGTCACACGCTGGATCCAGGGGTTGCGCGACCAGGACCCGTACCTGCGCGACGAATGCCGGGTGATCCTGCTCGGCGAGATCGCCTCCGTCACCGTCGAACACCCGCTGTACCGGGACCTGCCCGACGCGCCCTACCAGTACAAGGAACTGCTCGGCGCGATCTGGCGCGAGCCGCTCGGCCGCCACCTCGACGACGGCGAACACGGCCGCACCCTGGCCGCGCTGCTGCAGACCGGCTCCGACGGCCGCGCGCTGACCGCCGAACTCGTCGCCCGCTCGGGCCTGGACGTCCGCGAGTGGACCGACCGGCTGTTCACCGTGATGCTGCCGCCGCTGCTGCACTTCCTGTACCGCTACGGCCTGGTGTTCTCCCCGCACGGCGAGAACGCGATCATCGTCTTCGACCAGCAGGACGTCCCCGTCCGGCTCGCCGTCAAGGACTTCGTCGACGACGTCAACATCAGCGACCAGCCGCTGCCGGAACTCGCCGACCTGCCCGACGGCATCGGCGACGTCCTGCTGCGCGAGAACCCCGACTACCTGTGCCAGTTCCTGCACTCCGGGCTGTTCATCGGCGTCTACCGCTACCTCGCACCCCTGCTGGAGGAACAACTCGGCCTCCCCGAGACCGAGTTCTGGGAGCTGCTTGCCGAGCGGATCCGGGACTGCCAGCGGCGCTTCCCGGAACTCGCCGACCGGCACAAACTGTTCGACCTGTTCGCGCCGCGGATCGACCGGCTCTGCCTGAACCGCAACCGGCTGCTGCTCGACGGCTACCGCGACCGCCCGGACCGTCCGCACGCCGCCGTCCACGGCCAGGTCGACAACCCGCTGCACAGCACCGCGCACCTCCCGTCCCGACGGCACCGAATTGTCACCCCGGCCCCGTAGGCTGGTTGCGTCATGACGAACGACACCGCACCCCTGCCCGGCGGCCCGGACGCATCGGCGCCCCCCGTCCCCGCCTCCCGTATCCCGGAGCTGCTGCACGCCGCCGTCAACGCCGTCGGCGGCGTGGAGCGGCCCGGGCAGGTCCGGATGGCCGAGGCGGTCGCCGCCGCCGTCGACGAGGGCGAACACCTCCTCGTCCAGGCCGGCACCGGCACCGGAAAGTCCCTCGCCTACCTGGTGCCCGCCCTCGCCCACGGTGACAACGTGGTGATCGCCACCGCGACGCTCGCCCTCCAGCGCCAGCTCGTCGAACGCGACCTGCCGCGCACCGTCGACGCCCTGCACCCGACGCTGCGCCGCCGCCCGCTGTACGCGATGCTCAAGGGCCGCTCCAACTACCTGTGCCTGCACCGCGCCAACGAGGGCACCCCGAGCGACGAGGGCGAGGGCCTGTTCGACCCGGTCGACGCGCTCGGCGGCCCCACCGGCAAGCTCGGCCAGGACGTCCTGCGGCTGCGCGACTGGGCCGACGAGACCGAGACCGGCGACCGAGACGACCTCACCCCCGGCGTCTCCGACAAGGCCTGGGCCCAGCTCTCCGTCACCTCCAAGGAGTGCCTGGGCGCCGCCCGGTGCGCCTACGGCCAGGAGTGCTTCGCCGAACAGGCCCGCGAACGCGCCAAGTTGGCGGACGTGGTGGTCACCAACCACGCGATGCTGGCGATCGACGCGATCGAGGGCGCGCCCGTCCTCCCCGAACACGGCCTGCTGATCATCGACGAGGCCCACGAGCTGGTGAACCGCGTCACCGGCGCCGCCACCGCCGAACTCACCGTCGGCGCCGTCAACCGGGCGGTCAAGCGCGCGGCGAAACTCGCCAACGAGAAGGCGGTGGACGCGCTGCAGGCCGCCGCCGAGAACTTCCACGGCCTGATGGAGACCGCCCAGCCCGGCCAGGTCGAGGAACTCCCCGAGTACCTCGGCTACGCCGTGGCCGGCATCCGGGACGCCTGCCGCCAGGTCATCACCTCGCTCGGCGAGAACCGCGACAAGGGCCTCAGCGACGAGGACGCCGTCCGCAAGCAGGCGATGGCCTCCGCGGAGACCCTGCACGAGACGGCGGACCGGCTGCTCACCGGCTCCGAGTACGACGTCATCTGGATCGAACGAAGCGACCGCTTCGGCCTCGGCACCGCGTCGCTGCGGGTCGCCCCGCTGTCCGTCTCCGGGCTGCTCCGGGAGAACCTGTACAAGGACCGCTCGGTGGTCCTCACCTCCGCCACCCTCAAGCTCGGCGGCGACTTCAACGGCGTCGCCGCGTCCCTCGGCCTGCCCGGCGAGACCAGGCTGCCCGACCACCGCACCCCCGACGGGCCCAGCGCCGAGACCGGAGAGGACGCCCCGCCGTACTGGCGCGGACTGGACGTCGGCTCCCCGTTCACCTACCCCAAGCAGGGCATCCTCTACGTCGCCAAGCACCTGCCGCCGCCCGGCCGGGAACCCGACCGGCCCGAGATGCTCGACGAACTCACCGAACTGATCGGCGCCTCCGGCGGCCGCACCCTCGGCCTGTTCTCCTCGATGCGGGCCGCGCAGGCCGCGGCCGAAGCCCTCCGGGAACGCCTCGACGTGCCGATCCTCCTCCAGGGCGAGGACACCCTCGGCGAACTCATCCGCACCTTCGCCTCCGACGCGCAGACCTGCCTGTTCGGCACCCTCTCGCTCTGGCAGGGCGTCGACGTCCCCGGCTCCGCCTGCCAGCTCGTCGTCATGGACCGGATCCCCTTCCCGCGCCCCGACGACCCGCTGATGAGCGCCCGCCAGAAGGACGTCGAAGCCCACGGCGGCAACGGCTTCATGGCCGTCGCCGCGACGCATGCCGCACTCCTGATGGCGCAGGGCGCCGGCCGCCTGGTCCGCGCGGCGGACGACCGCGGCGTCGTCGCCGTCCTCGACCCGCGACTCGCCACCGCGCGGTACGGGAGCTTCTTCCGCTCCTCCATGCCGGACTTCTGGTACACCACGGACCGCAACCAGGTCCGCCGGTCGCTGGCCGCGATCGACGCGTCCGCGCCCCCGGTCAAGCCTCGCTGACTCCCCGCGCCCCGACAGGGGCGCGGGGAACTGCGCGAAGCGGAAGGCGCTGAACGCAAAGATCGGCCCGACGAGAGAACCCCTCTCCTCGGGCCGATCCACGTAGTGCGTTCAGAGGCGGCGCAGAACGGCCACGACCTTGCCCAGAATGGTCGCGTTGTCGCCGGGAATCGGCTCGTACGCCACGTTGTGCGGCATCAGCCAGATCTTCCCGTCCTCGCGCTTCAGCCGCTTCACCGTCGCCTCGCCGTCGATCATCGCCGCGACGATGTCCCCGTTCTCGGCGACCGGCTGGCGCCGGACCGTGACCCAGTCGCCGTCGCAGATCGCGGCGTCGATCATCGAGTCGCCCTTGACGGTCAGGGCGAACAGCTCGCCCTCGCCGACCAGCTGGCGGGGGAGCGGGAAGACGTCCTCGACGGTCTGTTCGGCGAGGATCGGGCCGCCGGCGGCGATCCGGCCGACCAGCGGGACGTAGGAGGTGGAGGGCCGGCCGGAGGTTTCCGCCGCGGCGGGGCGGGCGACCTCGACGCCGCGGACCTCGTAGGCGCGCGGGCGGTGCGGGTCGCGGCGCAGGAAGCCCTTGCGTTCCAGGGCCATCAGCTGGTGGGCGACCGAGGAGGTGGAGGACAGGCCGACGGCCTGGCCGATCTCGCGCATGGACGGCGGGTAGCCGCGCCGCTGGACGGAATCCCGGATGACCTCGATGACGCGGCGCTGGCGCTCGGTCAGTCCTGCCTCGTCGGTGCGGATGCCGGGGGGTCGGCCGGGGAGGGCACGGACGACGGGGGTGGGCACACCGAGCGGGGACTCCTCGATCGGCTGACTACGGCTCATGGTCTGATCCATGCTCTCCTGGTCAGTGGTGCGCGCGGAACGCTCCTGCACCGGGATGGCGGTCTTGGCTTCGATGGTGTGCATGACGCTGGCGGCGCTGGGGGTGGACATCGCGGGCGACCCTCTCGACTGGTGCTCCAACTGCCCAGCTCAACTGGCGCCTCTATCGAAAGGTTGCGCCAAACACACGTTCGAGTGAATTTATTCGAGGTTGCCTGACTTGATCAAGCCTCCGGGTGTAAGTCGATTGCATGTTCGACTCGAACAGTCTATGGGGTCCCGGCGCGCGATGTCCCCGGCCAGCCCCCGGCTGTCACCCGTTCGCCCGGCGTGCCGCACCGTCCGCCACTAGATCTAGTGGCTAGTGTCCTCGATCGGGCACAGGTCTTGTGTTTCGAGTCGGGTAGAGTGGTACGAGTCGTTCGCCGTCGGGTCGCAGGGAGGGAGTTCCAGGTGCACTGCCCCTTCTGTCGGCATCCGGACAGCCGTGTCGTGGACAGCCGCGCCAGCGACGACGGGTGCTCGATCCGCCGCCGCCGGCAGTGCCCGGACTGCAGCCGCCGGTTCACCACCGTCGAGACCGCCACCCTGATGGTGATCAAGCGCAGTGGTGTCACCGAGCCCTTCTCCCGCGAGAAGGTGATCTCCGGCGTCCGTAAGGCCTGCCAGGGCCGCCCGGTCACCGAGGACGCGCTGGCCCAGCTCGGGCAGCGGGTCGAGGAGTGCGTGCGGGCCAGCGGCAGCGCCGAGCTCTCCACCCACGATGTGGGCCTGGCGATACTCGGCCCGCTGAAGGAGCTGGACGTGGTGGCGTACCTGCGGTTCGCCTCCGTCTACCGGGCGTTCGACAACCTCGAGGACTTCGAGGCCGCGATCGCGGAGCTGCGCTCCGAGCGGCCCGCGGTCCCGCTGCCCGTGCCGTAACGGCCGGGTCCTTCCTTTCATCTTTTTTCATTCAAGTCACCGCATTACCCGTGTGCCGTGGCCGGGCTCCGGCCTGCCCGCGCACCAGGAGAACGAACCAGTCGTGCCCGGACTTTTCAGGGCACTTCGGGCGTTTGCCCAGGAGGAGGAGCAAGGCATGACAGACACCACGAGCGGTTCCGCGCGCGGGTCGAAGTCGGAGAAGGCCGCGAAGGGCGCCAAGGCCCCCAAGTCGGGCCTGCGGCTGGAGCGGATCTACACCACTCCTGGGGTCCACCCGTACGACGCGGTCTCCTGGGAGCGCCGTGACGTGGTGATGACCAACTGGCGCGACGGCTCGATCAACTTCGAGCAGCGCGGCGTCGAGTTCCCCGACTTCTGGTCGGTGAACGCGGTGAACATCGTCACCAGCAAGTACTTCCGCGGCGCGGTCGGCACCCCGCAGCGCGAGTGGAGCCTGAAGCAGATCATCGACCGCGTGGTGCTCACCTACCGCGCCGCCGGTGAGAAGCACGGCTACTTCGCCTCCCCGGCCGACGCCGAGATCTTCGAGCACGAGCTGACGTACGCCCTCCTCCACCAGGTGTTCAGCTTCAACTCGCCGGTCTGGTTCAACGTCGGCACCCAGCAGCCGCAGCAGGTCTCCGCCTGCTTCATCCTGTCCGTCGACGACTCCATGGAGTCGATCCTCGACTGGTACAAGGAAGAGGGCATGATCTTCAAGGGCGGTTCGGGCGCCGGCCTGAACCTGTCCCGGATCCGCTCCTCCAAGGAGCTGCTCTCCTCCGGCGGCAACGCCTCCGGCCCGGTCTCCTTCATGCGCGGCGCCGACGCGTCGGCCGGCACCATCAAGTCCGGTGGCGCGACCCGCCGGGCCGCCAAGATGGTCGTCCTCGACGTCGACCACCCGGACGTCGAGGCCTTCATCGAGACCAAGGTGAAGGAGGAGGAGAAGATCCGCGCCCTGCGCGACGCCGGGTTCGACATGGACCTCGGCGGCGACGACATCGCCTCCGTCCAGTACCAGAACGCCAACAACTCGGTCCGCGTCAACGACGAGTTCATGACCGCGGTCGAGAACGGCACCGGCTTCGGCCTGCGCGGCCGGATGACCGGCGAGGTCATCGAGACCGTCGACGCCAAGGGCCTGTTCCGCAAGATGGCCGAGGCCGCGTGGGCCTGCGCCGACCCGGGCATCCAGTACGACTCGGTGATCAACCACTGGCACACATGCCCCGAGTCGGGCCGGATCAACGCCTCCAACCCGTGTTCCGAGTACATGCACCTGGACAACTCCAGCTGCAACCTGGCCTCGCTGAACCTGATGAAGTTCCTCCGCGACGACGACACCTTCGACGCGCAGACCTTCGCCAAGGTCGTCGAGCTGGTCATCACCGCGATGGACATCTCCATCTGCTTCGCCGACTTCCCGACCGAGAAGATCGGCGAGACCACCCGCGCCTACCGCCAGCTCGGCATCGGCTACGCCAACCTCGGCGCCCTGCTGATGGCCACCGGCCACGCCTACGACTCCGCGGGCGGCCGCGCCCTGGCCGGCGCGATCACCTCGCTGATGACCGGCACCGCCTACCGCCGCTCCGCCGAACTCGCCGGCGTGGTCGGCCCGTACGACGGCTACGCCCGCAACGCCGCCCCGCACCAGCGGGTGATGAAGCAGCACGCGGACGCCTCCTCCGCCGTCGCCCCGCTCGACGACCTGGACGCTCCGGTGTGGGCCGTCGCCAACGACACCTGGACCGACGTGGTCCGGCTCGGCGCGCAGAACGGCTTCCGCAACGCGCAGGCCTCGGTGCTCGCCCCGACCGGCACCATCGGCCTGATGATGGACTGCGACACCACCGGCGTCGAACCCGACCTGGCCCTGGTCAAGTTCAAGAAGCTGGTCGGCGGCGGCTCGATGCAGATCGTCAACGGCACCGTCCCGCGCGCCCTGAAGCGCCTCGGCTACCAGGACGAGCAGATCGAGGCGATCGTCGCGCACATCGGCGAGACCGGAAACGTCATCGACGCGCCCGGCCTGAAGGCCGCCCACTATGAGGTGTTCGACTGCGCCATGGGCGAGCGGTCGATCTCCCCGATGGGCCACGTGCGGATGATGGCCGCGATCCAGCCGTGGATCTCCGGCGCGATCTCCAAGACCGTCAACATGCCGGAGAACGCCACCGTCGAGGACGTCGAGGAGATCTACTTCCAGGCCTGGAAGCTCGGCGTCAAGGCGCTCGCCATCTACCGCGACAACTGCAAGGTCGGCCAGCCGCTCTCGGCCAAGACCAAGGCCCCGGTGGCCACCACCGTGGCTGCGCCCGCCCCCGCGGTCGAGAAGGTCGTCGAGTACCGCCCGACCCGCAAGCGCCTGCCCAAGGGCCGCCCCGGCATCACCACCTCCTTCACGGTCGGCGGCGCCGAGGGCTACATGACCGCCAACTCCTACCCGGACGACGGCCTCGGCGAGGTCTTCCTGAAGATGTCCAAGCAGGGCTCGACCCTCGCGGGCATGATGGACGCCTTCTCCATCGCCGTCTCGGTCGGCCTCCAGTACGGCGTCCCGCTGGAGACGTACGTCGCCAAGTTCACCAACATGCGCTTCGAGCCGGCCGGTCTGACCGACGACCCGGACGTGCGGATGGCGCAGTCCATCGTGGACTACATCTTCCGCCGCCTGGCCCTCGACTTCCTGCCGTTCGAGACCCGCTCCGCGCTCGGCATCCACTCCGTCGAGGAGCGCACCCGGCACCTGGAGACCGGCTCCTACGAGCCGATCGAGGACGAGCTCGACGTCGAGTCGCTGGCCCAGTCCGCGCCGCTCGCCGCCGAGAAGCCGCACGTCGCCCTGCCGGTCGTCGAGCAGCCCAAGTCGGCCCCGGCCGCGCACAACTCCACGGAGCTCGCCGAGATCCGCCTCGGCCTGAACGCCGACGCGCCGCTCTGCTTCTCCTGCGGCACCAAGATGCGCCGCGCCGGCAGCTGCTACCTCTGCGAGGGCTGCGGCTCCACCAGCGGCTGCAGCTGACAAGCCGTCAACGTGCAGTGATGCGCAGGGCGTCGACCGTTAATTCGGTCGGCGCCCTGCGCCGTGTGCGGACACAATGCCGGGATGGACGATGCATCGAACAACCGGCTGGAACTCCGCATCGAGGACGCCTCGGAGGGCCGGCGCCAGCTCCGGCTGCTGGCCGACGGGCGCGACCTGCTGGACACCGGTTTCACCGACGGGCACCTCGGCCCGGACCCGCGCTCCCTGCTCGGGCCGTACAGCCCGCTGCTGCCCGGCCCCGAACCCCGGGAAGTCCAACTCCACGTGGCCGGGTGCGGTGAAGTGTGCTGCGGCGCCCTGTACGTGACGGTGCGCCAGGACGGCGACGCCGTGGTCTGGGGCGGATGGCGCAACCCCGGCATCGAGGACCTCGACCTCCCGGCGTACCGGTTCGACGCCGCGCAGTACCTGGCGGAGCTCGACCGCGCCGGCGTCGGGGTCGAGGACTGGCCCGCGCGCGGCGTCGGACGCCTGGTGCAGGCCGAACTCGCCCGCCGGCCGGAGCTGTTGGCCGCCTGGGAGTGCGAGTTCGACGCCCTGTGGACCTGGACTTCGGGCCCCGACCGGATCGACCTGACCTTCATCTGGCGCCCGGACGGACCGCCGGACCACCTCGGCGAATCCCCCTACCTGCAGTTCCTGGCCGAGCTGACCGTCCCCGCCGGCGACCCGGTCGACCTGGCCGCCGACCTCGTCGACCGCTTGACCTCGGCGGACCCGCGCGGCCAGGCCCGGGTCTGCGGCGGCAGCGCGGCGTACGCGGAGCTGCTCGGCTTCCCGTGGCCGGAGGACCTGTGACCCCGGGGTGACCCAGTTCCCCCGGGTGCGTCGGCCGGGCTGCCGGACGCGGGTGGCCCGCGCAGGCTGGGGGAGGAGAGGGGTGAGCGCGATGCGGCAGATCGTGGTGACGGGCGGGACGGGGACGCTGGGGCAGGTCGTGGTGCGCCGGCTGGTGGCGCGTGGGTGCCCGGTGCGGGTGCTGAGCCGGCAGGCGCACACGCCGGGGGAGCACGGGTGGGCGGTCGCGGATCTGGTGACCGGCCGCGGGGTGGAGGCGGCGCTGGCGGGCGCGACCACGGTGGTGCACTGCGCGACCACCAGCGGGAAGCGCGACGTGGACGCCACCCGGAGGCTGGTCGCGGCGGCCCGCGTGGCCGGCGTCGCGCACCTGGTGTACGTGTCGATCGTCGGTGTGGACGTGGTGCCGCTCGGCTACTACCGGGCGAAGGAGGAGTGCGAGCGGCTGATCGCCGGGTCCGGTCTCGGCTGGACGGTGCTGCGGGCCACCCAGTTCCACGACCTGGTGCTGCGGGTGCTGGACGGGCTGTCGAAGGCGCCGGTGCTGCTGCTGCCGCGCGGCGTCGCCTTCCAGCCGGTGGACGTCCGGGACGTCGCCGAGCGGCTGGCGGATCTGACGCAGGGCGGCCCGGTCGGGCGGGTGGCGGACTTCGGCGGCCCGCAGGTGCGCGCGGTGGAGGCGCTGGCGGCCGAGTTCCTGCACGCGCGGGGCCGGCGGCGGCCGGTGCTGCGGGTGCCGACGCCGGGCGGGGCGGTGCGGGCGATGCGCGCCGGGGCGAACCTGACGCCCGAGCACGCGGACGGGCGGATCACCTTCGCGGAGTTCCTGGCGGAGCGGTACTGACTTTGTCAACCAAGGTTGACGCCCCTCGTCGTGTCAACCTATGTTGACACCATGAGCGAGACGAGACAGCTCGCGGCCGACGCGAGCAGTGGCGACCCGGCGATCGGCCTGCGCGCCGTCCGGGCGCTGCGCGACCTGGCCGACCGGCTGGAGGAACTCCAGGTCGGCAATGCCCGCGGCAAGGGCTGGTCCTGGCACGAGATCGCGGTCTGCCTGGGCGTCACCCGGCAGGCGGTGCACAAGAAGTACGCCAAGCGGACGACGGAACGGGGAGGGGACTGAGATGTTCGAACGGTTCGCGGCGGAGACCCGCCGCACGGTGACGCTCGCCGCCGAGGAGGCGCAGCGCCTGCACCACGACCACCTGGGCGCCGAGCACCTGCTGCTCGGTCTGCTCGCCCAGCCGCAGGACCCGACGGCCGTACTGCTCGGCCGCTTCGGCGTCGGCCTCGACGGGGCCAGGCGCGCGGTGGGCGGCCCCGACCCGGAGCGGGACGGGGCGGCGCTGGCGGCGATCGGCATCGACCTGGCGGCGGTCCGCGAGGCCGTCGAGTCGACGTTCGGCCCTGGCGCGCTGGACGCCCCGCTGCCGGGCCGGCCGTCACGCCGGGGCGGGCCGAGGTTCACCGACTCGGCCAAGCGGGTGCTGGCGCTGTCGCTGCGCGCGGCGGCCGGGCGGCGGGTGCGCCGGATCGAGACCGGCCACCTGTTGCTCGGGCTGATCCGGGAGGGCGGTGCGGCGGCGCGGTTGCTGCGCGAGCGGGGTGCGGACCTGGCGGATCTGGAGCGGGAGGCGGAGGCGGCGCTGACGGACGGCCGGGCGGCGGCCTCGTAGCACGGCGCGGTCACAACTGGGGCGCCGGGTGATGAAGGTCGAACGCGCTCCTTGGCGTGGGGTGGCCGGTGGGTTAACGTCTTTGAGCCAGCGATCAGCTGGGTACACAGACCCCATCTTCGGTACAGCGCAGTGTTGTTTCTCTTACGGCTGGCATGCCCATGCCCTGGCAAGGAGGACCGCATTGATCACCCCCGTGACCACTGGACGCCGGAGGCTGCTGGCCGTACCGGCTGTTCTGGCACTGGCATTGACAGCCGCCTGTTCCAACAGCTCCTCGTCCGGCGGCGGGGGCGGATCGTCGGCCGCCGCGCTCACCGGTGACTGCGCCAAGTACCAGGCCTACGCCGGTCATTCGGGCACCAAGGTGTCGATGTACGCGTCGATCCTGGCGCCCGAGTCGGACTCGCTGGAGAAGTCCTGGGCCGACTTCAGCTCCTGCACCGGCATCAAAATCGTCTACGAGGGCTCCAACGACTTCGAGTCGCAGCTGCCGGTCCGGGTGGCCGGCGGCAACGCCCCCGACCTGGCGGTCATCCCGCAACCCGGCCTGCTCGCCCAGATGGTGAAGAGCGGCAAGGTGGTCAAGCCCCCGCAGCAGACCGTCGACAACGAGAACAAGTGGTCGCCGATCTGGAAGACCTACGGATCGGTCAACGGCACCTTCTACGCGGCGCCGATGAGCGCCAACATGAAGTCCCTGGTCTGGTACTCCCCGAAGGCCTTCAAGGCCGCCGGCTACGAAGTCCCCAAGACCTGGACCGACTTGATGGCGCTCAGCGACAAGATCGCCAAGGCCGGCGCGACCAAGCCCTGGTGCGGCGGCATCGGCTCCGGCACCGCCACCGGCTGGCCCGCCACCGACTGGCTGGAGGAGATCGTCCTCGGCTCGTACGGCGGCGACGTCTACGACCAGTGGGTCAGCCACAAGGTGAAGTTCTCCGACGAGAAGATCACCACAGCGATGAAGACCGTCGCCGACTGGATGCAGAACCCGGCCTGGGTCAACGGCGGCTTCGGCGACGTCAAGTCGATCGCCACCACCACCTTCCAGGACGCCGGCACCCCGATTCTCAGCAACAAGTGCGCGATGCTCCAGCAGGCGTCCTTCTACCGCGCGCAGTGGCCCAAGGGCACCAACATCGGCCCCGACGGCGACGTCTTCGCCTTCCACCTGCCCGCGGTGAACCCGCAGGTCACCAGCCCGGTCGAGGGCGGCGGCGAATTCCTCACCGCGTTCTCCGACCGGCCCGAGGTGCAGGCCGTGCAGAACTACCTGTCCACCTCGGAGTGGGCCGGCAGCCGGGTCAAGGTCTCGCCGGGCTGGGTCTCCGCCAACCAGGGCGTCGACAAGAGCCTCTACACCGACCCGATCGACAAGCTGTCCGCCCAGTTCCTCACCGACCCGACCGCCACCTTCCGGTTCGACGCCTCCGACCTGATGCCCGCCGCCGTCGGCGCCGGCGCCGAATGGAAGGCGCTCACCGCCTGGTTCGCCGAGGGCCAGTCGATCCAGAAGACGGCCGGCGACATCGACGCCGCCTGGCCCCAGTAGGTCGAACTCGCAGGGCAGCGCGGGCAGGTGAGCCGTCCGCCCGCGCTGCCCTCCCCATGCCCGGGATCACCAGGTCTTGAGGAAGGACCCTGCGCATGCCCACCGACACCCGGCTCGCCGGGCCGGCGTTCCAGCTCGCGGACTCGCTGTGGCAGGACGCGGCAGTCAAGTTCGGCAACACCGGCGGCGCCGTACTGGGCTTCGTCGGCGTCCTGCTCGCCGTGTTCTTCGCGGCCGGCCGCGCCACCGGACGCTTCTCCCGGCCACTGGCGATCGCGCTGATGCTCGGCCCGGCGATCGTCCTGCTGCTCACCGGCCTGGTGGTGCCGCTGCTGCGCACCGTCGTGCTGAGCTTCCTGGACGCCGACAGCGCGAGCTTCGTCGGCGGGAAGAACTACGGCTGGGCGCTGACCAGTTCACCCATCCACGGGGTGCTGCTGAACACCCTGCTGTGGCTGGTGATCGCCCCCCTCGCGGCCACCGGGCTCGGCCTCGCGCTGGCCCTTATGGTGGACCGGATGCGCGGGCAGGCGGTCTGGAAGTCGCTGATCTTCATGCCGATGGCGGTCTCGCTGGTGGCCGCCTCGCTGATCTTCAAGCTCGTGTACGAGTCGCGCGGCGCCGGGCAGAACCAGGTCGGCCTGCTCAGCCAGCTCGCCGTCGCGCTCGGCTGGGACGACCCGCCGAACTGGATCCTGTCCCAGCCGCTGAACAACTTCCTGCTGATGGCCGTCCTGATCTGGGTGCAGACCGGCTTCGCCATGGTGGTGCTGTCCGCCGCGATCAAGGCCATCCCGGACGAGATCACCGAGGCCGCCCGGCTCGACGGCGCCACCGGCCTGCGGCTGTTCCTGCACGTCACCGTGCCGATGATCCGCACCACGCTGGTGGTGGTGCTCACCACCATCATGATCATCACACTGAAGGCCTTCGACATCGTCCGCACCATGACCGGAGGCAACTACGGCACCCAGGTGCTCGCCAACGAGATGTACTCGCAGAGCTTCGAGCAGTACAACTACGGACGCGGCAGCGCCCTCGCGGTGATCCTCTTCCTCGCGGTGGTCCCCCTGGTGGTCTACAACATCGCCCTGCTGCGCAAGGAGCGTGCGACCCGATGAGCGCCCAGCCCACCCTGGCCCCCGCCAAGGCACCCGAGCCCGAACTGCCGCCCGTGAAGGCCGTCCGGCGGTCCTTCAGCAGCCCGCTGGCGAGCCTCCTGGTGGTCGTCGTGACCGCTCTGTGGACCATCCCGACCGTCGGTCTGCTGGTCACCTCGCTGCGCCCCAAGGCCGACGTCGCGTCCACCGGCTGGTGGGAGGCGTTCGTCCACCCCGACTTCGGGCTGGAGAACTACCGGGCGGTGCTGTTCGACAACTCCTTCGGCACCTCCGGCGGCCTGATGCCGTACCTGGTCAACTCGGTGGCGATCAGCATCCCCGCCACCGTCTTCCCGCTGGTGCTGGCCGCGATGGCGGCGTACGCGCTGGCCTGGGTGCGGTTCAAGGGCAGCGACACCCTGTTCTTCGTGATCTTCGCGCTGCAGATCGTTCCGCTTCAGATGTCGCTGATCCCGCTGCTGCGGCTGTTCTCCGGCGGCGCCCACCTCGGCTCGATGACGATCATTCCGGCGCTCAATCTGAAGGACACCTATGTGCCGGTGTGGCTGACCCACACGATGTTCGCGCTGCCGCTGGCGATCTTCCTGCTGCACAACTTCATCGCCCAGCTGCCGCGCGACCTGATGGAGGCCGCGGTGGTGGACGGCGCCTCGCACTTCAAGATCTTCCGCTCGATCGTGCTGCCGCTGAGCGCCCCCGCGCTGGCCTCGTTCGCCATCTTCCAGTTCCTGTGGGTGTGGAACGACCTGCTGGTGGCGCTCACCTTCGCCGGCGGCAATCCGACGGTCGCGCCGATGACCTCCCGGCTCGCCCAGCTGTCCGGCTCCAACGGTAGCCGCTGGGAACTGCTCTCGGCGGGCGCCTTCCTGTCGATGCTGGTGCCGCTGGCGGTGTTCTTCGCGCTGCAGCGCTTCTTCGTCCGCGGGCTGCTGGCAGGGTCGGTGAAGGGCTGACGCCTGTGACGCCTGCGACCGGGTTGTTCAAGTGTTGAACGCAAACGCCTGTGTTGAAGGTGTGCAGACATACTGGTCGGATGCGGAGCTTTCGCGTTCGAGTTGGCCGGAAGTCGTGGCTGTGATGTGAGGATTCTGCGGACGCGCCGGGGTCGGAGCCGATAGGACGGAGGACGGCACTTCTGCCGTTCATCCGGTCATCCGACCTTGGGGGGTTGGCGTGAGGTTCAGAAAACGGCTCGCCGGGCTGCTCGTGGCCCTGCTCGCATCCACCGGACTGATGGCGGCGCCCGCGGCACACGCGGACACCACCGCCGTCCTCGGCAACAACACCGTCGGTACCGCCACCGACTCCGGCGACTCCAACTACATCAACACCTCGCGCTTCGTGACCGGCTCCAGCGGCGGAACGGTCAACAGCGTCAGCGTGTACGTGGGCGCCGTCGGCTCCACGCCCAACGACCAGTACCAGGTCGCGGTGTACGGCGACGTCGCCGGCAAGCCCGGCCCGCTGCTCGGCTCCTCCGCGTCCGGCACGCTCACCGCGCACGCCTGGAACACCCTGCCGGTCGCCGCGACCCTCGCGCCCAACACGCCCTACTGGCTGGCGTACAACTCCAACGGCGTCTCCGCCGCCGTCAACAACCTCAACTACTCCAGCGGCGGCCAGAGCGGCTACTCCACCGGCGGCCAGGCCTTCGGCACCTGGCCCAGCAGTTTCGGCGCCGTCTCCACCGGCAGCCTCAACTACTCCATCTACGCCACCTACACCCCGTCCGGCGGCGGCAGCACCACACCCGGCAACGGCCCCGGCAACGAGGGCCCGATCCTGCTGGTCACCGACCCCGCCAACCCGTACACCTCGTACTACGGCGAGATCCTCAAGGCCGAGGGCCTGAACTACTACAAGACCGCCGACCTCGGCACCGTCACCTCCGCCACGCTCGCCCAGTACGACGTGGTGCTGCTGGCGGAGAACCAGCTGACGGCCGCCCAGACCAGCATGTTCACCACCTGGGTGAACGGCGGCGGACGGCTGGTCGCGATGCGGCCCGACAAGCAGCTCGCCGGGCTGCTCGGCCTCACCGCCACCACCGACACGCTGGCCGACTCCTACCTGAAGATCGACACCACCGCCGCGCCCGGCACCGGACTGACCTCCGACACCATGGGCTTCCACGGCACCGCCGACAAGTACACGCTGAACGGCGCCACCGCCGTAGCCACCCTGTACAGCGACGTCGCCGTGGCCACCACCAACCCGGCCGTCACCCTGCGCACCGCCGGTACCGGCCAGGCCGCCGCGTTCACCTTCGACCTCGCCAAGTCCGTGGTGCAGACCCGCCAGGGCAACATCGCCTGGGGCGGCCAGCAACGCGACAACGTGGACGGCATCGAAGCCAGCGAGATGTTCTTCGGCACGGGCGGCCAACTCAACTGGAACAACCTCGACAAGGCGCAGATCCCGATCGCCGACGAACAGCAGCGCCTGCTCGGCAACCTGATCACCACCATGGACGCCGCCAAGAAGCCGCTGCCGAAGTTCTGGTACTTCCCCCGCGACGTCAAGGCCGTCGTGGTGATGACCGGTGACGACCACGGCATCGGCGGCACCACCGGACGCTTCGACGGCTACATCGCGCAGAGCCCGGCCGGCTGCAATGTCGCCAACTGGGAGTGCGTGCGCGCCTCGTCCAACGTCTACGCCAGCGGGCCGATGACCGACGCCCAGGCCAAGGCCTACTCCGACCAGGGCTTCGAGATCAGCACCCACATCACCACCAACTGCACCCCGTGGGGCGCCCCCACCGACCTGGCGAACGTCTACACCACCCAGCTCGCCGCCTGGAAGGCCAAGTACCCCTCGCTGCCCAACCCGGACAGCACCCGCACCCACTGCGTCGAGTGGGACGACTGGGCCACCCAGGCCAAGACCAAGCTGGCCAACGGCATCCGGCTGGACACCGATTACTACTACTACCCGGGCAGCTTCGTGCAGGACCGGCCCGGCTACTTCAACGGCACCGGCCTGCCGATGAAGTTCGCGGACAGCAACGGCGCCACCATCAACGAGTACCAGGCCACCACCCAACTCACCGACGAGTCCGGGCAGTCCATGCCGGGCACCGTCAACACGCTGCTGGACAACGCGTACAACGCCAAGGGCTACTACACCGTCCTGACCGCCAACATCCACACCGACTACGCCGCTTCCACCGCGTCCGACCAGGTCATCGCCTCGGCCAAGGCGCACGGCACCCCCGTGGTCTCCGGCCGCCAGCTGCTGAACTGGCTGGACTTCCGCAACGGCTCCGCGTTCTCCGGGATGGCGTGGAACGCGAACACCCTGAGCTTCAGCATCACCGGCGGCGCGAACGGCCTGCGCGCCATGGTCCCGGTCAACTCGGCGGGCGGCACCCTCACCGGCATCAAGCAGGGCACCACCGCCGTCAACTACCGGATCGAGACCATCCACGGCATCACGTACGCCTTCTTCGACGGCAACGTGGGCTCCTACACCGCGACCTACGGCACCGACACCGTCCCGCCGACCGTCACCGGTTCCGTCCCGGCCAACGGCGCGACCGGCGTCGCCGCCACCGCCCCGGTGAAGGCCTCCTTCAGCGAGCCGGTCCAGGCCGCCACCGTCAACTCCACCAACGTCACGCTGAAGACCACCAGCGGCGGCACCGCGGTGGCCGGCACCGTCGCGCTGGACTCCGCGACCAACACCGCCACCTTCACCCCGAACGCCGCCCTCTCGCTCAACACCGGCTACACGCTGAGCGTCGCCAACGTGAAGGACCTGGCGGGCAACACCCAGGCCGCCGCCTACACGGCGGCCTTCACCACCGCCGGCGCACCGCCGCAGACCATCGGCAACAACGCCATCGGCACCCAGCTCGACGACACCAACTCCAACCACCTCAACGGCTCGAAGATCACCACCGGCAACTCGCCGATCGCGCTCAGCTCGCTGAACGTGCACACCGGACAGACCAGCGCCTCGCCCAACAACCAGTTCCAGATCGCCGTCTACAGCGACAACGGTGGCTCGCCGGACGCCCTGCTGGCCACCAGTTCGGTCGGCGTGCTGAACGCCAACGCCTGGAACAGCGCCACCGTCACCTACACGCTGGCCGCCAACACCACCTACTGGCTGGTCTACAACTCCAACGGCACCAGCTCCACCGTCAACAACATGCACTACAGCTCCGGCCCCGCCGGGTCCGGCGTCTACAGCAACGCGAGCGTCCCGTTCGGCACCTTCCCGGCGAGCTTCGGCACCGCCGTGAAGGACAACCTCGTGTACTCGCTGTACGGGGCCTACTGACCGGGCCTGTTGGCCCCGTCCGACGTCCCACCCGTTGTCCCGCTTGTCGTCCCACCGCCGGGGCGGTTTGTGTCACAAGTCTGTGACCAAGCCGCCCCGGCGGCTTTTTGAACCTGTTCAGAAGTGGTGTTCGGGCTCTAGAGTCACCGGCACGACCGGGCGTGCGGCTGGCCAAAAACCGCCGCATGCCCGCATTCTGAGGGGGTTTCATGTCGCAGCCGTCCGACTCCAGTGGCGCTGGCGGTTTTACCGGTCCCGGTGCTTCCGGCGAACAGCCGCAGCCGGCGGACCCGTTCGCGGCACCTGCGGGGCCGCGTCCGGGGGCGTTCGGGAAGGGGGCGCCGCTGGGGGTCGCTGCGGGCTCGGCGGGTGCGGCGGGCTCGGCGACTGCGGCGGGTACGGCGGGTGCGGCGGGTGCCAATCCCTACGCGCCGTACCAGCACCGGCCGCAGGCGCCGCTGCCCGAGCCGGAGTGGCTGCGGCCCAGCAAGGCCCGGACGATCGAGCCCGCCGGGCTGCGGGTGCTGGCGGCGGCGGGCGCGTCCGGGCTGGTCAGCGCACTGGCGCTCGGTGGCGGACTCGGCGTCAACCTGCTGCTCTGCGCCCTCGCGGGCGCGGTCGGTGCCGCGATCACCGCACTGGGCACCGGGCGGCGGGTCAAGCCCTGGCACCTGGCGTTCGCGGCGGCCGCGCTGCTGCTCTGCCTGGTCCCGGCCGTCAGCGGTGCGGGTGGGGCGGTGACGCTCGCGGTGATCGCCGCGATCTGCGTCGGCTCACTCACCCTGCACGGCGGCGCCCGCTGGGTCGGGGTGGCGATGGGATCGATCGGTCTGTGGGCCCACTTCCTGCCCGGACTCGCCTGGGGAATACGGGCGCTGAAGGAGCGTCGCTTTCCGGCCAAGGCCCGGGTCGGGCAGGTGGTGAAGGCCGTCGGAGTCTCCCTGGTGCTGCTGGTGGTCTTCGGCATGCTGTTCGCCGGCGCCGACTCCACCGTTGCCGACCTGCTGGGGCACCTCGTTCCCTCGGTGGAGGCCGGGGATGTCCCGCAGCGTTTCGTGTACTTCGTCGGTGGAGTGCTGCTTGCCCTGGGTGCCGCGCACGCCGCCGCCGTCCCCCGCCGCTGGGACCGCACCAGGACCCGGGCCGGCAAGGAGCGCGGACGGCTGGAGTGGGCGATGCCGCTGGCGGTCATGAACCTGCTGTTCGGCGTCTTCGTGGTGGTGCAGTTGGTGGTGCTGATCGGCGGCTACGGCTCGATCATGCGCCGCACCGGGATGACCCCCGCCGAGTACGCCCGCCAGGGCTTCTGGCAGCTGCTCTGGATCGCCGTGCTCACCCTGGTGGTCGTCGCGCTCGCCAAGTACTGGGCGCCGCGCAGCAGCGCGGGCGACCGGCTGCTGGTCAAGGTGATGCTCGGACTGCTGTGCGCGCTCACCCTGGTGGTGGTCGGCACCGCGCTGGTCCGGATGAGCCTGTACATGGACGCGTTCGGACTCACCCGCCTGCGGGTCAACGTCGCCGCGATGGAGATCTGGCTAGGCCTGGTCTTCCTGATGGTGCTGGTCGGCTCGGTGCTCTCCTCCCGCCGCTGGCTGCCCCGCGCGGTGGTGCTCAGTGCCGCCCTGGCCGTGGCGCTGTTCGGCCTGCTGCGGACCGACGGCCTGATCGCCGAGCAGAACGTCGACCGCTACCGCACCTCTGCGGCCCGCCTCGACGTCGACTACCTGCGTGGCCTCTCCGTCGACGCCGTGCCCGCTCTCGACCGGCTGCCCGAGGACCTGCGCACCTGCGCGCTCCAGCCGATCGCCGCCGACCTGGCGAACGAGCCCGCGCCCTCCTGGTACGCCGTCAGCCGGGCCGAGGCCCGCGCCCGGGAGATCCTCGCGGCACACCCGGTGGTCTGGGACCGGAACCAGGCCTGCCAGAGGGTCGGGCTGGGCACGGAAATCGAGGTCCGCTGACGTTCGGCGGCGGCGGCCGGCGGTCGTTGACGGGGGTGGGGGAGTGTCGAGTGGCACCCCCCGCCCTCCTTGTGTGTCAGCCGGCGTGATGTGGCGTCATATCGCTATTCCGGCCGGGGCTTCGGACGTCAGGTCGGAGGCCCTCGCCCTGACCACGAACACTGCGGACAGCAGCGCGACCGCCGCGAACGCCACACCCACCACGAAGGCGTGCGAGACGGCGTAGGCCAGCACCTCGTTGGCCCACCTGCTGCCGGGCGGGAAGGTCTGGTGCTGCTGGGCGAACTGCAGCTCGGCCGGGCCGGCGTGGGCGAGGAAGTCCGGCTGCTGGCGGCTGCCCTCGGAGGTGGCGGCCTTGGCGAAGACCGTGGTGAGTATCGACAGGCCGACCGAACCACCTATCTGCTGCACCGAGTTGAGCAGACCCGAGGCCGCGCCCGTCTCGTGCGCCGCGACCCCGGAGACCGCCATCAGCATGACCGGGACGAAGATCAGGCCCATGCCGAAGCCGAAGGTGACCGTCGGGCCGAGCACGCCCAGTGGGTAGCTGCTGTGCACGTCCGTCTGCGTCAGCCAGCTCAGACCGGCCGTCACCAGGAGGCTGCCGGTGGCCAGGAACGGCTTGGGCCCGAGCCTGGCCTGGAGGGCGGAGGCGAGCTGCGCGGCGACGATGATCGCGGCGCTGATCGGCAGGAAGGCCACACCCGCCTTGAGCGCGCTGTAGCCGAGCACGCGCTGAACGAAGAGCGTGACGTAGAAGAAGATGCCGAACATGGCCGCGGCCAGGCAGAGCATCATGATCAGGCCGCCGGTGCGGTTGCGGTTCCGCAGCAGCCGCAGCGGGGTGATCGGTTGGGCGGTGCGCTGCTCGATCACCGCGAACGCGACCAGCAGGGCCGCGCCGACGGCGAACGAGGCGATCGTCACGCCGTCGCCCCAGCCGGCCTTCGGGTCCGCGGCGTGGATGAACCCGTACACCAGGCTGACCAGGCCGAGGGTGGAGGCGAGCGCGCCGGGCAGGTCGAAGGCGCCCGGGTGCCGCTCGGATTCGTTGATGTAGCGCGGCGCGGCGATGGCGATCAGCGCGGCGATCGGCACGTTCACGAAGAACACCCAGCGCCAGTTCAGGTACTCCGTGAGCACTCCGCCGGCCAGCAGGCCTATCGCGGCGCCCGAGCCGGCCACCGCCGAGAAGACGCCGAACGCGCGGTTCCGCTCCGGTCCCTCCTTGAAGTTGGTGGCGATCAGCGCGAACGCCGTCGGTGAACAGATCGCACCGCCGACGCCCTGCAGCGCCCGGGCGGCCAGCAGCATGCCGCCGTTCTGCGCGAAACCGCCGAGCAGCGAGGCCAGGCCGAACAACAGCACGCCCACGACGAACACCCGCCGGCGGCCGAGGATGTCACCGGCCCGGCCGCCGAGCAGGAGCAGGCCGCCGAACGTCAGTGTGTAGGCGTTGATCACCCAGGACAGGTCGGTGGTGGAGAACTTCAGCGCGTCCTGGATGTGCGGAAGCGCGATGTTCACGATGGTCGCGTCGAGGACGACCATGAGCTGCGTGGCCGCGATGACGGTGAGCGTGATGCCCTTGCGCCGGTCGCGACCGGCCCCCGGTGGAGCCGACTTGCTGAGCATGTCGGAGATAGCCACTGTTGTGCCCCCTGCCGGCTACTGCTATCGGTTGCTGTCTGGGTAAGGTGCTCGGCAATACGGATAGTGAACGGTCTCGTTCACTATCGGGGACATTAGTCGGCGCCGATAGTGAACGCAACCGTCTTTTAGGGTGGATGACGATGGATCAGCCGGACCGGCGGCAATCGGCCGACGGCCCCGTGGAGGGAGCCCCGCTGCGCAGGCGCGGCAAGGCGCTGGAGGCCGCGATTTTCGAGGCCGCGCTCGACCAGCTCACGTCCGGCGGGTTCGCCCGGATGACGATGGAAGGCGTGGCCGGCGCCGCGCAGACCGGCAAGGCCGCGCTCTACCGGCGCTGGGCCTCCAAGGCGGACCTGGTGATGGACGCCCTGGTCGCCGTGATGCCGCCCCCCGCCGACATCCCCGACCTCGGCTCCGCGGAGGCCGAGCTGCGGCACGTCATCCAGGCCTACATTGCGGTGCTGAACTCCCGGACCGGTGCGGCCGTCCGCGCCCTGATGGGTGAACTGGACTACGAGCGCGCCGAGTTCTTCAAGGGCTTCATGCACGAGCGGGTGGTCGGACCGACTGCCGAGGGCATCCTCGGCATCCTGCGCCGCGGCGAGGCCCGGGGCGACGTCCGCCGGGGCGCGGCGGTGTCGATCGTCGCCGACGTGCTGCCGGCGATGCTGCTGTACCGCGCCAAGTTCTGCGCCGGGGTGTTCGACGACGAGTTCTGCGAGGACCTGCTCGGACAGGTGCTGCTGCCGGCGATCAGGCCGTAACGCGGGCCGGGCGGGGGAGCGGGCTTGGCCCGGTGGCGTGGCGTGGCGTGGCGTGGCGTGGCGGGTCCGGGCCCGGGGCCGCCGGGCCCGGCTTGGGCGGCTGGGCTGTCCGGGCGGCGGCGTAGGCTGAAAGCAGCTGGGCGCGTCCTCGGGCGCGGCCCCGGCCGTCCCCCTGTCCAGTGAAGGAACCCCGATGCCGTACGACCCCCCGACCCACTCGGTCGAGCGCTCCCTGCGCCGGGCCGGAGCCCGCCTGGTGGTCGGGCTGGACGAGGTGGGCCGCGGCGCCTGGGCCGGGCCGGTCATGGTCGGTGCCGCCGTCACCGGCCTGCGCCGCCCGCCGGAGGGGCTCACCGACTCCAAGCTGCTCACCGAGCGGCGCCGGGAGGCGCTCGTCCCGATCCTGGAGGACTGGGTGACCGCCTATGCGATCGGCGCCGCCTCGTCCCAGGAGTGCGACGACCTCGGCATGACGGCCGCGCTGCGGCTGGCCGCCGTCCGCGCCCTGGAGGCGCTGCCGGTGCAGCCCGACGCGGTGATCCTGGACGGCAAGCACGACTACCTGGGCGGCCCGTGGCGGGTCCGTACGGTGATCAAGGGCGACCAGTCGTGCGTCTGCGTCTCCGCCGCCTCGGTGCTGGCCAAGGTCCGGCGGGACGCGCTGATGGCCGAACTCGGGGTGGACCACCCGGCGTTCGCGTTCGAGGAGAACGCCGGCTACCCCTCGCCGACCCACCGCGCCGCGCTGGAGGAGTTCGGGCCCACCGAGCACCATCGCCTGTCCTGGGCCTACATGGACGCCCTGCCGAAGTGGAGCCACCTCAAGCGGCAGCGGGTCCCGGTCGACACCGGCGAGCAGCTCTCGCTCGGTTTCTGAGCGCCCTCAGTGCCGCAACGCGCCCTCGGGCAGTCGCACAATCCGATGGTTCGCTGCGGCTGCCGGGTGCCCTCCGAGGGCTTTGGCGACGACCAGGTCCGTCGATATTCGTCGATTCTGACGGTTCGTCAACATTCATCCACCCGTCACTCGGGCGTTGTCGCGTACCCGCGTTTCGGCGGCGACACTTTCAAGTGGTGGGGTGCCCGTGCGCATCCGACCGGCATTTGATAGGAATCCGGGTATGCCTGTCTTCCCCGAGGAGCCGGAGATTCACGAGACGATCCCGGGCCCCGGCGTTCCCCTTCCCCACAAGTCGGACGCACCTGCCCACCGTATGCCTTCCTCCACCGCCGTCGCCGCTCCGGTCCCGGGCCCTCGCCCCGGCCCGCCGCGTCCCGCACCGCCCCGTGCGGACCGGCCGATTCCCGGTCCGCGGCCCGCACCCCGACCCAAGCCCGGCCACGCGCCGCGCCCTGGTCGGCCGACCGTTCAACTCCTGCCCGTGGCTGCGGCCGAGGCGCTCGACCGCGCCGACGAGGCCGTCGACGCACTGCTGGAGTCCGGCCGCCGCCCCGGCGACGTGCTGGTCCTGACAGTCGGTGCCGCGCACCCCTGGCAGGAGCACGAGACGAGCTTCGGCGAGGAGCGCTACTGGGCTCAACTTGCCGACGGCGGCGACGTGTTCTACGCCGACGCCGCCACGGCCCGGACGCTGCGCCGCGACGTGGTGGTGCTGGTGGTCAACGAGAACCACCCGGAGCGGGTGGCCGCTGCGGCGCGCAAGGCGCTGGAGCGTGCCGCGAAGCTGCTGGTGGTCTGCGGCGAGACGGACACCGTCGCCCCGCTGTTCGCCTGACCGCTGGTCCGTCGGTCCGCCTGACCGCCGGTTCGTCGTGCCGGTCCGGCTCCGCCTGCGGGCGGGGCCGGACCGTTGCCGTGTCCTGGTTCCGTCGGGCCGTAACGCGGTTGTCCTGCGGTGCCGTTGGGGCTCTTGCTGCCGGGGCGCGTCGGGCTGCCTGCTTTGGTGAGCGGGTCACCGCGGGTGGACGACCGCTCAGCGGGCGGCGGTTCGACGGATCGCCCGGCTGTCGCGGCCGGCCTCCAGGGCGCGGATCGCGTTCAGTGAGGTGACCGGGGCGACCGGTGGCTCCAAGGGCGCCGGCAGTGCGGGGTGTTCGGAGCCGGTGCCGGACGGGATGCGCGACGGCAGTTCGGTGACGGTATGAATCGGGCCGAGCGCCCACGACCCGGCGTGCGGATTGCGCCCGCGCCGGCCGTCGCCGAGCGACTGCCAGCCGGCCGGGGTGAGCGTCAGGTACGAGCCGCAGCGCAGCCCGTGCAGTTCGGCGGCGGCGCGCAGCGCCCACATCCAGGCCCCGTCCTGCTCGGTCCAGTCCGGCCCGCCGTCCCGGCAGCGCAGCAGGACGGCGGTGCGGCTCGGGGATATCCGCCTCAGGTCGTGCGGGGTGACCCGGCGGAGGTGGCCGAGCAGGGCGTTGCGGTGGTCCCAGCCGTCGCTGAACTGCGGGCGGACGCCGAAGGAGGCCGACGCCACCACCCGATGCTCGGGGTCGAGTACCGCGACCACGGTGGTGCCGGGCTGCGGTAGGTGCCGCTGGTGAAGTTCGGTGACGAACTCTCGGGGTGTGCGAAGGAGGGGCACGCCGAGGCGCTCCCACTCCTGCAGCGTGATGGCCCGACGGCCGTCGTAGTGGGAAGGACCTCGGTCGATGCCGTTGATCACGATCCTCCTTCCCGTGCCCACGCTCCCGGAGGTGCGCGGGCGTACGCCGAAGGCCGGGTCCGACGGACCGGGCGCTGGATGCCTTCCAATTCTCGGGCGAGAGCCGCCGGGCGGCAATGATGAACTGACAAACGCCGCCCGGGACCCGCCTAATTGCCCGACATGTCCCAGCCCTGTCGTGCGGCCATTCGGCTGACCGATCGGTGAGCGGGGTGCGTATGGGTGGAGGCCGACCGGTGAACGGGGCCTGGCGTCCGGGCGTGCCGGAGTGCCAGGACCGGCGTCGAGCTCGGCCGAATCGTCCTCACCCCCGGATGGCCAGGACGAGTGGGAGCACCGCGGTGGCACCCGCCTGGCGGAGCAGATGAGCCGCGACCGTCAGCGTCCAGCCGGAATCCACCAGGTCGTCCACCAGTAGGACCGGGCCGGGAGTCGCGGCCAATGTGTCGGTCAGGCCCGGCGAGAGTACGAGCGTTCCGGCGACCGAGCGCAGCCGCTGGGCGCTGTTGCTGCGCGGCCCGTGCGGGGGCTCCCCGGTGGCGTACTGGATCCGGCCGAGCAGCGGCATCCGGCCGATCGAGGCGAGGCCTCCGGCGAGATCGGACACCAACTGTGGTCGGGTGGAGGACTCCAGGGCGACCACGCCGATCGGGCGCTCCAGCCGAGTGCCGTCCGGACCGGCCGGTCCGGCCCAGCCGCCCGGGCCGCGTGCCCAGTCCGCGACCACACCGACGACGGCGTCCAGCACCTCGCGCGGCAGCGGGCCGTCCGGGGAGCGCTCGTCGAGCAGCGTGCGAAGCCGGGTGCCCCAGCCGATGTCGGAGAGCCGGCCGAGGGCGCGCCCCGGCTCGGCCTGCTGGGTGGGAGGGATGCGGCCACGCAGCGGGACACCGAGGGACTCCATGCCGGTCGGCCACATTCGCCGGGTCTCGAAGGAGACCCCGGGCCGGCCGAGGGCGGCGCGGGCCGCGCCGGTGGCTTCGGCCGACACCTCGGTGGAGTGCTGGGCATGGGTACACCGGTCGCAGCGCCCGCACGGGGCTGCCTCCGGGTCGTCGAGCTGGCGGCGCAGGAACTCCATCCGGCAGCCCTCGGTCGCGATGTAGTCCCGCATCGCCTGCTGTTCGGCCGCGCGGGCCCGGGCGACCTTGGCGTACCGCTCGCCGTCGTACCGCCACTGCTCGCCGGTGGACTCCCAGCCGCCGCGCACCCGGCGGACCGCGCCGTCCACGTCGAGCACCTTGAGCATGATCTCCAGCCGGGAGCGACGGAGGTCGACAGAGGTCTCCAGTGCCGCCGTGGAGAGCGGGCGGCCGGCCTCGGCCAGCGCGGCCAGGGTGCGGCGGACCTGCTCCTCGGCGGGGAAGCCGATGGAGGCGAAGTACCGCCAGATCGCCTCGTCCTCCCGGCCCGGGAGCAGCAGCACCTCGGCACGGTCGACGCCACGGCCGGCGCGGCCGACCTGCTGGTAGTAGGCGATGGGAGAACTCGGCGAGCCGAGGTGGACCACGAAGCCGAGATCCGGCTTGTCGAAGCCCATGCCGAGCGCGGAGGTGGCGACCAGGGCCTTGACCCGGTTGGCCAGCAGGGCGGCCTCGGCCTCGCGGCGCTCGGCGTCCTCGGTCCGGCCGGAGTAGGAGGCGACCGGGTAGCCGCGCTCGCGCAGGAACTCGGTGACCTCCTCGGCGGCGGCGACCGTCAGGGTGTAGATGATGCCGGAGCCGGGGAGATCGGCCAGGTGGTCGGCGAGCCAGGCCAGCCGGTGCGCCGGGTCGGGCAGCGAGAGCACCGAGAGGCTGAGGCTCTCCCGGTCCAGCGGGCCGCGCAGCACCAGGGCCTGCGCGTCACCGACGCCGGTGCCGAGCTGCTCGGCCACATCCGCGGTGACCCGGGCGTTCGCGGTCGCCGTGGTCGCCAGCACCGGGACGCCGGGGGAGAGCTCGGCGAGCATGGTGCGCAGCCGTCGGTAGTCGGGCCGGAAGTCGTGGCCCCAGTCGGAGATGCAGTGCGCCTCGTCCACCACCAGCAGGCCGGTGGAGGCGGCGAGCTTGGGCAGGACCTGATCGCGGAAGTCGGGGTTGTTGAGCCGCTCCGGGCTGACCAGCAGGACATCGACCCGGCTGTCGGCGACCTCCTGCTGGATCTCCTCCCACTCCTCCGGGTTGGCCGAGTTGATCGTCCGGGCGTGGATGCCCGCCCGGGCGGCCGATTCGACCTGATTGCGCATCAGCGCCAGCAGCGGCGAGACGATCACCGTCGGGCCGGCCCCGCGCGCGCGGAGCAGCGCTGTGGCGATGAAGTAGACGGCGGACTTGCCCCATCCGGTGCGCTGCACCACCAGGGCGCGGCGACTGTCCACCACCAGGGCCTCGATGGCTTTCCACTGGTCCTCGCGCAGCGTCGCGGAGGGCCCCGCGAGGCTGTGCAGCACGGCTTCCGCGGCGGCCCGGACGGCTTCGCGGTCGGCTGGGGTGGTCGGATGGAGTTCGCGCGTCTGCATGAGGTCATGGATACCGCGCTTCACGGACGGACCGCGAATGGGAGGCTGTGGACAACCTGGCTCTAATCGGGTGATATGACGTCAGAGTGTGCTGTTCGGGCCGGAATTGTCCGCCATTAGGGGTAGCAAATGCTGAACCCCCCGGTTTATCCACAGGGCGAATGAAATATCCGCAGTGGTGGCGGAATCGGGTCCAGGCTTTCCGCCATGACCGCAGACGACCGCACCACCAAGCCCTCCTCGCGCCCCGGCCACCTCCCGGTCCGGCTGCGCGGCCCCGCCGACATGGCGGAGATGCTCCCCTACCTGCTGGGTTTCTTCCCCGACGACAGCATCGTCGCGGTGGGCCTGCAGGGCCCCGCGCTCGATCAGGGCGGAGTGATCCGGATCGACATTCCGGCCGATCCGGAATCCTGGGAGCGCACCGCCGAAGAATCCGCCCGGCTGCTGGTCGAGCTGTCCGAACAGCGCGACCGCCGCCCCGTCCAAGTCCTGCTGTACCTGTGCCGGGATCCCGCCGACGGCACGCCAGTGTCCGAGGGGCGGCAGGCCGTGCTGGCGGAGCTCCGCCCACTGGCTGCCGCACTCACCAGGGCCTTCCAGGGCGAGCAGGTGATCGTCAAGGAGTCGCTGTGCGTCTCTGCGGGCCGCTGGTGGTCCTTCCTGTGCACCGGAGTCGACTGCTGTCCGCCGGACGGCACTCCGGTCCGTGCCGCCCACGAGCCCAGTCCGCTCGCCGCCGCGGCCACCTTCGCGGGCCTCGCCCCGAGGGGCAGCCGCAAGGCGATCGTGGCCGGCCTCGCCCCGGTGGGCCCGCCGCTCTGCGAGGTGCAGCGCCGCGCCCTGGAAGACGCCGGGCCGCCGTTCATCCGTGAGCTGGCCGGCCCCGGCGGCCGCCATACGGCGGTCGAGCGCACCGACGAGCTGCTGGCCAGCGCGATGGCCGAGTTCCGCAGCGGCGCCCGGGAGCTCGACACCAGACGGACGGCCCGCCTGCTGATCGGCCTGCAGGACAAACTCGGCCGCGATCGCGCTGCCGAGTACGCCGAACCGCACGAACTCGCCACCGCCCAGAAGCTGTGGCGCTACCTCATCCAGCGCTGCGTCGACCCGTTCGAACACCTCGCCGCCCCGCCGATGACACTGCTGGCCTGGACGTCCTGGCTGGCCGGAGACCCCGCCACGGCGAGGGTCGTACTGGCCAGGGCACTGGAACTGGACGCGGGCTACACCCTTGCCCAACTGCTCTACGAATCACTGAACTCCGGCCTCGCCGCGGAGGCACTGCTCCAGGTGGTCCGGAGTGAACGCAGCACCCGGCTGCGCGGGGCGGGGAGCCGCCGGCACCCAGAGCTCCTGCCGCCCGCCGGGCCGTCGGGAGCCGAACGGCCCGGCGGTCCCTCGCGGGCGTCCGCCGCCCCGCCCGGGCCCCCGCCCCGGTCCGGCGCCGAACCGACGAAAGCCGTCAGGGCAGGCCAGGGCGGATCCGGGCCGGACCGCGCGGGCGCCGAGCCCGGGCCGGGCCACGCCGAGCCGGGCGAGGACGGCAGCCCAGGCGGCGGCCGGTCGACAATCTCGCCCGACGCCGCGTCAGCCGAGGTCCGCCGGCCGGGCGGCGAGCACCGATCCTGCCCGCTGCGGGCCGCGTCGCCGCGAATCCCCAGGCCCCGCAGCAGGGCATTCCGACACCAGCAGTCCACCGGAGGCTGACATGCGTACGCTCATCCCCCGGCCGCGGGGCGAACGGCTAGACCTCGCCGCGCGCCATCCGCATCAGGCGGTCCAGCACCCGGCGGCCACTCACCCGCACCCCGTCGTGCTCCCACTCGTTGGTGATCCACGTCCGCACACCGGCCACCGCATCCGCGGTTTCCAGCGAATGCGCCGTGTCCACGTACATGTCGTCGTGGTACACCGCCGCGTACACCGGCACCTGGTTCGAAGCCAGGCGCTGCGGGTCGTACAGGTCGGGCCACTCGGTGCGCTCGGCCAGCAGCTGCGCCGTCTCGCGCAGCGGCCGCAGCGACGGGTCGGTCTCGAACATCCAGGGGTAGATCATCTCGCCGGTGAGCAGTACCGGCCCGTCCCCGGCCAGCGCTGCCGCGGCGTCGAACTCGGGAAACTCCTTGCGCACCCGCTCCGCCGACCAGCCGGTGGCCCCGGCGTCGACCGAGCGCTGCCCGTAGATCGACTCGTGCAGCACGGCGTACAGCGGCCCCTGGGCGAAGGACAGCTGCACCTGCGCCCCCGCCAGGAACGTGTCGGACAGCTCCGGCCCGTCCGCCCCCTCCACCCAGGCCTCCTCCAGCAGATAGTGCAGGGCGTAGGAGCCGGTGCCGCTGCCCAGCATCATGCCCAGCGCCTGGAAGGCCTCGACGGTGAGGACCCCACCGTCCGGCAGAGGCGCGGGCTGCTCGATCAGGTGCGCCGCGATTCGCCGTACCGCCGCCACGTCCTGGGGGAAGCGCGCGTAGTGCCCGGCGTTCTTGCGGGCGACCCGCGGGTATGCCGCGCGGTAGACCTCGCCCGCCGAGCGGCGAAGGCCGGCCAGCCCGCCGGTGACGAACGCCTCTCGCAGGCCCTCCGGGGCCAGCGAGAGGTAGGTGAGGGTGCAGAAGCCGCCGAAGCTCTGCCCCAGCAGGCTCCATCGACCGTCCTCGCCCAGCAGCTGGCGGCGGATCAGCTCGGCGTCCCGGACGATCGAGTCGGCACGGAAGTGCGCCAGGTAGTCGGCCTGCTGCCGGGCGTCGCCGCGCCGGGCCAGGGTCTGCCGGTTGGCGGGCGTGGAGCGGCCGGTGCCGCGCTGGTCCAGCAGCAGCACCCGGTGGTCGTCGAGCGCCCGGTCCAGCCAGCCGTCCCGGCCGAGCGGCCGATTGGCCTTTCCACCCGGGCCGCCCTGCAAGTAGAGCAGCCAAGGAAGTTCGTCGTGCTCGCGTCCGGCGGCCACCACCTCGCGGGCGTAGACCTTGATCGCTTCGCCGCCCGGAGCTCCGTGGTCCAGCGGCACCCGGAAGACATGATCCGTGGCGACGATCCCGGGGATGCGGCTGAGGGAGGACATGCAACTCCTAGATGTGAGCTGGTCACAGGCTGGTTGCGGCGCCGGTCACCGAGGTCACCAGGGGTTCCGTCGCCGTGCTCGCACCGTATCCTGACGGCGGACAGGAGCCGCCCGGGGGCGGCCGCCACGTGCGGAGAACCCCGAACGGCGCCACGACACAGCGGGCACCCCAGGTGCCGGCTGCAGACTGCCGAAGGACCGACGGCGCGTGGCCGCATTCGACCGGAGGTCCGCCGGACAGGCGTGACCTCGGGCAGGTGTACGGCGTTCAACCTGCGGAACGCCGCAACCAGAACCGGCACCGCCGGGCCAGTAGTGGCCAGGGCGACCGTGTCGGGCACCGGTCACGCGTCGCTCGACCCGGCGCGACCGGGCCACGCGCGACCCTGGCGTCCGGGCCGGGACACCACCCCGGTCGGGGCGGAGCACCGGCGATCCGGTCCCGCCCAGGTCAGAGCCGCGTGTTCCGGCGGCAGAGCAGCACAGTCCGCGATCGAGCACGCTCGCGGCCGGCCGGGCCCGCAGCCGTCGGCCGGTCGAGGGGAGGAGAGCCTGGTGACCGATTCAAGGCCACCCCACGCAGCGTCCCACCCGCTGCCGCCCACCAACCCGCCCGCACCGGGCGGCGCTTCGGCACCCATCGGAGCAGCGGCTCCCCCCATGCCCCCACACTTGGCCGGCCCACCGAGTCCGCGCCGGGCCACACCCCCGTACGGCACGCCCACCGGCGCCCCGGCACCCACCGGCCACGCCACCGGGACGCCCGGCGCGAGCCCGGCATCCGCCACCCCCGCGTACGGCACGCCGCTCGCGGGTGCCGCCGTCCAGCAGCACGGAGCCCCGCTCAGCACGCCGCCGTACGGCACTCCCACCACGCCCACGCCCTACGCACCGGGGGCCACGCCGCCGTACGGCACGCTCACCACGCCCACGCCGTACGCACCGGGGGCCACCCCGCCGTACGGCACGCCCATCACGCCCACGCCCTACGCACCGGGGGCCACCCCGCCCTACGGCACTCCCACCCCGCCGTACGGCACCCCGACCCGGCCGGGCCCGGGTGCGACGGCCCCGGGGCGTGGCGTGGCGGGCGCACGCTCGGAGCAGGTGGCCGGTGCGGCCGCTCCAGGGGCGGCCCGCCAGCCGGCTCCGGCGGCGGTGCCACGACCGCAGCCCTCGGCGGCGCACGACGTCCTGTGCGTCAATGCCCCGGGCATGGCAGCCTCCGGCCCGGACGGACAGCTTCGGGGCCAGAGCCTGCACGGCTTCTTCCGGCACGGCGTGCGCACGTTGGCCAGGATGGAGCTGCGCCTCGGTGGCGTGGAGCCGCTCCCGCTCCAGGGCACCCTGACGTCCGCGGCGGCGGCTCGGTTCCTCGGCTCGGTCCGGGTGCCGGGCGATCTCGACCCGGATCCGGCGCTGACGGTCGAACGGCTGCGGCACGCCGACGGCGCGGAGACCGTGACGGTCCGGAACACCGGTGCCCGACCGGCCCGCCTCCCACTGGAGATCGCCCTGGGTACCGACCTGGGCCAGCTCACCGACATCGCGGCGGGCCGGCGCTCGGCCGACCTGCCGGGCCAGGTCCAGTCCTCGGGCCTGCGCTGGGCCGGGCAGGGCCGCGCGGCCACCGTCAGCGCCCGCCCGTCGCCGCACGCGGTGCTGGCCGGCGCGGGTGTGCTCCGGTGGGATCTGGACATCCAGCCAGGGGCCCGATGGTCGGTGGACCTGCAGGTGGAGCTGGAGGCTCCATCGACCGGTCGTCCACCGACGGGGCGCGGCCCGGGTGTGCCGCTGCCGTGGTCCGAGCCGGAGGTCCGGGCCGACGACCGCCGTGCCACACGCCTGGTCGGCCGCGCCCTCGACACGCTGAGCGGGCTGCTGCTCGCCGACGCGGACCGTCCGACCGACCTCTACACCGCCTCGGGCGCCCCCTGGCGTTTCGGCCTCACCGCTGCCGACGCGCTCTGGGCGGCCCGGATGACGCTGCCGCTCGGCACCCGGCTCGCTGCCGGAACGCTCCGCGCGACGGCCCGCCGCCAGCACCTCGCGCCCCAGCCATCGGCAGGCGCCGCACGCCCGGCCGAAAGTGGCGCTGTCGACGGGGCGTCCAGCCCATCGGCAGTCGGTTCGTCGCCGGCCGTCGCCGCCGCGCCGGGCGGCGCACCGGCAGCGCAGCCTGCCGCTGTGCAGGGCGTGGGCAGCGTGTCCGCCCCGGCCACTGACAGTGGTGCGGCGGCGCAGGCGATGGACGGCGTGATCCCCGGGCCGCTGCGGCACGGAGGCCCGGAGCTGCCGGCGAGCTGCACGGCCACGGAGGCGACGCTGCTGTTCGTCACCGTGCTGGCAGAGGCCTGGCGTTGGGGCATGCCCCGGGCCGAGGTCGCCGAGTTGCTGCCCGCCGCGGAGCGCGCCCTCGGGGCGTTGCGGGCCGCAGTGGCGGAGGGGCCGGACGGGCCGGTCGGCTTCGTCACCGACCTCGGTCGCCCGGCGGAGGAGCGGGCCGCGCGGCCAGGTCCGGCCAGGTGCGAAGTCCAGGCGCAGGCGCACCGCGCGGCGCTCCAAGGGGCGGACCTTCTGGAGGCGTTCGACCGTCCCGGAGCGGCGGAGTGGCGGGCCTGGGCAGCAGAGTTGAGGGAACGGTTCCGCGAGCAGTTCTGGATCGACGACCTGTCAGGCGGTCGGCCGGCAGCCGCATTGCTGGCCCCGGACCGGCCGGTGCCGGCCCTCGCCTCAACTCTGGTCCACCTCTTCGACGTCGGGTTGGGCGCCGAGGGCGAGCTGCACGAGGG
Organism: Kitasatospora sp. NPDC004614; assembly: GCF_042873675.1. Classification (NCBI taxonomy): domain Bacteria; kingdom Bacillati; phylum Actinomycetota; class Actinomycetes; order Kitasatosporales; family Streptomycetaceae; genus Kitasatospora; species Kitasatospora sp. NPDC004614. The sequence continues at coordinate 92,421 of NZ_JBIALR010000018.1, forward strand.
CCTGCTCGACCGGGAGCAGACCAGGTTGCTCGCCCAGCGGCTGGTGACGCCCGAACTCGACTGCGGGTGGGGCCTGCGGACGTTGAGCGCGAAGTCCCCACGGTTCAACCCGCTCGGCCACCGCAGCGGCGTGGTCCGGGTGCAGGAGACCGCGCTCGCGGTGAGCGGGCTGGTGGACGCCGGATTCGAGCGGGAGGCCGAGATTCTGCTGGAAGGCCTGTTGGAGGCGTCCGCGCACTTCGAGTACCGGCTGCCGGAGATGTACGCGGGCGAGCAGAAGGTCGCCGACTGCCCGCCGGTGCCGCACCCGGCGGCCTGCCGTCCGGCCGCCATGTCGGCGGCCGCGGCCGTCCACCTGGTGCTCTCACTGGCCGGAGTCCGGCCCGACGTCCCCTCAGGGCGGGTGGCCACCCACCCGGCGAGCACCGCGCCCCTGGGCGCATTGGAACTGACCGGCCTGCGGGTGGCCGGCGAGCCGTTCTCGGTTCGGGTCAGCAGGATCGGCGTCGCGGTGGTGGAAGAGGCGCCGTCGTTCCTGCAGTTGGCCGCCGGCTGACGGTCCGCGGGGCGGTCCAGGAGGCGGGAGAGAAGACGGGAAGGACGGGAGAAGGACAAGAGAAAGGCGCGGGAAAGGGGACGGGAAAAGGCCGTGGTCTGTGATTATCGTCAGAGAGACGACTAAGATCGGCGACATGTCGCGTTATGACCCGTCGGCCTTCCCCCCGTTCGCAGTCACGGTTGACCTGGTGGTGCTGACGGTGCGCGACCATGAGCTGTGCGCCCTGCTGGTGAAGCGTGGTGAGGCGCCGTTCCAGGGCTACTGGGCGCTGCCCGGCGGGTTCGTGCGGCCGGACGAGGGCTTGGCCGAGGCGGCGTCCCGGGAGCTGGCGGAGGAGACCGGGCTGAGGGCGCAGTCCGCACCGGGCCAAGTCCTGGCGGGGCAGAACCCGTTCGGGGCGCACCTGGAGCAACTGGCCACCTACGGACACCCGCAGCGCGACCCCCGGATGAGGGTGGTGAGCGTCGCGTACCTGGTGCTCGCCCCGGACCTGCCGTCGCCCCGTGCGGGCGGCGACGCCAGCAGCGCCCGGTGGGCACCGGTCAGTGAACTGTTCGGCGTCGACGGCAACGACGGTGAACTGCTGGCCTTCGACCACGGCCAGATCCTGGCGGACGGCGTGGAGCGGGCCAGGTCGAAGATCGAGTACTCCTCGCTGGCAACGGCCTTCTGCCCGCCGGAGTTCACCGTCGGCGAGCTGCGCCGGGTGTACGAGGCGGTCTGGGGCGTGGTGTTGGACCCGCGGAACTTCCACCGCAAGGTCACCGGCACCCCGGGCTTCCTGCTGCCCTCCGGCGGCACGACGACCCGTCAAGGCGGGCGCCCCGCACAGCTGTTCACCGCGGGCGGGGCGACCGTCCTCAATCCGCCGATGCTCCGCCCCGAGGCCTGACGCCCGACCCTGGCGAGATCGTGGCCGCCGTCGCAGAGGGGAGGGCTCGGCGAGACGAGGTGGGCCAGTTCCCTTGTGGTGGTGGGGTGGTGGCGATCCGTAAGTAAATCGTCAGTGGCGCGAGTGCGCTGTCCCCTGTTCGGGTGAGCTCGGCGCTAACACCGTCAACGATCCATCCGGAATGCCTGGTTTCACCGCTTCCGCGTCCTACTGTGCAGGCTCAGGCCTGGCGGACGAACCCCGGTCTGTCGGCGGGCGAGGGAGCGGGCGGCGATGATCCAAATCACCGGACTGACCAAGAAATACCGAAGGGGTCACCCCCCAGCGGTGCTGGACCTGACCTTCGACGCCCGTCCAGGGATGATCACCACGGTGCTGGGGGAGGAAGGGGCGGGCAAGTCCACCGCTTTCCGGCTGATGGTGGAGCTCGAACGCGGCCACGGCCTCACCCTGTTCGACGGCCGCACCTATCGGCGGATCCGGCGACCGGAGCGGGAGATCGGCACGCTGCTGCCGTCCGGCAGGCCGGAGGCCGGACATCCGGGGCAGCGGGCCCGGGCGCACCTGCGGATGCTGGCAGGGGCGGTCGGGGTTTCGGCACGTCGGGCCGACGACCTGTTGGAGCAGGTCCGCCTCGCCCCTGTCGCCGACCACCGGATCGGCACCTTCTCGCCCGGAATGCACCGCCGGCTCGCCCTGGCCGCCGCCCTGCTCGGCGACCCGGCGACGCTGCTGCTGGATGCCCCGGCCGAGGGCCTGTCTCCGCGCAGCGAGGAGTGGTTGCACGGCTTTCTGCGCTCCTTCGCGCTGACGGGCGGCACCGTGCTGATGTCCACCCGCAGCCCGGAGTCGGCCGCCGTGCTCGCCGACCGGGTGGTCACCCTGGACGCTGGCAGGCTGGCCGCCGACCAGCCCGTGGTGGAGTTCCGCCGCAGTCGGCTGCACCCCGAAGTCCTGGTCCGGGGCCCGCAGATGGCCCGTCTCGCGGACTTGCTGGTCGCCCAAGGTGCGCAGGTCCGGCGGGAGGGCGGTGTCGGTCTCGCGGTGAGCGGGGTCGGTCGCACCGAGATCGGCGAACTCGCCTACCGCAACGGTGTCCTGCTGCACGAGTTGGCCGACCGGGTGGTGCAGCGTTCGATCTCCTTCCCGGCCGCCCTGCCCAGCGGATCGGGCCACTCCGGCCAGGTCGCGATCCGGCCGGCCTGGCAGAGCCCGGTCCGGCAAAGTACCGGCGGGCAGGCCCAGATCGCCCCCGCCGCCCCGAGGCCCGCCACCGTCGGCCGCCCGGCCACCGGCCCGGACGCCGAGCGAACCATCGAGCACCGCGCCCTCGGCCATCGCGGCCTCCAGGCCGGCCGTTGGGCCGCCGCCGCCCTCGCGCCCGACCCGGCGGCCCCGACCGCCCCGGCAGCCCCGACCGCCCCCGAGACGACGCCCGCAGCCCCGACGCCCCCGGCCGAGCCGCCCGTTGTCGACCTCACCCGCCGGACGCCCCGCGGCGCCTCCGCGCTCCGCCGAGTACGCACCGAGCAGCCGGTCTCCGAACACCTGGAGCAGCCCGCCGGAAACGCTCCCGAGCCCGCAGCGACCCGGCCCGGCCCGACGCCCGCAGCGTCCACGCCGATCGTGCTCGAGGCCGACCAGTTGGCCGCCAACCCGACCGACGCCGAGTTGCTGACTCCCGCCCGGATCAGGGGAGTTGGCCACGGTTCCACTCCGGCGCAAGCCCAGGGGCCGGTGCCCGCGCAGGAGCAGGACCGGGCGCAGGTGCGTCTCCGGCCGGTCCACGCCACCGAGTTGCGGTCGGCCGGGCCGGCCAGGCCGGTCGGGTCGGCGGCGGCGGGTCGGGCGCAGGTGCCGGCGGGCGAGGGCGGGGCAAGTGCGGTGCGCAGGCGTGCCGTCGGTGACGAGAACGGGAGTGAGTAACGGTGCGGTTGCTGGCTTGTGAGGTGCGTCGGCTGCGCGGGGTGCGCTCCACGTGGGTGGTGGTCGCGGCGGCACTGCTGCTGAACGCGGCGCTGGCGGCGACGTTGGCCCAGCGGTTCCCGGCCGGGAAGTTGGCGGTGTCGGGGGCGGTGCGGGCGCTGGCCGGTGTGGTCCCGTGGCTGCCGCTCCCGCTGACCGCGCTGGCCGCTGCGGTGCTCGGCGCGCTGGCGTACAGCCACGAGATGCGCTGGCCGGGCCTGGCCGCGTCCCGGGTGAATCTGGGCCGCCGGCTCGGCGCGCTCCTCGCGAAGCTGCTGGTGGTCGGGGCGGCGGCGCTCCTGCTGGCGGTGCTGACGCTCGTGGTGAACGCCCTGGTGGTCCGGTTCGCGCTGCCCGGCGCGGTGGATGCCTCGGCGGTGTTCGCCCTGCCGCACCCCGCCGAACTGACGGCCTTCCCGGGCCTGGCGCCGGCCCCGGCGGCGGGCCCGTTCGCGGTGGGCGGGATCGGCCGTCCGCTCCCGGTGTTCCTGGCGCTGGCGGTGGCCGGTGGCTGGGCCGGCCTGTTGCTGGCGACGTTGGTGCGCAGTGCCGTCCTGGGAGTTCTGCTCACCTGCGCGACGCCTGCCCTGCTGGAGCCCACCGCCGGTCTGCTGCTGCACCGCTCCGGCCGGAATTGGCCGCTGTGGGTATGGGAGTTGCTGCCCTTCCAGTACGGCTTCAACCTGGTGCGCGAGGCGGCCGACCGGACGGCGGCGGCGCTGGACGTCGTGGTGATCGCCGCCCTGCTGGCGCCGGCCGGGCTGCTGGTGCTGGCGGTGCTGGTGGCCCAGTTCCGCCGCCGCGCATTGTAGCGACCCGGCCTGCCGTGAAGGCCCCGCCCGCTTTCGGATGCCCCGCGCACCGCGGGAATCCGCACGGAAACCCCGCCCCGGAACTGTCGGTGGCGGTGCATCGGGCAGCCGGTGCTGACGGTTCGGCAGGTGTGGCGGAGCCGGTGGCGGCGGGGTGAAGCACTGTTCGGAACGGCAGCTGAATTCGAGCCAGGATGACCGATATGCGCATTTCTGGCTGATAAGAAGTCAATTATCCAGACACGGCCGATCACCCTTTCGTGTGCTTTTCAGGAGAATGCTCAAGACGGCCCCGCCGATCGCCGACAAAGGATGGCGTGAGTACCCTTGCGCACCCCACCGTGACCGCCGCTCGCCAGGCCGAGTCGATCTCCGCCTCCGAGCTGGACCGTTTTCCGTACGCCGACCGCCCGATGCCACCCGCTCCCCGCTGGGAGGGGGCGGAGAACGAACTCGCCCGGGCCGGTCGGAAGACCACCAGCAGCCGCGGCCGCGGCCTGCACGGCCAGCTGGTTCAGCAGCTCGGCCAGATGATCGTCTCCGGAGACCTGGGCGCCGACCGCCCGCTGGTGCCGGAGGAGATCGGCCAGCGCTTCGAGGTCTCCCGCACCGTGGTGCGCGAGTCGCTCCGGGTGCTGGAGGCCAAGGGCCTGGTCTCGGCCCGGCCGAACGTCGGGACCCGGGTCCGCCCGGTCAGCGACTGGAACCTGCTGGACCCGGACATCATCGAATGGCGCGCCTTCGGGCCGCAGCGCGACGAGCAGCGCCGTGAGCTGTTCGAGCTGCGCTGGGCGATCGAGCCGCTGGCCGCCCGTCTCGCCGCCGGCCACGGCCGGGAGGACGTTCAGCAGCGGCTGGCCGAGCTGACCGAGATCATGAGCCAGGCGGGCAGCCAGGGCGATCTGGTCAGCTACTCCCGCGCCGACGCCGAGCTGCACGGTCTGGTGCTGCAGATGGCCGGGAACCGGATGCTGGAGCACCTGTCCGGGATCGTGGCCGGCGCGCTCCAGGTGTCCGGCGGTTCCGGCAGCACCTGCGAGCGCACGTCCGAGTCGGCGGTCGGCCTGCACACCCGCCTGGTCGACGCGCTCGGCGCCGGGGACGGCACCGCCGCCGAGGCCGCCGTCCGCGCGCTGCTCACCGTCCACCCGGACGTCGAGCACGCCGTCCCGGCCCCGCGGGAGCACTGAGCGGTCCAGCCCCGCCCGTTCCGAACGGATGGCCCTTCTGCTGCTCCACCCGCAGCCGGGGGGCCATCGGCGTGTCGCGTGCCACACAGTTGCGCGGGCCACACCGCGAGGCGGCCCGCGAAGACATCGCCCACGAGGGCCCCGGCACCTTGTCCGCAAAGGCCCGCGGTCCGTCCGGGAGGGGGCCACCGGGCCCTCGGCCGCCGGCCGCGAGGGCCCCGGCGCCCCGCTCGCCGATAGGCCGCCCGGGGCAGCCCGTACCGGCCGCCGGGTGGTGTGACGGGCGCCACGACGGGCATGCGTAACACTTGAGTGGCGGCAGCGATGTGTACGGAGCGGAAGCAGCTCCGGAATACCACCACAGACCAGATGGCTGTGTTGGTGCGCGGCGCTGCTGCCGTCCTGCAGACCCCGATCACCGTCCACCCACCCGAGCTGCTCGGGCGGTCGGTGCGGGATCGTCCACTCATCGTCCGAGAGGTTGTTCGTGTCGGCCAGCACATCCCGTTCGCTTCCCCCCGAGATCGCCGAGTCCGCGGCACTGCTGGCGCTCATCGAGCGGGGCAAGGCCCAGGGGCAGATCGCCGGTGACGACGTGCGCCACGCGTTCGAGGCGGACCAGATCCCGGTCACCAAGTGGAAGAACGTCATGCGCAGCCTCAATCAGGTGCTGATTGAGGAGGGGGTGGAGCTCATGGTCAGCGCGGCCGAGCCGGCCGGCGCCAAGCGCAAGAGCGTTGCGGCCAAGAGCACCACCAAGCGCACCGCGACCAAGGCGGTCACCACCCGCACGCCGGTCGCCCAGACCAAGCCCCCGGTCCGGATCGCCCCCGGCGCGCCCGTCTCGGCCCCGTCGGTGGCCGTGGCCGCCGCAGTGACGACCGGTGAGGTCACCGTCGTCGAGACCATCGGTCTCGCCGAGGCCCGCCCGGTCGCCAAGAAGGCCGCGCCGGCGAAGAAGGCGGCGGCCAAGAAGACCGCCGCTCCCGCGAAGAAGACCGCCGCCAAGAAGACCGCGGCCGGCAAGGCCGGCGCCAAGGGCGACGAGGACATGATCGGCGAGGAAGAGCTCCTCGAAGACGTGGCCCTGCCCGGCGACAGCAAGGAAGAGAGCGGCCCCGAGGAGGAGTCGGACCAGGGCTTCGTGCTCTCCGACGACGACGAGGACGACGCCCCGGCGCAGCAGGTCGCGGTGGCCGGTGCCACCGCCGACCCGGTCAAGGACTACCTGAAGCAGATCGGCAAGGTCCCGCTGCTCAACGCCGAGCAGGAGGTCGAGCTCGCCAAGCGGATCGAGGCCGGCCTGTTCGCCGAGGACAAGCTGAGCCAGGCCGACAAGCTCGCCCCGAAGCTCAAGCGCGAGCTGGAGATCATCGCCGAGGACGGCCGCCGCGCCAAGAACCACCTGCTGGAGGCCAACCTCCGCCTGGTGGTCTCGCTGGCCAAGCGCTACACCGGCCGCGGCATGCTGTTCCTGGACCTGATCCAGGAGGGCAACCTCGGTCTGATCCGTGCGGTCGAGAAGTTCGACTACACCAAGGGCTACAAGTTCTCCACCTACGCGACCTGGTGGATCCGGCAGGCGATCACCCGCGCCATGGCCGACCAGGCCCGCACCATCCGTATCCCGGTGCACATGGTCGAGGTCATCAACAAGCTCGCCCGCGTGCAGCGCCAGATGCTCCAGGACCTGGGCCGCGAGCCCACCCCGGAGGAGCTGGCCAAGGAACTCGACATGACCCCCGAGAAGGTCATCGAGGTTCAGAAGTACGGCCGCGAGCCGATCTCGCTGCACACCCCGCTCGGCGAGGATGGCGACAGCGAGTTCGGTGACCTGATCGAGGACTCCGAGGCGGTCGTCCCGGCCGACGCGGTCTCCTTCACCCTGCTCCAGGAGCAGTTGCACTCGGTGCTGGACACCCTGTCCGAGCGCGAGGCGGGCGTGGTCTCGATGCGCTTCGGCCTGACCGACGGTCAGCCGAAGACGCTGGACGAGATCGGCAAGGTCTACGGCGTGACGCGTGAGCGCATCCGTCAGATCGAGTCGAAGACCATGTCGAAGCTGCGCCACCCGTCGCGTTCGCAGGTGCTGCGCGACTACCTGGACTGACAGTTCGTCATCTGGACGGGCCCCTTCGCCGCCGGCGGAGGGGCCCGTTCGTATGTCCGGGGGTCGCCCGATGGGGTGGCCGGTGCGTTCAGATTGGGCACGGTGGGTGACGGGGTGACTACGCTGGGCAGGTTGTCGCACTCCGACCAGTGCACTTCCCACGTCTGCACGCCGAACCCCCTGGAGAACCGGTGCCCATCCTGGACCCGTCCGCGCCTCGGCTCCGCCGCCGGGCGGTCGCGCTCGTCGCCCTGGCGGCCCTGCCTGCCCCGCTGATCGCGCTGGGTGCGGCCGCCCCGGCCGCCGCGCAGCGGCGGATCGTCGGGGGGACGAGTGCCAGCACCGGCGATCATCCGTGGATGGTGGCGCTGTCCAGCCGTGCGCAGTTCGGCTCGTCCCGCTCCGGGCAGTTCTGCGGCGGGGCGCTGGTCACCCCGACCAAAGTGGTGACGGCCGCGCACTGCTTCTACGACGAGACCACCGGCCGGCCGGTCCAGCGGCCGGGGCTGCGGGCGATCGTCGGGCGGGACGACCTGCGGGGCAGCGCGGGGCGGGAGGTGGCGGTCAGCGGGGTGTGGATCGAGCCGAACTACAGCTTCGCCGCGAATTCGCGGGACGTGGCGGTGGTCACCCTGGCCGAGCCGCAGGAGGACCGGCAGGTGCTGGAGATGGTGGGCGCGGGCGAGAGCCGGCCGTACGCGGTGGGCACCCCGGCGACGGTGTTCGGCTGGGGCGACACCCGGGGCAACGGCAGCTACTCGAACACGCTGCGGCAGGTGACGGTGCCGGTGCTCTCGGACGCCGCCTGCGGGCGCGCCTACCCGGGCGGACCGGACAGCGCGTACGACGCGAGCAGCATGGTGTGCGCGGGGGAGGACCGGGGCGGCAAGGACGCCTGCCAGGGCGACAGCGGCGGCCCGCTGCTGGTGGGCGGGCGGCTGGCCGGCCTGGTGTCCTGGGGGGCCGGCTGCGCGCAGGCCGGGCGCCCGGGGGTGTACACCAGGATCTCGGCGGTCGCGGAGTCCGTGCAGAACGTGCTGTGACGTGCCCGACGCGAGCTGCCGCGACGGCCGGGCAGAACGCCACGGCCGGGCGGCCCGCCCCGAAGGGTGGGCCGCCCGGCCGTTCAGGCAGCTCAGGAGACGAGCGGGAGCGTCAGCGCTCGCCCTCGCCGGCCGTTGCCGAGGTGCCGGAGAGGCGCTCGCTCTCGTCGTGTATCTCCACGGCGATCTTCTTGAGCTCGGGCTCGAACTTACGCCCGTGGTGGGCGCAGAACAGCAGCTCTCCACCGCTGGAAAGGACGACGCGCAGGTAGGCCTGAGCGCCGCAACGGTCGCAGCGGTCTGCCGCGGTGAGCGGGCTCGCAGGGGTCAGAACAGTAGTCACGTCGCCTCTTCTCTAGCTCGACGAGCTGTGTACCAGGATCAACATCCAACCAGGTCGAATTCGTTCCCGCTCGTGGCTTTTCTCTTTGAGGATTCTGCTGTCTCGTTGATGAGGGCGTGCCCCGGGCACCGGTGGTTCATGCGTACCGATTCCGATGGTCTGCCAATCACCTCGAACACCCGATCGGGCCGGGGAGCGAGGTCCGCGTAGCATAATCCTCCGCTGGGTTGGAGCATAAGCCCCGTCCCGGACCCCGTTTGACCGCATCGCAGCAGCTCCGCCGCCCTGCCCGGCCGCCCCGGTCCGCCAGGACCCGTGGTGTCGGCAGGACATGGCAGGGTGGGGGCCGCGTTCGTGGTGGGAGTCGTGTTCGCGCAGCGCGTACAAGGCGCGCGGGCCTCGGCGGCCGAAGTCTCAGTTGCTGAGAGCATGCGGGGTGTCCGTCAACATCGTGGAGGAGTGCAGAGCGTGAGTGGAGAAAAGACCGTCCCGTCCTCACTGGTGACCGGCGAGGGCGGGTCCGACTACACCGCGCGGCATCTGCTCGTCCTCGAAGGGCTGGAGGCGGTCCGCAAGCGGCCGGGCATGTACATCGGGTCGACCGACAGTCGCGGTCTGATGCACTGCCTGTGGGAGATCATCGACAACTCGGTGGACGAGGCCCTCGGCGGGTTCTGCGACCGGATCGACGTGCTGCTGCACCAGGACGGCTCGGTCGAGGTGCGGGACAACGGCCGCGGCATCCCGGTGGACGTGGAGCCCAAGACCGGGCTGTCCGGCGTCGAGGTGGTGATGACCAAGCTGCACGCGGGCGGCAAGTTCGGCGGCGGCTCGTACGCGGCCTCCGGCGGTCTGCACGGCGTCGGCGCCTCGGTGGTGAACGCGCTGTCCGCCCGGCTGGACGTGGAGGTCGACCGCTCCGGCACCACCCACTCGATCAGCTTCCGGCGCGGTACCCCCGGCACGTTCGGCGAGGACGGCCCGGACGCGAAGTTCACGGCCGGCAGCGGAATGACCAAGAAGGGCAAGTTCGCCAAGACCCGGACCGGCACCCGGATCCGGTACTGGGCGGACCGGCAGATCTTCCTCAAGGACGCCAAGCTCTCGCTGGAGTCGCTGCACGCCCGCGCCCGGCAGACCGCGTTCCTGGTGCCCGGCCTGACCATCGTGGTCCGTGACGAGCGGCTGACGGAGAGCGAGCAGGTCCAGGAGGACACCTTCCGCTTCGACGGCGGCATCAGCGAGTTCTGCGAGTTCCTCGCGCCCGACCGCCCGGTCTCCGACGTGCTGCGGCTGCGCGGCGAGGGCACCTTCAAGGAGACCGTCCCGGTGCTCGACGAGCTCGGGCACATGACCCCCACCGAGGTCACCCGCGAGCTCGGGGTGGACATCGCGCTGCGCTGGGGCGCCGGTTACGACAGCACGGTGCGCTCCTTCGTCAACATCATCTCCACCCCCAAGGGCGGCACCCACGTCAACGGCTTCGAGCGGCAGCTCGCCAAGACCGTCAACGAGGTGCTGCGCGCCAGCAAACTGCTGCGGGTCGCCGAGGACGACATCAGCAAGGACGACGCGCTGGAGGGCCTGACCGCGGTGGTCACCGTCCGGCTGGCCGAGCCGCAGTTCGAGGGGCAGACCAAGGAGGTGCTGGGCACCTCGGCGGCCAACCGGATCGTGGCCGCGGTGGTGGCCAAGGAGCTGAAGAGCTTCCTCACCTCCGCCAAGAAGGACGAGAAGCTCCAGGCCAGGGCCGTGCTGGAGAAGGTCGTCGCCGCTGCCCGCACCCGGGTCGCCGCCCGGCAGCACAAGGAGGCCCAGCGCCGGAAGACCGCGCTGGAGACCTCCTCGCTGCCCGCCAAGCTGGCCGACTGCCGCAGCGACGACGTGGACCGCAGCGAACTGTTCATCGTCGAGGGCGACTCGGCGCTGGGCACCGCCAAGCTGGCCCGCAACTCCGAGTTCCAGGCGCTGCTGCCGATCCGCGGCAAGATCCTGAACGTCCAGAAGGCCTCGGTGAGCGACATGCTCAAGAACGCCGAGTGCGCGTCGATCATCCAGGTCATAGGAGCAGGCTCCGGCCGCACCTTCGACATCGACCAGGCCCGGTACGGCAAGGTCATCTTCATGGCCGACGCCGACGTCGACGGCTCCCACATCCGCACCCTCCTGCTGACGCTGTTCCACCGCTACATGCGGCCGATGGTCGAGCAGGGCCGGGTGTTCGCCGCGGTGCCGCCGCTGCACCGGATCGAACTGACCAACCCCAAGCGCGGCCAGGAGAAGTACCACTACACCTACTCGGACGCCGAACTGCGCCGCACCCTGCTGGAGTTCCAGGGCAAGGGGCTGCGCTGGAAGGACCCGATCCAGCGCTACAAGGGCCTCGGCGAGATGGACGCCGACCAGCTGGCGGAGACCACCGTGGACCCGCGGCACCGGATCCTGCGCCGGATCAATCTGGGCGACCTGGAGTCCGCGGAGAAGACCTTCGACCTGCTGATGGGCAACGACGTCGCGCCGCGGCGGGAGTTCATCGTGGATTCGGCGGCCACCCTGGACCGCTCCCGGATCGACGCCTGAGCAAGCCGCTCGGAAGGGCTCTCCACCCACGGGTGGAGAGCCCTTTCAGCTGCGGGATCAACCCGCGCTCCGAGGATTCCGCGGCCCGTGCTCCGTAGCGTTCGTGGTGTCGAGAACACCCCGCCCAGGAGGCAACCGAAATGACCGCCCTGTCCGATGTCCTGATCGCCGTCGCCGTGATCGCCCTCGTGGTCGGCCGGCAGCTGCGGGCCCGCCGGCTGGACACCGAACGCCGCTTCTGGCTGCTGCCGCTGGTGCTGGCCGCCGTCGCGCTGCGCGACCCGGTGCTGATCGACCCGCAGCACAAGACCGCCGCCGCCGTCATCGTGGGCTGCTCGCTGATCACCACCGTCGGCATGGGCTGCGCCTGGGGCTGGACGGTGCGGATCTGGCGCGAGTCGGACGGTGCGCTGTGGACCAAGGGCACCGCCTCCACCGCGTTCGCCTGGGTCGGCGCGATCCTGATCCGCGCCGGCTGGTACGGGGTGGCCGTCGCGCTGCACATCCACCAGTCCAACAGCGTGCTGCTGCTGTCGCTCGGCCTGCTGCTGCTGACCCGCTCGGTGGCCATCCAGTGGCGGGCCAAGCACCTGGACGGCGGCAAGCAGCACACGCTGGCCGCCTGACGGCCCGTCGGACCACCAGAGCCGCCGGCCCCGCAACGGGGGTCGGCGGCACCGCCGTTGAGAGAGGAACAGCCGGTGAGCACGCTGGAACGCTGGACCCGGTGGCCGGCCGGGGACGTCCCGATCAGGGAACGCAGCTCCCGGGCCCGGCTCGTGCTGTCGTTCTTCGGCCGGGGCACGATGCTGGCCGCCGTGCTGTTCGGGACCTTCGCCGAACAGCGGTACTCCGGCTGGCGGTTGCTGCCCCCGATCTTCTGGATCGCGGGATCGGCCGCCCTGTTCACCGGCTGGTTCTTCAACTGCCGGGCCCAGCGGCTGTGGCCCGCGCTGGGCTGCGCCGCCGGGCTGCTGGTGTTCTCCGCGCTGGCCCACGAAGGCGGCGCCGACACCCTGGCCTCGGTGATCTGGTGCGGGCTCGCGGTGCTCGCCGTGATCCGGCTGCCGCTGGGCGCCGGGCTGCTCACCGCCGGTGCCGCGCTGGGCAGTTACGGTCTCAGCTCGGGCGACTCGATGCTGATGATGCTGGCCGTCGCGGGCGGCCTCGGACTGCTCGGCTACCTGCTGCGCCTGGACAGCCAGGCCCGCGCCGCGCAGCGCGCCCTGCTCGCCCAGGAGCGGGCCGCGCAGGTCGCGCAGGCGGAGTCCGCGGCGCTCGCCGAACGGACCAGGATCGCCCGGGAGATCCACGACGTGCTCGCGCACAGCCTGTCCGCGCAGCTGGTGCACCTGGAGGCGGCCCGGCTGATGCTGGACGCCGGCGCCGAACGGGCGGAGATCCGCGAACGGGTGGTCGCCGCCCGGCGGATGGCGCAGGACGGGCTGGCCGAGACCCGGCAGGCGCTGTCCGCGCTGCGCGGCGACTTCGCCCCCGTCACCGAGTTCGTGGCCGGGCTGGCCGCGCAGTCCGGGGCCGAACTGGCCGTCGACGGGGTGCCCCGTCCGCTGCCCGCCGAGGCCGGACTGGCCGTCCGCCGGGTCGCCCAGGAGGCGCTGACCAACGCCCGCAAGCACGCGCCCGGCGGCCGGGTGGACGTCCGGCTCGGCTACCTGGACGGCGCGGTGGAGCTGCGGGTGCACAACTCCCGGGCGCCCCGCGGCGGACACCCGGTGCTGGGGGACAGCGGGAGCGGGTACGGTCTGCTCGGGATGCGCGAACGCGCGGAACTGCTCGGCGGCGAACTGCTGGCGGGCCCCGAGGAGGGAGGGTGGCGCGTGCTGCTGCGGGTGCCGACGTGACGGGTGCGGAGATGACGGGCGGACCGATCCGGGTGGTGGTCGCCGACGACCAGACCGTGGTCCGCGAGGGCATCGTGATGCTGCTCGGCCTGCTGCCGGGCATCACGGTGGTCGGCTCGGCGGCGGACGGCGAGGAGGCGGTGCGGCTGGTCGCCGAACACGCCCCCGACGTGGTGCTGATGGACCTGCGGATGCCGCGCTGCGACGGTGTGGAGGCCACCCGGCGGATCCGCGCCGAGCACCCGGGCACCGAGGTGGTGGTGCTCACCACGTACGCCGACGACGATTCGCTGTTCTCCGCGCTGCAGGCCGGGGCGCGCGGCTTCCTGACCAAGGACGCCGGCGCGGAGGAGATCGCCCGCGCGGTCGCGGACGTCCGTTCGGGCGCGGCCGGGCTCTCCCCACAGGTCCAACTGCGGCTGCTGGAGCGGCTTTCGGGCGCGCCGAGCACCAGTCCGCCGCCGAGCGGGGCCCCGGAGCCGGTGCGGCCGTCGAAGCCCGAGGCCGGGAAGACCGCCCGGGCGGTGCTGCCGGACGGGCTGACCCAGCGGGAGGCCGAGGTGCTGGCGCTGATCGCGTCCGGACTGTCCAACGCGGAGATCGCCGAGAGGTTGTTCGTCAGCCCCGCAACGGTGAAAACCCATATCAACAACCTTTTCGCGAAGACGGCGGTCCGGGACCGGGCGCAGGCCGTCGCGTACGCCTTCAAGCATGGAATTTCCGAAGGTTGGTGAACGTACCGACCTTTCGCTGCTTCGGTTGAAGGTTTCTTCACGGGTTTCGTTGTGTGGTTTGTGACACTCCATCATGGTTCGGTCGTAACGACCGAAATGATGAGGTGTCGGCAAGTGGCGCAGCAGGAGAGAGTCGACTGGTGGGCCGGGACCGCCGCCCCCCAACCGCGGGTGGTGGCGCCGCGGCGCAGTGCGGAAGTGGACGCGGTGCCGCCGGAGGACCGGGTCGGGGGCGCGGTGTACCGGAGCGTCCAGGACAGTGAGGCCTTCCAGGAGATCCGGCGGGGCTACCGCTCGTTCGTGTTCCCGGCCAGCGCCGGGTTCCTGGCCTGGTACCTGCTGTTCGTGACGGCCGAGGCCTTCATGCCGGACCTGCTGGGCCGCCGGATCGCCGGGCCGCTGAACGTGGCCTGGACGCTCGGCCTCGGCCAGTTCGCCTCGACGTTCCTGCTCACCTGGCTCTATGCCCGTAATGCCCGCACCAAGCGCGATCGAGCCGCCCTCGAGCTGCGCTGGGACACCCAGGACCAGCTGCGATGACCGCTCACCACCCGAACCACGGCCTCGCCGTCGCCCTGTTCGCCGTCGTCGTCGCGGTGACGCTGACCATCACCGTCTGGGTCGGCCGCCGCGGCCACGCCGCCGAGGACTTCTTCGCCGGCGGCCGGGACTTCTCCCCGCTGCAGAACGGCTTCGCGCTGTCCGGTGACTACCTGTCCGCCGCCTCCTTCCTGGGCGTGACCGGACTGATCGCGCTGTACGGCTACGACGGCGTGCTCTACAGCATCGGCTTCCTGGTCGCCTGGCTGGTCGTGCTGATGCTGGTGTCCGAACTGGTCCGCAACGCGGGCCGGTACACGCTGGCCGACGTGCTGGCGCTGCGGATGCGCCAGCGGCCGGTGCGGGCCGCGGCCGGCCTGTCGTCCATGGTCGTCACGCTGATGTACCTGATCGCGCAGATGGTCGGCGCGGGCAGCCTGGTCGCGCTGCTGCTGGGCACCAACAGCGGGGCCGCCAAGGCGTGGACCATCATCGGGGTCGGCGCCCTGATGATCGTCTACGTGACGGTCGGCGGAATGCGCGCCACCACCTGGATCCAGATCGTCAAGGCCTTCCTGCTGGTGGGCGGTTCGGTGCTGCTCACGGTGCTGGTGGTGGCCCGCTTCCACGGCGACCTGGGCGCGCTGATGGAGACCGCCGCGCGGCGCAGCGGCGAGGGCGAGAAGTACCTGCGGCCGGGCCTCAACTACGGCTCCAGCGCGCTCGACCGGCTGGACTTCGTCAGCCTCGGCCTGGCGCTGGTGCTCGGCACCGGCGGACTGCCGCACATCCTCAGCCGGTTCTACACGGTGCCGACCGCGCGGGCCGCCCGGCGCTCCACGATGTGGGCGATCGGCCTGATCGGCTCGTTCTACCTGATGGCGATCGTGCTCGGGCTCGGGGCGGGCGCGGTGGTCGGCGGACACGACCTCCGGGTGTCCAACGCGGCGGGCAACACGGCCGTTCCGCTGCTCGCCCTGGACCTCGGCGGCGGCGACGGCTCGACCTGGGGCCTGCTGCTGTTCGCGGTGATCTCGGCGATCGCGTTCGCCACCATCCTGGCGGTGGTCGCGGGACTCACCCTGGCGTCCTCCGCGGCCTTCGCCCACGACCTGTACGCCCGGGCCTGGCGGCGGGAGGGCAGCCGGCAGGTGTCCGAGCGCGAGGAGGTGATCGCGGCCCGGGTCTCCGCCGTGGTGATCGGCGGGCTCGCGATCGTGCTCAGCCTGTACGCGCAGCGCCTGAACGTCGCCTTCCTGGTCGGCCTGGCGTTCGCGGTGGCCGCCTCGGCGAACCTGCCGACGCTGCTGTACTCGCTGTTCTGGAAGCGCTTCTCCACCCGGGGTGCGGTCTGGTCGGTATACGGCGGCCTGGTCCCGGCGGTGGTGCTGGTGCTGTTCTCGCCGGTCGTCTCCGGGGCGAAGACCTCGGTGCTGCCCGGCATGGACTTCCACTGGTTCCCGCTGGAGAACCCCGGACTGGTCTCCATCCCGCTCGGCTTCCTGGCCGGCTGGCTGGGCACCCTGCTGGACCGGGAGCCCGCCGACGAGGACGGTTACGCCGAGCTGGAGGTCCGCGCCCTGACCGGCGCCGGAGCCGCCTGACGGAGCGTCGACGACGGGCCCCGCACCGGGTGGTGCGGGGCCCGTTCGTCATTCGGTGACGGCCGCGAGGGCGGTGACGTCCATCCGGGACGGGGTGCCCGGGGCCTTGCCACAGCTCTCGGCGCGGGGCGGCTCGCTCGCGGCCTCCGCGACCGTCGCCCGCCAGCGGCGGCCGTCGGTGTGCGCCACCTCGACCGTCCAGCCGTCGCCGTCGGCTGTCTGGCGCATGGTCAGCGCGTCGGCGGCGCTCTCGCCGGTCAGGTCGCGGACGGCCTGCTCGGCGGCCTGGGACGGGCGGGGCCAGTACGAGCGGCCGCGGGAGTGGGCGGGGACGGTGTGGCCGGCGGCGGTGGCGGACAGCACCTCCTTGGCGGACTCCGCGGTGAGCCGGCCGTAGGCGTAGCCGTGCGGCAGCACCAGCATGGTGGGGGAGAAGCGGTGGCCGCCGAGGTGGGTGACCTCCCAGACCTCGCTGTGGCCGGCGGACGCCAGGTCGGCGGCCAGCGGGCGGCCGAGCAGTGCGCAGCAGCGGTCGCGGCGGCCGTTGGTGCACACCAGGGCGATCGGGCCGCCGATGTGCTCGGCGCCGAAGCCGTCGTGGCGGCCCGCGCCGAGGGCGGCGAAGTCGAGGTCGAGCAGCGCGGCGGGGTCGTCCAGGCGGGCCCGGCGCACCCACGGGTCGGTGGGCGCGGTGTGCGCGATCAGCACCTCGTGCCGGGCGGCGGTGTCGGTGTCGGCGTGCCGGCCGGGCCGGCGGATCAGTGCGACCCGGACGCCGGTGCCATCGGTGACCTGGTCCAGCGCCGCCCCGAGCTCGTGGTCGAGGTGGCTGCCGACGAGCGCCTGGGCGCCCCAGGGGCCGGGCTGTTCGAGCAGCAGCCAGGTGGTGGCGGTGGCCGCGGTGGCGGCCAGCGGCTCGGTCAGTTCGCGCGACAGCGTCGTACAGGTGCTCACCTGCCCACCTTATGTCCGGGCGGCCGTTCGGAGCGGTGGAGCTTCGCCTGCGGAGGGTCGGGAGGGTGCGCACTATGCTGGGCTCCATTACCTGGATTTGACGTTCTTTTGGGGGAGTCTTGGGGTCTTTTTTCGCGGTCGATGTGGCGGACCTGGACCGCCTGCTGGCGGACCTGCACCGAAGTCAGGGCGAGTTGCGCACCGCGTTGAACGCGATGCGGGACACCGGGCCGAAGACCACCGGCGCCAAGTCCTTGGACCACGCCTGCGACGAGTTCCACGACAGCTGGGACGACGCGATCAAGAAGATCGCCGAGTCCACCCAGCAGGTGGAGGAGGGGCTGAACATCACCCGGCGGGCCTACGCGGAGACCGACCAGGCGCTGCGCGACGCGTTCGGCGGCGGTGCCGCGTGAGCGACACGGCGCAGTTCCCCGCGCTGGGCTTCGACCCGGCGCCCGGAAACCCGGCCAGTGTGGACGAGTTGGTGCAGCGGCTGACCACCGCTGCCGGGGCGCTGGAGAGTGCCCACGGCACCCTGGAGCGGCTCACCCGGGCCGGCGGCAGCTGGCGCGGCGACGCGGCGCGCGCGTTCGCCGGGAAGGTCGGCGAACTGCCCGGCCTGCTCCGCGACAGCGACGACGCGGTGCGCACGGCGGCCCGGCAACTGGAAGGCTGGCGCGGCCAGTTGACGCACTTCCAGGAGGTGGCGAGACGCTACGAGGCGGACGCGGAGGCGGCCAAGCGGCGCTGCGAGACCTGCGAGCGTCAGCAGGACGGCGCCCGCTCGCGGTACGAGACGGCGGCCGGCGCCCCGGCGTTCCGGCTGGCCGGGCGGATGTACACCGACGACGCGCAGTTGCGGCAGGCCCAGGCCGAGATCGACGCCGCGCAGCGCGAGTTGAACGCGGCCGGCGAGGAACTCGACGACGCCAAGCAGGCGTTGGAGAACGCCGAGGACGCCTTCCGGGCGATAGTGAAGCAGGCGAAGGAGCTTCGCGAGGATCACCAGGACGAGGCCGGGAAGGTCGCCCGGGCCCTGCGCAAGGCAAACCAGAACGCGCCGTCCACCAGCATGTGGGACGGCTTCAAGGACGCGCTGAAGCGGGCCGGGCACGCGCTCAAGGAGTGGGCCACCAAGCACGCCGACCTGCTGAAGAAGATCGGCGACTGGCTGGGCATCGCCTCCACCATCCTGGGCGTGGCCGCCCTGTGCACCCTGTGGTTCCCGCCGCTGTCCGGCGCGCTGGCGCTGGCCGGCGGCGTGCTCTCGGCCGGTGCGCTGGCCAGCCACGGCCTGGCGAAGCTCGGCGGCGCGGACGTCAGCGCGATGGACCTGGTCGGCGACGGGCTGGGTGCGCTGCCGTTCGGCAAGCTGGTCGGCACCGCGGCCAAGCCGGTCATGAAGGTCACCACCAAGCTGGTCCCGAAGATCGAGAAGGTGGCGCTGGAGACCGGCGGGACGGTGATGCGGCAGACCGGCGGGAAGGTCCGGGAGATCGCCAAGAGCCAGATCGTCGACCACATGGGCGACGCACTGCGCGGGTCGGCCGTCCGGGTCACCGAGATCGGCGCGGAGGGCGCGCTGAAGACCACCTTCAAGGCGCTGCCCGGCATGGGCAACCGGATGAAGTTCGCCTGGGAGAAGCACGTCGCCGAGTCGGTGTACGGCACCGCGGTCGACACGTTCAAGTCCACCCGGGTCGCCAACCTGCCGGGCCTGCGCTCGATCCCCTCGTTCCAGAACGCGATCCGGGCCGACGGCAGCCTCGACCCGATGTCCTGGTGGAGCCGGGGCATCAACGGGGTGCCCTCGCTGCCGGGCATCGTCACCGGCATCCACGACCAGTTCAGCGGAGGCAACTGATGTACGGCACACCGCCGTTGACGTACGGCACAGCGCCGTTGACCCCGTCGGCGGGGCGGCGCTCGCGGATCGGGCTGGTGCTGTGGTTCGCCGTCCAGTGGGTGCTGGTCCCGCTGGACCTGATGGCCCGGCTGCTGTACGTGCCGGTATTCGTGGTGATCGAGGTGGCCACCGACCTGGAGTGGCCGGACCGGGGCTGGCTGCGGATGCTGCTGCGGCCGCTGACCAGGTTCGTCGGCCCGGTCCGGCTGGTCCGCGAGTGGGGCGACGGCGAGCGGCTCTGGGACGCCCGGATGGCGGCGATCTGCCGCACCGCGGCCGCGGCCTACGCGCGCCGGCCGGCCGGGAAGCAGGAGCTCGACGGCTGGGCCGGGCTGCGCTGGGGAAGCGAGATGTCCGCGTTCCTGCTCTCCCCGAAGGACTACCGGGGCGTGCGGCCGGAGCGGATCCACGCGATCGCCGCCGAGCACGGCCTGACGGCCCGCTCCGCGGGCGAGTTCGGCGTCGAGCTGGCCCCCGTGGCCCCCGCGGCCGGGTGGAACCGGACGGTGGCCCGATGAGCAGCTACACCTTCGACGTGCCGGTGCACTTCCACGACCTCGGCATGCACCTGGACGATGATCAACGCGCCGTCCACCTGCGGGAGCTGGCGTGCGAGATATGGGCGGGCGGCACCGAGGCGCAGCGTGCGGGCGTCCAGCAGTTCTACGGCGAGCTGGCCGACGCCGCCGCCGAGGACGGTGCGAGCTACGCCGGGGTGTGCCTGATGGCCACCGAGGACGACCGGGTGTCCACCGCGTCGCTGGTGGCCCGCAGCGAGACGCTGGAGCCGGCGGCCGACCCGGAGGCGGTGATCGAGACGCTGGAGGAGGTCCTCTCGCTGGACCCGGCCGCCGACGTGCACCGCACCGAGACCGAGCAGGGCCCGGCCGTGGTGGCGTTCAGCGGCGTCGAGTGGACGCCGGTGCCCGAGCAGCCGGCGCTGCCGCTGGTCCGGGTGGACGTCTACCTGCCGCTGCCGGAGATCTCCGAGCTGCTGGTGTTCTCGTTGACGACGCCGTCGCTGCCCGACCTGCCGGAGTACGTTGCGCTGCTGTCCGAACTGACCGACACCGTCGAGGTGTTGACGGACGATCCGGCGCCGCTGCCGGTGCAGCGCCCCGCGGAGCGCGTGCCGCTGTTCTGAATCCGCACGGGTGAAAACGGCGGGCGCCCCTTCGTACGAGGGGGCGCCCGCCGTTTCGTCACATCCGGCCGCCGACCGCCGCGATCCGCGCCGGCACCGGGGTGCCGGAGCCGTCGCGGCGCGGGTCGCGCTCCGGGAGGGTGACGGGCTGGCCGTTGGCGGCGGCGCCGAGGGCGGGCACCGGGCCGGCCCAGGCGAACGCCAGGCCGTCCTCGCCGCGCAGGAAGCGCTGGCAGCGGACGCCGCCAGTGGCCCGGCCCTTGCGCGGGTACTGGTCGAACGGGGTGAGCTTCCAGCTGGTCTGCTGTTCGCCGTCCAGCGTGCCGGTGGCGGCGGCCACCGAGAGGACCACCGCGTCCTCGGCCGGGTCGACGGCGGTGAAGGACAGCACCCGGGCGCCGTCGGCCAGCTTGATGCCGGCCATGCCGCCGGCCGGGCGGCCCTGCGGGCGGACCTGGCTCGCCTGGTAGCGCAGCAGCTGGGCGTCGGAGGTGAGGAAGACCAGGTCCTCCTCGCCGGTGCGCAGTTCGACCGCGCCGACCAGGGTGTCGCCGTCCTTGAGCGCGATCACCTCGAACTCGTCCTTGTTGGCGGGCCATTCGGGCACCACCCGCTTGACCGTGCCCTGCACGGTGCCGAGCGCCAGGCCCGGCGAGGACTCGTCCAGGGTGGTCAGCGCCAGCGCCGTCTCGTCGGCCTCCAACCGGAGGAACTCGGAGACCGCGGCGCCGCCGGCCAGCGCCGTGGTGCCCGGGGGCAGCGCCGGCAGGTCGATCACCGGCAGGCGCAGCACCCGGCCGGCCGTGGTGACCACGCCGATGTCGCCGCGCGCGGTGGCGGGGACGGCGGAGACCAGCACGTCGTGCTTGGCCCGGGACGGCTCGTCGGTGACCGGCTCCAGGTCGAAGGTGCGGGCGAGCAGGCCGGTGGAGGACAGCAGCACCCGGCACGGGTCGTCCGCGACCTCCAGCGGCACCGACAGCGCCGCCGACGGCACCGATCCGGCCTCCAGCAGCACGGTGCGCCGCTCGGTGCCGAACTGCTTGGCCACCGCGCCGAGTTCGGAGGACACCACGGAACGCAGCTTGGTGTCGGACTCCAGGATCTCGGTCAGCTCGGCGATCTCCTTGAGCAGCTTGGCCTGCTCGGCCTCCAGCTCGACCCGGTCGAAGCGGGTGAGCCGGCGCAGCGGGGTGTCCAGGATGTACGCGGTCTGCGTCTCGGAGATGCCGAAGCGCTCCATCAGCCGGTTCTTGGCCTGGGCCGCGTCGTCGCTGTTGCGGATGATCGCGATCACCTCGTCGATGTCGACCAGGGCGATCAGCAGGCCCTCGACCAGGTGCAGCCGGTCCTGGCGCTTGCGGCGGCGGAAGTCGCTGCGGCGCTTGACCACCGTGAAGCGGTGGTCGACGTAGACCTCCAGCAGCTCCTTCAGGCCCAGCGTCAGCGGCTGGCCGTCCACCAGCGCCACGTTGTTGATGCCGAAGGTCTCCTCCATCGGCGTCAACTTGTACAGCTGCTCCAGCAGCGCCTCGGGGACGAAGCCGTTCTTCACCTCGATGACGAGGCGCAGGCCGTGCTCGCGGTCGGTGAGGTCCTTGACGTCGGCGATGCCCTGGAGCTTCTTCGCGTTGACCAGGTCCTTGATCTTCGCGATCACCTTCTCCGGGCCGACGGTGTACGGCAGTTCGGTGACCACGATGCCCTTGCGGCGGGCGGTGACGTTCTCGATCGTGGTGGTGGCGCGGATCTTGAAGGTGCCGCGGCCGGACTCGTACGCGTCGCGGATGCCGGACAGGCCGACGATCCGGCCGCCGGTCGGCAGGTCCGGGCCGGGGACGAACCGCATCAGGGTTTCCAGGTCCGCGGCCGGGTGCTTGATCAAGTGCCGGGCGGCGGCCACCACTTCGGACAGGTTGTGCGGCGGCATGTTGGTGGCCATGCCGACCGCGATCCCGGTGGCGCCGTTGACCAGCAGGTTCGGGTACGCCGAGGGGAGCACCTGGGGCTCCTGCTCGGAGCCGTCGTAGTTCGGGCCGAAGTCGACGGTGTCCTCGTGGATCGACTCCACCATCGACATCGAGGCGGCCGTCAGCCGGGACTCGGTGTAGCGCATCGCGGCCGGCGGGTCGTCGTTGCCGAGCGAGCCGAAGTTTCCGTGACCGTCGATCAGCGGCAGCCGCATCGAGAACGGCTGCGCCATGCGCACCACGGCGTCGTAGATCGAGGCGTCGCCGTGCGGGTGGAGACGGCCCATCACCTCGCCGACCAGGCGGGCGCACTTGACGTGGCCGCGCTCCGGGCGCAGGCCCATTTCGTTGGCCTGATAGAGGATCCGGCGATGCACCGGCTTCAGGCCGTCGCGGGCGTCCGGCAGGGCCCGGGAGTAGATCACCGAGTAGGCGTACTCCAGGAACGAGCCCTGCATCTCGTCCACGACATCGACATCGAGGATGCGCTCCTCGAAGTCACCGGGCGGCGGGGTGGGCGAACTGCGGCGGGCCATCGCTGCGGGGCTCCCTTGCGGTACTGGGGTGGGCAGGGCCAAGGCATGAACGCCCCCCATTGTGGACCCTCGGTGGGACACCGCCTGTCACCCGGGCCGCTTCCGCCGCTGGCGAACGCGCCCGACGCACGGACACCTGACGGCACCACCGGGCGTTGCACCAGAATGGGGGACGTCACAAGCCCCCGGCCCGGACACTCCGGAACCGACGACGGGAAGGACCCCCGCATGGCCAACCCCGGCCCCGCCAGCGGCCTCGCCATCACCGAACACCGCCTGGCCAACGGCCTGCGCGTCGTGCTCTCCGAGGACCACCTCACTCCGGTCACGGCCGTGTGCCTGTGGTACGACGTGGGCTCCCGGCACGAGGTGAAGGGGCGCACCGGTCTGGCCCACCTTTTCGAGCACCTGATGTTCCAGGGCTCGGCGAACGTCTCCAACAACGGGCACTTCGAACTGGTCCAGGGCGCCGGCGGCTCGCTCAACGGCACCACCAGCTTCGAGCGCACCAACTACTTCGAGACCATGCCCGCGCACCAACTGGAGCTCGCGCTCTGGCTGGAGGCCGACCGGATGGGCTCGCTGCTGGCCGCCCTGGACGACACGTCCATGGAGAACCAGCGCGACGTGGTGAAGAACGAGCGCCGCCAGCGCTACGACAACGTGCCCTACGGCACCGCGTTCGAGAAGCTCACCGCGCTGTCCTTCCCCGGCGAGCACCCCTACCACCACACCCCGATCGGCTCGATGGCCGACCTGGACGCCGCCACCCTGGAGGACGCCCGGGCGTTCTTCCGGACGTACTACGCGCCCAACAACGCGGTGCTGTCGATCGTCGGCGACCTCGACCCCGAGCAGACCATCGCCTGGGTGGAGAAGTACTTCGGCTCCATCCCCAGCCACGACGGCAAGCAGCCGCCGCGCGACGGCTCGCTGCCCGACACCATCGGTGCCGAGGTGCGCGAGCTGATCCGCGAGGACGTCCCCTCCCGCGCGCTGATGGCCGCCTACCGGCTGCCGCACGACGGCACCCGCGAGGCCGACGCCGCCGACCTGGCGCTGACCATCCTCGGCAGCGGCGAGTCCTCCCGGCTGTACAACCGGCTGGTCCGCCACGACCGCACCGCCGTCGCGGCCGGCTTCGGCCTGCTGCGGCTGGCCGGCGCGCCCTCGCTGGGCTGGCTGGACGTCAAGGCCGGCGGCGACGCCACCCTGGAGCAGATCGAGACCGCCGTCGACGAGGAGCTCGCCCGGTTCGCCGCCGAGGGCCCCACCGCCGAGGAACTCGAGCGCGCCCAGGCCCAGATCGAGCGGGAGTGGCTGGACCGGCTCACCACGGTGGCCGGCCGCGCCGACGAACTCTGCCGCTACGCCGTGCTGTTCGGCGACCCGAAGCTGCTCAACAGCGCCCTGCCGAAGGTCCTCGACGTCACCGCCGAGGAAGTCCGCGAGGTGGCCGCCGCGCGGCTGCGCCCCGACAACCGGGCGGTGCTGGTGTACGAGCCGACCCCCGACGACAGCACCGACGACGACAGCTCCGAGAACGAGGAGGCGGCGGCATGAGCGACACCCCCGCGCAGTACATCCCGGCGATGGACTTCCACCCGCAGCCGCAGCCCGGCACCCCCACCCCATGGGCGTTCCCGGCTCCCGAACGGCTCACCCTGGCCAACGGCCTGACGGTGCTGCACTGCCACCGCCCCGGCCAGCAGCTGGTCGCCGTCGACATGGTGGTGGACGCGCCGCTGGCCGCCGAGCCCGAGGGCCTGGACGGCGTCGCCTCGATCCTGTCCCGGGCGCTCTCCGAGGGCACCGACACGCTCACCGCCGAGGAGTTCGCGGCCGAGCTGGAGCGGGCCGGCGCCACCCTGGACGCGCACGCCGACCACCCGGCGCTGCGGGTCTCGCTGGAGGTCCCGGCCTCCCGGCTGGAGCGCGGCCTCACCCTGCTCGGCGACGCCCTGCGGGTGCCGGCGCTGCCCGCGGAGGAGATCGAGCGGCTGGTCGCCAACCGCCTCGACGAGATCGTCCACGAGCAGGCCAACCCGTCCCGGCGCTCGGCCAAGGCGCTGTACGCCACGCTGTTCGCCGAGTCCGACCGGCTGTCCCGGCCGCGGGCCGGCTCCACCGACAGCGTCAAGCGGATCGACCGGGACGCGGTGAAGGCGTACTACGACGCCCACCTGCGCCCGTCCACCACCACCGCCGTGGTGGTCGGCGACCTCACCGGCATCGACCTGACCGCGCTGCTGGAGTCCACCCTCGGCCGGTGGACCGGCGAGAGCGCCGAGCCGTCCGTGCACGGCCCGGTGGTCGCCGACGACACCGGCCGGGTGGTCATCGTAGACCGGCCCGGCTCGGTGCAGACCCAGCTGCTGATCGGCCGGATCGGCCCGGACCGGCACGACCCGGCGTGGGCCGCGCAGGTCCTCGGCATCTACTGCCTCGGCGGCACCCTCACCTCCCGGCTCGACCGGGTGCTGCGCGAGGAGAAGGGCTACACGTACGGCGTCCGGGCGTTCGCCCAGTCGCTGCGCTCCGCCGCCGACGGCTCCGGCCGCGGGCTGCTGGCGATCAGCGGCTCGGTGGACACCGCCTCCACCGCGCCCGCGCTGGAGGACACCTGGACCATCCTGCGCACGCTGGCCGCCGAGGGCCTGACCGACGCGGAGCGCGAGGAGGCCGTGCGGTTCCTGGTCGGCGTCGCCCCGCTGAAGTACGAGACGGCCGGGTCGGTCGCCGCCACCCTGGCCGACCAGGTCGAGCAGTACCTGCCGGACACCTACCAGGCCGAGCTGTACCGGCAGCTGGCCGAGCTCGACACCGACGCGGCCACCCGCGCCGCGGTCGCCGCCTTCCCGCCGGACCGGCTGGTCACCGTGCTGGTCGGCGACGCCTCGGTGATCGCCGAGCCGGTCAAGGCGCTCGGTATCGGGGACGTCACGGTCATTGCCAACTGACCTGCTGCGCACGAGGGTCCGACGGGGCATCAGCTCCGTCGGACCCTCGGCGTTTTAATCGATTGCGCCACCGCCGCCGGGCGTGGGTAGATATCCCCGGCCGGGCGAGAGGCGCGGTCGCGACGAAAGCGGAAGGAGGCGGTCACCATGCGGGTCGAGCCACGACGACGCTCCCCGAGGCTGCCCTTCCGTTGTTCGTACCGAACTGCCTGAGCAGTCGCCGCGCAGCACCGTCTGCCGCCCGCGGTCCCGCCATGCCGGGCCGCCCCCCGATCTTCCCCGCCGCCGCACCGGGCGTTTTTGTGCGGCACCATGAACTCACGGACCCCAGGAGGTCGAACCACCATGTCGTACACCGAGATCCCGGGCGCCCGGGTACCGATCCGGATGTGGACCGACCCGGCCACCGTCGAGGGCCAGGCCCTGCAGCAGCTGCGCAACATCAGCACCCTGCCGTGGCTGCACGGCCTCGCCGTGATGCCGGACGTCCACCTGGGCAAGGGCGCCACCGTCGGTTCCGTCATCGCCATGCGGGGCGCGGTCTGCCCGGCCGCGGTCGGCGTCGACATCGGCTGCGGAATGACGGCCGTGAAGTCCTCGCTGACCGCGAAGGACCTGCCGGACGACCTGTCGCACCTGCGGCACCGGATCGAGCAGACCATCCCGGTCGGCCGCGGCCTGCACACCGACCCGGTCGAGCCGGGCCGGCTGCACGGGCAGTCCACCGCCGGCTGGAACGACTTCTGGCAGCGCTTCGACGGCATCGCCACCGAGGTGCGCTGGCGGCGCGAACGGGCCGCCCAGCAGATGGCCACGCTCGGCGGCGGAAACCACTTCATCGAGCTCTGCCTGGACGACGACGGCGCGGTCTGGCTGATGCTGCACTCCGGCTCGCGGAACATCGGCAAGGAGCTCGCCGAGCACCACATGTCGATCGCCCAGTCGCTGCCGCACAACCAGGGCCTGATCGACCGCGACCTCGCGGTCTTCATCGCGGACACCCCGCAGATGGCCGCCTACCGCTCCGACCTGTTCTGGGCGCAGGAGTACGCCAAGCACAACCGGGCGCTGATGATGGCTCTGTTCAAGGACGCGGTCCGCCGTGAACTGCCCAAGGCCAAGGTCACCTTCGACGAGATGATCTCCTGCCACCACAACTACGTCGCCGAGGAGCGCTACGACGGCGTCGACCTGCTGGTCACCCGCAAGGGCGCGATCCGGGCCGGCTCCGGCGAGTACGGCATCATCCCCGGCTCCATGGGCACCGGCTCGTACATCGTGAAGGGCCTCGGCAACGCGGCGTCCTTCAACTCGGCCTCGCACGGCGCCGGCCGCAAGATGAGCCGGACGGCGGCGAAGAAGCGCTTCACCACCAAGGACCTCGTCGAGCAGACCGCGGGCGTCGAGTGCCGCAAGGACGCCGGCGTGGTCGACGAGATCCCCGGCGCCTACAAGCCGATCGAGAAGGTCATGGCCCAGCAGAAGGACCTGGTCGAGGTGGTCGCGCACCTCAAGCAGGTGATCTGCGTCAAGGGCTGACGAAGCGTCAACTGCCCGGTGGTGCCTGGAATCCGGGCACCACCAGGCCGGACTCGTACGCGATCACCACCGCGTGCGTCCGGTTCTGCGCGCCGAGCTTGGTCAGCACGTTCCCGACGTGCGTCTTCGCCGTCTCGGTGCTCACCGTGAGCAGCTCGGCGATCTCCGGGTTGGACAGGCCGGTGGCCATCAGCCGCAGCACCTCCTCCTCCCGCGCCGTCAGCGCGGCCCGCGGCAGGGCCTCCGCCGAACCCCGGGGGCGGGCGGTCACCATCCGGCGCAGGGCCGCAGGGAACAGGATCGCCTCGCCCGCCGCGACCACCCGTACCGCCTCCGCGATCTGCGGCACCGGAAGCCGCTTCAGCACGAAACCGCTGGCACCCGCGCCGAGCGCCGCCGTGACGTAGCCGTCGTTCTCGAAGGTGGTGATCATCACGACCTTCGGCGGATCGGCCTCCCCGGCCAGCAGCTGCCGGGTGGCCTCGATCCCGTTGCAGCGCGGCATCCGGACATCCATCAGCACCACGGCGGGCCGCAACCGCCGGGCCCGCTCGACCGCCTCGACGCCGTCGGCGGCCTCGCCGAGCACGCTCAGGCCCGGCTGCGTGCCGAGCAGCACGCGCAGGCCGCTGCGGGTGATGTCGTCGTCGTCCGCGATCAGCAGGGTGACGGGGGCCGCGGCGTCGGACGCGATCATGCCGACCACCGGACGGGCAGCCTGACCGCCAGCCGCCAGTGCCCCAGGCCGTCGGGGCCGGCCTCGAACTCGCCGTTCAGCAGCCGGATCCGCTCGGCCAGCCCGGGCAGGCCGTGCCCGGAGGTCGGGAAGTCTCGAGAGGCCGCCACCCCGGTCCGGTTCACCACCGCGAGCTCCAACGCCTCCCGCCCCGCCGCCACCCGGACCTCGATCGGCCCGCCGGCGCCGTGGCGCAGCGCATTGGTCAACCCCTCCTGCAGGATCCGGTACGCGGCCCGGGACAGCGTCCCCCGAAGATTCGTCAACTCGCCCGACAGCTCCGGCTCCACCACCGCACCGGCGTGCCGCAGCCGCTCCAGCAGCTCCGGCAGGTCGGCCAGCGTCCGGGTGGGCGCCGTGGTGGACTCCTCCTCGCGCAGCACACCCAGCACGTAGTCGAGGTCCTCCAGCGCGGCCCGGGTCGACACCTCGATGCTGCGCAGCGCGGCCCGCGCCGTCACCGGGTCGGCGGCGAGCACCTCGCCGGCCACCGCCGCCTGGATGGTGGCCGCGGTCAGCGTGTGCCCGATCGAGTCGTGCAACTCCTGGGCCAGCCGGTTGCGTTCGGCCAGCCGGCGCTCCCGCTCGGCCGACAGCGCCAGCCGCTCCGCCGCCGACGGCCCGAGCAACGCCGGAGCCAGCCCGCGCAGCACGCCCGCCACCACCGCGCACACCACCGGAACCAGCAGCAGACACACCGCGGCGACCAGCCAGCTCCAGGCACCCGTCACCTCGGCCGACCGGCCCGCCAGGCTCAGCTTCGCCTCCCCGCCGAGCCAGTTGCCCGGCAGGGCCACCCCGGCGACGAACAGCACCAGGCAGCTCAGCCCGCCGACCCAGCCCAGCGTCACCTGCGCCACCAGCCACAGCGGAGTGCGCCAGCCGCCGCCACCGGCCGCCGGCACGTCCGGCAACGGCACCGCGAGCAGCCGGCGCGCGCCGGCCGTCAGCGCCCGCCGGGTGATCCGGGGCAGGCCGACCGCACCGACCAGCACCGCCCAGACCAGCACGGTGACCGCCGCCCGCGCCCCGTACGGCGCCGAGCCCCAGATCGTCGCCGGCACCACGGCGAGCGGCAGCAGCACGAGGCTCGCCGGCGCGGCGCAGAACGCGAACAGCGCGCCGGAGTACGTGGAGCCGCGCAGCAGCGGCCGAAATCCCCAGGTCATGGGCGCAAGTATGGCCGGGCCGCCGGACGCGGACCTCCCCCGACCGGGGGAGGAACAGTTCCCCTGTTCCCGCGATGTGCGCACCCCGTCCCCACCGCCAGGATCGGACCCGGCCCGACCGACGAGAGGACGACGATGAACACCACCCACCCGACGACCGCACCGAGCAGCTACGGTCCCCGCCCCGGCCGGACGGCGCCGGCCCCGGCCGTGGCCGCCGTGGTGCTCGGCACCGTCGCGCTGCTCACCTCCCCGGTGGTGGTCGGCGGCGCGCTCGGCGTGATCGGTCTGGTGCTCGGCCCGTTCGCGCTGCGGACCGCCCGCCGGACCGGCGCCGGCCGGGGCATGGCCCTGACCGGCACCGTGCTGTCCGCGCTCGCCGTCGTGGCGGCCGCCGTGATGGCGGTCTTCGCGGTGTGGTTCGCGGACCTGACCCGGGACTGCTACGAGTACCGCGAGGTCGGCCAGTGGACGCAGTGCGTCCAGCAGCAGCTCGACCGCGGCTGACCGGTGGCTACCCGCCCACGTGCGTGCGGCCGCCGCCTGGTGCAGGGTCAGCCCTTGCCGCCGGGGAGCTACGCGCCCACGTGCGTGCGGCCGCCGCTGAGCGGCAACTACGCGCCGGGTCCCACCAGCGCGCGGTAGCGGTCGTGCCACAGGTCCTCGTGCGCCTGCGGCAGCAGCAGCACCCGGTCCGGGCGCAGCGCGGCGAGCGCGTCCGGGTCGTGGGTGACCATCACCATCGCGCCCGGGTACCCGGCGACCGCCCGCAGCACCTCGTCCCGGGAGGCCGGGTCGAGGTTGTTGGTCGGCTCGTCCAGCAGCAGCACGTTGGCGCCCGAGTGCACCAGGCAGGCCAGCGCCAGCCGGGTCTTCTCGCCGCCGGAGAGTACCCCGGCCGGCTTGTCCGCGTCCGCCCCGCCGAACAGGAACGATCCGAGCGCGGAGCGCACCTCACCGTCCGTCAAGTGCGGTGCGGCGGAGGACAGGTGCTCGAACACGGTGCGGTCCGGGACGAGCGTGTCGTGCTCCTGCGCGAAGTAGCCCAGCCGCAGGCCCGGGCCCGCCACCGTCCGCCCGCCGTCCGGGAGTTCGCGGCCCGCGAGCAGCCGCAGCAGGGTGGTCTTGCCCGCGCCGTTCGGCCCGAGCACCACCAGCCGGCTGCCCCGGTCCACCGCCAGGTCCACCCCGGCCAGCACCCGGTGGGCCCCGTACGACTTGGCCAGGCTGATCGCACCCAGCGGGATCCGCCCGCACGGCGCGGGTTCGGGCAGCCGGATCCGCGCCGTCCGCTCGGCCTTCCGCACCGGCGCCGTGCCCGCCAGCAGCCGGTCCGCCCGCTTGGCCATCGACTTCGCCGCCGAGGCGGTGTTCGTGTTGGCCTTCATCTTCTCCGCCTGCGCGTGCAGGCTGGACGCCTTGCGCTCCGCGTTCGCCCGCTCCCGGGCGCGCCGCCGCTCGTCCGCCGCCCGCTGCGTCAGGTACGCCGACCAGCCGGTGTTGTGCACGTCCAGCGCGGCCCGCTGCGGATCCAGGTGGAACACCCGGTTCACCGTCGCGGCGATCAGCTCCAGGTCGTGGCTGATCAGCACCAGCCCGCCCCGGTGGGACGCCAGGAAGCCGCGCAGCCAGGCCACCGAGTCGGCGTCCAGGTGGTTGGTCGGCTCGTCCAGCAGCAGCGTGTCGTGCCCGGCGAACAGGATCCGGGCCAGCTCGACCCGGCGCTTCTGCCCGCCCGACAGGTCGCCCACCGGCTGCTCCAGCAGCCGCTCGGGCAGGCCCAGCCCCGCCGCGACCCGGGCCGCCTCCGCCTGCGCGGCGTACCCGCCGCGCCGCTGGAAGCCGGCCTCGGCCCGGGCGTAGGCGTTCATCGCGCGCTCGAGCGCCGGCCCTTCGGCCGCGGCCATCGCGGACTCCGCCGCGCGCAGCGCACGCTGCGCGCCGTCCATCCCGCGCGCGGACAGGATGCGGTCCAGCACCGGGACGGTCGGGTCCGCCGCGCGGGAATCCTGCGGCAGGTAACCGGTCGAACCGGTCCGCGAGATCGTTCCGGCGGCGGGCTCGGCGAGGCCCGCCAGGGTGGAGAGAAGGGTGGTCTTCCCCGCGCCGTTGCGGCCGACCAGGCCGACCCGGTCGCCCGGTGCGAGGTGGAAGGAGAGGTTGTGCAGCAGCAGACGCGCGCCGACGCGCACGTCGAGACCACGAACGGTGATCATGAAAGGACGCTCCGAAACAGCAAGAGGACACACGGGTGGCGTGGGAGCTGGTCCTCTTGCTAGGAGATGCGGGGCGTCGACATGGTCCCGACGCTACGCCGACGGCCGGGCGGCCCGCACCCGAATTTCCGTCTCCGCAGGTCAGGAGAGGTCTCGGTCGGTCGGGAGAGGTTTCGGCAGGTCAGGAGAGCTGGAGCGCCAGCATGTAGGCGGCCGTCCCCGCGACGATCGACAGCAGGGCGTTGCGACGCCACAGGTGCAGCCCCAGCGTCGCCGCCAGACCAGCGGCGGCCGGGCCCGCGCCGGCGAGCGGGACGTCCCGCAGCGTGTAGACCGTGAGGATCACCATCACACCGGCCGGCATGGTCGCCGCCAGGAACTTCAGCAGCCCCGACTCCCGTACCCGGCCCAGCAGCACGAACGGCGCGGCCCGCAGCAGCAGCGTCACCGCGAACATCACCAGCAGGCCGGCCAGCACGTACCGCCAGTCAGGCACGACGCCCCCTCAGCAGGTAGCGGACGGTCAGCGCCGCGACGTACAACCCCAGGGCCACGACGAGGAGTTGGCCCTTCGCCAGCAGCAGCGCGGCCAGTGCGGACAGCAGCGCGAGGATCGGACCCGGGACGTCACGGGTGGCGCGCCAGCCGTCCACCGCGAGAACGGCGAACAGCGCGGTGAGCGCGAAGTCCAGCCCCCGGACGGTGCCCGGGAGGGCAGCACCCAGCAACGCCCCCGTCACTCCGCCCAGCACCCAGTACGCCTGGCAGAACGCCTGGATGGCCACGATCCGCCGCCCCGTGAGGTGCGGCCGGGCGGCGGCCAGGGCGTAGGCCTCGTCGGTCAGCGTGTACACGCTGTACGCCTTCGCGGCCCGACCGCGAACCCGGTGCAGCGGGAAGGAGAGCCCGTAGAAGACGTGCCGGAAGTTCACCAGAAAGGTGGTGACGGCAACGGACGCGAGCGGCGTCACGGCGAGGAGCAGGCCGATCGCGAGGAACTCCAGCGAGCCCGCGTAGATCAGCAACGAGAAGACCGGCGCCCACCACCAGTCGAACCCGCTCTGCACCAGCAGCACCCCGAATGCTATTCCCAGGGGGTACAGGCCGAGACCCACTCCGAGAGTGTCCGTCGCGGCGGATCTGATGGCGTGCGGGTCCTGGACGTCGGTTGTGGTCACCACACGAGGACATTAATGCAGGTGGGACGTGCATCCAGTGGGACGGGGCGGGGGTCGAAGACGGGGACCGGAAACGGCGGAACGCTCAGCGCCCTGTTGATCACCAGCAGACTCGGCCCCGCCGTTCTCCCCCAGCCCCAGGGGGCTGGGAGGTACCCCCACGGGCCCCTGGTGGTGCACCCTCAGGCCCCTGGAGACCCAACCCCCGAACAACCCCCCGGAAAAATCAGGCAGCCGGCAGCTCGTCCAGGCCTTCGTGCACCATCTTCGCGACCCGGTCCAGCGCGGCTTCCGCGCCCTCCGCGCCGGCGGAGAGGATCACGGTCTCGCCGCCCTCCGCGCCCAGGGTGAGTACGCCGAGCATGGAGCCGGCGTTGACCGGGGTGCCGCTCTCCTTGGCGATGGTCATCGGGACGCCGGTGGAGGTGACGGCCTTGACGAAGAGGGAGGCGGGACGGGCGTGCAGGCCCTCGGCCCAACCGATGGTGACGCGGCGCTCAGCCATGAGAGGTGCCTTTCAGGTGGTGCAGGGTGGTGCAGGTGTTGTCTAGACCAGTGTTGCACGCCGGTGCTGTCGCGGCCCGGGGGCGAGCAGGGTCAGAGTGCCGTGCCCGGCACGGGCGGCGCCATCAGGCTCGCCGACGACTACCCTGACGACCGTGGAGCACGACACCGTCAAGCACGCCATGGCGCGCGAAGAGGCCGAGCACGGTTATCCGCAGCACTGGGAGGCCGACGTCCTGCTGCGCGACGGCGGCACGGCCCGGATCAGACCGATCACCGCGGACGACGCGGACCGGCTGGTGGAGTTCTACGAGCAGGTCTCCGACCAGTCGAAGTACTTCCGTTTCTTCGCCCCGTACCCGCACCTGTCCGACAAGGACGTGCGCAGGTTCACGCACCACGACTACGTGAACCGGGTCGGCCTGGCGCTGGTGGTGCGGGACAGGTTCATCGCCACCGTCCGCTACGACCGGATCGACAAGGCGGGCATGCCGTCCACCACCGGTACGGACGCGGAGGTGGCGTTCCTGGTGCAGGACGCCCACCAGGGGCGGGGCATCGCCTCCGCTCTGCTGGAACACATCGCGGCGGTCGCCCAGGAGCGCGGGATCCGCCGGTTCACGGCCGAAGTGCTGCCGGAGAACCGGAAGATGGTGAAGGTGTTCGCCGACGCCGGCTACACCCAGCGGCGCAGCTTCGCCGACGGCGTGGTGCACCTGGAGTTCGACCTGGAGCCGACCACCGCGTCGCTCGCGGTGATGCGGGCCCGCGAGCACCGTGCCGAAGCGCGTTCCGTGCAGCGCCTGTTGACGCCCCGTTCGATCGCGGTGATCGGCGTCTCGCGCAACCCGCAGTCGGTGGGCCGGGCGCTGCTGCGCGACATCCGGGCGGGTTTCGACGGCCCGGTGTACGCGGTGAACCGCACCGTCGAGCCGGGCACCGAGCTGGACGGCGTCCCCACCCACCGTTCGGTGCTGGACATCCGAGGCCCGGTCGACCTGGCGGTGATCGCGGTGCCGGAGCCCGCCGTCCCCGCCGTGGTCGCCGAGTGCGGCGCGCACGGCGTGCAGGGCCTGGTGGTGGTCACCGCCGGGTACGCCGAGACCGGGCCGGACGGGCGTGACAAGCAGCGCGAACTGGTCCGGCAGGCCCGGGCCGCCGGTATGCGGGTGGTCGGCCCGAACGCGTTCGGCCTGATCAACACCGACCCCGAGCGCCGGCTGAACGCCTCGCTGGCCCCCGTCCTGCCCGGCCGTGGACCGTTCGGCGTGTTCTGCCAGTCCGGCGCGATCGGCGTCGCCCTGCTGGAGGCCGCCCACCGGCGCGGCCTGGGCGTCTCCTCGTTCGCCTCGGTCGGCAACCGGGCCGACGTCTCCGGCAACGACCTGCTCCAGTACTGGGAGGAGGACGCCGCCACGGGCGTGGTGCTGCTCTACTTCGAATCCTTCGGAAACCCGCGGAAGTTCACCCGGATCGCCCGCCGGCTGGCCGCCGCCAAGCCGGTGGTGGTGCTCAAGGGCGCCCGGCACACCGGCAGCCTGCCGCCCGGCCACGCCGTCCAGCCCGCCGCCACCCGGCTGCGCGACGCCACCGTGGACGCGCTGTTCCAGCAGGCCGGCGTGATCCGGGTGGACACCATCACCGAACTCTTCGACACCGGCGAACTGCTGGCCGGCCAGCCGCTCCCGGCCGGCAACAAGGTCGCGATCGTCGGCAACTCCGACTCGCTCGGCCTGCTCACCTACGACACCTGCCTGGGCACCGGCCTGCGCCCGCGTACCCCCGTCGACCTGACCACCGGCGCCAGCGGCGAGAACTTCCGGATCGCCCTGGACACCGCGCTCAGCGACCCGCAGGTGGACGCGGTGATCGCCGTCGCCATCCCGCCGATCGGCGTGCTGGGCCCCGAGTCCGCGCCCGAGCTGGTCGAGGACGCCCCGGAGATCGCCCAGGCGCTGCTGGACGCGGCCGAGCGCGGCCGGGAACTCGGCAAGCCGCTGCTGCTCGCCCACCTCGCACTGCCCGGCCTGGTCGCCCGGCTGCGGGTCGGGGGAGTGCCCGCCTACCCGGCCCCCGAACGCGCCGTCCACGCGCTGGCCGACGCGGTGCGCTACGCGAAGTGGCGACGCCGCAGCGCCGAGGCCGAGGAGACCGCGCGGGTCCCCGAACTCGACGGCGTGGACGAGGGCGCCGCCCGCGCGCTGGTCGAGCAGGGGCTGGGCAGCCGCGAGGCGGTCGCGGCCCGGCTGCAGTCCGGCGGGGCCCGGGTCACCCTGCCCGATCTCGACGCCGCGGCGCTGCTCGGGCACTACGGCATCCCGGTCAGCCCGACGCTGGCCGCGCCCGACGAGAACAGCGCCGTCAAGGCGGCGGCCACGCTCGGCTACCCCGTTGCGCTGAAAGCCACCGCCGAACACCTGCGCCACCGGCCCGACCTCGGCAGCGTCCGCCTCGACCTCACCAGCGAGGCCGAACTGCGCCGCGCCCAC
This sequence comes from Kitasatospora sp. NPDC004614, assembly GCF_042873675.1. Classification (NCBI taxonomy): domain Bacteria; kingdom Bacillati; phylum Actinomycetota; class Actinomycetes; order Kitasatosporales; family Streptomycetaceae; genus Kitasatospora; species Kitasatospora sp. NPDC004614. The sequence continues at coordinate 127,959 of NZ_JBIALR010000018.1, forward strand.
CGCGAACTGGACGCCCTGCTGGGCGGCGCCGGGCAGGCGGAACTGGTGGTGCAGCGGCTCGCCCCGCGCGGCGTGGACACCGTGATCGGCGCCGCCGTGGACCCGGCGGTCGGCACCATCCTGTCCTTCGGCCTGGCGGGCGCCCCCGCCGAACTGCTGGGTGACGTCGCCCACCGCCTGGTCCCGGCCACCGACCGGGACGTCGCCGAACTGATCCGCGAGGTCCGCGCCGCACCGCTGCTGTTCGGCTGGCGGGGCGCGGAGGCGGTGGACACCGGAGCCCTGGAGGAACTGCTGCTGCGGGTCTCCCGCCTGGTCGACGACCTGCCCGAGATCGCCGCCGTGGACCTGGAGCCCGTGGTGGTCGCCCCGCACGGCCTGACCGTGCTCGGCGCCCGGGTACGGATCGCGCCGCTGCCGGTCCGTACCGATCTGGGACCGCGCGCCATGAGCACGCTGTAATCTTGCGTGGTTGCCCGCCCGGCAGGAGCGGGCAACCCCCGGGCCGGACGGCAGGACGACGGGCCGGGCGACCCCGGCGCAGTGCCACCCGCCGGACCGGCGGGACATGCCAGGATGGAGATATGGCGAAGACCGGTACCACCACGCAGGACCTGCGGTCCGCGATCGAGCGCAGCGGCTACTACCCGGCGCTGGTCTCCGAGGCGGTGGAGTCCGCGGTGGGCCCCGAGCCGATCAGCTCGTACCTGGTGCACCAGGAGACCACCTTCGACGCGAACGAGGTCCGCCGGCACGTCACCGTGCTGGTGCTCACCCCGTCCCGCTTCGTGGTCAGCCACACCGACGAGCAGAACGGCGACGCGGCCACGCCCGTCCCGTACGCCACCACCTCCACCGAGACGGTCCGGCTGGACCGGATCAACTCCGTGGTGATCAGCCGCATGGTCGCCAACCCCGAGACGTACACCCCCGGCACCCTGCCCCGCGAGGTCGTCCTCACCATCGGCTGGGGCGCCGTGCAGCGCCTCGACCTGGAGCCGGCCGGCTGCTCTGACCCCAACTGCGAGGCGGACCACGGTTACACCGGCTCCGCCACCGCCGACGACCTGTCGCTGCGGGTCAGCGAGGCCGGGGACGGTCCGGAGACGGTCGCCCAGGCGCTGGTGTTCGCCCGGGCGCTGTCCGAGGCGACCGTGGCCAACGGCTGAGCCCGGTATGCATCACGGCTACGACTCGTTCGATCCGCTCGACCCCGCCGACGCCCCCGCCCCGCGCTACGGCGGCGCCTCCCTCTCGGACCTGCTGCCGACCCTGGCGGCGGGTCTCGGCGTGCCCGGCTACCGGGCCACGCTGCCGCTGGAGCCCGCCGACCGGGTGTGCGTCTTCCTGGTGGACGGCCTCGGCTGGGAGCTGATCCGCCGGCACCCCGACTGGGCGCCGTTCCTCAACTCGCTGACGGCCGCGGGCACGCCGATCACGGCCGGGTTCCCGTCCACCACCGCCACCTCGCTGGCCTCCGTCGGTACCGGCCTGCCGCCGGGCCAGCACGGACTGGCCGGGTACACGGTGGCGATCCCGGGCCGCAGGCAGCTGATGAACCAGCTGCGCTGGCAGCCGCCGGTGGACCCGCACGCCTGGCAGCCCTACCCGACCGTCTTCGAGCAGGCGCACCTCGCGGGGGTGGCCACCGCGCAGGTGTCCTCCCCGCTGTTCGCCACCACCCCGCTCACCCAGGTCGCGCTCTCCGGCGGCACCTTCCTCGGCCGCACCACCGGCGAGGAGCGGATGGACCGGGCCGCCGCCTGGCTGGCCGAGCACGACCGCGCCCTGGTCTACACGTACCTGAGCGAACTCGACGCCGCCGGGCACCGGTACGGCGTCGACTCCGACGAGTGGCGGCTCACCCTGTCCACCGTCGACCGGCTCGCCCGCCGCCTCGCCGAACAGCTCCCGCCGCGCTCCGCCCTCTACATCACCGCCGACCACGGCATGATCGACGTCACCCCGGAGAACCGGATCGACTTCGACGAGGACTGGGAACTCTCGGCCGGCGTCGCCCTGCTCGGCGGCGAGGGCCGCGCCCGCCACGTGTACGCCCACCCCGGCGCGGCCGGCGACGTGCACGCCGTGTGGAGCGAGGTCCTCGGCGAACAGATGTGGGTCGCCACCCGCGAACAGGCCATCGCCGCAGGCTGGTTCGGCCCCGAGGTGGACGAACGGGTCTACCACCGGATCGGCGACGTGGTCGCCGCCGCGCGCGACGACATCGCGATCATCGCCAGCCGCAACGAGCCCGGCGAGTCCCAGATGGTCGGCCTGCACGGCTCGATGACCCCCGTCGAACAACTCGTCCCGCTGCTCGAAGTCCGTGGCTGAGACCGGCCCGTCAACCACCCACGCCCGAAAGGCTGACGCTCAACCCATGGCTGAACTGGTGTTCTTCTCGGGCACGATGGACTGCGGCAAGTCGACGCTCGCCCTCCAGATGGACCACAACCACACCGCCCGCGGCCGGCAGGGCATGATCTTCACCCGCCACGACCGGGCCGGCGCCGCCACCATCTCCAGCCGCCTCGGCCTGCGCGCCGAAGCGGTCGAGGTCGGCGACGCCTTCGACTTCCAGGCCTACGTGGTCAACCTGCTCTCCGCCGGCGGCAAGGTCGACTACCTGATCTGCGACGAAGCCCAGTTCTTCTCCGCCGGACAGATCGACCAACTCGCCCGCATCGTGGACGAGTTGGGCATCGATGTGTTCACCTTCGGGATCACCACCGACTTCCGCACCAAGCTGTTCCCCGGCTCCCAGCGACTGATCGAACTCGCCGACCGGGTCGAGGTCCTCCAGGTCGAGGCCCTCTGCTGGTGCGGCGCCCGCGCCACCCACAACGCCCGCACCGTCGGCGGCGTCATGGTCGTCGAGGGCGCCCAGGTCGTGGTCGGCGACGTCGCCGTCAACGAGGACGAGATCGGCTACGAGGTGCTCTGCCGGCGCCACCACCGCCGCCGCCTCACCGCAGCCACCGCCCGCGCCGCCGTGCTCTCCCCGGACGTACTCCCGTTCGAGGGCTGACACCGCGTCAGGTCCGTTGCCGCCACAATGGCAGCATGACCTCGCCGCTGATCACCGCCGCCGAACTCGCCGCCGCGCTCGACACCCCGCACCCGCCGGTCCTGCTCGACATCCGCTGGCAGCTCGGCGGCCCGCCCGGCGCCGAGGAGTACGCCAAGGGCCACCTGCCCGGCGCGCACTACCTCGACCTCGACCACGACCTCGCCGACCCACCCGGCGCCGCCGGCCGCCACCCGCTGCCCGACGCCGAACGCCTCACCGCCGCGCTGCGCCGGGCCGGCGTCACCACGAGCCGCCCCGTCGTCGCCTACGACGCCGGCCCCTCGCTCTCCGCCGCCCGCGCCTGGTGGCTGCTCCGCTGGGCCGGCCACCCCGACGTCCGGGTCCTCGACGGCGGCCTCGCCGGATGGCTCGCCGCCGGGCAGCCCGTCAGCACCGAGACGCCCACCTCCGGTGACGGGGACTTCAAGGTCGACCCCGGCCACCTGCCCACCGTCGACGCCGCCCAGGCCGCCGAACTCGCCCGCACCGGACTCCTGTTGGACGCGAGGGCCGGCGAACGCCACCGCGGCGAGACCGAGCCCATCGACCCCCGCGCCGGCCACATCCCCGGCGCGACCTCCGCCCCCACCACGGAGAACCTGTCGGCGGACGGACGTTTCCTCCCCGCAGCGGATCTGGCCTCCCGGTTCGCCGCCCTCGGCGTCACCGCCCCCGCCCACACCGCCGTCTACTGCGGCTCCGGCGTCACCGCCGCGCACCAGCTCCTCGCCCTCGAACTCGCGGGGTACACCGGCGCTGCGCTGTACCCGGGCTCCTGGAGCGAATGGTCTGCGAACCCGGCCAACCCGGTCGCTGTGGGGTGAACCACCAGGGGCCCGGGGAACGGCGGGGCCGAGCTGCGAGTGGTCGGGGACAGCGGAGGGCCGTGTTGCTGGCGGCCTGAAGACGGGAACCAGAAACGACGGGGCCTTTCCGTGCCCTGCTGATCACCAGCAGTCTCGGCCCCGCCGTTCCCCCGGGCCCCTGATTACTCGGGCTTCTTGCGGCGCGAGCCGAACACGATCTCGTCCCAGCTCGGCACCGTCGCCCGCCGGCCGGGGCGGACGCCGTCCGCTTCCGCCTGGCGGTCTGTCGCGCCGACCATGCGGTCGCGGTGCGGGGAGACCGAGCGGGGCATCAGGATGTCCGCGTACGCGGAGCCCGCGCCGACGCTCGCGGCAGGCGCACTCGCGGGTTCGTCGATCTCCTCGGGCTCCTCGGTGACCGTGGTCTCCACGCTCGGCCCGACCGGGGTCAGGTCGCCGCGGTAGGACGGCACCACGTCCAACAGGCTGGTGAGGGAGTCCCGTTCGGGGGAGACCGCGGCGACTGCCTCGCGGGCCTCGCGCACCTGCATGATGCGGTCGGCGGAGGGACGCTCGATCATCGGGCGGGCCGGGCGCTCCTGGGGGAGGCGGGCGATCCGCGGGATGAACGGGAAGACCGAGTCCTCCTCGCGTTCGACGTTCTCGCCGATCAGCGCGCGCGCCTCGTCGTCGTTCGGCTGGACGAGCCGTCGCGGCGGGTCGTAGGACCAGGAGGCGCGCCGGTGCTCGCCCTCGGCGCGGTAGACGAGGATGACTTCCCAGGTGCCGTCGTCGCGGCGCCAGGAATCCCAGCGTTCGGTGTCCTTCTCGGCGCCGCGCAGCGCGAGCCGCTCGGCGACGGCCTCGCCGAGCTGGGGGCCGGTGGACTCGCCGTGGCGGCGGATCGCCGTCTTGCGGGCCCGCTCGGCCATGAAGGCGCGCTCGGCCAGCACCGGACCCTCGAAGCGGCGGACTCGCTCGACCGAGATGCCGGCGGCCTGTGCGACCTCCTCGGCGGAGGCACCGGCTCGTATCCGCGCCTGGATGTCCCGCGGGCGGAGGTGGCTCTCCACCTCGATCTCGATCTGGCCGAGCCGCGGCCGGTCACCCCGGATGGCGGCGCGCAGCCGCTCGTCGATCGGAAGGGTGTACTCCGTGCTGTCGGCAGCCTTGAGCACCAGCCGTGTGCCGTCGTTGCTGACGGCCACGACGCGCAGTTCGGGCACGGTTACCTCCCGGGTGGTGCCTGCCGACGTCACCTGCGTCGCTGCTCCCGTACTGAGTGTGGCCTGCCCGCTGGCGAGTGGCCACAACCTTGCAGAGTTACCCGGCGTGTCGGGCTTTCGCCCGGGCGCGCCGCTGTGGCACGGTTGCCTGTTTGCCACGTCGACGGTCGACATCGCACCCGGGCGCCCGGGTTGTCGTCTGACGGTGTGTCGACAGGCGGGACCGAAGGCTCAGGCTCCACGAACAGTACTCCATTCGTGGCATCCACAGGGGCGGCTCGCCGCTCAAGTCTCCCGCGAATCATCGGAATCTCAAGAGTGGGCACGCCAATGGACGGCCAGTGATCAACGGACGGTGATCATCTTCACATATATCGACCGGGAGGAACCGGATTTTCGACCCTTGTGTCCTTCTTTGGGCAAGATGGAGAGACTTGTTCGAAATTCCGACACGCCGACCGAGGGACCTGGATGCCGCAGCAGAGGGAGCAGTTCGCGCACGGAGCGGACCAGGCCGACCCGAAGCCCGAGCGCAAGCGGCTTGACCTGACGGTCACCCAGGTTGCGGCGAGCGCGCTGGCGACGGTGGTCGGTGCGGTACTCGCCTCGGAACTCGGAGTGTACGGAACGATACTCGGTGCTGCCGTCGTCTCGGTGGGGGCGACCACCGGAAGCGCGGTCTTCCAGCACTTGTTCAAGCGCACCGCGGAACGGCTGCGAAACCGCGGCGCCGAATCCGGGCCCGGCGCGGATCCCCGGCCGGCTCCGGCGGGCGGAATCAGCGGGGACTGGAACGAGCCGCAGCTGGTGCGGGCGAAACGGCGCTGGACCTGGAAGTCCTACACGGCGGTATCCGCACTGGTGTTCGTCATTGCGATGGTGCCGATCGTGTCGGTGGAACTCGCCACCGGAAAGCCGCTGCACGACATCACCACCGGCAAGGACGGCAGCGGCACTTCGTTCAACCCGTCGCGCCCGACCGGCGGCAACGGAAATGGCGACAAGACCGGTACGGACGGTGACGGCAGCCGGGGCAAGGAAGGATGGCAGCAGCCCGCCCCGACCCAGCCGCCGAGCCGCGAGCCGTCTTCGCCCGGGCCGAGCGACCTGCCCTCGTCGGGGACTTCGGGCTCGCCCGCGCCCAGCGCCTCGCCCCGGCCGTCCACCAAGCCGGAGCCCTCCGCCTCGCCGAGCGCGGGCAGCTCCCCGGCGGCCACCGGGGAGGCCTCGCCCGGCCCCGCCGCCGGGCATGACACCGTGCCCGGCGCGGGGAAGACCGGCTGACGGGCGGTCAGGCGCCGAGCACCCGGCGCAGGTAGTCGTTGGCGAACCGGCGCTCCGGGTCGACCTTGTCGCGCAGTGCGGTGAAGTCGCCGAAGTGCGGGTAGACGGACGACAGGTACTCGGCGTCCCGGGTGTGCAGCTTGCCCCAGTGCGGGCGTCCCTGATGGGCCGTCATCAGCTTCTCCACCTCGCTGAAGTAGCCCAGTTCGCGGGTGCCCCGGTACAGGTGGACGGCGATGTACACGCTGTCCCGGCCGTTCGCGGTGGACAGCCACAGGTCGTCCGCCGGGGCCACCCGGACTTCGACGGGGAAGCTGATCTTCCAGTCCGAGCGCTCCACCAGGGCCTTCAGTTCGCGCAGCACGGCGGTGGCCGACTCGCGCGGCACCGCGTACTCCATCTCGACGAAGCGGACCTTGCGGGGGCTGGTGTAGACCTTGTACGCCTGGTCCGTGAAGCGGCGCTCCGACCAGGCGCGGCTGGCGATCTGGGCGATGGTCGGGATCGAGCCGGGGAAGCTCCGGCCCACCCGGCAGACGCCCTCCCACACCGTGTTGGAGACGAAGTCGTCGTCCAGCCAGGCCTTGAACTTCGGCAGCGGGGCGGCGGGGCCCTGGCTGCGGTTGTTGCGCTTGGTCGAGCAGCGGTCGGTGTGCGGGAACCAGTAGAACTCGAAGTGCTCGTTGACGGCGGTCAGTTCGTCGAAGCGGTCGAGCACCTCGTCGAAGCCCATCGGCTGCTCGTGCGCGCTGAGCAGGAACATCGGCTCGACCGCGAAGGTCAGTGCGCTGATCACGCCGAGCGCGCCGAGGCCGAGGCGGGCGCCCTGGAAGAGTTCGGGGTTCTCGGTGGCCGAGCAGGTCTGCACCGAGCCGTCGGCGAGGACGATCTCCACCGCCCGGATCTGCGCGGCCAGCGAGCCGGAGTCCCGGCCGGTGCCGTGGGTGCCGGTGCTGGTGGCGCCGGCCACCGTCTGCACCTCGATGTCGCCCATGTTGGTCAGCGACAGGTCGGCGGCGGCCAGCAGCCGGTTCAGCTTGTGCAGCGGCAGGCCCGACTCGACGGTGACGGTGCCGGCGGCGCGGTCGATCCCGCGCACCGCGGTCAGCCGGTCCGGGCGCACCATCACGGCGTCGCCGGCGGCGGCGATCGCGGTGAACGAGTGGCCCGAGCCGACCGCCTTCACCGGGCGGTCGGCCACCGCGGCCGCCTTGATCACCGCGGCCAGTTCCTCGACCGAGCCCGGTGCCGTTACCTGCGCGGGCCGCGCGCTCTGGTTTCCCGCCCAGTTCCGCCAGACCTCGGTCATCTCCAGAGCCCTCCCGCTCGCGTGTCCCGCCTGCCGGTTCTACCGGTGGGTAGGGGGAGCGTAGTCACTGCCTCGGGCGCCGGTCCATGGTCCGAAGGACCCAACATGAGGGAGGCTCACATCGTGGACGCCACGGCCTCCGTGGCGGGCGCCTGCTCGGCCGCGGCCAGCTGGTGGCGCAGCCGGGGCATGCCGACGTACGCGGCGAGCGCGCCGAGGCCCGCGGCGGCGACCGGCACCCAGTAGCCGTCGGCCGCGCCGCTGGCGTCCACCACCAGGCCCGCCGCCGAGGAGCCGAACGCCACGCCCAGCGCCATGCCGGTGGTGGTCCAGGTCATGCCCTCGGTCAGCTGGGCGGCCGGGACCAGGCGCTCGACCAGCGCCATCGCGGTGATCAGGGTCGGCGAGATGGCCAGACCCGACAGGAACAGCGCGGCGCCGACGCTCACCAGCGCGGCGGTGCCGTGCATCAGCTGGGCGGCGAGGATCAGCGGCACCATGCCGACGGCCATCACCGTCACCCCGACCAGGAAGCGGCGGGCCATCGAGCCGGACAGCTTCAGGGTGCCGAACACCGCGCCCGCCAGGCAGGAACCGAGCGCGTAGACGGCGAGCACCGGGCCGGAGGCGCCGGTGTGCTGCTGGGCCTTGGCGAACGCGACGGTGACCACCTCGACCGAGCCGAACACGCCGCCGGTGGCGACCAGCGTCATCACCAGGATCTGCAGGCCCCGGTTGGCGATCACCGCGGGCCCGGCATGGTGGGTGGCCGGATGCACCGGCGGCTCGGTGCGCCGCTGACCGGTGAACAGCAGGACGCCGACCACCAGGAAGACCGCAGCCAGCAGCACGCCGGACTCGGGGAACAGCGTGGTGGCCAGCGAGACCGCGAGGATCGGGCCGACGATGAAGCAGATCTCGTCCGCGACCGCCTCGAAGGAGTACGCGGTGTGCAGCTTCGGCGGCTCGTTCCGGTACAGCTGGGCCCAGCGGGCGCGCACCATCGAACCGGTGCTGGGCATCACGCCCATGCCCGCCGCGAACACGAACAGCGTCCAGTCCGGCAGGCCGGTCCGGGCACCGATCAGCAGGCCGGCCGCAGCCAGCACGGTGACCAGGGTGGCGGGCCGCGCGATCCGGCGCTGGCCGTGCCGGTCGACCAGGCGGGAGATCCACGGGCCGAGGATCGCCGCCGAGATCGCGAGGGTGGCGGACAGCGCGCTGCCGAGCCAGAAGGTGCCCTTCATCTCGGCGAGCATGGTGACGGTGCCGATCCCGGTCATCGAGATCGGCAGGCGGGCGATCAGCCCGGAGGAGGAGAAGGCCAGACTGCCGGGGGCGGCGAATATCTGGCGGTAGCTGGACAGCACGGGATGGCTCCGTCGGACGGGGTGCGGCGCGGGGGGCGTGGATAGGGGTAAGGCACAACTATCGCCCACACAGCTTACGAACCGTGATCCATCGTCCGCACCCGGGATAATCCGGACACCCGCCATCGGAAGGCACGCACCGGCCGCACCGCCGCGGGTGGCAGGATCGGAGCCATGCCCGACACGCGCACCCCCACCGACCCCGCGCCGTACGACGCGCTGCTGCTGCTGTCCTTCGGCGGGCCGGAGGGCCCCGAGGACGTGGTGCCCTTCCTGGAGAACGTCACCCGGGGACGCGGCATCCCCAAGGAGCGGCTGACCGAGGTCGGCAAGCACTACTTCCTGTTCGGCGGCGTCAGCCCGATCAACGGCCAGAACCGCGACCTGCTGGCCGCACTCCGCAAGGACTTCGCCGACCACGGCCTCGACCTGCCCGTCTACTGGGGCAACCGGAACTGGGCCCCGTACCTGGTGGACACCCTGCGGGAGATCGCCGACGCCGGGCACCAGCGGGTGCTGGTGCTCGCCACCAGCGCCTACGCGGGCTTCTCGGGCTGCCGGCAGTACCGGGAGAACCTGGCCGACGCACTCGTCCAACTGGCCGCCGAGGGCCGGCCCGAGCTGACCGTCGACAAGCTCCGGCACTTCTACAACCACCCCGGCTTCGTCCGGCCGATGATCGACGCCACCCTCGCCGCACTCGCCGAACTCCCGGCCGGCGCACGGGAGAACGCCCGGCTGGCGTTCACCACGCACTCCATCCCGACCGCCATGGCGGAGACCTCCGGCGCCCCCGACGACCCGGCCCGCGGCACCCCGGGCGGCGCCTACGTCGCCCAGCACCTGGACGTCGCCCGGCTGATCGCCGACGCGGTCGCCGAGCACACCGGCGTCACCGACCGGCCCTGGCAGCTGGTCTACCAGAGCCGCAGCGGCGCCCCGCACATCCCGTGGCTGGAGCCGGACATCTGCGACCACCTGGCGGCCCAGCACGCCGACGGCGCCGCCGCCGTGGTGATGGTGCCGATCGGCTTCGTCTCCGACCACATGGAGGTCAAGTACGACCTGGACACCGAGGCGGTGGCGAAGGCCGCCGAACTCGGCCTGCCGGTCGCCCGCGCCGCCACCGTCGGCGCCGACCCGCGGTTCGCCGCCGCCGTGCGCGAACTCGTCCTGGAACGGGCCGCCGCGCAGCGCGGCGAGCCGGTCACCCGCTGCGCGCTGGGCACCCTCGGCCCCAGCCACGACGTGTGCGCCACCGCCTGCTGCCCCAACCCGCGCGCCCCCCGCCCCGCCGCCGCCGAAGCCTGAAGGAACTGATCGTGGAACTGCTGGACGACCTGCTCGCCACCGCCATCGACGCCGCCACCCGGGCCGGGGAACTGCTCCGCGACGGCCGGCCCGAGGACCTCGGGGTGGCCGCCACCAAGAGCAGCCCGGTGGACGTGGTGACCGAGATGGACCTGGCCTCCGAGAAGCTGGTGCTGGAACTGATCTCGGCCCGCCGCCCCGACGACGGCTACCTCGGCGAGGAGGGCGCCGACCGCCCCGGCACCAGCGGCGTGCGCTGGGTGGTCGATCCGCTCGACGGCACCGTGAACTACCTCTACGGGCTGCCGTCCTGGGCCGTCAGCGTGGCCGCCGAACTGGACGGCGAAGCGGTGGTCGGCGTGGTGTACGTGCCCGCCCGGGGCGAGCTGTTCCAGGCGGTGCGCGGCCGCGGCGCCGAGCTGAACGGCCGGCGGCTCACGGTCCGCCCGGCCCCGGCCTGGGGCCAGGCGCTGGTGGCGACCGGCTTCGGCTACCTGCGCGAGCGCCGGGTGCACCAGGCCGAGGTGCTGCACGCGCTGATGGGCGAGGTCCGCGACATCCGCCGGGCCGGCGCGGCCGCTGTCGACCTGTGCGACGTCGCCGCCGGACGCTTCGACGGCTACTTCGAGCGCGGCCTGGCCCCCTGGGACCGGGCGGCCGGCGTCCTGATCGCCCAGGAGGCCGGCGCACTCACCGGCTCCCGCCCCGGCCTGCCCGCCGACGGCGAACTCACCATCGCCGCCCCGCCCGGCGTGTTCGAGCCGCTGCAGGCCCGGCTGGAGGAACTCGGCGCCTGGCACGACTGAGGCCCGTCCGGGCAGCGAAAAGCCCTGGCGCGGGGAGACCGTGCCAGGGCTCGCTGGTGCGTTGAGGGAGGGGTTCAGGCGGCGGAGCGGTGCGTTCCGAGCATCGGGTCGACGCCGTGTTCGGCGGCGAGACGCTGGAGGTCTTCCAGCTCGGACTGCTCGACCTCGGCCAGGAACTCGTCCCCGGACTCGATCGCGCGGTGCAGATCCTGCTCGGCGTTCTTGATCCGCTGAAGGATTCCGGCGGTGAAGGCGTCCATACGGGCCCCCTTTTCCTGTGTCGGACGGGCACGGTCCCGAGGCACCCCCCGGCACGGAATCGGATGAACCCCGGACAGGCACCACGACCGGTGCAGGATCCGGTCGGGCGCTCGCGCGACAATTGAGTCGCGACCCGGTGGCTCTCGATCCACGGCCGGTGCGGATGGGGCACTGGCGGGTGGTGGCCGTGAAAAGCCGCCAAGGGACGGCATCACGGTGTGCACGTGTCCTCCCCACCCGGGGCCCCGGGAAACCTCAACTCAAGGGAAAGTTGCCCGAGTCACAGTCCAACCGGCATCCGAAGCCTCCGTTTTCGCCGTCGGCGCACCGGACTTACGACTGCTTTACCGCGCGACCAGGCAGGATGGAGACACCGTCGGATCCGTATGTCCGGATCCGCGCCCGGCGCATCACGGCCCGCACGGGCAGCACGGCCTGGGCCGATCCGGGAGAAGGGAAACACCGTGCGGGTACTCGTCGTCGAGGACGAGCAGCTGCTCGCCGAGGCCGTCGCCACCGGTCTGCGCCGGGAGGCCATGGCGGTCGACGTCGTCTACGACGGGGAGGCCGCGCTGCAGCGGATCGCCGTCAACGACTACGACGTGGTGGTGCTCGACCGGGACCTCCCGCTGGTGCACGGCGACGACGTCTGCCGCCGGGTCGTCGAGCAGGGCCTGGCCACCCGGGTGATCATGCTGACCGCCTCCGGCGACATCAGCGACCGGGTCGAGGGCCTGGAGATCGGCGCCGACGACTACCTTCCGAAGCCGTTCGCGTTCAGCGAGCTGGTCGCCCGCGTCCGCGCCCTCGGCCGGCGCGCCACCGTCCCGCTGCCCCCCGTGCTGGAGCGCGCCGGGATCAGCCTGGACCCGGGCCGCCGCGAGGTGATCCGGGACGGCAAGCCCGTGCAGCTGGCTCCCAAGGAGTTCGCCGTGCTGGAGGTCCTGATGCGGGCCGGCGGCGCCGTGGTCTCCGCCGAGCAGCTGCTCGAGAAGGCCTGGGACGAGCACACCGACCCGTTCACCAACGTGGTCCGGGTCACCGTGATGACCCTGCGCCGCAAGCTCGGCGACCCGCCGGTGATCGTCACCGTCCCCGGCTCCGGCTACCGCGTCTGACGCGCCCCGCCGCAACCCCCACCGCCGTCTGAGAGGACTTACGGCCATGACCACCCCGCCACCCGCCGGCGGGGCCCCCGGCGTGCCCACTCCGGGCCCGGGCCAGGTGCCCCCGCGACCGAACCACCCCCCGCGCCCGCCCGGCCCACGCCGCGACGACGACGCCTACCGCCCCGGCGACGGCCTGTTCGCCTGGCTGTCGCTGCGGCCCACCATCCGCATCCGGCTCACCCTGCTGTACGGCGGGATGTTCCTGATGGCCGGCGTGGTGCTGCTGCTGCTGATGTACTACTTCGTCCGCTCGGCCTTCCAGACCGACCTGGTGCCGCACTTCACCCTCGGCCAGGGCGTCACACTGCGGGCCTACGACGGCGCCACCCTGACCAACCAGGGCGAGCTCGATCGGTGGCTGGCGCACTTCCAGGACACCCGGAGCAACGAGGCGCTCTCCACGCTGCTGCGCAAGGCGCTCACCGCCCTGGTCTGCCTGGCCGTGATCGCCTTCGCGGTCGGCTACACGGTGGCCGGCCGGGTACTGCACCCGCTCGGCCGGATCACCCGCACCGCCCGCGAGGTGGCCGGCTCCGACCTGCACCGCCGGATCAACCTGGACGGCCCGGACGACGAGCTCAAGGAACTCGCCGACACCTTCGACGAGATGCTGGAGCGCCTCGACCGCGCCTTCGACTCCCAGCACCGGTTCGTCGCCAACGCCTCGCACGAGCTGCGCACCCCGCTGGCGATCAACCGCACCCTGCTGGAGGTGCAGCTCTCCGATCCCAACACCTCGCCCGACCTGCAACAGCTCGGCAAGACCCTGCTGGCCACCAACGAGCGCAGCGAACAGCTGGTGGAGGGCCTGTTGCTGCTGGCCCGTAGCGAGAACGAGCTGACCGAGCGGCGCCCGGTCGACCTCGCCGAGGTCGCCCAGCGCGCGCTGGAACAGATCCGCCCGGAGGCCGGCAACCGCGAGGTCGAGCTGCGCCCCGAACTGGCCGCCGCGCCCGCCCACGGCAACGGCGTGCTGCTGGAGCGGATCGCGCTCAACCTGCTGCAGAACGCCGTCCGCTACAACAGCCCCGGCGGCTGGGTGGAGATCACCACCGCCACGGTCCGCGGCGGGGGCGGCGAGCTGGTGGTGAGCAACACCGGCCCGGTGGTCCCCGGCTACGAGCTGGACCACATCTTCGAGCCGTTCCGGCGGCTGAAGAACACCGACCGCACCCGCAGCGACAAGGGCGTCGGTCTCGGCCTGTCGATCGTCCGCTCCGTGGTGCGCGCCCACGGAGGCACCCTGGAGGCCACTGCCCGCCCCGGAGGAGGCCTGCGCATCCAGGTCCGCATCCCTTAGTCGCCGGGACACCCTGCGGGCCGCCTGTGCCCGTACACGGCGTTTTCCGGTGCCGGGACGCCCTCAGCCGCCCCTGCCCAGCCTTTGTCGGAACGACATAAGCGCTGGACAGGGGCGGCTTGTCATTTGCGGCCGGAAGAACTTACGGTGTCGTAACCTACGCAGCCGTAGGTCCGCCCGCACTTCCGCAGGAGCAACCGCCGTGACCATCGCCCCCGTGCAGCGCATCGCAACGACCGCCTGGACCGACGCCAGGCTGATCCTCGCGCTCGAAGAGGTCGTGGAGACCGAGCTCAACCGCCACCTCAAGGTGGCCAAGGAGTGGATGCCGCACGAGTACGTGCCGTGGAGCCAGGGGCGGGACTTCGACGGCGTGCTCGGCGGCGAGGCCTGGTCCCTCGACCAGTCCAAGGTCACCCCGCTGGGCCGGATCTCGCTGGTGGTCAACCTGCTGACCGAGGACAACCTCCCCAGCTACCACCACGAGATCGCCACCATGTTCGGCCGCGAGGGCGCCTGGGGCACCTGGGTGCACCGCTGGACCGCCGAGGAGGGCCGGCACGGCATAGCGATCCGCGACTACCTGCTGGCCACCCGCGCCGTCGACCCGGTCGAGCTGGAGCGGGCCCGGATGGCGCACATGGCGAACGGCTTCGAGTCCGACAACGCGCACAGCATGCTGCAGTCCGTCGCCTACGTCGCCTTCCAGGAACTGGCCACCCGGATCGCCCACCGCAACACCGGCCACCACTCCGGCGACCCGCTCTGCGACCAGCTGCTGGCCAAGATCGCCAACGATGAGAACCTGCACATGGTCTTCTACCGGAACCTGCTCAAGGCCGCCCTGGAGCTCGCCCCCGACCAGGCCATGCGCGCCGTCGCCGACGTGGTGATCAACTTCCGGATGCCCGGCCACGGCATGCCCGGCTTCGAGCGCTCCGCCGCCCAGATCGCCATCGGCGGCATCTACAACCTGCGGATCCACCACGACGACGTGCTGCAGCCCGTGCTGCGCCACCTGAAGGTCATGGAGATCACCGGCCTCGGCCCGGCCGGCCGGCAGGCCCAGGAGGAGCTCGGCGCCTTCCTGGAGGGCCTGGACGCCCAGGCCACCCGCTTCGACGAGCGCCAGGCCGCGCTGCTCGCCCGCCGCGCCGCCGCGGCCGCCGCCCGCGCCTGAGCGCGGTCGCCACGCGCAGTCGGGCGTGGCCGGCCACCCGCAGCGGAGTGTGGTCGCCCAGGAGCGGAACGTCTCCGTTCGATTCCGGTCGGTATGCGGACAATCCGACCGCACAAAGGTGAGCCGAAAGGCCCGTTTTCGCGGGAATCGCCCACACTCGCGCCAGATGTGACGAACATCACACTCGGCCGGGTGGCTCATTGGTGCCACCCGGCCGGGCGATCACCCGTTCGGATGGGGTGGCTACGGTGGGTCACCGCGCCCGATAATCGCGGACAACTCGACCATTGGTCAAGAACCTTTCCTGACCGCCGAGTTGTCGCTCCGGGCGCCGATCGGCCGCCACGCACCGTCACGATCGCTGACTCGCACCTGTGGCCGGCTCACCCGCACGGGTGACCTCTTTCGAACCCTGTTCGACCGTCCCGACGGGCCTCGGGCCGGGTGTCGATTGAGTAACAGGGCTTGAAGTAAGGCACAATCTCGCCCTCGGGTCGGGCACAAGACCGGCCCCCCAGGCGTTACGTGCGCTGGAGATACCGCACACACCCAAAGGGGGAGAGCGAAAAATGGCAACGGACTACGACACCCCACGCAAGACCGATGACGACCTCAACGAGGACAGCATCGAGGAACTGAAGGCCCGCCGGAACGAGAAGGCCTCCGGCTCCGTCGACGTCGACGAGTACGACGCCAACGAGGGCCTGGAGCTTCCCGGTGCCGACCTCTCCAACGAGGAGCTGTCGGTCCGCGTGCTGCCGCGGCAGGCCGATGAGTTCACCTGCATGAGCTGCTTCCTGGTGCACCACCGGAGCCAGCTCTACAGCGAGAAGAACGGCCAGCCGATCTGCCGGGACTGCGGCGCCTGAAAACGGAGCGGCACTGGCCCGGGCGGGCGACACCCCTCCGCCGGCCCGGTACGCCGCCCCGTCCGGCCCTGAGCAGCGGGGCCGGAGGCAGAAGCAGCGACCGTCCCGAGCGGTCGCACCCGGCAGAACGCGAACCGCGCGCCTGCACCCGCAGAGCACGCAGACAGACCGAAAGGGACGGCCCCACGCTGGTGGGGCCGTCCCTTTCGGTCTGTCTGCGTTGTGGTTGTCCCCGGGCCGCCGGTCAGCGGCTGCGGCCGCCCGCCGCCTCGCCCAGCGCGTCCGCCAGCCGCTGCGGCGACCGGGTCGACAGGTACAGGTACGGGGTCGGGTCGGTCGGGTCCGTCACCGCGACCTTCAGCGCCGTCGGGACGTAGCTGCGCAGCAGCATGAACGCCCGCGGATCGGCCTTCACCGAGCGCCAGGCGACGGCCTCCTTCGGGTTCAGCACCTCGGCCTCGCCCAGGGCGCTCACCGGGATCCGGGCCTGCCCGGCCACCAGCGATCCCTGCACCACCCGGATCCGCGCCGAGCCGTAGCTGCTCAGGGCGGCCGCACCGGCGGCCACCCCCACGACCAGCCCGATCAGGGCGCCCAGTCCGTTGAACCGGAGCATGATCAGCCCGAACGAAAGCCCGAGCGCCACGGGCAGCAGCCACCAGGACCGCGGGACGGTGAGACGTTCCTCGTACATGCCTCCATTGTGGGCGCAGCACACGCCGTGCTCGGCGGCCGGGGCCCCTCGGCGTGCCTGTCCCGGAAACCTACTGGCAGGTAGGGTCGCGAGCGTGAACGGACCCACCCCCACCACCCCGCCCGCGGACGCCGTCCTGCCGCCCCGCTCCCCGTACGCCCCCGCACCCGGCACCGTCATCGGATCCCACTACGACGGCTGCTTCGGCTGCGGCCCGCACCACCCGCACGGCCTCCAGCTCACCGCCGTCGCCGGCGAACAGCTCGACGTCACCGCGCAGTTCACCGTCAAGATGGCCCACCAGGGCGGCCCCGGCCTCGCCCACGGCGGCATCCTGGTCAGCGCCATGGACGAGACCCTCGGCACGCTCAACTGGCTGCTCGGCGCCCCCGCCGTCACCGGCCGGCTGGAGACCGACTTCGTCCGCCCCGTCCCCGTCGACTCCGTGCTGCACATCCACGCACGGGTGACAGGCGTCCACGGCCGCAAGGTCTACAGCGCCGCCGAAGGCCGCATCGGCGGCCCCGACGGGCCGGTCGCCATTCGCGCCCAGGCACTGTTCGTCCAGGTGAAGCTGGAACACTTCACCACGCACGGCCGACCCGAGGACGTGCAGAAGGTCCTGGACGACCCGGACCAGATCAAACGCGCCCGAGCCTTCGAGGTGAACCCGTGACCGACTCCGCCCGCCAGCCCGTCGACATCCTGATCCGCCGCCTCGACCCGGAGATCCCGCTCCCCGCCTACGAGCACCCCGGCGACGCCGGCGCCGACCTGCGCACCACCGAGGACGCCGAACTCCAGCCCGGCGAACGGGCGTTGCTCCCCACCGGCATCTCCATTGCGCTACCGGACGGCTACGCCGCGTTCGTTCACCCGCGCTCCGGTCTGGCAGCCCGCTGCGGAGTTGCACTGGTGAACGCCCCAGGGACGGTCGATGCCGGGTACCGTGGTGAGATCAAGGTGATCGTCGTCAACCTGGACCCTCGGGAGCCGGTCAACTTCAAGCGAGGCGACCGAATTGCCCAGCTGGTCATCCAGCAGGTCGAGAAGGCCCGCTTCCACGAAGTGGGTGAACTCCCGGGTTCGGTCCGGGCCGAAGGCGGGTTCGGCTCGACCGGCGGTCACGCTGCGGTCTAGCATGCGCCGCGGTCCCGGCCCAGCCGGGCAGCACGACGAGCGGTGGAAGAAGCGATGCAGTTGCAGCGATTTTCGGCCGGTCCGATGGGTAGCAGGTAGCAGATATTCGCGTTCGGTCTTGGATTCGGTCTTGGACCGGGAAGGACAGTGACCGTGTTCCGTCGTCGCAAGAGCGAGGACGCTGTCGAGCAGCTCGCCGAGGACGCCATCAGCGCCGACGAGACGGCCGATGACGTCGAGGGTTCCGTCGAGAACGAGAACGACACCGAACTCGACCCGGCCGACCGGGTCGGCCTCCCGCCGGCCCCGCGCCCGGACGGGCCGTGGGACGTCTCCGAGCTGGAGAAGCCCGAAGAGGGCCGCGTCGACCTGGGTGGCCTGCTGGTCCCCGGCGTCGAGGGCATGGAGCTCCGGGTAGAGGTGGCCGGTGACTCGATCGTCGCCGCCACCCTGGTGCTCGGCAACAGCGCCATCCAGCTGCAGGCCTTCGCCGCCCCCAAGTCGGAGGGCATCTGGGGCGAGGTCCGCGAGGAGATCGCCAACGGCATCACCAGCCAGGGCGGCGCCATCGAGGAAGAGGAGGGCTCGCTCGGCTGGCACCTCCGCGCCCAGGTCCCGGTGCAGCTCCCCGACGGCACCCAGGGTGTCCAGCTGGTCCGCTTCATCGGCTGCGACGGACCGCGCTGGTTCCTCCGCGGCGTGATCTCCGGCCAGGCCGCGGTCCAGCCCGAGATGGCCGGCATCCTCGAAGAGGTCTTCCGGCAGACCGTCGTGGTCCGTGGCGAAGCCCCCATGGCGCCCCGCGACCCGATCGTCCTCAAGCTCCCCGAGGACGCCCAGATGGTCGCCGACGGCGCCGCGGCCCCCACCGCCGAGGGCGAGTCCCCCTACGCGGGCGGCTCCATCGACCCGTTCTCGCGCGGCCCCGAGATCACAGAGGTCCGCTGACCTCCAGGACGTCCCGCGTCCCCTTCCGCCCCCGCACGGTCCGCGTGCGGGGGCGGATTTGCTTTGCGGACGCGGATCCCCGTACAGTTCCGGAGTCGCACCGAGAGGGGCGAACGAAAGCAAGTCGGATCGAATGAAACTCCGGAAAACGGAGCGGAAAACATCTGATAAGCTGAGAACACGAAAGAACGAAGCGCCCGGAGGGCCTGCTGGAAGGCAGACCGAAGGAAGTGTCCGTTCCTTGAGAACTCAACAGCGTGCCAAAAGTCAACGCCAGATATGTTGACATCCCCGGCCGGTCCTTCTGGATCGGTTGGA
>NZ_JBIALR010000019.1:0-54083 GCF_042873675.1 Kitasatospora sp. NPDC004614
GGTTACATTCCGAACCCGGAAGCTAAGCCTCACAGCGCCGATGGTACTGCAGGGGGGACCCTGTGGGAGAGTAGGACGCCGCCGAACAATTCTTCTGGAAAGGGCTCCAGCCTTATGGCTGGGGCCCTTTCTGCATTTCTGGAGCCGGTGCCGAACGCCAGCGGGCCCGGGGCCCGCCGGCCGGCGGGCTCAGAGCTTCTTGGCTTCTCCGTCGTCGTTTCCGCGGCGGCGGAGCACTCGTCCGGCGATTCCGTTGGACAGTTTGCCCGTCACCGACTTGGCACGGTCGAAGGTCTCCGCCCCGAGGCGCTTGGCGGCGTCGACACCCTCGGCGCCGCTTTCGAGCATCCGGTCCTTCGCGTCGGTGGCCGCGTCCACCCAGCGCCTGGCGTCCAAGGACTGGCGGTCGCGTTCGATCCCGAGCCGGCCGCGGAAGTCGATGACGGTGGTGGCGACCTGGTTGCCCGAGTTCACCACGGCGGGGGAAGTCGTGGGGTGCAGCAGGACCTTGGTGTTGGCGGTGCTGACGGCCGCGTCGATGCGGGCCATGAGCCGTTCGGTGCACCGGGAGATGAGTTCCACGCGGTTCTGCCGGGCGGTTCGGATCGCGAGGCGGTGCAGGTCCAGTTCGTCCGGCGAGGTGTCGAGCACGCGGTCGAGTTCCAGTACGGCTATTGCGTCGTGCAACTGGAAGCAGCGCGCCAGCACAGCGAGCCACTCCCGGACGGTGGTCTCGGCGTCCCTGGACACCTTGGCGAGGTCGCCGATCTTGGTCTTCTGTTCCAACTTCTCGGCGAGTGCGTCGAGTTGACGGAGGGCGTAGGCCTGGGTGCGGGCGATCGTGACCGAGGTGAGTGACACCTTCGACCAGGTGACCTCGGAGACCCGGCCGACCTGGTCCCGGACGGTCAGGCCCTCCTCGATGACGAAGCCGGCTCCGATCATGTCCGCCAGCACCGCGTCCTTCTGGGCGCGGAGCACGTCGTCGACCTTCTCGTCGATTGCGGCGAGGTAGTCGGTGATCTCGTCCATGGTCTGCTGCATGGCGAGTTGCGCCATGAGTCCTGCGGCACCTGCGAGCATCGCGGGGTTGGACAGCATCGAGCCGGGCGTCCGCACCAGTTCGAGGATTCCCTTGATCCTGCCGTTCTCGGTCAGCACGGCCCGGCTGGTGTTCGCGGTCGAGCCCTTCATCAGCCCGTGCTTGCTGAGCGCCTGGGCGGATTCCTTGGTCAGTTTCACCCAGCGGCCCGAGTTGGCGGCGATCTCCGAGCCTGTCTGTGCGGCACCGGCGGTGGCGCTGAAGGCCGAGCCGAGCCGGGACAGTCCGAGGTCGCGGGACGGCAGGCCTTCGGAGACCAGGAACCGTTCGACGGCGGTCGGGTCGCCGATGACCGCCAGGCCGTCGCCGTCGCTGATCAGCTGCAGGTTGGTGTCGATCGTCGGCTCCGAATATGTGGCCGGGGCGGGTCAGAGGCGGCCGGCGGCCTTGAGGCTGAGGTAGGTGTCGGCGAGGGCGGGGGCGATGGACTCGGGTGGGGAGTCGAGGACGGTGATGCCGCGGCGGGTGAGGAGGTCTGCGGTGCGGCGGCGGTCGGCGCGGGTCTGTTCGGCGGCGGCGGCGCCGTAGACGTCGCGGACGGTGACCCGGGGGGTGTTGACCAGCTCGTCGAGGCGGGGGTCGGCGACGGAGGCGATGACGACCTCGTGGCGCTTGGTGAGGAGGGGGAGCTGGGGGAGCAGGCCGTCCTCGATCTGGTGGGCGTCGAGGCCGGTGAGCAGGACGATCAGCGAGCGGTGGGGGGCCATCCGGAGCGCGGTGGAGACCATGGCGCGCAGGTCGGTCTCGATCAGGGCGGGTTCCAGGAGGGCCATCGCGTCGGTGAAGGCGGGGAGGATCTCGGAGGGGGAGCGCCCGGCGACGGCGGTGCGGCGGTGGCGGTCGTGGGCGAGCAGGTCGACCCGGTCGCCGGCCTTGGTGGCGAGGGCGGTGAGCAGCAGCGCGGCGTCGAGGGCGGAGTCCAGGCGGGGGGCGTCGCCGACGCGGCCCGCGGAGGTGCGGCCGGTGTCGAGGACGATGAGGACGTGCCGGTCGCGTTCGGGGCGCCAGGTGCGGACGGCGACGACGCTGCGGCGGGCGCTGGCCCGCCAGTCGATGGAGCGGACGTCGTCACCGGGGAGGTACTCGCGCAGGGAGTCGAACTCGGTGCCCTGACCGCGGGTCAGGACCGAGGTGCGGCCGTCGAGTTCGCGCAGCCGGGCGAGGCGGGACGGGAGGTGCTTGCGGCTGGCGAACGGCGGCAGGGCGCGGACCCGCCAGGGCGCGTCGAGGGTGGCCTGGCGGCCGGCCAGGCCGAGCGGGCCGAGTGAGCGAATGGTCACTCGGCCGCTGTGGTGGTCGCCGCGCCGGGTGGGGGCGAGCCGGGTGGTGAGGCGGCGGCGTTCTCCGGCGGGGATGGTGACGGAGTGCCGGGAGGCGGTGAGGGAGGTGCCGGGGGCCCAGGCGGAGGGGTACCAGGCGTCGCGGATCCGGGCGCGCAGCGGGCGGCGGGACGGGTTGGCGACGAGCAGGTCGACATCCACGGCTTCGCCGAGGCGGACGCTGGGGTCGCCGGAGCGTTCCAGGGTGAGGCGGCGGACGGGGGCGGCGAGCACCAGGTCGGCGACGATCGCGGCGAGCAGCGGCAGCATGACCACGCCGATGCCGGTCCAGGAGGGGAGCACGAGGCCGACCAGGAGGACGCCGAGGGCGGCGATCAGGGCCGTGCGGCCGGTCAGGGCCATGGGGTGCGGGGCTCGCTTTCTGGAGCAGTGGACGCGGAGGGGGAGAGGCGGGTGGCGCTCTCCCCCCGGGCAGCGGCTAGCGCGGTGCGGGCGTCTGGGAGAGGACGGCCTGGATGACGCTGTCGGCGGTGGTGCCTTCCATCTCTGCCTCGGGGCGGAGCTGGATGCGGTGCCGGAGGGTGGGCAGGGCGAGGGCCTTGACGTCGTCGGGGGTGACGTAGTCGCGGCCGGCCAGCCAGGCCCAGGCGCGGGAGGTGTTGAGCAGGGCGGTGGCGCCGCGGGGGGAGACGCCCATGGCGAGCGAGGGCGACTGCCGGGTGGCGCGGACCAGGTCGACGATGTACGCGAGGATCTCGGGGGAGACCGTCAGGGCGCCGATCTCGGCGCGGGCGGCGGCCAGGTCGGCGGCGTCGGCGACGGGGCGGACGCCGGCGGAGGCGAGGTCGCGCGGGTCGAAGCCGGTGGCGTGCTTGGTGAGGACCTGGAACTCCTGCTCGCGGGTCGGCAGCGGGAGGATCAGCTTGAGCAGGAAGCGGTCGAGCTGGGCCTCGGGCAGCGGGTAGGTGCCCTCGTACTCGACGGGGTTCTGGGTGGCGGCGACCAGGAAGGGATCGGGGAGCTTGCGGGGCTCGCCGTCGACGGTGACCTGCTTCTCCTCCATCGCCTCCAGCAGCGCGGCCTGGGTCTTCGGCGGCGTGCGGTTGATCTCGTCGGCGAGCAGCAGGTTGGTGAAGACCGGGCCGGGCTGGAAGGAGAACTCGGCGGTGCGGGTGTCGTAGACCAGGGAGCCGGTGACGTCGCCGGGCATCAGGTCGGGGGTGAACTGGATGCGCTTGGTCTCGACGTCGAGGGCGGTGGCGAGGGTGCGGACCAGCAGGGTCTTGGCGACGCCGGGGACGCCTTCGAGCAGGACGTGGCCGCCGCAGAGCAGGGCGACGACCAGGCCGGTGACGGCGGCGTCCTGGCCGACCACGGCCTTGGCGATCTCGTCACGCAGGCCGGTGAGGGCGGTGCGGGCGTCGCGGGTCTGGCCGGGGTCGGTCTTGTAGAGCTGGTCGGTCACGGCTGTCGTACCTGCCATTCCATGTCGTCGAGGTCGTCGGCGAGCCGCAGCAGGGCGGCGTCGTCGGAGGGGGCCGGGCCGTACAGCAGTTGCTGGAGGTCGGCGGCGGGGCGTCCGAGCCGGGCGGCGGCGGCCTCGGTGAGGGTGGCCTGGTCGGGGTCCCCGGAGGTGTGCGGGAGGCCGAGGGCGGCGGCGGTCCGGCGGCGGGCGGCGCGGCGCAGGGTTTCGGCGGCGTGGCCGCGGGCGTTCGCGCGGTGGTAGAGCCGGGCGCGGCCCTCGGCGGTCTCGGAGGCGCGGACCACGGCGGGCAGCCGTTCGCTGAGCACCGGTCCGAGCCGGCGGGCGCGCCAGACGACGGCGAGCAGGGCGGCGAGGAGGAGCTGCAGGGAGCCCCAGTACCAGCCGTCCGGGATGAGGTCGCCGAGGGTCTTGTTGTGGCGGGCGGCCGCGTTGGCCGTGCTGTGGTCGACGGTCTGCCAGACCAGCTGGTGGTGGGCGCCGAACAGGCCGAGGGCGAGTGCGGCGTTGCCTTCGCGGTCGAGGCGTTCGTTGGTGAACGGCCGGGCGCTGCCGACCACGATCACCTGCTGGGTGCCGGTGGTGCGGCTGATCAGGGAGTTGCGGCCGTTGCCGTGCGGGTAGCAGCCGACGTCGTGGGCGCCGGGTTCGTAGCTCTCGCCGCCGATCTGGACGGCGCCGGCGTTGGCGGCCTCGGGCAGCGCGCAGGCGGGTTCGATGGCGGTGGTGCTGTCGGTGGCGGAGTAGTAGGTGGCGATGCCGGGGACGAAGGCCTTCAGGGCGGGCTGGTCGGGGTAGATCAGCACCAGTCGGCTGTTGGCGCCGCGGTGGACGGCGGCGAGCCGGGTGAGTTGCTGGGCGGTCAGTTCGTCGGGGTGGCCGAGGACGACGGTGGTGTCGTCGGCGCGCAGGGCGGCGCCGAGTTCGCTCTCGGTGGCGGCGGTGCGGCTGGAGACGCCGCGCTGCTGGAGCAGCTGGTCGGCGGCGCGGATGCCGCCGGGGGCGCCGGAGCGGGGGTCGAGCGGCCAGTCGGAGCCGTTGTTGGGGATGCCGGCGACCATGGCGCCGACCAGCAGCACGGCGAGGGTGGCGAGCAGCCACCAGCGCCAGCGCCGCCACAGGGTGCGCAGGGTGGTGCGGGGCGTGTCGGCCGGCGCGGCGGCGGTGGGCTGCTCGGCGGGGTCGGCGGTGGCGGGCGGGGGTGCGGTGGTGGTCATGCGGTTCCTCCGCCGGCCGCCACGGGCGTGGGGCGGGTGCGTTCGAGGGCGCGGTCGAGGTCGGCGAGGAGCCGGTAGGACGCTTCGTCGGCGGTTCGTTCGCCGAACGCGATGTCGTCGAACAGCCGTGCGGCGGAGGCGAGTTCGCGGGCCCGTTCGGGCAGGGCGCGACCGGCTTCGGCGGCCGCCTCGACGGCGGTGCGGCCGGGGCGCGGGTCGAGGACGGTGCGTTCCTCCAGGCCGCGGACCAGGGCGCGCATCTGTTCGCGGACGGCGTCGGCCCAGGCACCGCGTTCGGCGTGGGCGGCGGCGTCGGCCCGGTGCTGGGCGGCACTGCGCGGACCGTCGGCGGCGAACAGCGTGCCGACGGAACGGGCGTCGCGGCGGGGCGCGCCGTAGCGTCGCCAGGCCACCACGGCGATGACCACGGCGAGGACGATCACCACCACCAGGGCGGCGCCGTCGCCGCCGCCGAGCGGAACGCCGGTGGCGGTCAGGTGGTCGAGCTGGCGCTGGACCCACGCCACGAAGCGGTCGACCAGTCCGGGTTCGTGCTGGTGGTAGATGGCTTTGCGGAGTTCCTCGTGCGCGGCGTCGCGGGCGGCGTCGCGCGGCACAGTGACCGGAACGCTGTCCGCGAGCAGCGACCCTCCCCCCCGGAGTCCCATGGCGATCAGGCTCCCGGCGGGGGGTACTGGCCCGGGACGGGCGCGGTGGTGGGGGGCGGGTAGTGGCCGGGCAGGCCGGCGGCGCGGGCGAGTTCGATGTCGAGCGCCTCGCGGCGGATCCGCTGGTCGACGTAGAGCAGGCCGAGCAGGCAGCCGGTGAGCGGGATCGTGAGTGTCTTGGCGAGGACGCCGAAGACCGCCGTGACGCCGATGCTGAGCGCGGCCTCCGTGTCGGTGGCGTAGAGCTCGCCGGGGCCGCCGCCGATGGCCAGGGAGATCAGCTGGCCGGGAACGAGGAGTACCGCGCCGAGCAGGCCGACGGCGATCTGGAACACCACCAGGGCGCCGAAGATCCGCCACCAGGAGCCGCGGACCAGGTGCCAGGAGCGCTTGAGGGCGCCGACGACGCCCTGCTTCTCCAGGACCAGCGCGGGGGCGGCGAAGGTGAGCTTGACCGCGATCCACAGCATGGGCAGCAGGGCGGGCGGGACGAGCACCAGCAGGGCGGGCTCGGCGGTGAAGCCGGTCAGCAGCAGCACCGGGACGAGCGGCACGGCGAGCGCGCCGAGCATGATCAGGGTGTGCAGCAGGGCCAGGCCGGTCAGCCGGCCGAGGTGCGGCCGGGCCTGCGCCCAGGCGTCCTTGGGCGGGGTGTCACGGCCGAGCAGGCTGTTCCCGATGACGGGGGTGAGCAGTCCGGTGGCGATCACGCCGGCGAGCATTTCCAGCGGCAGCGTGTAGTAGGTGGAGAACGTCGCCTCCAGGCTGGTGCCGGAGACGTGGATCCACCAGGAGACGCCGGCCTGGACGAGTTCGAGGACGCAGGCGAGGAGCAGGCTGAGTCCGAAGGCGGTCTTCCAGTACCTGCGGACGAGGGCGAACGCGCCGTCCATCAGTTCGCCGAAGCCGAGCGGACGCAGCGGGATGATGCCGGGCGTCGGGCCGGGCGGCACGGCCGGTCCGGGCGTCGGGCCGGGATGCGGGCCGGGCGGGGGCGGTGCGGCTGCGGCGGTGGCCTGCGGGGCCGGGGGAACCGAGTGGCCGGTTTCGGACGGGCCGGGCGCGGGCTCGGGAGAACCGGGTGAGGTCCAACCCGGGGTCTCGGACAATCGACGCTCCTCGTCGGGGCACCCTGGCGCGGGTGCATCGGGGTGCCCATCGTGCCATGGTGCGCACGCGCACCCCAGAGGTATCCCGTTGCTGATCCGCAACGGTGCGGGCAAGGCCGTCGAGCCGATACCTTTGCGATGGTATGACTGCTTCGGCCGACGGCCGGGGGGCCGGCAACGGAACAGCTGTGCGTCAGGTCACATTCGGGTGATGAGAAGATGGAGCCATGAAGGGACGTGTCCTCGTCGTCGATGACGACACCGCACTGGCCGAGATGCTCGGCATTGTGCTGCGTGGTGAGGGTTTTGAGCCGTTTTTCGTCGCGGACGGGGACAAGGCGCTGGCCGCCTTCCGGGAGACCAAGCCGGACCTCGTGCTGCTCGACCTGATGCTGCCCGGACGGGACGGCATCGACGTATGCCGGCAGATCCGGGCGGAGTCGGGCATCCCGATCGTCATGCTCACCGCGAAGACCGACACGGTCGACATCGTGGTGGGCCTGGAGTCCGGTGCCGACGACTACGTCACGAAGCCGTTCAAGCCCAAGGAACTGGTCGCCCGGGTCCGGGCCCGCCTGCGCCGGGCCGAGGAGCCCACGCCGGAGCAGCTGACCATCGGCGATCTGGTGATCGACGTCGCCGGGCACTCGGTGAAGCGCGAGGGCCGCGGCATCCCGCTGACCCCGCTGGAGTTCGACCTGCTGGTCGCGCTGGCCCGCAAGCCCTGGCAGGTGTTCACCCGCGAGGTGCTGCTGGAGCAGGTCTGGGGCTACCGGCACGCTGCCGACACCCGGCTGGTGAACGTGCACGTGCAGCGCCTGCGCTCCAAGATCGAGAAGGATCCTGAGCGCCCGGAGATCGTGGTCACCGTCCGCGGTGTCGGCTACAAGGCCGGGCCCAGCTGAGGATGAGCGAAGAGCAGGCCGCCTCCTCCCCGTCGGACGAGTTCGCCGGCGGGGAGGCTGCTGTGCGCGGCGACGTGCTGAGTTCCACCACCGGCCGGCCGCGCCGGCGCCGGTGGTGGGCGGCGCTGTTCGCGCCGGTGATCCGGCAGTTCCGGCACCCGGTGGGCCGGGTGCTGGCGCTGTACCGCCGCTCGATCCAGCTGCGGGTGGTCGCGGCGACGCTGCTGCTGTCCTTCGTGGTGGTGCTGGTGCTCGGCGTGGTGGTGGTCGCCCAGGTGCGCACCGGCCTGCTGGAGGCCAAGCAGAAGGCCGCGCACGGGCAGGCCATCGGCGGCTTCCAGATCGAGCAGGACAAGATCAACGAGGCGATCAACCTGCAGGCCAAGGCCGGTGCGACCGCCGACCCGACCCGCGACCAGATCAACGCCTGGCTGACCAAGCAGGTCTCCGACCTGGCGTCCGGCGGCGCCGGCGTCTACTCGGTGATCGCGATCGGGCCCGGCGGCCAGGAGGACAGCGCCGCCAGCGCCGGCCTGCGCGGCAGCGCCCGCTACTCGGGCTCGATCCTGCCCGACTCGATCACCTTCGACATGCGCGCCAAGGTCGCCGCCGAGCCGTCCGTCCCGCACGAGCAGCCGGTCAAGCTGCTTCGCTCGCCGGACAGCCAGGCCAAGCCCGACGACAACAAGGGCCTGGCGATCGGCAAGCAGTTCAGCGGTCCGGACGGCAACCCGTACCAGCTGTACTACGTCTTCTCCTTCTACCAGGAGACCAGCACCCTGAACCTGGTGATGGGGACCCTGGCCACCGCCGGGCTGTTCCTGGTCATCCTGCTCGGCTGCATCGCCTGGCTGGTGGTCCGCCAGGTCGTCACCCCGGTGCGGATGGCCGCCGGAATCTCCGAGCGGCTGGCCGCCGGGCACTTCGACGAGCGGATGAAGGTCACCGGCACCGACGACATCGCCCGGCTCGGCGACTCGTTCAACCGGATGGCCAACGGCCTGCAGGCGCAGATCCGCAAGCTGGAAGAGCTCTCCCGGGTGCAGCGGCGGTTCGTCTCCGACGTCTCGCACGAGCTGCGCACCCCGCTGACCACGGTGCGGATGGCCGCCGACCTGATCTACGACAGCCGCGAGGACCTGGACCCGATGGCGGCCCGCTCCGCCGAGCTGCTCCAGGACCAGCTGGACCGCTTCGAGTCGCTGCTCGCCGACCTGCTGGAGATCAGCCGCTTCGACGCCGGCGCGGCCATCCTGGACGCCGAACCCGTCGACCTGCGCGACATCGTGACCCGCGTCGTGGAGGCCGCCGACCCGCTGGCCCAGGCCAAGGGCAGCGCGGTGCTGATCCGCGGCGGCGAGACCCCGGTGATCGCCGAGGTGGACAGCCGCCGGATCGAGCGCATCCTGCGCAACCTGGTGGTCAACGCGCTGGAGCACGGCGAGGGCCGGGACGTGGTGATCCGGCTCGGCGCGGGGGACGGCGCGGTCGCCGTGGGCGTGCGCGACTACGGCATCGGCCTGAAGCCCGGCGAGGCCTCCCGGGTGTTCCACCGGTTCTGGCGGGCCGACCCGTCCCGGGTGCGCACCACCGGCGGCACCGGCCTCGGCCTGTCCATCGCGGTCGAGGACGCCCACCTGCACGGCGGCTGGCTGCAGGCCTGGGGCGAGCCCGGTGGCGGCTCGCACTTCCGGCTGACCCTGCCGCGCACCCGCGGCGGCGAGATCTCCCGTGCGCCGTTCCGGCTGGAACCGGAGGACTCCCGGCACAACCGCGGCATGTCCTCGGTCGGCGCGCCCTACCGGCGCGCGGTGCGCGGTGGCGGCGAGCCCGCCGCCGTCCCGGAGACCCCGGACACCGGCGAGCGGCACACGTTCGGCTCCGGCCTCGGCGGGGTGCTCAGCATCGGCCCGGGCCTGGGCCGGCCGAGCGCCGCCCCGGTCGCCGACCCGTCGGACGTTCGCGCCGCAGCCGCCGGATACGGGGCCACCGGCGCACAGGTCGTGGTGGACCGCAGCGGCCGCCCGACGCAGCCGGCCCCGTCCGCACCGGACGGCGCCGACACCGATCAGGAGGGGACCACCGGTGCACAGGGACGACAGGACGGCTGAGCGACGGGCGCTTGCCTGGGGCGGGGTCGCACTGCTGGCGGCCGCCGCCACCGGCTGCGTCTCGATGCCCTCCGGCGGCCCGCCGCAGCGCCTGGAGGTGCCGCAGGGCGCCGCCGACGGCGTCCAGGTGCACGTCTACCCGGTCGCCCCGCACAAGGACGAGAGCCCCAGCGACCTGCTGGCCGGCTTCCTCGACTCCTCCAACGCCGACCAGGCCAACTACGACACCGCCAAGCAGTACCTGACCGCGGACGCCGCCAAGCGCTGGCGCCCCGACGCGCAGGTCGTGGTGCTGGCCGAACCCCCCGGGCGGAGCCATTCCGTCCCGGGCCCGGACGCGACCACCATGCCGATCAAAGTCACCGGCACGCGGGTCGCCGAACTCGACGGCCGGCACACCTACCAGCCGCCCCGCTCTCCCGAGTACAAGGAGACCTTCACCTTCGTGAAGGTCGCCGAGGGGCCCGACGCCGGCCAGTGGCGGATCAACGACCTGCCCGACGGCCTGATCGTCGACCTGACCAACTTCAAGAACACCTACAAGCCGGTCCACCGGTACTTCTTCGCCACTCCCGACCCGTCCATCGACCCCGCCCAGCGGAGCGCGGTGCTGGTGCCCGACCCGATCTACCTGCGCCGCCGAATAGACCCGCTCACCGAGGCCGTCCGAGCCACCGCCGAAGGGCCCTCGCAGGGGCTCGCCCCGGTGGTCACCGCCCCGCTCGAAGGCGTCAAGGTGCTCAGCGCCACCGTCGGCGACAACCGGATCGCCTCGGTCAAGGTGGACGGCGTCGAGCTCGGGAAGTACCAGGACGGCTGCAAGCAGCTGGCCAAGCAGTTCTTCCAGACCCTGGCCGACCAGCAGGGCAAGCTCGACCGGCTCGACCTGTCCTCGCCCAAGGGCGGCTGCTCGGTCGGCAGCGCCGAGGCCGCGGCGGTCGCGCCGGGCTTCCTGGCCGGTGGCGAGAACGGCATGCAGGCGTACATCCAGCTGGCCAACGGCCGGCTGACCCGTTACAGCCAGTCCGGCGGGGACGCCGCCCAGACCGCCGGGCCGCTCCCTTCGGTCGCCGGGGTGCTCGGCCAGCCCGCGCAGGGCAACCAGCCGAAGCCGGGCGAGCTCGCCGTCCGCCGGGACGGCGGCGCCGTCGCGGTGATCGACAAGGACGGCCGCAACCTGTACCAGGTCGATCTGGCCAAGTCCGGCAAGTACGGCGAACCGATCGTCTCCAGCCGCGCCCAGCAGGGCCTGGCCTCGCCCAGCTGGGACGGCCAGGGGAGCCTGTGGCTGGTCGACCGTGACCCGGCCGCGTCCCGGGTGCTGATGGTGCGCGAGCACGTCGTCGTCCCGGTGACGGTGGAGGGGCTGGACAAGCGCTCCGTGCAGGCGCTGCGGATCTCCTCCGACGGCACCCGGGTCGCGCTGCTGCTGCGGGGCTCCGACGGAAAGACCACGCTGTGGCTCGGCCTGGTGACGCACGGCGGCACCCCCGCCACCCCCACCGCCCGGATCACCGGGCTGCGCCAGCTCGCCCCGCAGCTCACCGAGGTCGCCGCCGTCTCCTGGAGCGACACCGACCAGCTGGTGGTGCTCGGCAAGGAGGCCGACCGGCTGCAGCAGCTGCACTTCCTGGGCACCGACGGCTCGCAGTCCACCGACTCCCCGCTGCAGGGCGGCGAGTCGATGACGGCGCTGTCCGCCACCGAGGCCCGGGTGCAGGCCGACCAGGCCGGCCCGGCGGTGCTCGCCGCGTCCGGCAACGGCGTGTACCGGCTGAAGGACAACCAGTGGCACGCGGTGACCAGCACGGACACGAAAGACACGCCCGTGGCGTTCATCTACCCGGGCTGAGACCGGCCTCCCCGGCTTCCCCGGCCGGCGCGCCGCGGCGGCCGGGCCCGGGGCCGCGCCTGGCCGCCGCTGCCACGGTGGCCGCCGCCCGCGGCGGGCAGCCTGCCGCGCGCAGCGCCCGGGCCGCCTCGGCGAGGCTCGCGCCGGTGGTGACCAGGTCGTCCACCAGCACCAGCCGGTGCCCCGTCAGCCGGCCGGCCAGTCGGGCCGGGACGGTCAGTGCCCCGTGCAGATTGCGGTGCCGCTCGGCCGCGCCCAGGCCCGTCTGGTCGGCGACCGGCCGGGACTGCCGCAGCACCGGGGCGACCAGCGTGGCCACCCCGCCCCGGCGCAGTTCGCGGGCGGCGGCGCGGGCCAGCCGCAGCATCGGGTCGTGGCCGCGGGCCCGGGTGGCGGCGCGCGCGGAGGGCATCGGCACCAGCAGCAGCGGGGCGGCGCCCGCGCCGGTGGCGGAGCGGACGGCGGCGGCCAGCGCGCAGCCGAGCGGGGCGGCCAGCCGCAGCGCGCCGCGTTCCTTGTGGGCGAGCAGCAGTTGGCGCACCGGCCCGGCGTAGGGGGCGGCGGCGTGCACCGGCGGTAGGCCGGGTGGTGGGCGCATTGGCCCGGCCGGCCCGGCGCCGGTGCCGTCGAGCAGGGCCCGGCAGGGCGGGCAGAGCGCGGTGCGGCCGTCGCCGCAGCCGGCGCAGCGGGCGGGGATCAGCAGGTCGAGCAGGGCGGCGAGGACCGGTGCGGGGCCGGATCCGGGCCGGTGGGCGGTGCTGCGGCTCGTCACGGAAACCCCTCCGGAACCCTCGCCGGGCGGCGACTTCAGCCATACGGTGGGCGGTGTCAGGCGTGTTGTCCAGCCGTTTACCCCTGTTTCACCCGTAGGAGGGTAAACAGGGGGGAACAGCCGGGCCGTCGACCGCTCGTCGGTACGTTCGTTCGACTGGGGAGGCGAGATTCCCCCGTGAGGTGTTGCATAAGGGCTCCAGGGGTTTCGAACGCTCCTGGTGGGGAGGAAGTGAGGTAAGGGGCCGGCGGTTCTCGCGGGTCTCCCGGGCAGTGTTCCGGGGGCGGGCGGTGGCCGGCCGGTCCGGCTGGGTCTCACGCCGGTCCGGGACGCACTCCGGGCCGGTCAGTACCAAGGGATCGGAGTTCTGCGTGGACATCGTCGTCAAGGGCCGCAAGACCGAGGTGCCCCAGAGGTTCCGCGAGCACGTGGCCGAGAAGCTGGAGAAGGTCCAGAAGTTCGACGCCAAGGCGATCAGCCTGGACGTCGAGGTGTCCAAGGAGCACAACCCGCGGCAGGCCGACCGTTCCGACCGGGTGGAAATCACCCTCCGCAGCCGGGGCCCGGTGATCCGGGCCGAGGCGTCCGCCAACGACCCGTGGGCCGCGCTCGACCTGGCCTCGGCGAAGTTGGAGGCGCAGCTGCGCAAGTCCGCCGACCGCCGCCGGGTGCAGAAGGGCGGCACCAACGGGCGCGGCCCGCTGAGCGTCGCCGCCGCCACCGCCGTGCTGGCCGAACCGCCCTCGACGGAGGCCGCCGAGGGCGTGAACGGCACGATCCGCAAGACGCTGGCGGGCAGCCTCGAGGTGGAGGGGGACGGGCCGCTGGTGGTCCGCGAGAAGACCCACTCGGCCGCGCCGATGTCGCTGGACCAGGCGCTGTACGCGATGGAGCTGGTGGGCCACGATTTCTACCTGTTCCAGGAGAAGGACAGCGGGCTGCCGAGCGTGGTCTACCGCCGGCACGGCTACCACTACGGCGTGATCCACCTGAAGGAGGACCAGGCCGCGGCGGCCGACTTCGCCGGGGCCGGGGGCGCGATCAACGGCCCCGACGAGGAGTGAGTGGCGGCCGCGTCCGCCGAATGACAGAAGTGGTGACCCCGGTGGCCGTGAACGGCCGCCGGGGTCACCGGCGTTCGGGGAGTCACCCAGCCGGGCGGTTCGGCGGCACAGGGTGATCTCAGGTCGTCCGGGGCGTGGAATGATGAGCGCGTCACGTGACCGGAGGCGGGGGAGGACCGGATGGGGGAGAGCCTGGGCGCGGAGGACGCCGGCTACCCGCCGCGACGCGCGGAGCCGATCCGGGTGCTGGTGGTGGACGATCACGCGCTGTTCCGCCGCGGCCTGGAGATCGTGCTCGCCGAGGAGGAGGACATCCGGGTCATCGGCGAGGCGGGGGACGGCGCGGAGGCCGTGCTGAAGGCCGCCGACCTGCTGCCCGACATCATCCTGATGGACGTCCGGATGCCCCGGCGCAGCGGCATCGAGGCGTGCACCGCGATCAAGGACGTGGTGCCCAGCGCCAAGATCATCATGCTGACGATCAGCGACGAGGAGGCCGACCTCTACGAGGCGATCAAGGCGGGGGCGACCGGCTACCTGCTGAAGGAGATCTCCACCGACGAGGTGGCCACCGCGATCCGCGCGGTGGCCGACGGCCAGTCGCAGATCAGCCCGTCGATGGCGGCCAAGCTGCTGACCGAGTTCAAGTCGATGATCCAGCGCCGCTCCGACGACCGGGAGCTGGTGCCCGCGCCCCGGCTGACCGACCGGGAGCTGGAGGTGCTCAAGCTGGTGGCCACCGGAATGAACAACCGGGAGATCGCCAAGGAGCTGTTCATCAGCGAGAACACCGTGAAGAACCACGTGCGCAACATCCTGGAGAAGCTGCAGCTGCACTCCAGGATGGAGGCCGTGGTGTACGCGATGCGTGAAAAGATCCTCGAAATAGGCTGAGTGAACGCCGATGGCCCGTCAGGCCAGCAGCTTCTCCAGCTCCGGCCGCAGCGCCTCGTCGTCCAGCCGCTCCACCCGGACGTCCGAGCAGCCCACCCACTCGGCGGCCTCGCGCAGCGCCTCGGCGAGGGCGGGTACCGAGCGGGGGCCGTCCAGCGAGACCTGGCGGGCCACCAGGGTGGCGCCCTCGCGGGCCGGGTCGACCCGGCCGACCAGCCGGCCGCCGGCCAGCAGCGGCATCGCGAAGTAGCCGTGCACCCGCTTGTGCTTGGGGGTGTACGCCTCCAGGCGGTGGGCCATGCCGAAGATCCGCTCGGTGCGGGGCCGGTCCCAGATCAGCGAGTCGAACGGGGAGAGCAGGGTGGTGCGGTGCCGGCCGCGCCCCGCGGCGGAGCCGCTCGTCGACCCAGCGGTCTCCAGCGCCGCCGGGTCGGCCCAGGCCGGGGCGGACCAGCCCTCCACCGCGACCGGGACCAGGCCGGAGGCGGGCAGTGCCGCGTCCAGCTGGGCGCCCTTGAGGCGGTGGTAGTCCATCAGGTCGGCGCGGGTGGCCACTCCGAGCGCGGCGCCGGCCTGTGCGACCAGGCGCTCCAGGCACTCGGCGTCCGTCAGGTCCTGCTCGAACAAATCGCCGGGGACCGCCCGTTCGGCAAGGTCGTAGACCCGCTTCCAGCCGCGCCGCTCGGTGACCACCACGTCGCCGAAGGCCAGTGCGCGCTCCACCGCGATCTTGGTGTCGGACCAGTCCCACCACTCGGCGGTCTTCTTCGCCCCGCCGAGGCCGGTCGAGGTCAGCGGGCCCTCGACGCGCAGCTGGGCGAGCACCTGCGCGTACACCTCCTCGGAGACCTGGTGGCCCCAGACCCGGCCCTTGATCCGGTTGGCGCGGCGGCGGAAGGCGAACAGCGGCCACTCCTCGATCGGCAGGATGCAGGCGGCGTGCGACCAGTACTCGAAGGTCGTTCCGCGCCCCCAGTACGCCTGCTCGACCGGGCGACGGCCGACGGCGCCGAGCCGGGCGTACGGCACCAGTTCGTGCGAGCGGGCGAGCACCGAGATGGTGTCCAGCTGGACGGCGCCGAGCAGGCGCAGCACGCCGCGGGCGCCCGCGCGGCGGTCGGGGGAACCGAGCAGTCCCTGGGCGCGCAGCGCGAGCCGGCGGGCGTGGTCGGCGGAGATCCGGACGGTCGGGGCAGGGGTCGCGGCCATGGGGCGAGGCTAGGGGAGGGCACTGACAGTGCGGCCACGCCCGAGCGCTTTGACCGTTTGTACCCTGCTTCGGGCGATGTGCGCCCAGGGGTGACACAGGAATAGCGTGCTGACGGACCTCCCGGGCGCTCGGGCTCCTCGCATACGATGGCCCGTACGGTGGGGTGGACTCCCCACCGGCAGTCATCCAGAGCCGAATGAGGCAAGGAGCCCGCTCACGTGTCCGTCTTCGACAAGATCCTGCGCGCAGGCGAGGGCAAGATCCTCCGCAAGCTGCAGCGGATTGCCGCCCAGGTCAACTCGATCGAAGAGGACTTCGTCAACCTCACCGACGACGAGCTGCGCGCACTGACCGACGAGTACAAGGCCCGGCTCGCCGACGGGGAGAGCTTGGACGACATCCTCCCCGAGGCCTTCGCGACCGTTCGCGAGGCCGCCAAGCGAGTGCTCGGACAGCGCCACTACGACGTGCAGATCATGGGCGGCGCCGCGCTGCACCACGGTCACGTCGCCGAGATGCGCACCGGCGAGGGCAAGACCCTCGTCGGCACGCTGCCCGCGTACCTGAACGCCCTCACCGGCAAGGGCGTGCACCTGATCACCGTCAACGACTACCTCGCCGAGCGCGACTCGGAGTGGATGGGCCGGGTGCACCGCTTCCTCGGCCTCGAGGTGGGCGTGATCCTGGCGAACATGACGCCGGCCGAGCGCAAGCGCCAGTACGGGATGGACATCACGTACGGCACGAACAACGAGTTCGGCTTCGACTACCTGCGCGACAACATGGCGTGGTCGCAGGACGAACTGGTGCAGCGCGGCCACAACTTCGCGATCGTCGACGAGGTCGACTCGATCCTGATCGACGAGGCCCGTACCCCGCTGATCATCTCCGGTCCGGCGGACCAGGCCACCAAGTGGTACAGCGACTTCGCCAAGCTGGTGCAGCGCCTGAAGATCGAGCGCGACTACGAGGTCGACGAGAAGAAGCGCACCGTCGGCATCCTCGAGGACGGTGTCAGCCGGGTCGAGGACTACCTGGGCATCGACAACCTCTACGAGTCGGTGAACACCCCGCTGGTCGGCTTCCTGAACAACGCCATCAAGGCGAAGGAGCTGTACAAGCGGGACAAGGACTACGTCGTGATCAACGGCGAGGTCATGATCGTCGACGAGCACACCGGCCGCATCCTGGCCGGCCGCCGCTACAACGAGGGCATGCACCAGGCGATCGAGGCCAAGGAAGGCGTCGAGGTCCAGAACGAGAACCAGACGCTGGCCACCATCACCCTGCAGAACTTCTTCCGCCTGTACGACAAGCTGTCCGGCATGACCGGTACCGGCACCACCGAGGCGGCCGAGTTCCACCAGATCTACAAGCTCGGTGTGGTCCCGATCCCGACCAACAAGACCCCGCTGCGGATCGACCAGCCGGACCTGATCTACAAGTCCGAGCCGGCCAAGTTCGCCGCCGTGGTCCAGGACATCGCCGAGCGCCACGAGAAGGGCCAGCCCGTGCTGGTCGGCACCGTGTCGGTGGAGAAGTCCGAGTACCTGTCGCAGGAGCTGCGCAAGCGCGGCATCCCGCACGAGGTGCTGAACGCCAAGCAC
This sequence comes from Kitasatospora sp. NPDC004614, assembly GCF_042873675.1. NCBI lineage: Bacteria > Bacillati > Actinomycetota > Actinomycetes > Kitasatosporales > Streptomycetaceae > Kitasatospora > Kitasatospora sp. NPDC004614. Next base: position 17,275 of record NZ_JBIALR010000019.1, read on the forward strand.
CACGAGCGCGAGGCGCAGATCGTCGCGCAGGCCGGCCGCAAGGGCGCCGTCACCGTCGCCACCAACATGGCCGGCCGCGGCACCGACATCATGCTCGGTGGCAACCCCGAGCACCTGGCCGCCGCCGAGCTGGCGCAGCGCGGTATCACTCCTGAGGACACCCCGGAGGAGTACGAGGGCGCGATGCCGGCCGCGATGGAGAAGGCCAAGCTCGCGGTCAAGGCGGAGCAGGTGGAGGTGCAGGAGATCGGTGGCCTGTACGTCCTGGGCACCGAGCGCCACGAGTCCCGCCGGATCGACAACCAGCTGCGCGGCCGCTCCGGCCGTCAGGGCGACCCGGGCGAGTCCCGGTTCTACCTGTCGCTGGGCGACGACCTGATGCGCCTGTTCAAGGCCGGCATGGTCGAGCGCGTGCTCTCCATGGCGAACGTCCCCGAGGACGTGCCGATCGAGTCGAAGATGGTCACCCGCGCCATCGCCTCCGCGCAGACCCAGGTCGAGCAGCAGAACTTCGAGATCCGCAAGAACGTCCTCAAGTACGACGAGGTCCTCAACCGCCAGCGCGAGGTCATCTACGGCGAGCGCCGCCGCGTCCTGGAGGGCGAGGACCTGCAGGAGCAGGTCGGCCACTTCATGGACGACACCGTCGCCGCGTACGTCAACGCCGCCACCGGCGAGGGCTTCGAGGACGACTGGGACCTCGACAAGCTGTGGACGGCCCTCAAGCAGCTCTACCCGCTCGAGCTGGACCTCGACGAGCTGGAGGAGGACGCCGCGGAGAACGGCGGCCTCACCCCGGAGTACCTCACCAAGGTCATCCAGGAGGACATCGCCGCCGCCTACGGCAAGCGCGAGGACCAGCTCGGCGACCAGATCATGCGCGAGCTGGAGCGCCGGGTCGTGCTGTCGGTGCTGGACCGCCGCTGGCGCGAGCACCTCTACGAGATGGACTACCTGCAGGAGGGCATCGCGCTGCGCGCCTACGCCCAGCGTGACCCGCTGGTCGAGTACCAGCGCGAGGGCTTCGACCTGTTCTCCGCGATGATGGAGGGCATCAAGGAGGAGTCCGTCGGCTACCTGTTCAACCTGGAGGTCCAGGTCGAGCAGCAGGTCGAGGAGGTGCCGGTGCCGGACGACGAGCAGGTGCTGCTCGAGAAGCTGGAGAAGGACGCCACCGTCCCCGCCGCCCGCCCGGAGATCCGCGCCAAGGGCCTGGAGGCCCCCGAGCGCAAGAAGCTGCACTACACCGCCCCGTCCGACGAGGTCGGCGGCGGCGTGGTCGAGGGCGACTTCGACGAGGACGGCCTGGTGCCCGACGGTGACGGCCTGACCCGGGCCGAGCGCCGCAAGGCGGCCAAGGCCGCGAAGGGCCGGCGTCGCAAGAGCTGACCGGCAGCACGCGTCCGACGGGGCGTCACCTCCTTTCCGGGGGTGGCGCCCCGCGGCGTTTCCCCGGGTGCTCAGACGCACTCGGCAGGTGTTCAGCGGGCCTCGACGGCGGTGCACTGCCACTGGCCGGTGCGGGTGTGCAGTTCCAGCCGGAACGCCAGCATGTGGTGCCGGGGTCCGAGTTCGATCCGGACGCAGGCCTCCACCGCGCCCGGCGCGGGCGCCGAGTCGTGCACATGGCCCAGCCGCGGCTGCCAGGACCGCCCGCGCGGGCGGAGCGGGCCGCTGCGGGTGAGTGCCGCGAGCTGGTGGAAGCCCGGCAGCGTGGTGTGCCGCTGCAGCTGGTGCACCGGGCGCACCCCGCACAGCACCTCCACCAGGCGGCGGGCGAAGCGGGCCGCCAGCTCGCTGTGCCCCGTCCGGGTCGGTGCCGGGCTGCGCGGCCGGGCCGGGCGTCCGCCGTCGCAGGCCGCCCGCGGGCTGCGGACGGTCCGGACCGCGTCGCCGGCCGGGTGCGGGTGGCGGACCGGGCGGCGGGCGGAGTGCACCGGATGGACCAGCGGGCGGATGCGGGGGCCGGGCGTCCGGGTGAGCTGCTCGGTCATCGGGGCCTTCTCGGGCGTCGGGGCGTGGGGGCCGGTGAGTCGGGTGTGCCGGACCTTGTTATCGGGCCCGCAGGGGCAGGCCCAAGGCGGGTCGCGCGCCCGCGAGGCGGCCGGAAAATCCACTCGTGCGGGTGGTGTTCGCGGGGGCGGAAGGGGCCCGGCGGGCCCGGCCGGTCGCGGAGTTGACGCACGGTCGGCGGCCGGGCGGCACCAAGGGGGACACCGCCCCTCCCCTGACCGGCCCAGCGCGGAACCGGCGGCCGCGGGCTGCGTATTCTTGACCCGTCGCACTGTGACCGAGGAAGGTGCCCCCCATGCGCGTGTACGTGCCCACCACGTTGAACGACCTGACGGTGGCGCACCCCGAGGGGGTCCTGGAGCAGAGCGTCGCGTACGCGGTGACTCCGGCGCTTCGCGAGTGGTACGTCAGCGACGACATGGAGGAGCTGGAGTACGCGGCCCTCAACCGGGCGGCGCTGTCCTCGATCCGGCTGCTGGCCGCCGACCCGAAGGCGGCGCGGCGGCGCGTCGTGGTGGCCGTCGAGGTCGCCGACTCCGCGGTGTCGCCGTTCCCGGGCGACGAGTACCAGGACCAGGCCTCGCTGGGCCGGGTGGTGCTGGCCGGCCCGATCCGGCTGGCGAAGGCCGCCTCGGTGCACGCCGACGACGCGGACGCGGACGTGGAGGCCGACGTGGCCGCCGCGGCCGACGCGATCGCCGCCGCCGACCAGGGCGACCAGGACGCGCAGTTCACCGTGGACGGCGCGGAGGACCACGAGCTGCTCTGGTTCGCCACCCAGGAGATCCCCGGTCTGATCGGCTGATCTTTCGCTCCAGGACCCCGTCACGGCCACCCGGCCGGGGCGGGGTCCTCGCGTTTCCGCGCCCATTGCACCGACCGCCCCGTACAAGGCGTCTGCAATCATTGCGCTTGCAAGAAGATGCGTCTGCAATTATTGTCGGAGCACGTAAGGCGCATCCGCAATCGCATGGAGGTCGGCAGTCATGCCTCTCGCGCTCCTCGCCCTGGCCATCGGGGCGTTCGGCATCGGAACCACCGAGTTCGTGATCATGGGCCTGCTGCCCGAGGTCGCCTCGGACTTCGGGGTGACGATCCCCACCGCCGGCCTGCTGGTCACCGGCTACGCGATCGGCGTGGTCGTCGGCGCACCGCTGATGACCGTGCTCGGCACCCGGATCAGCCGCAAGCGGATGCTGATGCTGCTGATGGTCCTGTTCACCGTCGGGAACCTGTTCTCGGCCCTCGCGCCGAACTTCGGGGCGATGCTGGTCGGGCGGATCGTCGCCTCGCTCGCCCACGGCGCGTTCTTCGGCATCGGGTCGGTGGTCGCCGCCGAGCTCGTCGCGCCGGAGAAGAAGGCCGGGGCGATCGCCACCATGTTCACCGGGCTGACGGTCGCCAACATCGTCGGCGTGCCGCTCGGCACCTTCGTCGGCCAGAGCGTCGGCTGGCGGGCCACCTTCGCGGTCGTCGCCGCGCTCGGCGTGATCGGACTGCTCGGCATCGCCAAGCTGGTGCCGGACCTGCCCCGGCCCGAGGGCGCGCACCTGCGCCGGGAGCTGGCCGCGTTCCGCAACGTGCAGGTGGTGCTGGCGATGGCGATGACCGTCCTCGGCTTCGGCGGCGTGTTCGCCGCGATCACCTACATCGCGCCGATGATGACCGACGTCGCGGGTTTCTCGGCAGGCGCGGTGCCGTGGCTGCTGGTGCTGCTCGGCGTCGGCATGTTCCTCGGCAACCTGCTGGGCGGCCGGTTCGCCGACCGCCGGCTGATGCCGATGCTGTTCACCACCCTCGGCGGCCTGGCCCTCGCCCTCGCCCTGTTCACCGTCACCGCCCACAACGAGATCACCGCCGCGGTCACCCTGCTGGTGATCGGCGCCCTCGGCTTCGCCACCGTGCCGCCGCTCCAGAAGCGGGTCCTCGACCAGGCGCACGGCGCGCCGACGCTGGCCTCGGCCGTCAACATCGGAGCATTCAACCTGGGCAACGCGCTCGCCGCGTGGCTCGGCGGCGCCGTCATCTCGGCCGGATTCGGCGCGACCGCACCCAACTGGGTGGGCGCGGCGCTGGCCGGCTCCGCCCTGCTGCTGGCCTTCGTCTCGGCCGGCCTGGAGCGCCGCGAGGCGGCGGCCCCCGCGGCCGTCCCCGCTCCCGCGCTGAACCACTGATCCACCCTCACTCCCCGTACCGGAGAAGCACCATGAGCACCACCCTCACCACCACCCCGCTCACCACCACCGACGCCGAGACCCTGGTCGTCGCCGCCCGCGCCGCCGCCGAGGCGGCCGGGGTCGCGGTCAGCGTCACCGTCCTGGACGCGGGCGGGCACCTGCTGGCGTTCCGCCGCGACGACCGGGCCGTGCTGATCTCCGGCGAGACCAGCACCCGCAAGGCGTACACCGCGCTCCAGCTGAACGCGCCGACCGCCGACCTGGTCGACCTGGTCAAGCCGGACGGCCCGTTCCACTCGCTGCCGACCGCGCTGGACCGTCCCCTGCTGTTCATCGCCGGCGGCGTCCCGGTGCACCGCGACGGCCGGCTGATCGGCGCCCTCGGCGTCGGCGGCGGCGCCCCCGAGCAGGACCACGGGTTCGCCACGACCGCGCTGCGGGAGCTCGACCGGTGAGCGCCCGCACCCCGCAGGAGGTGTTCGCCGAGCACGGCCGGCGCCTCGCCACCGGCGACCTCGACCTGATCGCCCAGAGCTACACCGAGGACGCCGTGTTCCTGACGCCCGACGGCGTCCGCACCGGCCGCGGCGGCGTCAAGCAGGTCATCGGCCGGCTGCTCGCCGAACTCCCCGACGCCGAATGGCAGCTCACCCCGCTGTTCGCCGACGACCTGCTGTTCCTCCGCTGGAGCGCCGCCACCGCCACCCGGCAGGTGACCGACGGAGTCGACACCTTCGTCTTCCGGGACGGCCTGATCCGCGCCCAGACCCTGAACTACACCCTCACCGAAAAGGCTTGATCCGCATGACCGTCCCCACTGTCACCCTCAACAACGGCGTCGAGATGCCGCAGCTCGGCTTCGGCGTCTTCCAGGTCCCGGACGAGGAGACCACCGCCGCCGTCGCCACCGCGCTGGAGGCCGGCTACCGCAGCATCGACACCGCCGCGATCTACGGCAACGAGCGCGGCGTCGGCAAGGCGCTGGCCGCGTCCGGGCTGCCGCGCGAGGAGCTGTTCATCACCACCAAGCTGTGGAACGCCGACCAGGGCTACGACGCGACCCTGCGGGCCTTCGACGCCAGCCTCGACAAGCTCGGGCTGGAGACCGTCGACCTGTACCTGATCCACTGGCCCACCCCCGCCCGGGACCTCTACCTCGACTCCTGGCGGGCGATCGAGCGCCTCGCCGCCGACGGCCGGATCCGCGCCGCGGGCGTCTCCAACTTCCAGCCCGCGCACCTCACCCGGCTGATCGAGAACGGCGGCCTGGTGCCCGCCGTCAACCAGGTCGAACTGCACCCCGGCCTCCAGCAGGCCGAACTGCGGGCCTTCCACGCCGAGCACGGCATCGCCACCGAGGCCTGGAGCCCGCTCGCCCAGGGCGCCGTGCTGGGCGATCCGGCGATCACCGAGATCGCCGAGCGCACCGGCAAGTCCGCCGCCCAGGTGGTGCTGCGCTGGCACCTCCAGCTCGGCAACCTGGTCATCCCGAAGTCCGTCACCCCGGCCCGGATCCGGCAGAACCTCGACGTCTTCGACTTCACCCTGACCGACGAGGAAATGGCCGCGATCGCCGCCACCGACCGCGGCCTGCGCACCGGCCCGAACCCGGACGAGTTCAACGCTGCCTGATCCGGCCGGCCGGGCCCGGAATTCCGAACGGGATTCCGGGCCCCCGGCCGTACCCTTGGCGGGTGCGTACACACATAGTCTGGGACTGGAACGGCACCCTGCTGTCGGACATGCCGGCGGTGCTGGGGGCCAGCAACGCGGCGCTCTCGCTGGTCGGGATCGCGCCGATGTCGCTGGAGGAGTACCGGGCGCAGTACGAGATCCCGGTCCCGCGGTTCTACCACCGGCTGCTGGGGCGGATGCCGAGCCGGGACGAGTGGCTGGAGCTGGACGACGCGTTCCACGTCAAGTACCTGGAACTGTTCCCGAGCTGCGGGCTGACGCCGGGCGTGGAGGAGCTGCTGACGGGGTGGGCGGCGGGTGGGCGCAGCCAGTCGGTGCTGTCGATGTACGAGCACGAGAAGCTGGTGCCGGCGGTGGACGCGTTCGGCCTGACCAGGCACTTCGTGCGGGTGGACGGGCGGCGTGGGGATTCCGGCGGGCGCAAGGCGGAGGAACTGGCGGGGCACCTGGCGGCGCTGGGCGGGGAGATCGACCGGCAGCGCACCGTGCTGATCGGGGACGCGGCGGACGACGCGCACGCGGCGCTGTCGCAGGGCATCAAGTCGGTGCTGTGGACGGGCGGCTCGCACACCCGGGAGAAGCTGGTGCACGTCGGCGTGCCGGTGGTGGATTCGCTGGCGGAGGCCGTCGCGGTGGCCGAGGAGCTGTCGCGCTAGGCGTGTCACGGCACGTCAACGCAGGTACGCGCGTTCACCCTGGGAGGGGAACAGCACGCACCACCGTACGGAGCAGTTGAGCAGCATGCCGATCGACGCGGTCACCACCGTCCCCACACCCGTCAACGAGCCGTCGCGGGAGTACGCGCCGGGCAGTCCCGAGCGGGCCCGGCTGCTGCGGGTCGCGGACCTGCTGGCCGGGCAGTACACGACGCTGTCGATGACCGTCGGCGGCCGGCAGCGGATCGGCGGCGGGGAGCGGATCGAGGTGGCGCAGCCGCACCACCACGCGGCGAAGCTCGGCGTGCTGGGCAACGCGACCGCCGCCGACGTGCGGGACGCGGTGGACGCGGCGCTGGCGGCCGCGCCGGAGTGGCGGGGCCTGTCGTTCGACGACCGGGCGGCGGTGTTCCTGCGCGCCGCCGACCTGCTGGCCGGGCCGTGGCGCGAGACGCTGGCCGCCGCCACCGTGCTGGGCCAGTCGAAGTCCGTGCAGCAGGCCGAGCTCGACGTGTGCGAGCTGGTCGACTTCTGGCGGTTCAACGTGCGGTTCGCCCGGCAGATCCTGGCCGAGCAGCCGATCTCCGGCCCCGGGGTGTGGAACCGCGCCGACCACCGCCCGCTGGAGGGCTTCGTCTGCGCGATCACCCCGTTCAACTTCACCGCCGTCGCCGGCAACCTGCCGACCGCGCCCGCCCTGATGGGCAACACGGTGGTGTGGAAGCCCGCGCCGGCGCAGATGCTGGCCGCGCACTTCCTGATGCGGCTGCTGGAGGAGGCCGGCCTGCCGCCCGGCGTGGTCAACCTGGTCACCGGCGACGGGCAGGCGGTGACCGAGGTGGCGCTGCGGGACCCGGCGCTGGCCGGGCTGCACTTCACCGGCTCCACCGCCACCTTCCAGCACCTGTGGCGGGAGATCGGCCGCAGCATCGGCCACTACCGCAGCTACCCGCGGATCGTCGGCGAGACCGGCGGCAAGGACTTCCTGATTGCCCACCCCTCCGCCGACCCGGCCGTGCTGCGCACCGCGATGCTGCGCGGCGCGTTCGAGTACCAGGGCCAGAAGTGCTCGGCGCTGTCCCGGGCGTACGTGCCGCGCAGCCTGTGGCGGCGGATCAAGGACGACTTCCTCGGCGAGGTGGACGCGCTGACCGTCGGCGACGTCACCGACCTGAGCAACTTCATGGGCGCGCTGATCGACGAACGCGCGTTCGCGCGCAACCGCGATGCGATCGAGCGCGCCAAGGCCGACCCGCAGGTGGAACTCCTCGCGGGCGGCCAGTACGACGACGCGATCGGGTGGTTCGTCCGGCCGACCGTGCTGCTTGGCGGCGCCCGGCGCGGCGAGATCTTCTCCACCGAGTACTTCGGGCCGATCCTGGCCGTCCAGGTGTACGAGGACACCCGCTGGGAGGAGGCGCTGGACCGGGTCGACGCGGCCGCCCCGTACGGCCTGACCGGCTCGGTGATCGCGCAGGACCGGCGGGCCATCGCGCAGGCCGTGGAGCGGCTGCGGTTCACCGCCGGAAATCTGTACGTCAACGACAAGCCGACCGGAGCGGTGGTCGGACAGCAGCCGTTCGGCGGCGGCCGGGCGTCCGGCACCAACGACAAGGCGGGCGCGGCGCAGAACCTGCTGCGCTGGACGTCCACCAGGTCGATCAAGGAGACGTTCACCCCGCCGACCGACTACGTGCACCCGCACATGGAGTGGTCACCCGAGTGACGTACAGGACGCCCGGACGGCTTTGGACAAGGTGTCCAGGAAGGAACGATCTTCGTCCGGGATTGTGCCTCCATGTCCCCTGACACCCTGGTGCCGCCACGTTAGGCTGGCTGGCGTCGCCGGTTTCGGTCAGGCAGGCCAAACGACTTGTCGTACCCGGGTTGAGCGCGACTCATGCGTGACATGAGCGCTTTTCCACCTGGTGCGCGGGAGGATTTGCCGATGGGGCCCGGCGGTGCACCCACCGTCATCACCGAGTCACGCAACGGCGCGCGACAGGAGCCAAACAGCTATGCAGACCAAGCTGGACGCAGCCAAGGCCGACCTGCTCAAGAAGGCAGCAGCAGCCGCTGAGAACAGCCAGGTGGGGGGAGCGGCGCCCGGCGAAGGGCTGAGCAACGGCGCTCTGGCCGCCTACCTGCACCACTACTACCTCCACACGGCCCCCGAGGACCTGATCAACCGGGACCCGGTGGACGTCTACGGTGCCGCGGCCTCCCACTACCGGCTGGGCCTCAAGCGCCCGCAGGGCACCGCCGAGGTCCGGGTGTACACCCCGACCGTGGAGGAGAACGGCTGGTCCTGCGGCCACACCGTGGTCGAGGTCGTCACCGACGACATGCCGTTCCTGGTCGACTCGGTCACCAACGAGCTGACCCGCCTGAACCGCGCCATCCACCTGGTCGTGCACCCGCAGCTGGCGGTCCGCCGCGACCTCACCGGCAAGCTGCTGGAGATCCTCGACACCGACGCGTGCAACCGCGCGCAGGCCGCCGGCGCCGAGTGGCCCGCGGACGCCGTGATCGAGTCCTGGATGCACATCGAGATCGACCGCGAGACCGCCCGCGAGGACCTGCGCGAGATCGAGACGGGCCTGCGCCGCGTGCTGGGCGACGTCCGCGAGGTCGTCGAGGACTGGACGAAGATGCGCGACTCCGCGCTCCGTCTGGCCGACGAGCTCGCCGAGCAGCCCCCCGCGCACCTGCCCGAGCAGGAGGTCGGCGAGGCCTGGGAGCTGATGCGCTGGCTGGCCGACGAGCACTTCACCTTCCTCGGCTACCGCGAGTACGACCTGGTCGAGCACAAGGGCGAGGAGGTGCTCAAGGCGGTCGCCGGCACCGGCCTCGGCATCCTGCGCGCCGACCCGCTCAGCCACGACGTGGACCACCACCCGGTCTCCGAGGCCTTCGGCCGGCTCTCCGCCCCCGTGCGCGCCAAGGCGCACGAGAAGAAGCTGCTGATCCTCACCAAGGCCAACAGCCGGGCCACCGTGCACCGCCCCGCGTACCTCGACTACGTCGGCGTGAAGAAGTTCAACGCGGCCGGCGAGCCGATCGGCGAGCGCCGCTTCCTCGGCCTGTTCTCCTCCGCCGCCTACACCGAGTCGGTCACCCGGATCCCCGTGGTGCGCCGCAAGGTGCAGGAGGTCATGGACGGCGCCGGCTTCTCCGGCGAAAGCCACGACGGCCGCGACCTGCTCCAGATCATGGAGACCTTCCCGCGCGACGAGATGTTCCAGACCGCCGCCGCCGAGCTGCAGTCCGTCGCCACCAGCGTGCTGTACCTGCAGGAGCGCCGCCGGCTGCGGCTGTTCCTCCGTCAGGACGAGTACGGCCGCTACTTCTCGGCGTACGTCTACCTGCCGCGCGACCGCTACACCACCCGCATCCGGCTCGCCCTGATGAGCATCCTCAAGGAGGAGCTGGACGGCGACACCATCGACTACACGGTGTACGCCACCGAGTCGGTGCTGACCCGCCTGCACTTCGTGGTCCGGGTCGCCCCCGGCAACGAGCTGCCGCAGCTGTCCGACGCCGACATCGAGCGGATCGAGAACCGGCTCGCCGAGGCCGCCCGGTTCTGGATGGACGGCTTCAACGACCAGCTGCAGACCGAGTTCGGCGAGGAGCACGCCGCCGAGCTGGGCCACAAGTACGCCACCGCCTTCCCCGACGGCTACCGCGCCGACTACTCGCCGCGCACCGCCGTCGCCGACCTCAAGCAGATCGAATCGCTCACCGGCGAGGGCGACTTCCGCCTGAACCTGTACCAGCCGGTCGGCGCGGGCGACGACGAGCGCCGCTTCAAGATCTACCGGGTGGGCGGCCCGATCTCGCTCACCGAGGTCCTGCCGGTCCTGCAACGCCTGGGCGTCGAGGTACTCGACGAGCACCCGTACGCGCTGCGCCGCACCGACGGCACCACCGCGTGGGTGGTCGACTTCGGCCTGCGCCTGCGCGAGGGCACCGACCTCACCGAGGAGGACCGCGAGCGCTTCCAGGACACCTTCGCGGCGACCTGGCGCGGCCAGGCCGAGAACGACCGCTTCAACGAGCTGGTCCTCACCGCCAAGCTGACCTGGCGTCAGGCCGTGGTGCTGCGCGCCTACGCGAAGTACCTGCGGCAGGCGGGCTCCACGTTCTCCCAGGACTACATGGAGGACGCGCTCCGCAACAACACCCACACCACCCGGCTGCTGGTCAACCTGTTCGAGGCCCGGCTCTCGCCGAGCCACCGCTCCGGCGGCGACGAGCTGACCGACGCCATCCTGGAAGAGCTGTCCGGCGCCCTCGACGAGGTCGTGTCGCTGGACGAGGACCGCATCCTGCGCTCCTTCCTGCACCTGATCAAGGCCACCCTGCGGACCAACTTCTTCCAGCACGACGCCGAGGGCAACTGGCACTCGTACGTGTCGATGAAGTTCGACCCCAAGGCCATCCCGGACCTGCCCGCGCCGCGCCCCGCCTTCGAGATCTGGGTGTACTCGCCCCGGGTCGAGGGCGTCCACCTGCGCTTCGGCAAGGTCGCCCGCGGTGGTCTGCGCTGGTCCGACCGGCGTGAGGACTTCCGCACCGAGATCCTCGGCCTGGTCAAGGCCCAGATGGTCAAGAACACCGTCATCGTGCCGGTCGGCGCCAAGGGCGGCTTCGTCGCCAAGCAGCTGCCGGACCCGTCGGTGGACCGCGACGCGTGGCTGGCCGAGGGCATCGCCTCGTACAAGACCTTCATCTCGGCGCTGCTCGACATCACCGACAACCTGGTCGCCGGCGAGGTCGTGAACCCGGTCGACGTGGTCCGCCACGACGAGGACGACACCTACCTGGTGGTCGCCGCCGACAAGGGCACCGCGACGTTCTCCGACATCGCCAACGGTGTCGCCCAGGAGTACGGCTTCTGGCTCGGCGACGCGTTCGCGTCCGGCGGCTCGGCCGGCTACGACCACAAGGGCATGGGCATCACCGCCCGCGGCGCGTGGGAGTCCGTCAAGCGCAACTTCCGCGAGCTCGGCGTCGACACCCAGTCCGAGGACTTCACCGTCATCGGCATCGGCGACATGTCCGGCGACGTGTTCGGCAACGGCATGCTGCTGTCCGAGCACATCCGCCTGGTCGCCGCTTTCGACCACCGGCACATCTTCCTCGACCCGAACCCGGACGCGGCCGCCTCGCACGCCGAGCGCCAGCGCCTGTTCAACCTGCCGCGCAGCTCCTGGGACGACTACGACAAGTCGCTGATCTCGGCCGGCGGCGGCGTGTTCCCGCGCTCCGCCAAGTCGATCCAGCTGTCCGCCCAGGTCCGCGAGGTGCTCGGCATCGAAGCGGCCAAGCTGACCCCCGCCGAGCTGATGAAGGCCATCCTGCAGGCCCCCGTGGACCTGTTCTGGAACGGCGGCATCGGCACCTACGTGAAGGCCTCCACCGAGACCAACGCGGAGGTCGGCGACAAGGCCAACGACCCGATCCGGGTCAACGGCACCGACATCCGCGCCCGCGTCATCGGCGAGGGCGGCAACCTCGGCTGCACCCAGCTCGGCCGGATCGAGTTCGCCTCGCACGGCGGCCCGCAGTCCAGCGGCGGCTGGATCAACACCGACGCCATCGACAACTCGGCCGGCGTGGACACCTCGGACCACGAGGTGAACATCAAGATCCTGCTCAACCAGGTGGTCGCCGACGGCGACATGACGGTCAAGCAGCGCAACACCCTGCTCGCCGAGATGACCGACGAGGTCGGCCGCCTGGTGCTGCGCAACAACTACGCGCAGAACGTGGTGCTGGCCAACGCCGTCGCGCAGGCCGCCAGCATGGTCAACGTGCACGCCCGCATGATCAACCGGCTGGAGTCCAACGGACAGCTCGACCGGGCGCTGGAGTTCCTGCCCACCGAGAAGCAGATCCGTGAGCGCCAGCAGGCCGGCCGCGGCCTGTCCCAGCCCGAGCTGTCGGTGCTGCTGGCCTACACCAAGATCACCCTCGCCGAGGAGCTGCTCGCCACCGACCTGCCCGACGACCCGTACTTCCGGGACGTGCTGCACCAGTACTTCCCGTCCGCGCTGCGGGCCCGGTTCGCCGAGCAGATCGACAACCACCCGCTGCGCCGGGAGATCATCACCACGCTGATCGTCAATGACACGATCAACCGCGGTGGCTGCACCTTCGCGTTCCGCCTCCGCGAGGAGACCGGCGCGACGATGGAGGAGATCGCCCGCACCCACGCCGCCGCCCGCGCGGTGTTCGGCCTGGAGCAGCTCTGGGACCAGGTCGAGGGCCTCGACAACCAGGTCGGCGCCAAGATCCAGACCACCATGCGGCTGCACGCCCGCCGCCTGGTCGAGCGCGCCACCCGCTGGATGCTGGGCAACCGCCGCCAGCCGCTCGACATCGCCGGCACCATCGCGTTCTTCCACGACCGGGTCAACCAGGTCTGGGACTCGCTGCCCAAGCCGCTGCGCGGCGAGGACCTCGCCTGGTACGAGTCGGTGTACCAGAGGCTGTCCTCGGCCGGTGTGCCGGAAGACCTGGCCGGCCGGATGGCCGGACTGTCCTCCGCGTTCCCGACCCTCGACATCGTCGGTGTCGCGGACCGCTCGGACGCGGACGTGATGGAGGTCGCCGAGCTGTACTACGACCTCGGCGACCGCCTGGAGATCAGCCACCTGCTCGACCGGATCATCGAACTGCCGCGCACCGACCGGTGGTCGTCGATGGCCCGCGCCGCGATCCGCGAGGACCTGTTCGCCGCGCACGCCGCGCTCACCTCCGACGTGCTGGCCGCCGGACCGGCCGGATCCAGCCCCGAGGAGCGCTACACCGAGTGGGCCGAGCTCAACGGCAACCTGCTCGGTCGGGCCCGCACCACCCTCGACGACATAAGGGGTTCGGACAACTACGAGCTGTCCAGCCTCTCGGTCGCCATGCGGGTCATCCGCACCCTGCTGCGCGCCGGTCGCTGACCGCACCACCCCGAAGGGGTCCCGGGCAACCCGCCCGGGGCCCCTTCGGGCGTTCCCGGCACAATGACCCGCATGAGCGATTCCGCGTTCGACCGGCTCACGGACCTGCTCGGCGAACCCGACAGGCAAGCGCCGCACGGCAGTTGGGACGCTGCCGAGACCTACCTCGGGGTCCCGTTGCCGAGCGGCTACAAGACCTTCGTGGACCGCTGGGGCCCTGGCACCCTGGACAGCTTCCTCACCGTCCTCGGACCGGTCGACGGCACCGCGGACGAGGCCCGCGGGCTGTGGGGGGTGTGGTACGGCTCGCAGCCCGGCCAGACACGCAACCACGACATCGACCCGTTCCCGTACCACCCCGAGCCCGGCGGGCTGATCGGCTGGGGAGTCGACAAGTACGGCGGCGCCTGGTTCTTCCTCGCCCAGGGCCCCGACCCGGACGGCTGGCCGATCGCCGTGGTCAGCGACACCGGCCAGTGGTACGCCACCCGCGGCACCTTCCCCGAGTTCCTGCTGCGCTGCCTGGAACGCGAGAACTACCCGCTGTTCCTCGACATCACCTGGCCGCGACCGCAGCCCCACTACCTGCCGTACCGGGCAGACTGAGCACCACCGTCAACCCGCCGTCCGGGTTGCCCGCCAGCCGCAACTGTCCGCCGTGTGCCTCGGTGACCGCCGCGACGATCGCCAGCCCCAGGCCGTGCCCGCGCCGCACCGGGCCGCGCTGTGCCGTCCGGCCGCTGCCGCGCAGGAACGGCTCGGTGAGCGTGGAGACCACCGAACTGTCCAGCATCGGGCCGGAGTTGCGCACCGTCAACTGCACCCGGCCCGGGTGCTGCCGGTCCGGGCCGGTGGCCAGCTCCACCCGGCCGCCGGACGGCAGGTTGTGCCGGACGGCGTTCTGCAGCAGGTTCACCGCCGCCTGCCGCAGCAGCACCTCGTTGCCGGCGGCCGGGGCCGCGGACAGCTCCGCACTGACGGCCACCCCCAGCTCGGCGGCCTCCGCGGCCACCGCCGCCAACGCCTCGCGGGCCGGCGCGGACAGCTCCACCGGCGCCGACTCCGGGACGCGGTGCGGGAGTTCGGCGAGCTGCAGCAGCGCCTCGGTGACCTCGATGCCGCGCCGGTTGGTGTCCAGCAGCCGGTCCACCAGCCGCGGCCAGTCCTGCCCCGCCGGGTCGGCCGCCGCCACCTGCAGCATCGTCCGGTTGATCGCCAGCGGCGTCCGCAGCTCGTGCGAGGCGTTCGCCGCGAAACGCTGCTGCGCGTCGAACGCCCGCTCCAGCCGGGCCAGCATCTCGTCGAACGCGTCCGCGAGCTCGGTGAACTCGTCCCGCGGCCCCGCCAACGCGATCCGGTGCCCCAGATCCCCGTCCGACGCCCGCCGCGCCGCCGCCGTCACCTCCTGCAACGGCCGCAGCACCCGCCCCGCCACCAGCCAGCCGCCCACCATCCCCACCGTCGTCAGCACCGCCAGCGCGTACGCCTCCGCCGTGAGCAGCGAGCGCAGGATCTCCTGCCGCGACGGGGCGTCCGAGCGGTAGCGCGGATTCGCCGACGTCAACGGGTAGTTGGGGACGTACTTCATGCCGACGTACACCACGCCCAGACAGAGCGCGCCGGTGGTCACGGTGAACAGCGTGTAGCTCAACGTCAGCCGCAGCCGGGCGGTCAAGCGGCGAGGGCGGCTCACGCCGCGTCCAGGCGGTAGCCGACACCCGGCACGGTGTGGATCACCCACGGCTCACCGAGACGCTTGCGCAGACCCGAGATGGTGATCCGCACCGCGTTGGTGAAGGGATCCGCGTGCTCGTCCCAGGCCCGCTCCAGCAGATCCTCCGCGCTCACCACCCCGCCCCGCGCCGCCATCAGCACCTCCAGCACCGCGAACTGCTTGCGCGGCAACGCCACATACCGCCCGTCCCGGAACACCTCGCGCCGGAACGGATCCACCCGCAGCCCCGCGAACTCCAGCACCGGCGGCGCGGACTGCTCCGGCCGACGGGCCAACGACCGCAGCCGCACCACCAGTTCCGCCAGGTCGAACGGCTTGGTCAGATAGTCGTCCGCGCCCAGCTCGAACCCCGCCACCTTCTGATCCAGCCGCGACGCCGCCGTCAGCATCAGCACCCGGCAGCCCAGCCCCGCCGCGACGATCCGCCGGCACACCTCGTCACCCGACACCCCCGGCAGGTCCCGGTCCAGCACCACCACGTCGTACCGGTGCACCCCCAACCGCTCCCACGCCGCCTCGCCGTCCCCCGCCACGTCGCACGCGATCGCCGCCAACCGCAACCCCGCCTGCACCGCCTCGGCGAGGTACACCTCGTCCTCCACCACCAGCACCCGCACGCACAGCTCCGCTCCTCGACGATCGAACATCCATTGAACCGGACCCCGCATGTCGAAAACGTATGCCCGCCACCCGCTGCGCGGGGCTGGCGCGAGAACCGGGGGCAGGCCGGGGTGACCGGTTCGGCGGTACCCGCTGCGCGGGGTGGCCGGGGGGATGCGGTGGGTGTCGAAGACGTATGCCTGCCTCCACCGCCCGCTGCGCGGGGCCGGTGCGGGTGTTTTGTGTGCCGCTGCGCGGGGCGGCCGGGGGGATGCGGTGGGTGTCGGATACGTATGCCCGCCACCCGCTGCGCGGGGCCGGCGCGAGAACCGGGGGGCAGGCCGGGGTGACCGGTCCGGCGGTACCCGCTGCGCGGGGCGGCCGGGGGCGGTGGGTGTCGAAGACGTATGCCTGCCTCCACCGCCCGCTGCGCGGGGCCGGTGCGGGTGCTTCGTGTGCCGCTGCGCGGGGCGGCCGGGGGGATGCGGTGGGTGTCGGATACGTATGCCCGCCACCCGCTGCGCGGGGCCGGCGCGAGAACCGGGGGCAGGCCGGGCTGACCGGTCCGGCGGTACCCGCTGCGCGGGGCGGCCGGGGGCGGTGGGTGTCGAAGACGTATGCCTGCCTCCACCGCCCGCTGCGCGGGGCTGGCGCGGGTGTTTTGTGTGCCGCTGCGCGGGGCGGCCGGGGGCGGTGGGTGTCGGATACGTGTGCCCGCCCTCACCACTTGCTGCGCGGGGCTGGCGCGGGTGTTTTGTGTGCCGCTGCGCGGGGCGGCCGGGGGCGGTGGGTGTCGAAAACGTATGCGGAAACCCAGACGCCCTCGCAACACCGCCCGCCCTGCAATGGAGCCCGGAAGCAAGCGCACGGAGCAGGAGGCAGAGATGAGGAAGACCACACGGCGGACCATCACCGCAGCGGGGACGGTGGCGGTGCTCGGAGCGGTGGCGGCGTTTGCCGTGGGGGGATCGGACCAGGTGCGAGAGGCCGACGGGGAGCTGGCCGCCGGTGTCTCGGCCAGCCCGTTCGACGACGGCTCGGCGGCGGTGAGCAGGCTCGATCCGGCGCTGCTCGCCGCGTTGCGGGCGGCGGCCACGGACGCGAAGGAGCAGGGGATCGAGCTGCGGGTCACTTCGGGGTGGCGGAGCCGGAGCTATCAGCAGCGGTTGCTGGATGCCGCGGTGGAGAAGCACGGCAGTCTGGAGCTGGCGCGGCGGTACGTGAACACGCCGGAGAAGTCCTCGCACGTGTCGGGCAAGGCGGTGGATGTCGGGCCGACCAATGCCGACGACTGGCTGAACCGGAAGGGCGCCAAGTACGGGCTGTGCCAGGTGTTCGCGAACGAGATGTGGCACTTCGAGCTGCTGACCACGCCGGGCGGCCGCTGCCCGTCGCAGCTTCCGGACGCCGCCGGCTGAGCGGTGCCCGGAAGCCTGAAGCGGTCAGCTCTCGGTGGCGCGGCGGAGGGCGGAGGCGAGCAGGGCGAGGTCGGTGGGGCCGTTGCCGAGTTCGCGGACGGGGCGCGGGGACGGGGCGGCGCCGTGGTCCTCCAGGCGTTGGGCGACGACGGTGGGCCGGAGCGTCGCGGTGCGCGGGATGCGGCCGCTGACCCGGGCGCCCTGGAAGGCGGTGACGGCGCCGTCGGGGCGGCGCAGGTAGCCGCGGCCGGGGGTGGTGCCGGGCAGGGCGGCGGCGTCGGGCAGGTCGATCAGGAGGTCGGAGTCGCCGGGCTGTTCGGTGCGCAGGGCGATCCGCAGTTGCGCGGCCTCGTCGAGTTCGGTGTCGGCGGTGCTCTCCGGCGAGCCGGTGGTGGCGATGACGTGTACGCCGAGGCGGGCGCCGCGGGTGGCGGCGGCGGCCAGCGCGCGGGCGAGCGGGCGGCCGCCGGGGGAGGCGGGGCCGAGCAGCGCGTCGTAGTCGTCGACGACGACGATCAGGCGGGCGGGGGCGTCGGCGGACGGGGCGTCGGGGGAGCGGCGGGGTTCGACCACCCGGACGCGGTCCGCGGCGGGGCCGCCGACCAGTGCGGGGGTTTTGTCGAAGATCTGCCGGGTGTGCCACTCGGTGAAGCTGAGGCCGTCGAACAGGGCTTCGCGGTGGGCGAGTTCGTCGAGCAGGCGTTCGGCGGCGAGCAGTGCGCCGCGCGGGTCCTCGGCGGCGTTGACGTGGTCGGTGACGTGCGGCAGGTCGGTGCAGCCGGCCAGGCCGCCGTCGTCGGCGCGGTCGCCGTCGATCATCAGCAGGGCGAGACGGTCGGGGCGTTCGGAGACGGCGAGCGAGGCGGCGAGGGCGCGCAGCAGTTCGGACTTGCCGGAGCCGGGGCCGCCGCCGATGAGCAGGTGGTCGCCGTCCTCGGCGAGGTCGACGGCGCAGGTCTCCTCGCCGGCCGCGCCGCGTGCGGTGCCGAGCAGGGCGGCGGCGGCGCCCGCGCCGGCGGGCAGCGCGTTCCAGCTCTCGGCGAGCCGGGCGGGGGAGAGCGATTCGGAGCGCAGCAGGTCGAGCAGGCGGAGGGCTTCGGGGAGCGGTCCGCGGGCGGCGTGGTCGGCGTCGGTGGCGGCTTCGCGGAGCGGGGCGAGGGTGCGGGCGAGGCGTTCGGCCCAGGCGGGGGAGACCGCGTCGAGGGCGATGTCGGTGAGGTGTTCGCGGGCGCCGCCGGCCGGCCGGTCGAGGGTGAGGCGGGTGGCGACCTCGCCGGTGATCAGGCCGAACGCGCCGAGCCCGGTGGGGAGTTCCTCGGGGACCTCGGCGAGGCAGAGGACGAATACGCCGGCCGCGGGGCCCTGCCGGAGCAGCAGGCCGAGGGCGCGTCGGCCGGCGTCGGTGCCGGGGTCGCCGTCGACCAGGACGACGGTGGCGGGCGCGGCGGCGGTGGCGGAGGCGAGTTCGGTGAGCCGGGCCTCGGCCTGTTCGGGGCCGAGGCCGTAGAGGAGCCGGCAGGCCTGGCCGTGGGCGGGCCGCAGGTGGGGCAGCCACTGGGCCCAGGACCAGTCCTCGGCGTGGTGCTCGGGGGCGATCACGACCAGGGCGAGGCCGCTGGGCGGGTGCAGCGCGGCGAGCTGGGCGAGCACGGCGCGGGCCAGGCCGGCGAGGCGGTGGCGCGGGCCGGCCAGGCCGAGGCTGCCGGCGGTCTGCAGGTCGACGGTGGCGGGGACGGCGGGCAGCAGGGTGCCGGGGGCGGTGCCGGGGCCGCCGGGGAGGTCGGCGGTGCCCAGACGCAGGGTGAGCGCGTCGGGGTGGTCGGGGCCGCGTTCCCACAGCCGGGGGCCGGTGCCGAGGGCGGCGAGCAGCAGCGCGGCCGGGTCGGGCCAGCGTTCGCGCTGGTTGGCGGCCTGCCGCAGGCGGGCGGTGGCGTGCTGGCGGTCGGTGTCGACGGCGGGCGGCTCGGGGCGGGTGCGGCGCAGCCAGCGGCCGCGGCCGCCGCCGGGCTCGGCGGGCGGTTCGGCGGGGGGCGGGGGGCCGGCTGGGCGGCCGGGTGCGGTGCGGGCGGTGGGGCGGGGGGCGAGCCGGAGCCGGCCTTCGCCGTCGGGGGTGGTGCTGCGGGCCGCTATGTCGGCGGGGTGGGCGAGCTGGAGGGTGGATTCGCCGATCCGCAGCAGTGCGCCGGGCGCGAGTTCGGCGCTCTCCTCGCGCAGGTAGCGCTCGTCCAGCAGGGTGCCGTTGGTGGAGCCGAGGTCCTGGACGGTGGCGTGGCCGTCGGCGGTGAGGTGGAGGGCGAGGTGCAGCCGGGACACGTCGGGGTCGTCGAGCGGCACGTCGGCCTCGGTGGAGCGGCCGATCCGGATCCGCTCGCCGTGCAGGCGGTGGACGCCGCCGGCGTCGGGGCCGCCGACGACGCGGAGTTCGGCGGCGGGGCGGCCGGCGGTGTCCCCGGTGTCCGGGTCGGGCTCGCCGAGGGCGAGGACGGCGCCGTCGATCAGCGGGGGGTGGCCGATCGGGAGCTGTTCGTCCAGGCGCTGCTCACCGGCGTACAGGTGGATGTGGGTGGCGGAGCGTGGTCCGCGGACGCCGACCGCGCCGGCCAGCGCGGTGGCGACGGCGCCGAGCGTGGTGCCGACCGGTGCGGTGACCAGGACGTCGGCAGAGCTCCCGGGGCTGGTCGGGCCGCTGCGCGGTCGAAGGACGGTGAGCCGGATCTGCATCACGCCCGGGGTCCCTTCTGCACACGTGTGGTGCCTGCCATCCTGCCACTCGGGACGGACAGTCCGCGCACGGTACCGGATTTGACGATCTTGCGATCATCGCCATGGTGAATCCGACGCCGAGTCAGGTCAAGGAGACCCCGGCGCCCCAGGTGGCCGACAGCGCGCGACGGGCCCCGGCAACACCTCGGAAACCCGCGCGGGCACCGTTAGAGTTGCCGAAAACCGGGAGCCCTCGCGCGCGGGCGGATCCCAAAGGCCCCGGCGCCGTTCACGGGAACGGGGGAGTGCCGGAACGCGGCCCCGCAGCGGGCGCGGGGTGACCGAACGGAGTGCACAGGTGCGGCCTGTCGGAAGCAAGTACTTGCTCGAGGAGAGCCTCGGACGCGGAGCGACCGGCACGGTCTGGCGCGGCCGGGTGCGCGAGGACGTCGCCGTGCCGGGCCTGCAGCCCGGCCAGGCCGTCGCGGTGAAGGTGCTGCGCGAGGAGCTCGCCGCCGACCCGGACGTGGTGATGCGCTTCCTGCGCGAGCGCTCCGTCCTGCTGCGGCTGACCCACCCCAACATCGTGCGCACCCGCGACCTGGTGGTGGAGGGCGAGCTGCTCGCCCTGGTGATGGACCTGATCGACGGCCCCGACCTGTTCCGCTACCTGCGCGAGTCCGGCCCGCTGTCGCCGATCGCCGGCGCGCTGCTGATGGCGCAGATCGCCGACGCGCTGGCCGCCAGCCACGCCGACGGCGTGGTGCACCGCGACCTGAAGCCCGCCAACGTCCTGCTGGCCACCCTGGTGATGGACGGCGGCGAGCAGATGTACCCGATGCTCACCGACTTCGGCATCGCCCGCCTCGCCGACTCCCCGGGCATCACCCGCACCCACGAGTTCGTCGGCACCCCCGTGTACGTCGCCCCGGAGTCCGCCGACGGCCGCCCGCAGACCGCCGCGGTGGACGTCTACGGCGCCGGCATCATGCTGTACGAACTGGTCACCGGCCGCCCGCCGTTCCAGGGCGACAACCCGCTGGCGATCCTGCAGGCCCACCTCGCGCAGGAGCCGCAGCGCCCCCGCACCATGCCCGAGCCGCTGTGGACGGTGGTCGAGCGCTGCCTGCGCAAGGACCCGGCCGAGCGGCCCACCGCCGTCTCGCTGGCCGAGGCGCTGCGGGTGGTGGCGGCCGGCATCGGCGTGCACTCCTCGCCCGCCGCCGTGGACGCCGCCCTGTCGGTCGCCGCCCTGCTGGTGCCCGACCCCGCGCTCGCCCCGGCCGCGCCGGCCCACGACCCCGCGTTCGGCGGCAACGGGTACGACCCGGCCGCCGCCACCCAGGTCATGACGCACAGTCAGGCCGTCCAGGGCGCCGAGGACCGCACCCAGCTGATGAGCCCGCAGCCGCCCGCGCCGCCCGCGGACCGCACCAGGGTGATGCCCGCGATGCCGCCCGCGCCCGAGCAGCCGCCCGCGCGGCCGGACGGGCCGCACCCGTGGCAGACCCAGCTGCAGGCCGCCCGGGACCGCAACGAGCAGACCCGGATCGGCTACTTCGAGCCGGAGGACCTGGCCGACCCGCAGGTCGCGCCCCGCCCGTACCAGGCCGGCCAGTACCCGCCGCCCGGGCAGCGCCCGCCGGTCGCCCCGCCGCCGTACCAGGCCCCGCAGCCCGGCCCGCCGCCCGGCGGCGGCCGGTACGCCCCGCAGCCGGGCCCGTACCAGCCGCAGCCCGGCCGGCACCCGCAGCAGGGCGGGCACCCGCAGCAGGGCGGCGGCCGGCCCGGCGGCCAGTACCCGCAGGGCCGCGGTGGTCGCCCGCCGGTCGCCCCGCAGCCGTACCAGGCGCAGCAGCCCGGCCCGCCGCCCGGCTACGACGGCCGCCCGCAGGGCCACGCGGCGCCGCAGCGCCGGCCCGAACCGGCCCCGCCGCGCCGCCAGGAGCCGCCGTACCGGGAGCCGGAGCCGCCCCGGGCGCGGGAGCGCGAGCCGCGCCCGCGCAGCCGCAACCGGATGTGGATCCCCGGCCTGGGCTGCGCGAAGGGCTGCCTGCTGGTGCTGGTGGTGCTGGCGCTGGGCTGCCTGGCGCTGTGGAACTTCACGCCGCTCCCGGACTACTGGCACAACGTGGTGGGCTGGTTCGATTCGGCGAAGTCCTGGATCGGCAGCCATACCGGCAACTAGGTTTGACGCTTTGTCGACACTCCGACGAAATTCCTCCGGATCGGAACCGCTCCGGGGGCCCTCCGCGGCCCCCGGAGGCCGCTCGGGCGCGTAGGTTGTTCCGCGAGCACCGACCTCACGAGCCCACGGAGCAGCATTGGCACGCAAGATCGGCAGCCGGTACACGGTCCACCAGGTGATCGGCCGCGGCTCGGCCGGCACGGTGTGGCTCGGCGAGGGCCCGGACGGGCCGGTGGCGGTGAAGCTGCTGCGCGAGGACCTGGCCGCCGACCAGGTCCTGGTCGGCCGTTTCGTCCAGGAGCGCACCGCACTGACCTGCCTCGACCACCCGCGGGTGGTCGGCGTGCACGACATGGTGGTGGACGGCAGTGACCTCGCCCTGGTGATGGACCTGGTCCAGGGCACCGACCTGCGCACCCGCCTGGAGCGCGACGGCGTGCTCGACCCGCTGGTCGCCGCCTCGGTGATCGCCGACGTCGCCGACGGCCTGGCCGCCGCGCACGCCGCCGGCATCGTGCACCGCGACGTCAAGCCGGAGAACGTCCTGCTCGACCTGGCGGCCCCGCCCGGCCCCGGCGGCGCCCCGCGCGCCAAGCTCACCGACTTCGGCATCGCCCGCCTGGTCGACGCCCCCCGCCGCACCCGGGCCACCCGGATCATCGGCACCCCCGACTACCTGGCCCCCGAGATCATCGAGGGCCTGGAGCCGCGCGCCGCCGTCGACATCTACGCCCTCGCCACCGTGCTGTACGAACTGCTCACCGGCACCACCCCGTTCGGCGGCGGCCACACCGGAGCGGTGCTGCGCCGGCACGTCACCGAGAACGTCCCGCCGGTCGAGGGGATGCCGGACGGCCTGTGGCGGATCATCTCCGAATGCCTGGCCAAGGCCCCCGCCTCCCGGCTGCGGGCCGCCGAACTGGCCTCCCGGCTGCGCGAGCTGCTGCCCGAACTGGCCGGGGTCGGCCCGCTCGCGGTGCCCGCCCAGCGGACCGCCACCGAGGAGGCGCCCACCCCCGGCGAGGCCGTCTACGCCGAGACGGAGACCGGCCGCGGCACCCACCGCCGCCGCCGCGGCCCCGCCGTCCCGCTGGTGCCCGGGCCCACCCCCGACTCCACCCGCGACACCCACACCAGCCTGCGCCGCCCGTCTGCCGGGGAGCTCGCCTCCTACGCGGAGGAGTCCCGCGCCCAGCGCACCCAGCCCGCGCCCGCCCACCGGCGCACCCGGGCCCAGCAGATCCGCCGCCGCCGCACGCTGGCCGTGCTGATCGCGGTGATCCTGCTGCTCGCGGGGGCCGCCGCCGCCTGGACGGCGTTCGCCGCCGAGCCCCCCGCGTCCACCGCCGGAGCCGTCCACACCACCTGGTACCCCCGGTTGTAGCCGAGCCCCCCCGGCGAACCATTACCCTTGTGGGCGTGGCAGCCGTCGATCCTTCCGAAGAGCTCAAGAACCTCGACTCGACCATGTCGTCGATCGAGGCAGTCCTCGACCTGGACAAGATCCGGGCCGACATCGCAACCCTGGAGGAGGAGGCAGCCGTCCCCACCCTGTGGGACGACGTCGCGAACGCGCAGAAGGTCACCAGCCGGCTCTCCTTCCTCCAGGGCGAGCTGCGCAAGGTGGAGTCCCTGCGCGGCCGGGTCGAGGACCTGGGCGTCCTGTTCGAGCTCGCCGAGGCCGAGGACGACGCGGACACCCGCGTCGAGGCCGAGAACGAGCTTGAGGCCGTCAAGAAGGCCGTCGAGGAGCTGGAGGTGCGCACGCTGCTCTCCGGCGAGTACGACGCCCGTGAGGCCCTCGTCAACATCCGTGCCGAGGCGGGCGGCGTCGACGCCGCCGACTTCGCCGAGCAGCTGATGCGCATGTACCTGCGCTGGGCCGAGCGGCACGGCTACCCGACCGAGGTCTACGACACCTCGTACGCCGAAGAGGCCGGCATCAAGTCCGCGACCTTCACCGTCAAGGCCCCCTACGCCTACGGCACCCTCTCCGTCGAGCAGGGCACCCACCGCCTGGTGCGCATCTCCCCGTTCGACAACCAGGGCCGCCGCCAGACCTCCTTCGCCGGCGTCGAGGTGCTCCCCGTCGTCGAGCAGTCCGACCACGTCGACATCGACGAGGGCGACCTGCGCATCGACGTGTACCGCGCCTCCGGCCCCGGCGGCCAGGGCGTCAACACCACCGACTCCGCGGTCCGCATCACCCACCTGCCCACCGGCGTGGTGGTCTCCTGCCAGAACGAGCGCTCGCAGATCCAGAACAAGGCCTCGGCGATGAACGTCCTCCAGGCCAAGCTGCTGGAGCGGCGCCGCCAGGAGGAGCGCGCCGCGATGGACGCGCTCAAGGACAGCGGCAGCTCCTGGGGCAACCAGATGCGCTCCTACGTCCTGCACCCGTACCAGATGGTCAAGGACCTGCGCACCGAGCACGAGGTCGGCAACCCGCAGGGCGTGCTGGACGGCGACATCGACGGCTTCATTGAAGCCGGCATCCGGTGGCGCAAGCAGCGCGAGAGCTGAGCGTCATAGCGAGGCAATGAGAAAGGGCCCCACCGCTTCGGCGGTGGGGCCCTTTCCGTGTTCTCGGTCCTGGGAATCAGCGGGCGAGCAGCGCCAGCGCGATCAGGGCGGCGCACAGGACGGCCAGTAGCACCGTCGGGTTGAGCGTGGCGAACGGCCCGTGCTGCTCCTGCTGGAGCCGGGCGCGGTTGGCGCGACACACCGGGCAGCGGCCGTCGATGACGCGGCCGTTGCAGTTGGCGCACACCAGTTGGTCGCAGGTCATGCGTGTCCTCCTTGCTGCATAGCCAACGTGCCGGAGGCGGCTTCTGTTCCGACTCCCTACCACTCTGCCAGGTTCCGGACACCTGGGCCCCCGGAGGGGAAGGGTTATCGAGCTGTGACGTAGCTCGCAATTTCGGGTCCGAACCGGAACCGAAGCAGACGAAATCCCCATGGGTAGCCGCCCGGTTACTGCGGGTACGCAAGGGCATCGCGTAAGGTCACTGGCTCCGATCCACCTAGGATGGCCCCGTGATGCAGCCGTGATCAGATTCGACAACGTCTCCAAGACCTATCCCAAGCAGAACCGTCCGGCCCTGGACAACGTCTCGCTGGAGATCGAGAAGGGCGAGTTCGTCTTCCTGGTCGGCTCGTCCGGTTCGGGCAAGTCGACGTTCCTGCGCCTGTGCCTGCGCGAGGAGCGCCCGTCCACCGGCGAGGTGCACGTCCTCGGCAAGGACCTGGGCAAGCTCTCCAACTGGAAGGTGCCGCACATGCGGCGCCAACTGGGCACCGTCTTCCAGGACTTCCGCCTGCTGCCGAACAAGACCGTGGGGCAGAACGTGGCGTTCGCCCTGGAGGTCATCGGCAAGCCGAAGAGCGCCATCAACAAGGTGGTGCCCGAGGTGCTCGACCTGGTCGGCCTCGGCGGCAAGGAGGAGCGGATGCCCGGCGAGCTGTCGGGTGGTGAGCAGCAGCGTGTGGCGATCGCCCGCGCGTTCGTGAACCGTCCGATGCTGCTGATCGCCGACGAGCCCACCGGCAACCTCGACCCGCAGAACTCGGTCGGAATCATGAAGCTGCTGGACCGGATCAACCGGACCGGCACCACCGTGCTGATGGCCACCCACGACCAGGCGATCGTCGACCAGATGCGCAAGCGCGTCATCGAGCTCGACAAGGGTCTGCTGGTCCGTGACCAGGCCCGCGGCGTCTACGGCTACCAGAGCTAGAAGAGAGAAGCATGCGCGCCCAGTTCGTTCTGTCGGAGATCGGCGTCGGTCTCCGCCGCAACCTGACCATGACGATCGCCGTCGTGGTCAGTGTCGCGCTCTCGCTCGCCCTCGCCGGTGCCTCGCTGTTGGTCCGCGACCAGGTCAACTCCATGAAGGACTACTGGTACGACAAGGTCGAAGTCAGCATCTACTTCTGCGCCAAGTCGGACCACAACTCCGCCCAGTGCGCGGCCGGCGCGGCCACCGAAGACCAGATCAGGGACGTCAAGGCCGACCTGGACAAGCGCACCGAGCTGGTGCAGAGCGCGACCTTCGAGAGCTCGCAGGAGGCGTACCAGCGCTTCAAGGCGTCCAACCCGGACAACCCGCTGCTCGCGGCGGTCGGTCCGGACGCGCTGCCGGCGTCCTGGCGGGTCAAGCTCAACGACCCGACCAAGTACGACGTGATCCAGAGCGCCTACGCCGGCAAGCCCGGCGTGAAGTCGGTCGAGGACCAGCGCAAGATCCTGGAGAACCTGTTCGGCCTGCTGCGCGGCCTGCAGACCGCCGCCTTCGTGATCATGGCGCTGATGCTCTGCGTGGCGCTGCTGCTGATCGTCAACACCGTCCGGGTGTCGGCGTTCAGCCGGCGCCGCGAGACCGGCATCATGCGGCTGGTCGGCGCCTCCAACTTCTACGTGCAGATGCCGTTCATTGCGGAGGCCGCGTTCTCCGCGCTGCTCGGTGCGGGCCTGGCCTCGCTGCTGCTTCTGGGTGGTCACTTCTTCGTCCACGGGTGGTTGGCGAAGAAGGTGCTGTTCATCAACTTCATCGGCCTGTCCTCGGTGCTGGCGGTCATTCCGCTGCTGGTGGTGGTCGGTATGGCGATGGCCGGCATCGCGGCGTTCTTCACCCTGCGCAAGTACCTGAAGGTCTGACGGGCCGTCGGCAGCGCCCGCCGGTGGCCCTACACTCGCTGGCATGCCGACAGCTCCACGTGTACGCCAGGGGATGACCCTCGGCCTGGTGTTCGGCGCCGTGCTGTTCGCCGGAGCCGCTTCCGGGGCCTGGGGCGAACCGATCGGTTCGCCCCGGGCCCCTTTGTCGTCCGACGGGGTCCGCGGCGCGGACCTGTCCGGGGCCGACCTGAGCCCGCAGGAGGCCCGGCAGCTGGTCGGCGCCAGCGGCGACCGGTGGGCGGCCTACCTCAGCCCGCAGCAGTACCGGGACTTCACCGGCGGCCGCTACCCGGGCGTCGGACTGACCGTCGAGCGCAGCGCCGACGGCCCCACCGAGGTGGCCGAGGTGCTGCCCGGCTCGCCCGCCGCCCGGGCCGGCATCGCCGCGGGCGACCGGCTGGTCAGCGTGGACGGCGTCCCGGCCGCTCAACTGCCGGTCACCGAACTGGTGTCCCGGCTGCGCGGCGGCCCGGCCGGCAGCGAGGTCGTGGTCGGCGTGCAGGACGGCGACGGGCCGGTGCGCGAACTCGGCCTGACCCGGGCCGAACTGGCCGCCCGTGAGGTCGAGACCGACCGCCCCAGCCCCGGCGTGGCGCGGATCGCGGTGCACGCCTTCACCAAGGGCGTGGCCGGCCAGGTTCGGGCCGCCGCGGCCGGTG
Organism: Kitasatospora sp. NPDC004614; assembly: GCF_042873675.1. Taxonomy (NCBI): domain Bacteria; kingdom Bacillati; phylum Actinomycetota; class Actinomycetes; order Kitasatosporales; family Streptomycetaceae; genus Kitasatospora; species Kitasatospora sp. NPDC004614. The sequence continues at coordinate 44,756 of NZ_JBIALR010000019.1, forward strand.
CCCGCGGCGTGGTGCTGGACCTGCGCGGCAACTCCGGCGGCCTGGTCGAGGAGGCCGTCGGCGTCGCCTCGGCGTTCCTCGACGGTGGCCCGGTGGCCAGCTACCAGGCGCGCGGCGAGCACCGCGAACTGACCGCCACCCCCGGCGGCGACACCGCCGTCCCGCTGGTGGTGCTGGTCGACGGCGGCACCATGAGCGCCGCCGAACTCCTGGCCGGCGCCCTGCAGGACCGCTCCCGGGCCGTCCTGGTGGGCGAGCGCACCTTCGGCAAGGGCACCGTCCAGCAGCCCAGCACGCTCGCCGACGGCTCGGTGCTCGAACTCACCGTCGGCCGCTACCAGACCCCGGCCGGCCGCTCCCCGGACGGCACCGGCGTCCAGCCCGACGTTCCCGCCCCCGCCGGCGACGACACCGGCACCGAGAACCTCGCCCTGCGGGTGCTGGACGGGCTGAGCCCCGCCCCCGAACCGTCCGGCGCGCCGTAAAGGGGCTGCCGAGGGCGCCCCCGAGGTGCGAGAATGACGGAGCTATGGCAAAGGAAACGGGCAAGAAGCTGGTCGCGCAGAACAAGAAGGCGCGGCACGAATACACCATCCTCGACACCTACGAGTGCGGAATGGTGCTCACCGGAACCGAGGTCAAGTCGCTCCGCGAGGGCCGGGCCAACCTGGTCGACGGCTACGCGTACATCCAGGGCGGCGAGGCCTGGATCGACAACGTCTTCATCCCCGAGTACACCCAGGGCACCTGGACCAACCACTCGGCCCGCCGCAAGCGCAAGTTGCTGCTGCACAAGATGGAGATCCGCAAGCTGGAGTCCAAGGCCAAGGAGACCGGCCACACGCTGGTCCCGCTGTCCCTGTACTTCAAGGACGGCCGCGCGAAGCTCGAAATCGCCCTCGCCGTCGGCAAGAAGCTCTACGACAAGCGGCAGACCCTGCGCGAGCGCCAGGACCGCCGCGAGTCCGACCGCGCCGTTGCCGCGGCCCGCCGCCGGCAGGGCTGAGGGCGCCGCCAGGAGCGGTTGACTGCACGTCAGGTAAACAGTACCTCCCGGTCGTACGCGGACAGTTGGGGCCTGCGCAGTTGGGGCTTGCGTACGATCTGTGGGTGGAGATCTCACTGCTGAGCGGTTGGCTGCCCTGGACCTTGCGGATACTTGCCCTGGCGGCGGCCGCGGTGGCGCTGTTCCGGGTCAGTCCGTTCTGGTTGCGCCGCAGACTTCCCTGGGTGGCCGGAGGCGCGGTCGCGCTGACCGCGCTGCTCGCGCTGTTGGCCAAGGTGTTCGGGGACATCGACGACCCGCTGCCGTTCGGCCTGTGGTTCTGGCTGTGCTGCGCCCTGCTCGCGCTCGGCAGTCTGGCGGCCGGCGTCCGCAACTCCGAGTGGTGGAACCTGGCCGCGGTGCCGGTGGCCGCCGGACTGTCGATGCTGTGCGCCGCCAACTCGCTGAACATCTCGACCGGTTACTACCCGAGCGTGGACGCCGCGCTGGGCGACCTGTCGGGCGCGCCGGTGCCGCAGGAGATGAGCCTCGAGGAGGCCCTCACCACCGTCGGCAAGGCCACCGAGGGCCGGGTCGTCGTGGTGGACATCCCCGCCGACGCGAGCGGCTTCAAGCACCGCCGCGAGAAGGTCTACCTGCCGCCGGCCTGGTTCCGCAGCAAGACGCGGCCCAAGCTGCCCGTGGTGGAGATGATCGGCGGCCAGTTCGCCGCCCCCGACAACTGGATCCGGGCCGGTGAAGTCGTCAAGACCGCCGACGACTTCGCCGCCGCGCACAACGGCTACGCCCCGATCCTGGTGATGGTCGACGCCACCGGCGGCTTCAACGTCGATACCGAGTGCGTCAACGGCGCCCACGGCAAGGCCGAGGACCACCTGGTCAAGGACATCCCGCCGTACATCACGAAGACCTTCGACACCGCCACCGGGCCGCGCTCCTGGGGCGTGGTCGGCTGGTCGATGGGCGGCACCTGCGCCGTCGACCTCGGCGTGGTCCACCCCGAGGTGTTCGGTCACTTCGTCGGCATCTCCGGCGACATGGGCCCCAACCTCGGCGGCAAGCAGACCACCATCAACCAGCTGTTCGGCGGCGACGTGGCCGCCTGGGAGGCGCACGACCCGGCGACGGTGATGGCGAAGGCGAAGAAGGACACCTACCAGAACTCCAGCGGCATGTTCATGGTCGGCTCCGAGGAGACCGAGGCGCACCGCAACACCGCCCAGGAGCTCGACAAGCTCTCGAAGGCCGCCGGCCTGAAGACCAGCGTGCAGATCCACCCCGGCAAGCACGACTGGCAGTTCGGCGCTTTCGCGTTCCGGGAATCGCTGCCCTGGCTGGCCAAGGAACTCGGCGTGCCGGGCACCGGCAGCTGACCGGCGGCACTGTCGCAGCTTCGTCACCGTCCACCCGGATGGCGCGGTGCCGCCGCTCGGGCGCCTACCATCCCGGGGTGGACATCTCGTTGTTGGACGGCTGGTTCCCGTGGACGGTGCGCGCGCTCGCCGTCGCCGCACTGCTGGCCGCGATCGGCCGGCCCGGACGCCGCTGGTGGCTGCGCCGGCTGCCGGTGGCGGTCGGCGCGGCGGCCGGCGCGGCGGGGCTGCTCGCCGTCGGGGTGCTGGAGCTGTCCGGGATCACCGACCCGCTTCCCGCCACGCTGTGGGTCTGGCTGGGCGTGGCACTGCTCGCCGCCCTGGTGCTGGTGGCCGGCTGGCGCGGGGCGCGCTGGTGGCACCGGGCGGCGGTGCCCGTCGCGATGCTGGCGGCGGTGCTGGCCGGGGCGAACACGCTGAACGCGGCGACCGGCTACTACCCGACGCTGGGCGACGCGGTCGGTGAACTCTCCGGCTCCCCGGTGCCCGACCAGATGAGCCTGGACCAGGCGCTGCAGACCACCGGCCGCACCGGCACCGGCCGGGTGGTCGCGGTGGACGTCCCCGCGGTGCCGAGCGGCTTCGCGCACCGGCAGGAGCTGGTGTACCTGCCGCCGGCCTGGTTCCGCAGCAAGACGCGGCCCAAGCTGCCGGTGGTGGAGATGGTCGGCGGCGAGTTCGCCGCCCCCGACAACTGGGTGCGGGCCGGCAACGCGGTGAAGACCGCCGACGCCTACGCGGCCAAGCACAACGGCTTCTCCCCGGTGCTGGTGTTCGCGGACGCCACCGGCGGCTTCAAGGTCGACACCGAATGCGTGGACGGCCCGGCCGGGAACGCCGCCGACCACCTGGTCAAGGACCTGCCGAAGTACGTCGAGAAGACCTTCGACACGTCCGCCGACCCGAAGAAGTGGGCGATGGCCGGCTGGTCGATGGGCGGCACCTGCGCGATCACCCTGACCGCCGCCCACCCCGAGGTGTTCGGCCACTTCCTGGACATCTCCGGCGACCTCGGCCCGTACATCGGCGACAAGCAGCAGACCATCGAGAAGCTGTACGGCGGCGACGCCGCCGCCTGGGCCGCCTACGACCCGCAGACCGTGCTGGCCGCGCACCGCGGCAAGTACAAGGGCGTCACCGGGATGTTCGACGTCGGCGACCAGGAGAGCGGGCAGCTCGCGCACGCCAAGCAGCTGGAGGCGGCGGCGGGGAAGGCCGGGCTGACCACCCGCCTGAACGTCGAGCCCGGGCGGCACGTCTGGCAGTTCGCCGCCGGCGCCTTCCAGCGCCAGCTGCCGTGGCTGGCCCAGCAGTTGGGTACTCCGGGGGCGGCCGCGAAGAACCCGCCGGCCGCCGCTCGTTAATGCGCTGGACCCTTGACGCGCCGCCCGAGTACTATGGCAGCGCATCACCCGGAGGGCCTCGCCCGCCGGTGCTGTTTGTCAAATCAACATGGGGATGATCGGTTTCGACAGTGGCTGTCGAAACAGGAGAAGCGAGCCGAGGAACGCGGCAATGATCTCGTAAACCATCTGTCGCAAAAATATAATCGCCAACTCTAAGCGCGATTCCCAGCAGTTCGCTCTCGCAGCCTGATCTGCGAAAGTGAATGGGTGTCAGCCCGGGGCGTTCCCGACCCGGATCCTGGCATAATCTAGGGAACTCAACCTTCCACTCCGGTCACGGGGGTGGCGGGGAAATCAAACAGTGGCTGGGCCTGTTGGCGGCTTGTCCGCGTGACTGCCAGGGCCGAGAAACTCACAGCGGACTGCGCTCGGAGAAGTCCTGAATCCTCTCCACTGGACCCGGGTTCGATTCCCGGCATCTCCACCACCCCATGTGCATCGCAGAGCCGTCCTCCACCAGGAGGGCGGCTCTCGTGCGTTCCGGGCCGGTCCCCGGTCCCCGGTCCGGGCGTCGGTGGGCGGGGGTCCTCGTCCGCGGAACAGTTCATCCCGTAAGATCGTCCGTCCGCCTTTTTCTCCGCACCTCTGGGGGCTCCTTGGGCGCGCACGGCTCTGCCGAGCACCACACCGATACTCTCCGCGACCGCGAGATCGCGGAGGAGCAGCAGCATCTCGACACCGTCTACCAACGGCTCGAGGAGAAGCTCGCCGAGGCGGAGTACATCCTGGAGGACGCCGCGAAGCGCGTGCAGGTCGGCACCCCCGGCGCACTCGCCGAGCGCGACGCCCAGGTGTACCGCGCCGGCGCGCACCTGCAGCGGCTGAACAACGAGTTCGAGGACTTCCTCTTCGGGCGCATCGACCTCCAGCAGGCCGACGCCCCCGAGGAACACGGGATTCCCTCGCAGACACCGATGGACCCGGCCGACCCGGCGGTCGCCGAGAGCCTGCACATCGGCCGGCTCGGCGTGCTCGACGCCGAGTTCGGCCCGCTGGTGATCGACTGGCGGGCCCCGGCGGCCGCACCCTTCTACCGGGCCACGCCGCTGGAGCCGGGCCGGGTGATCCGCCGCCGGGTGATCCGCTCCAAGGGCCGCAAGGTCATCGGCGTCGAGGACGACCTGCTGCGTCCCGACCTGACCCCGACCCTGGACGGCGAGGAACTCGCCGTGGTCGGCGACGGCGCGCTGATGGCGACGCTGGGCCGGGCCCGCGGTCACACGATGCGCGACATCGTCTCGTCCATCCAGAAGGAGCAGGACGAGGTGATCCGGGCGGCCGCCGCCGGCGCCACCCTGGTCACCGGCGGCCCCGGCACCGGCAAGACCGCCGTCGCCCTGCACCGCGCCGCGTTCCTGCTCTACCAGGACCGCCGCCGCTACGCGGGCGGCATCCTGGTGGTCAGCCCGACGGCGCTGCTGGTCTCCTACACCGAGGGCGTGCTGCCCTCGCTGGGCGAGGAGGGCCAGGTGGCGATCCGCGCGGTCGGCAGCCTGGTGGACGGCATCGAGGCGGCCCGCTACGACAGCCCCGAGGTGGCCCGGATCAAGGGCTCCTCGCGGATGGTGCAGCTGCTGCGCCGGGCCGCCCGGGCGGCCCTGGAGCTGGGCGCGCCGACCGAGCTGAAGGTGTTCGCCCGCGGCCAGGCGCTGCGGCTGGACGCCGGCCGGCTGAAGACCGTGCGCGGCAACGTGGTGGGCGGCGGCGGCACCCCGCTCAACCTGCTGCGCCCGCGCGCCCGCCGCCTGCTGCTGGACGCGCTCTGGTCGGAGGCCGTGCGCGACCTGCCGAAGCCGGTCAGCCACGGCGAGCGCGAGCAGCGCCAGGAGGAGCGCGAGTCCTTCGACGAGTACGTCTCCGACGAGGCCGCGTTCCTGAACTTCCTGGACGCCTGGTGGCCGGCCGTCACCCCGCGCCGGGTGCTGGCCACGCTGCGCCAGCACCGGCACACCAACCGGATCGCCCGCCGGGCCGTCACCCCGGAGGAGGCCCGCCTGCTGGCGGCGTCCTGGCGGCACCTGGACGACCGCGGCGCCGGCGACCTGTCGGCGCACGACGTGGCGCTGGTCGACGAGCTGCAGGTGCTGCTCGGCGAGCCGGCCCGGCCGAAGGTCCGGGAGGTCGACGCGATCGACCTGCTGACCGGCCTGGAGGAAGTCACCACGTACGGCGAGCGGGCGTACGGGCGGCGCGAGCGCGAGCGGATTCCCGAGGAGCGCCGCGAGTACGCGCACGTGATCGTGGACGAGGCGCAGGACCTCACGCCGATGCAGTGGCGGCTGATCGGCCGCCGCGCCCGGATGGCGACCTGGACCATCGTCGGCGACCCGGCGCAGTCGTCCTGGCCGTTCCCCGAGGAGGCGCAGGCGGCGATGGGCGAGGTGCTGGCGGGCAAGCCGCGCCGCCGGCACACGCTGACGGTGAACTACCGCAACCCGGCGGAGATCGCCGAGGTGGCGGCGAAGGTGCTGGCGCTGGCCGCGCCGGGCACCCCGTCGCCGAGCGCGGTCCGGGCCACCGGCGTGCACCCGCGGTTCGCGGCGGTCCGGGACGCCGGCGCGGAGTCCTTCGGCAAGGCCGCCCGGGCCGAGCTGGAGCGGCTGCTGTCCGAGGTGGACGGCACCGTCGCGGTGGTCGTCCCGATGGACCGCCGCGCGGAGGCCGCGTCCTGGACCGAGGGACTGGGCGACCGGGTGGTGGCGCTGGGCAGCCTGGAGGCGAAGGGCCTGGAGTACGACGCCACGGTGGTCGCCGACCCGACCGGCATCGCCGGCGAGTCCGAGGCGGGCCTGCGGGTGCTGTACGTGGCGCTGACCCGCGCCACCCAGCGGCTGACGGTGCTGTCCGGCCCGGACGACCTGCCGGACGCCGCCGGAGTCCCGGCCCTGCTGAAGTAACGCGAAGGCCCCCCACCAGGAGGTGGGGGGCCTTCGTGAAGCTGAACACCGACCCGCCATGCTCGCCTCGCGGCAAGTGGTCCCTCGAAGGGACGAAGGTTGGGCCCGGGGGCTTGGATCGAGCCGGTGCCGTTCCAATGTAACGCATCGGCGCCCACGGGCAAGGAGGCCCTCTGCCCGGGCCGTGCGGGTTTGTCGGATCCGCACACTCAATGAACGTTATTTCTGGGAAGCACCCGGTAGGTGCGACGATCGATACCTAGCATGCTGCGCGATTACCAGGCCGGTCACGGTCTGCTGATTCTAGGAAGAAGGACGTCGATGGCGACGGTGCCCAGTGTCTCGAACTCGATCACGGTCCGGTTGGAGGTGCCGGCCACCGGCAACGCGGTGAGCTCCATCACCACCGCGGTCGAGTCCTCCGGCGGCTCGGTCACCGGCCTCGACGTCACCGCCTCCGGCCTGGAGGCGCTGCGCATCGACGTCACCGTCGCGGCGTCCTCGGTGGCGCACGGCCAGGAGATCGTGGAGAAGCTCCGCACGATCGACGGCGTCACCATCGGGAAGGTCTCCGACCGTACGTTCCTGATGCACCTCGGCGGCAAGATCGAGATGTCCTCGAAGCTGCCGATCCGCAACCGTGACGACCTCAGCATGATCTACACCCCGGGTGTGGCCCGGGTGTGCATGGCGATCGCGGAGAACCCCGAGGACGCCCGCCGCCTGACCATCAAGCGCAACTCGGTCGCCGTGGTCACCGACGGTTCCGCGGTGCTGGGCCTGGGCAACATCGGCCCGAAGGCCGCGCTGCCGGTGATGGAGGGCAAGGCGGCGCTGTTCAAGCGCTTCGCGGGCATCGACGCGTGGCCGCTGTGCCTCGACACCCAGGACGCCGACGAGATCGTGGCGATCGTCAAGGCCATCGCCCCGGGCTTCGCCGGCATCAACCTGGAGGACATCTCCGCGCCGCGCTGCTTCGAGATCGAGGCCCGGCTGCGCGAGGCGCTGGACATCCCGGTCTTCCACGACGACCAGCACGGCACCGCGATCGTGGTGCTGGCCGCGCTGACCAACGCGCTGAAGGTGGTCGGCAAGGAGATCGGCGAGATCCGCGTGGTGATGAGCGGCGCCGGCGCCGCCGGCACCGCGATCCTCAAGCTGCTGATGGCCGCGGGCGTCGCGCACGCCACCGTGGCGGACGTGCAGGGCGTGGTCCACCTGGGCCGCGAGGACCTGAACGAGAACCTGCGCTGGATCGCCGAGAACACCAACCGCTCCGGCCGCACCGGCACCCTCAAGGAGGCGGTGGCCGACGCCGACGTCTTCATCGGCGTCTCCGCCCCGAACGTGCTGGACGGCGACGACCTGGCCACCATGGCCAAGGACGCGATCGTCTTCGCGCTGGCCAACCCCGACCCGGAGGTCGACCCGGCGGTGGCCCGGCACACCGCCGCGGTGGTCGCCACCGGCCGCAGCGACTTCCCCAACCAGATCAACAACGTGCTGGTCTTCCCGGGTGTCTTCCGCGGCCTGCTGGACGCCCAGTCCGCCAGCGTCGACACCGAGATGATGCTGGCCGCCGCCCGCGCGCTGGCCACCACCGTCACCGACGACGAGCTGAACGCCAACTACATCATCCCCAGCGTCTTCCACCCGGGTGTCGCCAAGACCGTCGCCGCGGCCGTCCGGGACGCCGCCGTGGCGGCCCGTGGCGGCGCGGAGGCGGCCCCGGCGAAGCCCACCCCGGGCATCGTCGGAACGCTCGACACCGCCGCGTTCCCGGCCGTTCAGCTCTGAGCCGGTGAGCGCCCGGTACGGTCGCCGCGGCCGGATTGCGGCGAACGTGCCGGATCCCTTGCGACACAAGGGAAAGGGGCGTGTTTGGGCTTGTCGGTGCCAGGGCGTACCGTAGCCCTGCGACGGGGTGGCGTGTCCGACAAGTACGGAACGTCCCCAGTTGTGCCACGGCGTGTCGTCCCGGCCGCCGCCCGCCCCGGCCACCCCGGAACCGACGGAGCGTCACACCTCTGTCCGGCGGACGCTGTTCGGGTCAACCACGCCGGTACCCGATTGGCTTTCTCAGTGCCGGTCGAGGCAGGATTCGTACCCAGGCGGGCAGTTTGCGGCGCTTCGCGGTGCGAGCCCGGCCCCTGACCACCCCTCGCCTGAACGAGCACCGTGCCGCGGACCGGCCATGCCTCCGCGTACGGCAGAGCAACAGACCACAGGAGTACACATGAACCGCAGTGAGCTGGTGGCCGCGCTGGCCGAGCGCGCCGAGGTGACCCGCAAGGACGCCGACGCCGTGCTGGCCGCCTTCGCCGAGATCACCGGCGAGGTCGTCGCCAAGGGCGACGAGAAGGTCACCATCCCCGGTTTCCTGACCTTCGAGCGCACCCTGCGCGCCGCCCGCACCGCCCGCAACCCCCAGACCGGCGAGCCGATCCAGATCGCCGAGGGCTTCAGCGTCAAGGTGAGCGCCGGCTCGAAGCTGAAGGAAGCCGCGAAGGGCAAGTGACCCTCCGCTGAACGCACCGGTGGCCGGCCCCCCCCCCGGGGGGGGGGGCCCCCGGGGGGTGGGGGGGGGGGGTCAGGGGGGGCGCGGGGCCCCCGCCCCCCCCGCCCCCCCCGGGCGCGCGGAGTTGG
>NZ_JBIALR010000019.1:54091-136860 GCF_042873675.1 Kitasatospora sp. NPDC004614
CACGGTGGGGGCCGCCGGGGGGGGGGCGGCCCCCCCCCCCCCCCCCCGGGGGGGCGGCCCCCCCCGGGGGGCGCCCGGCCACCGGCTTGTTACGGGCCTTGGATCAGGCGGTCAGCTGGACCGCGGCCAGCTCGGCCTCCGAGGGCAGCTCGATGTGCGCGCCCAGGTCGCGCAGCTTGTCCATGAAGTTCTCGTAGCCGCGGTTGATCAGGTCGATGCCGTGCACCGTGGAGGTGCCCTCGGCCGCCAGCGCCGCGATCAGGTACGAGAAGCCGCCGCGCAGGTCGGGGATGACCAGCTCGCCGCCCATCAGCTTGGACGGGCCGGAGACCACCGCGGAGTGGTTGAAGTTGCGCGCGCCGAACCGGCACGGGGTGCCGCCCAGGCACTCGCGGTACAGCTGGATGTGCGCGCCCATCTGGTTCAGCGCGCCGGTGAAGCCCAGTCGGGACTCGTACACCGTCTCGTGCACGATCGACAGGCCGGTGGCCTGGGTCAGCGCCACCACCAGCGGCTGCTGCCAGTCGGTCTGGAAGCCCGGGTGGACGTCGGTCTCCAGGGCGATCGCCTTCAGCTCGCCGCCCGGGTGCCAGAAGCGGATGCCCGCGTCGTCGATCTCGTAGGCGCCGCCGACCTTCCGGAAGGTGTTCAGGAAGGTCATCATCGGGATCTGCTCGGCACCGCGGACGTAGATGTCGCCCTTGGTGGCCAGCGCCGCGCAGGCCCACGAGGCGGCCTCCAGGCGGTCCGGCAGCGCCCGGTGGGTGTAGCCGTCCAGCTCGTCCACACCGGTGATCAGGATGGTGCGGTCGGTGCCCAGCGAGATGATCGCGCCCATCTTCTGCAGCACGCAGATCAGGTCGACGATCTCCGGCTCGATCGCGGCGTTGCGCAGCTCGGTGACGCCCTCCGCGAGCACCGCCGTCAGCAGCACCTGCTCGGTGGCGCCGACCGACGGGTACGGCAGCTCGATCTTGGTGCCGCGCAGCCGCTGGGTGGCCACCAGGTAGGTGCCCTGCGGGTGCTTCTCGATGGTGGCGCCGAACTGGCGCAGCACCTCGAAGTGGAAGTCCACCGGCCGGCCGCCGATGTCGCAGCCGCCCAGGCCCGGGATGAACGCGTGGCCGAGACGGTGCAGCAGCGGGCCGCAGAACAGGATCGGGATGCGCGAGGAGCCCGCGTGCGCGTCGATGTCCGCCACGTTGGCGCTCTCGACGTGCGACGGGTCGAGGATCAGCTCGCCCTCCTCGTCGCCGGTGCGGACAGTGACACCGTGCAGCTGCAGCAGGCCGCGGACGACCTTGACGTCCCGGATGTCCGGCACGCTGCGCAGTCTGCTGGGGCCCTGGCCGAGCAGCGCGGCGACCATGGCCTTGGGGACCAGGTTCTTGGCGCCGCGGATCTGGATCTCGCCTTCGAGCGGGTTTCCGCCGTGGACCAGCAGGACGTCGTCGGTCATCGTTCTCGCAATCCGGGGTGCGCAGGGATGTTTTCGGCTGCGGAGCTGAGGGAACGGCCCTTCGCCACCACATAGATGGTAGAGGGTGGGCGATTGGTTCCCGTGTGCCCTATTGGTGATCATGCTGTAAGGGGTGCCCGGCGGCACCGCCATTGGGCCGGACGGGTGGCCTGCCCACGGCCCGCCGGGTGTCCGGCGCGGCCCCTCGGGAGGCATCATGGCAGGCATGGAAGCGGCCCCCTCGTTCACCGGGCGACTGCTCGTGGCGACGCCCGTACTGACCGACCCGAACTTCGCCAGGTCGGTCGTGCTGCTGCTCGACCACGACGCCCAGGGGGCGCTCGGCGTGGTCCTCAACCGGCCCACCCCCGTCGACGTGGCCGCCGTGCTGGACGGCTGGGCGTCGCTGACCGGCGACCCCGCGGTGGTGTTCCAGGGCGGCCCGGTGGGGCTGGACTCGGCGCTGGCGATCGCCGTGGTGCCCGGCGAGGAGACCCACCCCGGGCCGCTCGGCTGGCGGCGGGTGCACGGGGCGATCGGCCTGGTCGACCTGGAGGCCCCGCCGGAGGTGCTGGCCGGGGTGCTCGGTGGCATGCGGGTGTTCGCCGGCTACGCCGGCTGGTCGCCCGGCCAACTGGAGCAGGAGATCGCCGAGGGCGCCTGGTACCCGGTGGAGTGCGAGGCCGGCGACGTCTCCTGCGTGGAGCCGGACCGGATGTGGCGGGCCGTGCTGCGCCGCCAGCGCGGGCCGCTGGCGATGCTCGCCACCTACCCGGACGACCCGATGCTGAACTGACCGGCGGCCTGCTCCCACATGGTGGCCGGGTTCCGGGCGGCCCCCATAGACTTGGCACCCATGAGCACTCTTGAGCCCGAGCGCGGCCTCGGCACCGGCACCCTGGTCGAGCCCGTCCCGCAGACTTCGCACGGGGACGGCGACCACGAGCGCTTCGCCCACTACGTCCAGAAGGACAAGATCATGGAGAGCGCGCTCTCCGGGTCCCCCGTGGTGGCGCTGTGCGGCAAGGTCTGGGTGCCCGGCCGCGACCCGAAGAAGTACCCGGTCTGCCCGATGTGCAAGGAGATCTTCGACGGGTTGAACAACCCGGGCGGGGACGACAAGAAGGACTGACCGTCCGACCTGTGCGATGCCCCCGAGTGGTCTATGCCAATCGGGGTTCACCGGGGCAGGATGAGGCGCATGGACCTCATCCCTGCCCCGTTGCACGTCCGGACCCCCGCCGACACCGCCCCGTTCGAGCTGCACACCGGCACCCGGATCGCCGCCGCCCCCGGCACCGAGGGCGTGGCCCGTCGACTGCGCGCCGAACTGTCCGCCGCCACCGGCCTCGACCTGGACCCGGCCCCCGCCGGGCAGGACGGTGACCTCGTGCTCGCGCTGGACGACACCCTCGCCGCCGAGGAGTACCGGCTGAGCGCCGGCCCGGACGCGGTACGGCTCACCGGCGGCGGCGCCGCCGGCCTGTCGCACGCCGCGCAGACCCTGCGCCAGCTGCTCGGCCCCGCCGCGTACCGCACCGCGCCGCTGCCTGGCGCGCGCTGGACGGTGCCCGCGGTGGAGATCCACGACGCGCCCCGGTTCGGCTGGCGCGGCGCGCTGCTGGACGTCTCCCGGCACTTCATGCCCAAGGCCGGGGTGCTGCGGTTCATCGACCAGCTGGCCGCCCACAAGCTCAACGTCCTGCACTTCCACCTGACCGACGACCAGGGCTGGCGGATCGAGGTCAAGCGCTACCCGAAGCTCACCGAGACCGCGTCCTGGCGGGAGCGGTCGATGGTCGGCTTCCGGGCCGGCAAGCGGCACGACGACCAGCCGCACGGCGGCTACTACACCCAGGACGACCTGCGCGAGATCGTCGCCTACGCCGCCGCCCGGCACATCACCGTCGTCCCCGAGGTCGACCTGCCCGGCCACAACCAGGCCGCCATCGCCGCCTACCCCGAGCTCGGCAACACCGACGTGGTGGACACCGCCGCGCTCGGCACCTGGACCGACTGGGGCGTCAGCGAGAACATCCTGAACGCCTCCGAGGCCACCCTGCGGTTCTACGAGCACGTGCTGGAGGAGGTGCTGGAGATCTTCCCCTCCACCTTCGTCCACCTCGGCGGCGACGAGTGCCCCAAGGACCAGTGGAAGTCCAGCCCCGCCGCGCAGGCCCGGATCGCCGAACTCGGACTGAAGGACGAGTTCGAGCTGCAGAGCCACGTCATCCGGCACTTCGACAACTGGCTGGCCGAGCGCGGCCGCCGCCTGATCGGCTGGGACGAGATCCTGGAGGGCGGCCTCGCTCCCGGCGCCGCCGTCTCCTCCTGGCGCGGCTACGAGGGCGGCATCGCCGCCGCTCAGGCCGGCCACGACGTGGTGATGTGCCCCGAGCAGCACGTCTACCTCGACCACCGGCAGGCCGGCGGCGAGGACGAGCCCGTGCCGGTCGGCTGGGTGCGCACGCTGGAGGACGTCTACCGCTTCGAGCCCGTCCCGCCGCAGCTCGACGAGCAGGCCGCCCGGCACGTCATCGGCACCCAGGCCAACATCTGGACCGAGTTCATGCTCGACGGCCGGGACGTCGACTACAAGGTGTTCCCGCGGCTGGTCGCGTTCGCCGAGGTCGCCTGGTCCGACCTGCCGCGCGACCCCGACGCGCGCGATTTGGCCGGTTTCGAGGCCCGGATGGCCGGCCACTACCCGCGCCTGGACGCCCTCGGCATCGAGTACCGCCGCCCCGAGGGCCCGCTCCCCTGGCAGCGCAAGCCCGGCATCGTCGGCCGGCCGATCGACGGGCGTCCCGGCGCCGGTCCGGCCGTCGGCTAGGACGTACCGGAACTCCGGGCGCGGCCGCCTCGTCATGATCAAGTGAACAACCGATCACCTGGACGGGCCCGGTCGCGTTCGCGCCCGGAGTTGTCCCGAGTTGTTCGGACCTGTCCGCGACCTCGGAAATGATCAGCGGTCTTTGTGTGCCAGAGTTGCCCAACCCGCACCGATCGCCCGTACCCTACGGGCGGCAGGCCGCACTGCAAATGGAGCACGGTGGGAACCTGGTGAACCGGACGATCATGATGCCGTCCTCGGTCGACGAGGCGGTCGAAGCGCTGGCCGCCACCCCCGGGGCGGTGCCGGTGGCGGGCGCCACCGACCTGATGGAGGCCGTCAACGGCGGACGGCTGCGGCCCGCCGCCCTGATCGGACTCGGCCGGATCACCGAACTGCGCGGCTGGCGCTACGAGGACGGCGGCACCGCCGTCCTCGGCGCCGGGCTCACCCACGCCCGGATGGACCGCCCCGACTTCGCCGCACTGATCCCCGCCCTCGCCGACGCCGCCCGCACCGCCGGACCCCCGCAGGTGCGCAACGTCGGCACCCTCGGCGGCAACATCGCCACCGGTGCCCCCGCCGGCGACACCCTCCCGGTGCTCGCCGCCCTCGAAGCCACCGCCACCCTCGCCCGGCCCGGCACCGTCCGCGACGTCCCGATCAGCCACCTGCTCACCGGACTCGACCCGCTGCGCCCCGGCGAACTCCTCACCTGGGTGCGGGTGCCGCTGCTGCACGCCCCCCAGGTGTTCCTCAAATCCACCGGCCGCAGCGGCCCGTCCCGCGCCGCCGCCTCCGTCGCGCTCGTCCTCGACCCCGCCCGGCGCGGCGTGCGCTGCGCCGTCGGCGCCGTCGCCCCCGTCCCGCTGCGGCCGCTGGAGGCCGAGAACTGGGTGGCCGGCTGCATCGACTGGGACGCCCGCGGCCAGGACGGCGCGGTCCTGATCGATCCGGCCGCGCTCGCCGCGTTCGGCGAATACGTGGCCGGCGCCTGCGTCCCCGAGGGCGGGGCGCCCGACGAGGGGGCGGGCCCGGCGGCCGCCCGCCTGCGGCGTACCGTGGCCGTGCTGGCCCGCCGGGCGCTGGGAAGGGCGCTGAAGAAGTGACCGACGAACTGCTGAACCACCCCGGGGCGCTCACCGGTGACGTGCGCCCCACCGCCTCGTACACGCTGCGCGTCAACGGCGTCGAACGACCCGTCAGCGACGCCTGGATCGGCGAGAGCCTGCTGTACGTGCTGCGCGAACGCCTCGGTCTGGCCGGCGCCAAGGACGGCTGCGAACAGGGCGAGTGCGGAGCCTGCTCGGTGCAGGTCGACGGACAGCTGGTGAACGGCTGCCTGGTGCCCGCCGCGCTCGCCGCCGACAGCGAGATCAACACCGTCGAGGGCCTGTCCGGCACCGGCGGCGCCAGCGACGTCCAGCAGGCGCTCGCCGACTCCGGCGCCGTCCAGTGCGGCTACTGCACCCCCGGCCTCGCGATGGCCGTCCACGACCTGCTGCAGCGCAACCATCGCCCCAGCGAGATCGAGGCCCGCCAGGCACTGTGCGGCAACCTGTGCCGCTGCACCGGCTACCGGGGCGCACTCGCCGCCGTCCAGGCCGTCGCCGACGCCCGCGAAGCCGCCCTCGAAGCGGAACTCGACGCCGCCGAACAGGCCGCCGCCACCACCACCGACACACCCCGGCCGCCCGCGCCCGAACCCGCCCGGGCCACCGAGCAGTCCTTCTCCGACCTTGCGCTGGCCGGCGAGCTCCCGCTCTACGCCGACTCCGAACTCTGGCACGAGGCCGACCAGTTGATCCCCCCGCAGGCCCAGGCCGAGCCCGCTCCGCAGGCCTGGTCCGGCACCCCCGCGCACGGCACCGCCGTCCCCGTCGGCTGGGAACCCACCCCCGCCCACGGCACCACCGCCGACGCCGCCGTCTACGGCACCCCCGCCCACGGCACCCCGTACCTGCCCACCCCGCCGCACGGCATCCCGCACCAGGACGCCGGCATCTACGACACGGCCCCGCCCCCCGGCACACCGCCGCATGACGCGGGCGCCTACGACGGCACCGTCTACGCCACCGACGGCTACGGACACCAGTACACCGGCTACGACGCCACCCCCGCCCACGGCATCAGGCTCCCCGAGGACGAGAACGCATGACCTCCGCCACCGAGCTCCCGGCGGCCGCCCCCGCGGACGACGAGACCGGCTCCACCGGACTCGGCAGCTCCCCGCTGCGCACCGACGCCCTCCCCAAGGCACTCGGCATCTACCCGTATGCCGCCGACCTGTGGGCCGAAGGGCTGCTCTGGGGCGCCGTGCTGCGCTCCCCGCACCCGCACGCCCGGATCGTCTCCGTCGACACCTCCGCCGCGCTCGCCGTCCCCGGCGTGCGCGCCGTGGTCACCGCCGCCGACCTGCCCGCCGGGCCCGACGGCGCACCTGGCGGGGCCGTCGTCGCCGACCGGCCGGTGCTCGCCTCCGGCGTGGTGCGCCACCACGGCGAACCCGTCGCCGCCGTCGCCGCCGACCACCCCGACACCGCCCGGCTCGCCGCCGCCGCGATCCTGGTCGAGTACGAGGTCCTGGAACCCGTCACCGACCCCGAAGCCGCCTTCCACGCCCCGCCGCTGCACCCCGACGGCAACCTGCTGCGCCACCTGCCGCTGCGCACCGGCGACCCCGACGCCGTCGGCGAGATCGTCGTCGAGGGCCTCTACCAGGTCGGCCGGCAGGACCCCGCCCCGATCGGCGCCGAGGCCGGCCTCGCCGTGCCCCGCCCCGACGGCGGCGTCGAACTGCACCTGTCCTCCACCGACCCGCACGGCGACCGCGACCGCACCGCCGCCTGCCTCGGCCTCGAACCCGACCGGGTCCGGCTCGTCGTCACCGGCGTGCCCGGCGCCAGCACCGACCGCGAGGACCTGTCCTTCCAGGTCACCCTGGCGCTGCTCGCGCTGCGCACCGGCCGCCCCGTCAAGATGACACTCACCCGCGCCGAGTCCTTCCAGGCGCACCCCACCCGGCACCCCGCACTCCTGCGCTACCGCCACCACGCCGACGCCGAAGGCAAGTTGGTGAAGGTCGAGGCGCAGATCCTGCTCGACGGCGGCGCCTACGCCGACGTCTCCGCCGAGGCGCTCGCCGCCGCCGTCGCGTTCTCGGTCGGCCCCTACACCTGCCCCAACGTCTTCGTCGACGCCTGGGCGGTGCGCACCAACAACCCGCCCGCCGGACGGATGCGCGGCGAGGGCGCGCTGCAGACCTGCTTCGCGTACGAGTCGCAGCTCGACCAGCTCGCCAAGCAACTCGGCGTCGACCCGGTGGAGATCCGCCGCCGCAACGCGATGTCCACCGGCGACCCGCTGCCCACCGGACAGGCCGTCACCTGCCCCGCCCCCGTCACCGCGCTGCTCGACGCGCTCGCCGACTCCCCGCTGCCCGCCCTCCCGCTGGACGACCCGGAGGCCGACTGGCTGCTGCCCGGCGGCCCCGGCGGGGCCGGCGACCCCGCCGCCGTGCGCCGCGGCATCGGCTACGCCGTCGGCATGGTGCACATGCTCGGCGCGGAGGGCGAGGACGAGGTCTCCACCGCGACCGTCCGGGTCTCCGGCGACCACGCCACCGTGATCTGCGCGGCCGTCGACTCCGGGCAGGGCTTCGCCACCCTGGCCCGCCAGATCGTCCAGTCGGTGCTCGGCGTCAGCGAGGTCTACATCGCGCCCGTCGACTCCGACCAGACCTCGGCCGGCCCCGCCGCCCGCAGCCGGCACACCTGGGTCTCCGGCGGCGCGGTCGAACGGGCCGCGCTGATGGTCCGCCACCAGATGCTGCAGCCGATCGCCGCCGACTTCGGCATGTCCGTCGAACTGCTCACCATCAGCGACGGGAAAATCACCTCGTACGACGGTGTGCTCGGCATGCCCGTCAGCCAGGCCCTCGAAGGCCGCGAACTCTGGGCCACCGCCCAGTGCCGCCCGCACCCCACCGAACCCCTCGACCCCGAGACCGGACAGGGCGACGCCTTCGTCTCCATCGCGTTCTGCGCGATGCGCGCCGTCGTCGACGTCGACATCGAACTCGGCGCCGTCCGGGTCGTCGACGTGACCGTCGCCCAGGAGGTCGGCCGCGCCCTCAACCCCCGCCAGATCGAGAACCGCATCGAAGGCGCCGTCGCCCAGGGCGTCGGACTCGCCCTGCTGGAGAACCTCCGCACCGAACACGGCATCCCCCTCAACGCCTCCCTCACCGGCTACCGCCTGCCCACCGCCCTCGACACCCCCGACATCCGGATCGCCGCGCTCCTCGAAGAGCGCGACGTCGTCGCCCCCTTCGGCGCGAAAGCCGTCAGCGCCGCCCCCGCCGTCGTCGCCCCCGCCGCCGTAGCCGCCGCCGTCCGCGCCGCCACCGGCCTCCCCGTCGGCCGGCTTCCCATCCTGCCGGAGGACGCGATCCTCGCCTGACGGCCCGCCACCCACTGCCTGGCCGCAGGTGCGCCGGGCGGGGGGTGGCTGGGGGGATTCAGCGGACGGTTGGTCAGGAGCCTGTCAGGGGCGCAGTTGGTAGTCGCCGGAGCGGATCAAGGCCCGGCCCCCGCCCGCCGTTCCGGGCCGTGGCGAGTGGTCGGGTCGTGGCTGGGTGAAATGTTGTGGGCCCGTCATCTGGGGTCTGCGCAGCGACCGGGCCGGGCGATACGATCGGACTGTCCTGCGTTCCGGGGGCGTTGCGAGAACGAACGGGCTGTCACTCGACTAACGGGGTACTGATGAGGCTGACGAGACTCACGCGCGTGCTCGGCGCGACCACGCTGACCGCAGGCTTCCTGCTTGCAGGACTGCCGACGGCGTCCGCGGACCAGGTGCGTGACGGGCAATGGGCGAACCAGCTCTTCAACCTCGACAAGGTGTGGTCGATCACCAGGGGCGAGGGCGTCACCGTCGCGGTCATCGACGAGGGAGTGGACGCCAACCACCCGGACCTTGCGGGCCGTTTGTTGCCCGGGTACGACCCGAGCGGTGGCGGTAACGAAGTGAAGCCCACCGACCCGCACGGTACCCAGGTGGCGAGCCTGATTGCCGGCCAGGGCCACGGCAGTGGCAATGGCGACGGTGTGGTGGGCCTGGCTCCCGGGGCCAAGATCCTGCCGATTTACAAGGTGAACTCTCGTGGCAGCAACGGGGTTCCAGAGGGTATCAAGTGGGCGGTGGATCACGGCGCAAAGGTGATCAACATTTCGCTGGGCAGTGCGGATCCCAGTGAGCGTGATCAGGACGCGATTGCCTATGCCTACCAGCACGATGTCTTGGTCGTGGCCGCCACTGGCAACGACGGAGCTTCGGTGGGGTATCCCGCCGCGTTCCCGGGGGTCCTCGCCGTTGGCGCGGTCGCTCAGGACCTGAAAGTCTGGCCAAAGTCCAACTATGGTCCGGAAGTGCTCCTTTCGGCACCCGGCGTGCAGATTGTCGCTGCAGGCGCCTGCGGTGGGAGTCAGTACTGCAGGGAGGCCGGTACCTCGTTCGCGGCTCCGTATGTCTCTGCTGCTGCGGCTCTGGTGCGGGCGAAGTTCCCGAAGTTGACGGCCGGCCAAGTCGCGGAGCGGTTGGTCAAGTCCGCATCGCGGCCAACAGGGGTGAGCAAGCTTCCCGACGAGCACTACGGCTATGGCGTTGTCCGCCCGTACGAGGCGCTGACGATGGATATTCCGGCGGGGTCCGCCCAGGGGCCGTTGGCACTTCCGTCCGGCGTGAACGATGGCAGCTCGAGTCCTGCGGCCAGCGCCGGGGCGACCGCCGGCAGTGGAAGCTCCGCTGATCCAGGTTCCGGCCTTGGGAATCCTGGGGCGGCGCCGGAGCTGAAGCAGTCGAAGACCTCGACCACTCCGCTGATCCTCGGTGCGGCCGGCGGCGCGGTGGTGTTGCTCATCGTGATCATCGCGATCGTGGTGGCGAACAGCCGGAGGCGCAACCGGTCGCAGGGCATTCCCGCGCAGCCGGGTGGTCCGGCTCCGTACGGTGCTCCGCAGGGTTGGCCGCCGGCTCAGGCCCAGCAGCCGCCGTACGGTCAGCAGCAGGGAGCTCCGCAGTACGGTCAGCAGCCGCCGCCGGGCTACCCGCCGCAGCCGCCGACGTCCTATCAGAACCCTTACCAGGGACAGTAATCAGGCGCGTCGAGGGCGTGTCAATGCACCCTCGAAACGCGATACGATCGAACGCTCTGAGCAAACGGTCAGCCCACCCGCCAGAGCGCTACCACGGGGAAGTTTCGACACTCCAGGGGGAGAGGGCCTCGTGTCCGACGGATTCAGCGTAAACCCGGATGAGCTGGAGGCAGTTGTCAAGCGACTGCGGGCCCTCCAGCAGAACATCAGCACCTGCGGCACCAATACGAAGTACAAGACCGACATCTCTCGGGATGCCTTCGGCGGCAACTTCGTCGAGGCGCAGGCGCTGTATGAGGCGCACGGCAAGATGCAGGCGTTCCTGACCAAGACGATCGCGGATCTTGACGCGCTGATCAACGAGTACGGCGACAAGACCCAGATCGCTCACGCCAGGTACACCGGTGTTGAGCTCGACAAGCAGACGACGATGAACCAGCTGAACCCGAGGACGGTCTGACATGGCGTCACACAAGACTCCGTTCGACAGCTACGCCCTCATCCCGCTCAAGGACATGGTCGGGCACTCCAGCCCGGACCGGATCCGCGAGGTCGGCGATCACTGGAAGAACGTTCACCAGGAACTGAACGACGTCGCCGCGAAGCTGCAGGAGGCCGTGCAGCACGCCTCCGCGAACTGGGAGGGTGCTGCGGCCCAGGGCTTCGCGCAGAAGGGCGGTCAGATCCAGCAGAGCCTGACCAACACCGCTGCACATGCGTCGAACACTTCGGTCGCCATGGACTATGCGGCAACCGCGTTGCAGCAGACCAAGTCGACGATGGGCCAGATCAAGGTTCCCAGCCTCTGGGACCGGGCTGTCAAGACCGTGAACGACGGCTTCGCCTCCTCCGACGAAGGCCTCAAGCGCGACCTCGCCTCGGGGATGAACCGCATCGATGCGGTGAACAAGAACGCCCATGAGCTGTCGGCGACCGAGGTCGCCCACCAGTACGCGATCGGCGTTATGGAGCACCTCGGCCCCCAGTACCTCGAGGCGGCGAGCTATCTGGACAACCCGCCAGCGAGCGTTGGTGACGGCGGGACCCGCGAGGCCTACCCGCCCCCGCCGCAGGTCAGCCCCCCGCCCGGGCACACCCCGCCCAGCTCCCCGATGCCGAAGTACCCGGAGGGGCACCCGAAGGACCTGCCCCCGCCCGGGTATGTGCCGCCGGGTGACCCGAGGGCTCCGATGCCCGGGATCCCGAACCAGCCGAATCCGCTGCCGCCCGGGCACGGCGGGATGGTGCCTCCGCCGGGACAGCCCTGGACTCCGCCCGCGGGGACGGGGCTGGACGGGTGGACTCCGCCTGACACCGGGGTCGGTGGGGGCGGTCACCCCGGTGGTGGGCTGCCTGGTGGGGTGGGAACCCTGCCGGGGCCCGGTACTGGTGGTGGCGGGTCCGGTGGTGGTGGTATCGGCGGTGGCGGTGTCTACCTGCCCGGCGGCGGAGGCCTGCCTGGTGGCGGGTCCGGTGGCGGCGGCCGTGGCGGCGGTGGCCTGCCCGGTGGCGGTGGCCGTGGTGGCGGTCTCCCGACCGGTGGGCTCGGGACCGGTGGTGCCGGCGGTGGCAAGGTCGGCGGTTCCGCCGGTGCTGGTGCCGGTGCCGGCGGCAAGGCCGGTGGTGTCGGCGGTGCCGGTGCCGGCGGCGCGGGTGCTGCGGGTGGCCGTGGTGCGGCCGGTGCCGGTGGTATGGGCGGCGGCATGCACGGTGGCGGCATGGGTGGTGCCGGTGGCGCGAAGGGCGGTGCCGGCGCGAAGGGCGGCAGCGGCCTGGTGCGCAAGGCCGGTGGCACGATCGGTGGCGCCAAGGCCGGCGGTGCCGGTGGCCGTGCGTTCACCGAGGGCGGTTCGGGCATCGGCAAGGGCCGGGGTGCCGGACAGGGCGGTGCGGCCGGTATGCACGGCGCGCCGGGTTCCGGGAGCGCCAACCGGAAGAAGAAGAACGAGGGTCACCGTCCCGACTACCTGGTCGAGGACGAGGAGACCTGGCGCGGTGGCACGGCGAACCCGGGGGTCATCGAGTAGCAAGAGGCAGTAGGCAGCGGCGGGCGCCGGTGATGGTCCTGAGCGATCGTCGCCGGCGCCCGTTGTCATGAGGCGTCGATGGCGGCGAAAAGGGGAATGGAAATGGAAATGGGCAGCGGAATTCACCGGGCGCGGCGGTGCACAATTCGCGCCCGGTGAATTCCGGGGAGAGACCGTGACGGGATTCGAACCCGTGTTAACCGTTTTGCAGACGGCTCCCTGGACCACTCGGGTACACGGTCGTGAAGGGGTGCGCGCAGGCGTCAACCAGCCTGTCGGCGCGGGGGAGTTGCGGTCAGGCGCAACAGGAGAGGGAACACCGGCAGCCGGGACAGGAGGCACAGGTGCGGGGCGCTGCGAGGGCCGCCGTCTTCCTGTTCATCGCCTTCTCCTGCCGTCGGGGGCTGCTCCGGTTCGTTCCGGTGAATTCACTATAGCGGGCCGGAGTCGGGCGGCGTCAATGGAAAGCGGGAATTCGTCGATGAATTCCGTGTGTCGGCGCTGTGCTACGGTCGGGATCGAGGCGGGTGCTGGTGGCCCGTCCCGGACGAGGTGCGTCGTACCCGGTATGACAAGACGGCGCGGTAGGTGGTTCGACTACTGCGAGGAGTCCGTCGTCATGGCGTGGGTGGTTCTGATCGTTGCCGGTGTGCTGGAGACCGTCTGGGCGGTGGCCCTGGAGGCCAGCAAGGGGTTCTCGCGGCTGGTGCCGAGTGTGGTGTTCCTGGTGGGGCTGGTGCTGTCGATGGGCGGGCTGGCGTACGCGATGCGGTCGATCCCGTTGGGGACGGGCTACGCGGTGTGGGTGGGCATCGGCGCGGTGGGGACGGCGCTGTACGGGATGGTGGCGCTGGGGGACGCGGTGAGTGCAGCCCGGATCACCTGCCTGGTGCTGATCCTGGCGGGGGTGGTGGGGCTGAAGGTGCTGCACTGAGGCGGGCGTGGTCCTAGGGCCGGCGGCGGAGGTCCCGTTCCGTCGAAGGGCCGTCCAAGAGGCCGTCCACGGGTCAGGATCAAACGGCCAGGACGGCACTTACCATATCGAGGTGACCACCACCTCCTCGGCCGAAACGGCACTACCGCAGCAGATATCCGACGACGACGGCACGGGAGGGGTGCTCAGCGGGCCCTGGCGGGCGTTGACGCTGGGCATCGTCTCGGTGGTGCTGCTGCTGGCGTTCGAGGCGACCGCCGTGAACACCGCGATGCCGACCGCGGCCCAGCAGCTCGACGGCATCGGCCTGTACGCGTTCGCGTTCTCCGCGTACTTCACCACCACGCTGCTGGCGATGGTGGTGTCGGGGCAGTGGTGCGACCGGCGCGGGCCGCTGGCGCCGCTGTTCACCGGGATCGCGGTGTTCGCGGCCGGACTGGTGACGGCCGGCACGGCCGTGAACATGTGGATGTTCATCGCGGGCCGGGCGGTGCAGGGCCTGGGCGGCGGGCTGGTGATCGTCGCGCTGTACGTGGTGGTCGGCCGGGCATTCCCGGAGCGGCTGCGGCCGGCGGTGTTCGCGGCGTTCTCGGCGGCCTGGGTGCTGCCGTCGATCCTCGGCCCGGTGATCTCCGGTGCGGTCACCCAGCACCTGGGCTGGCGCTGGGTGTTCCTCGCGGTGCCGGCGCTGGTGCTGCTGCCGCTCGCGGTGATGGGCCCGGCGCTGCGCCGTTCCGAGCGCCGTCAGCCGCCGCTCAAGGCGCAGCCGTACGACTGGCGGCGGACCCGGGACGCGGCGATGGTCGCGGTCGGTGCGGCGCTGCTGCAGTACGCGGGTCAGCGGCTGGACGTCTGGGCGCTGCTGCCGGCGGCCGCGGGGGTGGCGCTGATCGGTCCGGCGGTGCTGCGGCTGCTGCCGAAGGGGACGCTGCGGGCGGCCCGCGGCCTGCCGACGGTGATCCTGCTGCGCGGGCTGGCGGCGGGCGCGTTCTTCGCGTCCGAGCTGTTCATCCCGCTGATGATGCAGACCCAGCGCGGCCTGTCGGTGACGATGGCGGGCCTGACGCTGGCGCCGGGCGGACTGTCCTGGGCGCTGGGGTCGTGGCTGCAGGGCCGGCCGGGCGCGGAGCGCTACCGGGGGGCGATGATCCGGTACGGGTTCGTGCTGACCGCGGTGGCGATCGGTGGGGCGGCGCTGGTGCTGTTCTCCTCGGTGCCGGTCTGGGTGACGGCGGCGGCCTGGGCGGTCGGCGGCGTCGGCATGGGTCTGGCGATCGCCAGCATCAGCGTGCTGATGATGAAGCTGTCGGCGCCGGAGGAGACGGGTGAGAACTCGGCGGCGCTGCAGCTGAGCGACGCGCTGGGCAACGTGCTGCTGACCGGCCTGGCGGGCGTGCTGTTCGCGGCGCTGGGCGGCGGCGCGGTGAGCGCGGTGGCGCGGGACACGGCGCTGCCAGCCGGGGCGTTCGCGGCGGTGTTCCTGACCATGCCGGTGGTGGCGCTGCTCGGTGCGGCGCTCGCCGGCCGGGCGATGGCGGCCCGGCAGAAGAGCTGAGGGCCCGGCAGAAGAGCTGAGGGCCCGGCAGAAGGGCTGAGGGCCCGACGGAAGAGCCGAGGACCGGACAGGGGATTACTTGCCGCCGGCCACCGGCGGCACCGACGGGCGGGTGGTGGCGGGGCCGGAGCCGGCGGTGCCCGCTCCGCCGAGGTAGCTGTTCCAGCCGGCCTCGGGGCTCTGGCCGGGGCTGAGGGCCTGGAGCTTCTTGAGTACCGCCGGGTCCTGCGCCTCCAGCCACTCGACCAGCTGCCGGAAGGACACCATCCGGACCTCGGGCTTGTCGGCGATGGCCTTCAGGGTCTCCTCGACGGCGTTCATGTAGATGCCGCCGTTCCAGCCCTCGAAGTGGTTGCCGATGATGAACGG
This sequence comes from Kitasatospora sp. NPDC004614, assembly GCF_042873675.1. Classification (NCBI taxonomy): domain Bacteria; kingdom Bacillati; phylum Actinomycetota; class Actinomycetes; order Kitasatosporales; family Streptomycetaceae; genus Kitasatospora; species Kitasatospora sp. NPDC004614. Next base: position 69,424 of record NZ_JBIALR010000019.1, read on the forward strand.
CGCCCGGTTGCCGTTGTAGGCGCGGTCGAAGCCGGCCAGGTAGGCGTCGCGGGCCTGGGCCTGCCAGAAGGCGCGGCGGCCGGGGTCGCCCTTGGTGTTGTCGCCGGACTGGTTGTACATGATGTTGTAGTCCATCGAGAGCACCTGGAAGGTGTGCCCGGGGAACGGGATGGACTGCAGTGGCATGTCCCACAGCGCGCCGCTGGCGAACTTCTGCGGCCACATCTGCAGGCCGCCGGGGCCGGAACTGTCGTACTTCCAGCCGCGCTTGACGGCGGTGGGCAGCAGGCCGCGCTGGCCCTCCAGGCAGGGGGTGCGGCCGCCGATCAGTTCCTTGCGGTAGTCGAAGGGCAGCGCGGGCAGGTCGGTGTTGCCGGTGTTGGTCTTCCAGTTCATGACGAAGTCCATCGCCTGCTGGATCTCGCTGTCCCAGTCCTCGGGGGACCAGCGGCCGCCGCCGTTGGCGCCGCAGAAGTGCCCGTTGAAGTGGGTGCCGATCTCGTGGCCGTCCAGCCAGGCCGCGCTGATCTGCTCGATGGTGGAGCGGATGTGCGAGTCGCTCAGGTAGCCGATGTCGGAGGCGCCGACGGAGTGGTGCGGCGGGTGGTACATGGACTTCTTCGACTCGGGCAGGGTGTAGATGCCGGAGAGGAAGAACGTCATGCTGGCGTTGTGGTCGTTGGCGAGCTGCCGGAACCGGCTGAACAGGCGGTCGTCGAGCTCGCCCGCGCCGTCCCAGGAGAACACCACGAACTGCGGCGGCTTCTGGCCGGGTTCCAGCGGTTCGGGGGTGGGCTGGCCGGGCTGCGGGCCGGTGTCGGAGGTGGAGCCGTCGCCGATCATGGTGGCCGGGGGCCGGGGGACGGTGCTGGAGCCGCCGTTCGCGGCGACGCCGTCGGCCCGGGCGGGCGCGTCGGCGTTGCTCCCGTTCCCGGAGGTGCTCGCGCACCCGGCCGCGAGAGTGGCGGCGGTCGCCGCTCCGGCTGCCAGCAGTGTCCTGCGGGAGAGGGCGTCCATGTCTCACATCCGTTCACCAGGGAGTAAGGGGATGGCACCGGCCGGAGGGACGGTCCATCAGGAATGACCGATGCGTCGTCCGGGGGAGTCGGCCCCAGCATCGCACGGGCCGCCGCGCCGTGCTGATAGGCAAGGCCCGGGGTACGGATGACCGGGGGACACCACGCCGAAAGGCTCACCTGTTCGGCGCACCGGGCCGGAGCGGCACCGGCCCCCACGAGCTGAGCTGGCATCAGATGGCACGGACCGGATCGGACCCTGGACACGGAGGTCGCACCCGCCGATGTGGCAGTCGCTGCTGGACGCCTACCGGGACCGGATCGTCGACACCGGACGGGAGCCGCTGTTCCTGCTGCTGCTCGGCCTGGTGCTGTCGTTCCTGTTCATCCGGATCAGTACCCGGCTGATCCGCGCCCAGGTCCGCTGGTGGCCCGGCAACGTCGCCCCGGGCGGGCTGCACATCCACCACGTGGTGTTCGGCCAGGCCCTGCTGCTGATCTGCGGCGTCTCCGCGTTCGCGGTGCGCGGCGACGGCGGCTCCTGGTGGAACCTGCTCGGCTTCGGGTTCGGCGTCGGCTGCGGGCTCGTGCTGGACGAGTTCGCGCTGGTGCTGCACCTGAAGGACGTGTACTGGAGTGAACAGGGCCGCACCTCGGTGGACGCCGTGATGCTCGCCATCGCCACCATCGGACTGCTGCTGCTCGGCGAACTCCCGCTCGGCGGCTTCGCCCGCCACCCCGACGGGCCGACCCTGGCCGGGGCCTGCGGGCTGCTCGCCCTGGTGGTGGTCAGCCTGCTCAAGGGCAAGACCTGGACCGGGCTGCTCGGCATCATGCTCTGGCCGCTCGCCCTGGTCGGCGCCCTGCGGCTGGCCCGGCCGCAGAGCCCGTGGGCCCGCTGGCGCTACCGCTCCCGGCCGCGCCGGCTGGCCCGCGCCGAGCGGCGCGAGGAGCGCATCCACCGCCGCCTGGTCGCCGCCAAGACCACCGTCTACGACCTGGTGGCCGGCACCCCCGACGACCACGAACCCGCCGCTCCGCCGGTGCCCGGGCTCGCCGCCGAGCAGCGGCCCGCCGCCGTCGAGCCGTCGCCGGCCGCGGTCGAGCTGCCGCCGCCCGCGCCGTGGCGGCTGCGCTGCGCCGCGTTCGTCCAGTGGTACCTGCGGATCGCCACCCTGATTGACCTGCTCGGCGCCGTCGTCGCCCCGTTCCGCGCGGAGGTCCAACGGATCGACCGGGGCGAGTACTTCGCGCCCGTGCTGGTCACCTCCGGGTTCACCACCGCGCTGCTGGCCGGGCTGCTCGCCGTGATGCTGCGCCGCCGCAAGCGGGCCGCCTGGATCGCCGCGCTGGCCGTCGTCCTGGTGCACGCCGCGCTGTACGGGCTGGCGCTGGCGTTCCCCGAGTTCCGCGCCCACCCGTTCAACTGGTTCTCCTTCGCGCTCACCCTCGCCGTGCTGGTGGCGCTGGTGCTGAGCCGCCCGGTGTTCCGGGTGCGCGGCGGGCGCGGCAACCTGCCGCTGGCCGCCGCCGTGCTGGTGGCCGGCAGCGCGCTGCTCACCGCTCTCGGCGCGGTCGCCGTCCGGCTCGGGCACGCCGACGGCGTCCCGAGCTGGGGCGAGGCCGCCCGCTACGGCCTGCTGCGGCTGGTCACGCTGTCCGGCGTCGTCCGGGTCACCGACGTGGACGTGCCGCGCTGGATCGACCTCGCGCTCAACCTGCTCGGCACCGCCCTGCTGCTGCTCACCCTGCGGATCCTGCTGCGCTCCCCACGCGGCACCGAGTGGCAGAGCCCCGAGGAGGAGCTGAGGCTGCGTGAACTGCTGGCGCGGCACGGCGGGCGGGACTCGCTCGGCTACTTCGCGCTGCGCCGCGACAAGTCGCTGTGCTTCTCGGCCAGCGGCAAGGCCGCCGTCGCCTACCGGGTGGAGAACGGTGTGGCGTTGGCCTCCGGCGACCCGATCGGCGACCCGGAGGCATGGCCGCAGGCCATCGAGGAGTGGCAGCGGCGGGTCCGCGCGCACGCCTGGATCCCCGCCGTCACCGGCGTCGGCGAGCAGGGCGGCACCGTGTACGCCCGGGTGGCGGGGCTGCGGGCGCTGCACCTCGGCGACGAGGCGGTGGTCGAGCCGGCCCGGTTCACCCTGGACGGCCGGGAGATGCGCGGACTGCGGCAGACCTGCCGCCGGGTCGAGCGGGCCGGGTACCGGGTGGTGATCCGCCGCCACCGCGACATCCCCGCCGAGGAGTTCGCCGACCTGGTGCGGCTCGCCGACGCCTGGCGGCACGGCCGCACCGAACGCGGCTTCTCGATGGCGCTCGGCCGGCTCGGCGACCCCGCCGACGGCGACTGCCTGATCGCCGAGTGCCGCGACGAGGCCGGCCGGACCGCCGCCCTGCTGTCCTTCGTCCCCTGGGGCGACGACGGGCTGTCGCTGGACCTGATGCGGCGCGACCGGGAGTCCGACAACGGGCTGGTCGAGTACACCGTGGCGCGGCTGCTCGAACAGGCCCGGGACGGCGGACTGGCGGTGCGGCGGGTGTCGTTGAACTTCGCGATGTTCCGCGAGGTGTTCGAGGAACGGCTCGGCGCCGGGCCGGTGCTGCGGCTGTGGCGCGGGGTGCTGCGGTTCCTGTCCCGCTGGTGGCAGCTGGAGTCGCTGTACCGGGCCAACGCCCGCTACCGGCCGCACTGGCAGCCCCGGTTCGTGCTGTACGAGAAGCCCTCCGAGCTGCCCGCGATCGGCCTGGCCGCCGCGCTCGCCGAGGGCTTCCTGACCCGCCCCCGGCTGCGCCGCGGCCGCAGGGCCTGAGGGCCGGTCACCCGGGCGGAACGGCGGAGGTGCCGGGGCGGGCGGCGCTGGATTGACTGGTGCTCGTCCCAGAGGGAACGGAGGGTGCGGTGGGCGAACGGACGTGGGGCCGGGCGGGGCTGGCCGCGGGGGCGATCGTGGCCGGGGCCTGGCTGCTGCACGGAGGCCTGCTGGGCACGCTGCCGCCGGCCCCGCTCGCCGCGCAGGCGTACGACGGGACGCCGGTGGGGCCCGCGGTGCCGCCGCTGCCGTCCTCGCCGCCGGTGCGGATCCGGATCCCGGTGCTGGGCGTGGACGCCCCCGTCGGCCCGCTGGGCCTGGACGGCGAGGGGCGCCTGCAGCCGCCGCCCGAGGAGGACGGCACCCTGACGGGCTGGTACCGGGGCAGTGCGGCGCCCGGCTCGAGCGGCGCGGCGGTGCTGGCCGGGCACGTCGACACCGCGCACGGCCCGGCGGTGTTCTACCGGCTGGGCGCGCTGCGCAGGGGCGACCTGGTGGAGGTCGCCCGGGCCGACCGGGCCACCGCCTGGTTCCAGGTGGACGGCGTGGAGGTCTATTCGAAACGGGAGTTCCCGGACACCAAGGTGTACGCGGCCACCCCGGACGCCCAGCTGCGGCTGATCACCTGCGGGGGTGCCTACACCCGCGAGGGCGGCTGGGACGGGAACGTGGTGGTGTACGCACATCTGGTACGCACCCAACGGGCCTGACGGGTACCCGGTGGATACGTGCTGCGGGCGGGAACTCAGGCCAGCAGCTGGGCCAGCGCGCGGTCGCAGTCCAGGTGCCGCAGCTCCTGGCCCTCCGGGACGGCCAGGTGACTGCGCCACAGGAAGCGGCGCAGGTCGGCGCGGGCGAACTGGAGCAGCGCGACGCCCTCCGGGGAGCGCAGTTCGACCATGGTGCGCATGCCGTACGCGGGCCGGATCCGGACGTCGCCCTCGCCGTTCGCCCGGTCCAGGCCGACGGAGAGCAGCTGGCGGGCGAACACCCACTCGATGTCGGGCGCCGACGGGTCGGCGGGGGCGGTGTCGAACGGGTCGTTCGGGTCGTGCGGGCCGTGCGGGTCGTACGGATCGGCGTCGGAGGCGTCCACGGCGTACTCGGCGGGGAAGACCATCCGGACCGCCAGCGGGTCCTCGCAGCAGTAGCGCAGGGTGACCCGCAGCAGGGCGGAGCGGTGGGTGCCGAGGATCAGTCGGGCCTGGGTGTGTTGCTCGATCGGCGCGGGTGCTGGGGACACGGCGGTTCCTCCGGAGTGTGGGGTGCGTTGCGCGGGGTGCGACCGGTGTCGCCTCCCGTGACTGAAGAGTCGGAAGGGGTAGGAGGAATTACACCGGTTTTGGGGCCATTTTGAGTGATCTGCGCCACATTGACGGGGATCAGCCGGGCATTTCGGCCGCCGAGTGTGGGGGTGTTGTGTGCATCCGTACGGCCTCCCGGGCAGGATCGCGGGAGCCGACCGGGCCGCCGCCGGTCCGGCCGGGCCAGGGGAGGACAAGATCGCCGAGTCATCAGCGCGGACGGCCGGGCGCCCGCCGCTCGCCGCGTACACCGAGCTGTACCGGAGCCACCACCCCGGCCTGCTGCGCTACGCCGGCATCCTCACCGGCGGCGACCACTGGCGGGCCGAGGACCTCGTCGCGGAGGCCCACCTGCGGGTGTGGCGGCGGCTGGCCGCCGGGCAGCGGATCGAGGACCCGCGCGCCTACCTGACCACCACCGTCCGCCACCTGGCCGCCGCCCCGGTCCGCGAACGGGCCGCCCCGGACGTGCCCGGCGGCGAGAGCGCGGACCCGGCCGCGGGCGTGGCCGAGACCGACCGGATGCGCCGACTGCTCGCCCGGCTGCCCGAGCGGTGGGCGCACGCGCTGTGGCTGGCCGAGGTGGAGGGGCTGTCGCCCCGCGAGATCGGGGCCCGGCTCGGGGTGCGGCGCGGCGCGGCGGCGGTACTGGTGCACCGCGCCCGCGAGGGCCTGCGGCTGGCCTACCTGCGGGACTATCCGGGCAGCCCGTGCGACCCGGCCTGCGCCGGGCACTGGGAGACGCTCGCCGGGCACGCCCGCGGCCGCGCCGGACGGCGGGCCGGGCAGCGGGTGGAGCACCACCTGCCGCACTGCGCGGACTGCCGGCGCCGGCTGACCCTGCTGCGCCGGATCAACCTGGGCCTGGCCGGACTGGTGGGCAGCGCGATGGCGCTGCTGGCCGCGCTGGTCGCGCCCCCGGCGGGTGCCGCCGGGCAGCGCGGCGGCGAGCCCGCGTGCGAGGTGGGCTACCGGATCACCGCGCAGGCCGGCGGCGGGTTCCAGGCGCTGCTGACCGTCCGCAACACCACCGACCGCCCGGTCGACGACTGGACGCTGCGCTGGCCGCTGGCCGACGGCGAGCACCTGGTGGCACCCCGGCCGGGCACCGGGCAGGCCCACGAGGTGGCCGGGGCGGTGCTGCTCGACGAGGGCCCCGCGCTGCTGCCCGGCGCCAGCGCGGAGGCCGGGTTCACCGGCGTCGCGGCGGGCCCGCACAGCGTCCCGGGCGCGATCACGGTGAACGGCCGGCCGTGCCGCGTGAAGGTGTGGTGAGGGCCGCGCGGCGGGAGTGGGACGCGCGCCACAAGGGCCCTCCATCGCCGCTGTCCGCCCCCCGGAAGGGGCTAGGCTGGGCGGGTTCCACGACCGCCCGCAGACCGCGGGAAAAGGGCCTTGCATAGGCTCTGACCTGCGACGACCCCGTTCGGAGACCGTGACTACCGCCGCCTCCTCACCGATGGCCCCGCTGTTCTCGCACGCCGACAGCCTCCACCCCCGTCCCACCGGCACCTCCGCCGCCGCACACCTCTCCCCGGCCTTCCCCGGCCGCGCCCCCTGGGGTACCGCGGGCAAGCTCCGCGCCTGGCAGCAGGGCGCGCTGGACAAGTACATCGAGAAGCAGCCCCGGGACTTCCTGGCGGTCGCCACCCCGGGCGCCGGAAAGACCACCTTCGCCCTGACCCTGGCGTCCTACCTGCTGCACAACCACCTGGTGCAGCAGGTCACCGTGGTCGCGCCCACCGAGCACCTGAAGAAGCAGTGGGCCGAGGCCGCCGCCCGGATAGGAATCCGGCTGGACCCGGCGTACTCCTCGGGCCCGCTGTCCAAGGACTTCCACGGCATCGTGGTGACCTACGCGGGCGTCGGCGTCAATCCGATGCTGCACCGCAACCGCACCGAGGCCCGCAAGACGCTGGTGATCATGGACGAGATCCATCACGCCGGCGACTCCAAGTCCTGGGGCGAGGCCTGCTTCGAGGCGTTCGAGCCCGCCACCCGCCGGCTCGCGCTGACCGGTACGCCGTTCCGCTCGGACACCAACCCGATCCCGTTCGTGCACTACGACGCGGGCAGCGACGGCATCCGCAAGTCGATCGCCGACTACACCTACGGCTACGGGCACGCGCTCGCCGACCACGTCGTCCGACCGGTGATCTTCCTCAGCTACTCCGGCAACATGCGCTGGCGCACCAAGGCCGGCGACGAGCTGGAGGCACGGCTCGGCGAGCCGATGACCAAGGACCTGATCGCCCAGGCCTGGCGCACCGCGCTGTCCCCGCAGGGCGAGTGGATCCCGGCGGTGCTGCAGGCCGCCGACCGGCGGCTGACCGAGGTCCGCAAGGGCATCCCGGACGCCGGCGGCCTGGTGATCGCCACCGACCAGACGGTGGCCCGCGCCTACGCCAAGATGCTGCGCGAGATCACCGGCGAGAAGGTCGCCCTGGTGCTCTCCGACGAGACCGAGGCGTCCAAGCGGATCTCCGACTACGCCGAGGGCACCTCGCGCTGGATGGTCGCGGTCCGCATGGTGTCCGAGGGCGTCGACGTGCCCCGGCTGTGCGTCGGCGTGTACGCCACCTCGATCTCCACCCCGCTGTTCTTCGCGCAGGCCGTCGGCCGCTTCGTGCGTGCCCGCAAGCGCGGCGAGACCGCCTCGGTGTTCCTGCCCACCATCCCGATGCTGCTCGGCTTCGCCAACGAGATGGAACTGCAGCGCGACCACATCCTGGACCGCCCGAAGAAGGACGGCGAGGGGCTGTTCGACGAGGAGGACCGGCTGCTCGCCGAGGCCGAGAAGGCCAACGACGGGCCGGACACCGGCAGCGAGGAGTTCTCCTACGAGGCGCTGGGCAGCGAGGCGGTCTTCGACCGGGTGCTGTACAACGCCATGGAATTCGGCATGCAGGCGCACCCGGGCAGCGAGGAGGAGGAGGACTACCTCGGCATCCCGGGTCTGCTCGAACCCGACCAGGTGCAGATGCTGCTGCAGAAACGTCAGCACCGGCAGATCCAGCGCTCCAAGGCCCGCCCCGCCGAGGAGGCCGACCTGATCGAACTGCCCGCCGACCAGCGCCCGGTGGTTACCCACCAGGAGCTGCGCGAGCTGCGCAAGGAGCTGAACGCGCTGGTCGCGGCCTGGCACCACCGCACCACCCAGCCGCACGGCACCATCCACAACGAGCTGCGCCGCCAGTGCGGCGGTCCGCTCACCGCGCAGGCCACCGCGAACCAGCTGAAGGCGCGGATCGGGCGGATCCGGGAGTGGGCGACGCAGGGCTGACGGACCGATGGTCTGACTGAGCGTCAAGAACCTTGGGTCGGAGGGTTCGCGGAGGAAATTTGGCTTTCGATTAGAGAAAGTGTGCAGACATCCAGTCTTATCTTCCGTTAATCTTCCGCGTGCCAGCGCCTGGACGCCTCACCCCGAGGTGCCCGTCCGACGCCGGCTGCCCATGTCGAGGCGTGCCGTCCACGCGCGCCCGGCCGTCTGCACCGAACGAGGAGCCTTTCGTGGCGTACAACGCCCAGCCCGAGCTGTCCGACAAGTCCAAGGTCGTCGCCGGCATCCTGCAGATCCTGCTCGGCGGCTTCGGTGTCGGCCGCTTCTACACCGGCCACATCGGCATGGGCATCGCGCAGCTGCTCACCTGTGGTGGCATGGGCGTCTGGGCGCTGATCGACGGCATCATCTTCCTGGTCAGCGACACCCGCACCGACGCCCAGGGCCGTCTGCTGCGCAGCTGATCTTGAGCGCCGAGGCGAACGGCCGGCACCCCCGCCCCGCGGACACCCGCGGCGGGGGTGCCGGCCGTTCGCCGTTCGCCCTGCTGCGCCACCCCGCCGCCGGCCCGCTCGGGCTGCTCGCCGCGGGGCTGGCCGGCGCGGCCTACCTGTACACCCGGAACCCGCACCTGCCCGGGCAGTCCCTGCCGTTCTGTCCCTGGCGCCGGCTGACGGGCCTTCAGTGCCCCGGCTGCGGCGGCACCCGGATGACCTGGGACCTGCTGCACGGCGACCTGGTCGCCGCCTGGCACGACAACGCCGCGCTGCTGCTCGCGCTCCCCTTCGTCGCCGCCTGGTACCTGGTGCGGCTGCGCCACGGACTGGCCGGCCGGCGCTGGAAGCTGCGGCTCTCGCCGCGCACCGTCGCCGCCATCCTGGTCGCCGCCGGGCTGTGGGCCGTCGGCCGCAACGTCCTCTGACCCCTCTGGATCCCTCGCCCGCGGAGGGCCGCTGTCCGGCTACCGGTCAGATATCGAACACCAGAGCTATTCGGCTTGGAGTTTTGCGCGTCTTGTCCGTTTTTTCATCGCGACTTTCCAACGATGTGGATCGGATTTTGAACAACTACTTCCGTAGCGCGCCTCCCGTTCACTAGCGTCTCCCCAATCCGTTCGGGCCCCACCCCCAGCTCGGCCGGGCAACCGCGGAGCCCTGCGACCGGCCGACCTCGCCGTGGCCGGACTCCCACGCCGGAAACCCCGCTGGCGTGTGATCAATTCCGGTGCGGCCCACGGCAGTTGTGTCGTAGGGTCGGACTCGCCGCGGAAAGGACCTGGCGTTCGTGACTGCTGAGACCTCCCAGACCCTGGACCGGGGTGTCCGGGTACTGAAACTGCTCGCCGACTCCGAGCGCGGGCTGACCGTGACCGAACTGGCCGCCCGACTGGCCGTCAACCGCACGGTGGTGTACCGCCTGCTGGCCACCCTGGAACAGCACGGCCTGGTCCGCCGCGACATCGGCGGCCGCGCCCGGGTCGGCCTCGGCGTGCTGCGCCTCGCCCACCGGGTGCACCCGCTGCTGCGCGAGGCCGCGCTGCCCGCCCTGCGCTCGCTCGCCGAGGACCTCGGCGCCACCGCCCACCTCACCCTGGTCGACGGCAACGAGGCACTCGCCGTCGCCGTGGTCGAACCGACCTGGACGGACTTCCACGTCGCCTACCGCACCGGCCTGCGCCACCCGCTCACCGAGAGCGCGGCCGGCCGGGCGATCCTGGACGCCCGGGGCTTCCCCGGCCAGCGCCGCCCCGAGCAGGGCTTCGTGATCACCCGCGCCGAGGAGCAGTCCGGCGCCTGCGGGGCCGCCGCCGCGCTGATCGGCCTGAGCGGCATCGAGGGCAGCGTCGGCGTGGTGATGCTCAACGGCCTGGTGCCTGAGCGGGTCGGCCCGCGCGTGGTGGAGGCCGCCACCGAGGTCGCCGACGCACTGCGCTGAACCGGCCGATCCGCGCGGCCGTCCCTGGGGGCCGCCCCGGTGTGTTTGGATGCGGGGTGTGCCTCTCCAGAACCTGCCCACGGCCCTGACCGCCTTCCGCAGCCGCGCCCTCGCCCTGTGCGCGCTGCCGGTGCTGGCACTGTTCGCGGTGGCCGCGTTCACGCCGCTGCCCTTCACCGTGGAATCGCCGGGCCGGACCGCCGACACCCTGGGCACGTACGACGGCACCCAGGTGATCACGATCAGCGGGGCGGCGCAGCGGCAGACCTCCGGGCAGCTGCGGGTGGTGACCGTCGAGGCGACCGGCCCGGGCCAGCGCAACACCCTGTGGGACTCGCTGGCGTCCTGGATCGACCCGAAGCGGGCGGTGGTGCCGACCGAGGAGGTCTACCCGCAGACCGACCCGAACAAGGCCAACCAGGCGACGCAGCAGCAGATGACGCAGTCCCAGGACAGCGCCACCATGGCCGCGCTGAACTACCTGCACCTGTCGCCCGAACAGGTGAACGTCCAGATCCGGCTCGGGGAGATCGGCGGGCCCAGCGGCGGGCAGATGCTGGCCCTGGGCATCGTCGACAAGATCGCCGGCGACGGCAACGGCGGCGACCTGACCGGCGGGCGGGACGTGGCCGGCACCGGCACCATCGACGCGGACGGGCGGATCGGCCAGGTCGGCGGCATTCCGCTCAAGACCCAGGCGGCGCGCAACGCCGGCGCCACGGTGTTCCTGCTGCCGCGCAGCGAGTGCACGCAGGGCGAGGTCAACACCCCCGACGGGCTGCAGCTCGTCCCCGTGGACACGCTGTCCGAGTCGATCGCCGCCCTCAAGGCGGTGCGCGAGGGCGGCGCCGTCCCGCACTGCTGAGCCGTCCCGCACTGCTGAGCCGTCCCGCATTGCTGATCCGGCCCGCACGCCCGGCCTAGACGCCGAACGCCGCGGTCGCCAGGTCCTCGCCGACCCGGGCCCGCAGCTTCTCGGCCACCGCCGTCAGCCGGTGCGCCTGCGAGGCGGGCAGTGCCACCGCGACCGCCGCGAGGTCGCTGCCCATCACGATCGGCACCGCCGCCCCCACCACGCCCAGCTGGTACTCCTGGTACTGGGTGATCGGCGCGGCCCGTTGCGGCCCCGGCCCGGGCAGCAGCGGCAGCTGGGACGGCTCGCGAAGGGTGTACGGGGTGAACGGCACCATCGGGTGGCGCGCCAGGTGCGCCCGGCGCTCCTCGGCGGACAGCAGCGCCAGCAGGGTCTTGCCGCTCGCGTGGGCGTGCGCGGCGATCCTGAAGTTCGCCGGATCGACGGTGGCGGCGCCGGGCGCGGCCCGGGCGGCGACCAGCTCGACCTCGCCGTCCTTGTACCGGGCGTAGTGCACGGCCGCGTTCAGCTCGTGGGCGATCCGGCCGAGCACCCGGTCCAGCCGCATCCGCCCGGCCTCCGGCCCGTCCAGCCGGTCCTCCACGCTCAGCCCCGACACTGCGGGGCCGGTGCGGTACCGGCCCTCCCGGCGTTCCAGGTACTGGTCGTGCACCAGGGTGCGCAGCAGGTGGTAGGTGGTGCCGAGGGCCAGTCCGGTGTCCCGGGCGAGCTGCTTGGCGGTGGCGCCGGTCGGGTGCTGGGCGGCCGCCTCCAGCAGCCGCAGGGCGCGCTGGGCGGAGGTGATCAGGGTGGGCGCCGGGGTGGCCCGCCTCATCGCGGTGCCCGGGTGGTGCGGGCGGCCGGCCGGCCCTGGGAGGGGATGGCCCCGGGGGTCATGATGACGGCGTTGACTGCGTACATGAGCCATAGGCATATGCCAAAAATCGCCCGCCGTCACCCGTGGACACGCCAGAACGGTCACGCCGGCCCGCCGTCAGGCCCCGTCCGGGACCCCCGCGGCCTGCTCCACCAGCGGCAGGACCCGGAACGGCACCGGGTTCTCCAGGGCGATCGCGGTGGACGCCCGGACGATCCCGTCGAAGCACACCACCCGGTCGATCACCCGTTGCAGATCCGCGTTCGACCGGGCCACGATCCGCACCAGCATGTCGCCCTGCCCGGTGATGGTGTGCAGCTCCAGCACCTCCGGCACCGCCGCCAGGTGCGCCCGCACGTCCGTGCCCTGGCCCTGCGAGATCTCCAGGGTCGCGAACGCCGTCACCGGGTAGCCCAGCGCCGCCGGGTCCACCTGCGGGCCGAACCCGCCGATCACCCCGCGCGCCTGCAGCCGGTCCAGCCTGGCCTGCACGGTGCCGCGTGCCACCTGCAGGCGGCGCGAACACTCCAGCACCCCGATCCGTGGCTCCTCCGCGAGCAGCCGGATCAGTTTTCCGTCCAGCACGTCGATGGCATCGGGCTGCGGGGGCACGGCGGGCTCCTCGGTGGTGCGGGCGTCGACCGACATTGTGGGGTCGGCACGGCCCGCCCGTCAGCCCCCGCCGGGCGACGCGTCCGGTGTCGTCAGCCCGGGACGACCTGCACGTCGGGCTGGTAGCCGTTCCAGGTCACGTACACCTGGGAGACCCGGTCGTCCTTGCTGAACAGGACCCGGATCCACTGGTCGCCGTGCCAGACCTGCATCGCCCACCCCGCCTCGGGGGTCGCCGACACCAACTCGGCGTCGTGCTCCCGCAGATCGACCGCCACCCGGCCGCCCGGCATCAGGTAGCTGTGCACCGTCCCGGTCGGGCTCGGCGAGGTGCGGGCCGTCATGGTGCTGTTGTGGGACGGGGAGGGCTGGCCGCGGCTCTGGCCCGGGCTCGGGTTCGGGCCCGCGTTCGGGTTCTGGTTCGGGCCCTGGGTCGCGCTCGGGTCCGGGTCCGGATCGGGGTGCGGGGCGGTCGGGCCGCCCGGGCCGTCCGGGCCGGGCGGCAGGGCGCCCGTCGCCGAGGGTGCGGGCGGCACCGTCACCGCGGGCCCCGGCTGCGAGGACACCGCCGACGGCAGGGGCAGCGCCACCGGCCCTTCGTACACCGTGTCGGCGAGCACCGCGTGCACACCGAGCCAGGACAGCGCCACCGCCGCCCCGGTGGCCGCCGTCCAGGCGCCCAGTTGAACCCATCCGCTCCGCATCGCGGGCCCATCCTGCCGTACTCGGGTCACGGGCAGGTCAGTGCCCCGGCCATTCCTCAGCAACCTTGCAGATCACGGCTCCAGAGGACCCGTCAGGCGCCGGCCGGACCCGTTCGGGCCACCCAAGGTACAGACCAGTTGGTCGGGATGCCGTACCGTGCAGCCCCATGGCAACAGTGCTTGTGGTCGAGGACGACCCCTTTGTGCGTTCCGCCCTGATCCGCCATCTGGCCGACTCCGGCCACGCCGTGCGCTCCGTCGGCACCGCCCTGGAGGCGTTGCGCGAAGTCGCCCAGGTCGGCTGCGACCTGGTGATCCTCGATCTGGGCCTGCCCGATCTGGACGGCAGCGAGGCGCTCAAGATGATCCGCGGACTGACCAACGTACCGGTCATCATCTCCACGGCCCGTGACGAGGAGGCGGAGATCGTCCGGCTGCTGAACGACGGCGCCGACGACTATCTGGTGAAACCTTTCTCCGGCGAGCACCTGACGGCCCGGATGGCCGCCGTCCTGCGCAGGCTCGGCGGCGGCTCCCTGATGGCCCCTCAAATCCTGCGGGTCGGCGGCCTCGCCATCGACCCGCAGCGCCGCGAGGCCCTGCTCGACGGAGAACGCCTCGACCTCACCCGGCGCGAATTCGACCTGCTGGCCTTCCTCGCCGCCAGACCCGGCGTGGTCGTCCCGCGCAAGGAGATCCTCGCCGAGGTGTGGCGGCAGACCTACGGCGGCGACCAGACCATCGACGTTCACCTGTCCTGGCTGCGCCGCAAACTCGGCGAGACCGCCTCCAGCCCGCGCTACCTGCACACCGTGCGCGGCGTCGGCGTCCGGCTGGAAGCGCCCTCGGAACCGGTCGGGTGCACGACATGAAGCGCCTGCTCCGCTCGCTGCGCTGGGCGATGGTCAAGGCCGCCATCGCCGGCACCGTCATGGTCGCACTGGCGTTCCTCATCCCGCTCGGCCTGGTCGTCCAGCACACCGCCCGCGACCGGGCCTTCACCACCGCCCAGCGGCAGGCCGCCGCGCTCGGCCCCGCGCTCGCCATCACCACCGACCGGGACGCCGTCGCCCGCGCCCTGGCCTCCACCGAGGCCGGCGCCCAGGACCGCCTCGCCGTCCACCTGCCCGGCGGCCAGGTGGTCGGCCGCGGCCGGGTCGACGCCGGGCAGCTCGGCCCCACCGAGGACCCGAGCCGCGGGGCGCGGACCGGCACCCTGCGCACCCCCGGCGGCTACGCCCTGCTCCAGCCCGTCGCCGTCGACAACGGCCGGGTCGCCATGGTCGAGGTGTTCGTCCCGGACTCCGATCTGTCGCGCGGCGTCGGCACCGCCTGGCTGGTGCTCTCCGGCGTCGCGCTCGCCCTGGTCGCGGTCTCCGTCGCGGTCGCCGACCGGATGGGCGCCCGGATCGTCCGCTCCGCCCGCCGCCTCGCCACCGCCGCCCGCACGCTCGGCTCCGGCAACCTCACCGTCCGGGTCCCGGTCGACGGCCCCGAGGCGGCCGGCGCACCCGAAGAGCTCCGGGAGGCCGCCTACGCGTTCAACGCCATGGCCGACCGCGTCGTCCACCTGCTCGCCGCCGAACGGGAACTCGCCGCCGACCTCTCGCACCGGCTGCGCACCCCGCTCACCGTGCTCCGGCTCAACGCCGCCGCACTCGGCGCCGGCGACGCCGCCGACGCCACCCGGCACGCCGTCGCCCAGCTCGAACGCGAGGTCGACCAGATCATCCGCAGCGCCCGCCGGGACCCGGTGGACGCCCCACCGGTCGTGCTCGGCTGCGACGCCGTCGAAGTGATCCGCGAACGCGTCGCCTTCTGGTCCGCCCTCGCCGAGGACGAGGGCCGCCCCTGGCAGCTGGCCGGCGACCAGGAACCGGCACCCGTGCCCGTGCAGCGCGGCGACCTGGCCGCCACCGTCGACGCGCTGCTCGGCAACGTGTTCCGGCACACCGCCGTCGGCACCGCCTTCGCCGTCGACCTGACCGCCGACGAGGACGGCGTCACCGTCCTGGTCGGCGACGCCGGACCGGGCTTCGCCGACCCGGCCCCGGAGATCCGCCGCGGCGCCGGCCACGGCGGCGAAGGCTCCACCGGCCTCGGCCTGGACATCGTCCGCAAACTCGCCGAGAGCACCGGCGGCGACGTCACCCTCGGCCGCTCCGCCGCACTCGGCGGCGCCCAGATCGCGGTGCGGCTCAACACCCGCACCCAAGTCGAACTGCCGCGCCAGCAACGGCGCCGCCCCGGCCGGCTGATCCGCAAGGACTGACGGACCGATGACCCGACACAGCAGCTGTTACCGCGGGGGCGACAGCTCGGTGTCGCTCCTCTTCCTTAAGTACTCCCTAGTACGTCCTCAGCGGCGCCTGATGCCGCCCCGGCCGCGCCGATCCGGCCCGCCCGCCCGGCTAGGGTCGGGCGCACGCCGATCACCACACATCGGCGGGCCGCCCACACGGCATGTGGCGGCAGGTCGCCCGCCGTCCGCGTCGGCCGACCGATCACCAGGTGCGGCACCTGAACAAGGGGTCGCCCCGGGCCGGGGCCGCGCTCGCACCGTCACACTTCCCCGTGACCGCGAGGCAGGCCCCCGGAGGGGAGCCCGGGGCGACCGCGAACCGCCCGGCCAGGACGATCAGGACCGCCGTGACCGCGACCGGTGGCATGAACCGGACGGTCGGGTAGTGTCGGCTGCTGGCCCAGCACAGGTCGACGGCGGACGGAGCAACACAGTGACCACGGTGCAAGCAGAGCGCGCCACATCCTCCGGCGGACCCGAACAATCACCCGTTCAGGCCTGGAAGCGCGCCCTCACCGCACCCGCCCGCCTGCTCGCCGACATCACCGCCGCCCTGCGCGCCGCCCCCCGGCGGCAGCTGCGCACCGCCACGGCGATCGCCCTGGTCTCGCTGCTCGGCTACGCGATCGTCCGGCACTTCGTCGGCACCTCGATGGTCGACATGCTCGTCTACCGGGCCGAGGGCGCCGCCGTCGCCCACGGCCAGGACCTGTACGCGCTGCGGGTCACCAAGTGGGACCTGCCCGCCACCTACCCGCCGTTCGCCGCCATGCTGTTCGTGCCGACCACCTGGTTCGGCATCCCGTTCCTGCGGGTGGCCGTCACCGTCGGGAACCTGCTACTGCTGGCCACCCTCGCCCACCTGTCCTTCAAACTGGTCGGCTGGCCGCGCCGCGAACTGCGGCCGATCGGCGTGATCCTGATCACCGGACTGGGCGTCTGGCTGGAACCCGTCTTCACCACCCTGCGCTACGGGCAGATCAACCTCGCCCTGGCCTGCCTGATCCTCTGGGACCTCACCCGCCCCGACCACGCCCGCACCAAGGGCATCGCCATCGGCCTGGCCGCCGGCATCAAGCTCACCCCCGGCCTGTTCGCCGTCTACCTGTTGATCACCGGCCGGATCCGGGCCGCACTGGTCGCCGCCGGCGCGTTCCTCGGCACCTTCCTGATCGGCGCGCTGGTCCTGCCCGACGCCACCTGGGGCTTCTGGACCAAGTACCTGTTCGACTCCACCCGGGTCGGCAAGACCGTCATCGTCGACAACCAGTCACTGAGCGGCCTGGCCGCCCGCCTACTGCACACCGAGCACCCCGGGCTGCCCGCCACCGCGCTCGCCGCCCTGGTCGCCGTCGGCGGCCTGGCCATCGCCGCCTGGGCCCACCGCAGCGCCCACTGGTCGCCCCGAGCCGAAGCCTGGAGCGTGTGCGCCGCAGCGGTCACCGCCGTGCTGATCTCCCCGATCAGCTGGACCCACCACTGGGTGTGGTGCGTGCCGATGCTGGTGCTGCTCGCCGCCGAGGCCGCCCACGAACGCTCCCGCCCCGGCGCCGGCCGGCGCCACCGCTGGCGGATCGTGTTCGGCCTCACCCTGCTGGGCTTCCTCTCCTTCGCGATGTGGATCATCCCGCACAAGGGCGACCTGGACCAGAAACTGCCCGCCCTGAGCCAGGCACCCGCCTCCGTCTACCCCCTGCTCGGCCTGTGCTTCCTGGCCGTCGCCGCCGTCAGCGTGCACTCCCGCCGCCGCGCCGCCGGCGCCCCGCCGGTCCGCCTCCCCGCCCCGCGCACCGGCCCCGACGGGCTCGGCAGCGCCGACACTCAGAAGGCCCCCGCCGCCCGCTGAACACCCCGGCCGGCCCGGAAGCGGACCCGGCGCGGGCCGTCACGCCAGCAGCTCGGCGAGCGAGCCGTCCAGGTCCATCGCCTCCAGCTCGGCACCCGGCGGCACCAGCCGGTGCGCCCGCTCCAGCCACGCCGCCACCGTCGGCAGCGGCGCCTCCAGCAGCGCGTCGCCCGCCGGCGAGCTCAGCGCCATGCACAGCACGCTGCGCCGCCCCGCCCGGGTCGGCCAGATCCGCACGTCGCCCTGGCCGCACGGGCGGAACGTTCCCTCCACCAGCAGCTCACGGGCGAACACCCAGGTGACCGGCGTCCCGCTGTCCAGGTGGAACGTCACGTACACCGCGAACGGGTCGTGGCTCCCGTACGACAACCGCGCCGGCACCGCGACGCTGCGCTCCGGCGACAGCACCAGTTCCAGCTCCAGCTCCTGCTCCACCACTCCGGTCGACTGTCCGGCCACGGCCGCTCACCCTCTCGCCTCCACGCGTGAGGCCGCCGATCGGCCCCACGGCAGGGAAAGAGCGGCGGTGCCGCGCACTCTTACACGGGTTTCCGAGAAACTTTCCGGCGGACTTTCCGCAGAACCTTTTCCCCGCCGCCCCGGTTGTTCCGGACGGGGCGACGGGCGTCCGGCGCACCGGACTCGCGCCCTACCACTCGAGTCCGTCCCGTACCACCGGTTCCACGAGATCCGGTGAACCCGGCGGGCCCGGCCCCTCCAGGCGCTACCCTTTGTGACTGCCCGGCGACTCTCCGCCCGCGGCCCTGTTGCGCACATCCGCACACCTGCACGCCGCGGTGCCGGTACGAAGGAAGAGGCAATGACGGACCGGCCCCCCACCGCAGCACCCATGCTCGGCACGACCGTGCCCGCCGACGCCGGAACACCCGGCTACTACCCCGACCCCTCGGTACCCGGCTTCGTCCGCTACTGGGCCGGCCACGCCTGGGTCCCCGGCACCAGCCGGGCCGCCCCCGCCCCCGGCGAACAGCTCCAGCCCCCGCGCTTCGTCGCCCGCTACATCGGCCCGCCGCCCTACAGCGTCCCGCCCGGCCTCGTCCCCGCCGTACCCGCCGGCCCGCTGATCGAGACCGGCCCCATCTACCTCGACGAGACGGGCGCCCACACCGCCTTCAACATGCCCGCCCACCCCGACCCGGTCGAGGCCCCGCCCGCCGCCGCCGAGGTGCGGGGCCTCGACCGGGTCGGACCCGCGCCCTGGGCCGTCACCGGCAACGGGCTCCAGCCCGCCGCCGCCGAATCCTGGGCCACCGCCGCCGCACTGCGGCTGGGCCCGGTGCCCGTCCCGGAGGCGGCGGTCGTGGCACCGCGGCGCGGCGGGACGGGTCGGGAGGCGCAGGAGCGCGGGCGGGCGCCGGTGGGTGCTCCGGTGCGTCAGGTCCGGGAGGGGTTCGCTGCGGGGGCGGGGGCCTCGGTCGAGCCCGAGGTTCGGGGGCCGGAGCCGGTGGTTGTGGAGGAGGTCGCGCCGCGCCCCGCCCAGCCGCTCGGTGGGACGCCCTGGCATGGCGGCGGGGGCGGCGGCGGTGCCGTTGCCGGGGGAGGGCCGGGCGGTGACGGCTCGGTGGGGATGTCGGCCGGGCCGGCGTCGCTGTACGAACCGCGACCGGCGTACGAGGGGGTGATGCCCGAGCCGTTGCGCGGGGCGAGTGCGCCTTCGGCTTCGGTGTCGGCTCCGGCTCCGGCTCCGGCTTCGGTGGAGGAGGTGCGGGCCGCCGAGTCGGCTGCCGGTTCGGGTTGGCGGGCGGATCCGCGGGCGCAGCGGGGCCTGATGGACACCGGGGAGGCGCCGCGGCGGGTGTCCTGGGGCGTCGACGGGGCACCCGGCGAGGTGCCGGCCGGCGGGCCGTCGTCGCCGTCGCCGTCGTCGCCGTCGTCGTCGTCACAGTCGGCGCCGGTGGAGCGGGCCGCGCGGGAGCCGCGGGTGGCGCACGTCACCAGTGAGCGGGTGCGCCCGCCGAGGGCTGCCCAGGTGGAGGAAGGTCCTGCCGCGCGGGTGCGTGGCGGTGTCGGTGCCGCCGGCGCTCGTGGCGAGGGGCGGCGGCCGGCCGTTCCGGCGCCCGTCCCGGCCGGGCTGGCGGCGCGGGCGTTCGGGTGGCTGGTGGACGGGGCGGTGACGCTGGTGGTCGGGGCGGCCGTCGCGGTGCCGATGGCGGCCACGGTCTCGGAGCACGTCCGGAAGAAGATCGAGCAGGCGCAGCTGGCAGCCCGGCTGACCGGGCGTCAGCACCAGGTGTGGCTGCTGGACCAGGTGGTACTGGGCCGGCTGGCCGTGGTGCTCGGGGTGCTGGTGCTGTTCGCGCTGCTGTACCAGGTGCTGCCGGTCGCCCGGACCGGCCAGACCTTCGGCAAGCGGCTGGCCCGGATCCGGGTGGTCGCCGCGGGAAGCACCCGCCCGCCCGGCTTCGGGCGTTCGCTGCTGCGCTGGTTGGTGGGCGGGCTCGGCACCGTCCTGCTGCTGGGCCTGTTCACGCCGCTGCTGGACCGTCCCGCCCGACGCGGCTGGCACGACCGGGCGGCCCGGACCCGGGTGGTGCGGGTGGGACGGCGCTGAGAGCCGACGCGCCACCACGGTGGGAGGCGGGTGCCGTCGCATGCCGCCAAAACGGACAGAAACGTCGAAAATGTCCCAACAGTGCAGTAATTGCGGTGTTCTACTCGGGGCATGAGCGCCAACGACCCCTCTGGGACCGAGCCGGAGGAGGAGGGCGGCAAGCCTTCCTTCGACAAGCAGCCGCCGTCGGCGGACAGCCCCTACGACACGCCGCCCGGCTACGGGGGCCAGTACGGTGCGCCGCCCGGATCGGGCTCCCCCTACAACAACCAGCCGCCCGGCGACGGCCCCCCGCCCGGCCAGACCCCGCCCCCCGGCGGCCCGTACGGCTCGCCCTACGGCACGCCCGGCCCCGGCCCCGTCCCCGGGATGCCCCCGCTCGGCAGCTGGGGTGCGCGGATCCTCGCCACGGTGGTCGACTGGATCCTGGTGGAGGGCATCGCCGTCCTGGTGCTGCTGCCGTTCGTCAACTTCGCCCGGCAGGACGGCTGGGTCGGCTCGGCCTGGCTCGGCTACGGGCTCTTCCTGGTCTACCAGGGCCTGATGCTCAGCCGGGACGGCCAGACCCTCGGCAAGAAGCTGATGAAGGTCCGCGTCGCGATGCTCGCCGACGGCTCGTCCCCGACCTCCAGCGCCGCCTGGACCCGCGCCGCCACCTTCGTCGCCCCCGCGCTGATCTGCTGCGGCGGCCTCTGGTGGCCCGTCGACGGCCTGTTCGGCGTCTTCGACAAGCCCTACCGGCAGTGCATTCACGACAAGGCCGCCAAGACCGTGGTGGTCTCCACCGCCTGACGGCCGTTCTGGCGGCCGTCCTAGCGGCCGTTCGATTCGGTTGGGCCCCGGGCCCGTGGCAGCCATCGACCTGCCGCGGGCCCGGGAGTCGTTGCGTTCGGGCCGTCTGTTGGTGGTGCGGCTACCGGGACTGGTTGGCGTATTCGGGTTGGCGTGCGGGTTCCGGGCGGGCGACCGGCTTCGGGGCGGCGGGCTTCAGGGCGGCGGGCAGGTGTGGACGAGGGGTGAGCAGGACGGCGGACAGCGTGCCGAGCGCGATCGCGAACGCCACCAGCACCGCGACCCGCCACACCCCCGTCTCACCGGACACGGCCAGCAGAGCCACGGTGGTGGCCGTCGCGATCAGGGCGCCTCGGCTCACCTGGGCCGGGGCGGGGCGGAGGGCGGTTCGCGCGGGGGCGCGAACGGTGCCGGGTTGCGGGGCGGGGAGGCGCGTCATGGTGGTCGACCCTTCGCGCGGACGGGGAAGCCGAGGTCGAGACCCTTGGTGGTCCGAACTGCTCGGCCGGGATCGGTAAGTCCAGGCTAACCCTTGGGAGTTGAGCAGACCGGGGGCACAGGGGGCGCACAGGCTCACGTCTGCCGGCCCGGACCGTCGTTGCCCGCCCCTCGGCGGCGGGCGATAGCGTGCGCACGGACAACGCCGGGGTGGGTGGCCGCCCCGCGCCACCCGTTTCCGACCCGCCCGGAGTCGCCGTGACCGTCCCGACCGACTGGCCCACCACCGCGGAAGCCGCCCGCGCCGAACAGGAACGCCTGCGCCCCCAGGTCGTCCCCGAGGGCCCCGAACCCCCGCGCCGCCCCGGCACCCTGATCGCCGGCGTCGACGTCGCCTACGACGACGAACGCGACGTAGTCGCCGCCGCGGCCGTCCTGCTCGACTACGCGACCCTCGACGTCGTCGAACAGGCCACCGCAGTCGGCCGGGTGGCCTTCCCCTACCTGCCCGGACTGCTCGCCTTCCGCGAACTCCCCGCCGTCCTCGACGCCCTCTCCCGGCTCACCCGCACCCCCGACCTGGTCGTCTGCGACGGCTACGGCCTCGCCCACCCCCGCCGCCTCGGCCTCGCCAGCCACCTCGGCGTCCACACCGGCCTGCCCACCCTCGGAATCGCCAAGACCCCCTTCACCTTCACCCACGAACCACCCGGCGAGCACCGCGGCGACTGGTCCCCGCTCCTCGACGGCCCCGAGACGGTCGGCCGCGCCGTCCGCACCCGGCAGGGCGTCAAACCCGTCTTCCTCTCCGTCGGCCACCGCATCGGTCTACCCGAAGCCACCGCCGTCACCCTCGCACTCACCCCGTCCTACCGCCTCCCCGAAACCACCCGCCGCGCCGACTCCCTCTGCCGTCAGGCCCTCGCAGCCACCGCCTCCACCCCCTGACTCCACCTACCCTCAGCAGGGGGCGTTTTGACGGGCCGTTCCATGTGTTAGACATATGGATTGGAGCCAACTATCCATCAGGCCCCAGGCAGCAAGCGGGCAGTCCGACGGGCAGCAGGTACGGGGGAGGTACGAGTAGATGAGCACAGGCGGCAAGGGCTTCCAGGTAGAGGTCGACAGCCTGCGCGCGTTCGCGGCGCAAGTCCGAGGACTGCTCAAGGAGTTCGAAGACGGCGCAGGCGGCGCGAAGGTCCACGGCCAGACCGGTCTGGCCCCGGCGGCCTTCGGCACTTTCGCGGAGGCCGAGGCGTTGCATGCCAAGTACGGCCAGATGCGGGACGCGCTGAAGGAGGTCCTCGACGGTATCCAGCAGGCGATCGACGAGGCCCAGCGGAACGCGGACCGGACCGCGACCAACTACGAGGAAAACGAGCACGACACCAGCAAGCACCTGAAGCTGGCGAGTGACGGCTGGTCCACGGTGGCCCCCAGCCCCGTGACCTCGACTCAGCGCACCACCTCGGCGGCACCTCAGGCCGCGCCGCCGGCCGGAAACGTCTCTCCGGCGGGCAGCGGGGAGCCGAGGCCGCAGTGGTGATCATTCGGAAGACAGCGGAGCCGGGTCGCGGCCGAGGCACTGTTCGGCGTGAGGGGAGCCAATCGTGACCGACATGACCAACTTCTACTCCTACAGCCATGGCCAGATGCGCGAGATGGTCCAGTCGATGGACTCCGGCGCGGTCATGGCAGCCGCCGACCCGTGGCGTCGCGCCACCGACACCCTGAAGCAGATCCGCACCGCGCTGAACACTGCGGCCGCCGACGCCAGCGACACCTGGGAAGGCGACACCAGCAACGCGTTCTACTCGCGGATGACGTCGCTCGCCAACACCGTCAACAACGTTGCGGCCTACTCGAACGACGCCGCCAACGCGCTGCAGATGATGTCGGAGGCCATCGACAAGGCCAAGAGCGACATGCCCGAGGAGCCCGGCTTCTGGGACAAGGTCGGCGACGCGATCAGCGACAGCGCGCAGCAGACCGTCGGCATCGACAACGAGGACACTCGCACGGCTGTCGCGGACAGCCGCAAGCAGCAAGCGGTCACCGTGATGCAGGTGTTGGCGGCCAGCTATCGGAGCACTACCAGCTACCTGAAGCCGCCGCCGCCACCGCCGCCACCGCCGGGGAAGAGGCGCGAGGACGGCCAGGACCTGGCTCCTCCGGACAACGGTGGTATCAGCGCTCTTGGAGCGATGATTGCCGGTGTCAGTGCTGGCTTGAATCAGAGCAGTTCGGGATCGGGATCCTCGTCCGGATCCCGCGTCTCCGGGCAGAGGTCGACGCCCCAGGCTCCGAAACTGCAGCCTGCTGTGGTCCGCCCGACCGATGCGGGCATCTCCGGCGGAACCGCCAACCCGGTCGCGCAGCCGAAGGGCCCGGGAACGGGCATCGACGGGATGCAGAGTGGAACCGGCGGCGTCCGTGGGGGCACCGGGACGATCGGCGGCACTGGCGGTGCGGGCATCGGACATGGCCCGTCTGGAGGCAGTGGGCCCGGGCCGACCGTCGGTGTCGGCGGCGGTCCGATCGGCCGTACAGATGGCGGGCTGCTCGGTGGCGGTTCCGGCATCGGCGGTAGTCGTGCCGGGTTCAGCGGAAACAGTGTCTCCAAGGCTGGGACCTTTGGTTCCGGTGGCTTGGGCGGCAGCGGTGGCCCGGGTGGCGCCAGTGCTGGCGGTGCTGGCGGCAGCGGACTTGGCGGACGCTCCGGTGGCGGCCTGGGCGGTGGCGGCGGTGCCGGTGGTAGTGGCATCGGAGCGCGTTCCGGTGGGAGCCTGACCGGCAAGGCCGGCGGCGTGATCGGTGAGTCGACCCACGCCACCAATGGTGGACGTGCCTTTACCGAAGGTGGCTCCGGTATCGGCCGTAACCGCTTCGGTCAGGGTGGCGCGGGCGGCCAGGCCGGCGGTCCGGGTCAGGCCGGTGCCGGGCACGGCGGCGGCATGGGCGGTCACGGCCAGGCCGGTAAGAAGGACAAGAAGCGCGGCAAGGACCGCCCGGACTACCTCGTCGAGGACGAGGAAACCTGGGCATCCGGAGATCAGGTCAACCCGAACGTGGTGGAATGACGTTCGGTCAGTAGAACAGTCGAACACGACCGGCCGTCCCGCAGATCCGATGGTCTGCGGGGCGGCCGCTTCAACAAGTGGGGTGACGGGGCTTGACGACCAGCCGATCCGTACGCGGCCTGGCCGCGCTTGCTGCGGGAACCTTGTTGTGGGGTGTCAGTGCCGGGCCGGCTGCCGCGGACTGGGTCCGCGACGGTCAGTGGGCGTTGAAGAACTACCGTGCGGCTGAAAAGGTTTGGCCGATCAGCCAGGGCGAGGGGGTGATTGTTGCGGTCATTGACAGCGGTGTTGACGCAGATCATCCAGACCTGACTGATCAAGTTCTTCCCGGTCTTGATCTCACCAGTCCCGGCGCGGACGGGCGGACCGACAGCGAAGGCCATGGTACTGCCATGGCAAGTAACATTGCCGGACACGGCCACGGTAACAACGAGGGCGCGATGGGGATCGCCCCCAAGGCAAAGATCCTCCCGATCAAAACCGATATGAACCTTGTGGGAACGGACGTTTCCAAGGCCATTCATTATGCCGTTGACAATAACGCCAAGGTCATCAATATGTCTTTCGGTGGCGGCAGATCCACTGAGGACGGGTACAAAGAGGCGATCGATTATGCCATTCGGAAGGACGTAGTCCTCGTCGCCAGCAGTGGAAACACCGCAGGTATCCCGGTAGAGACCCCCGGTTGCTTCCCGGGAGTGGTGACAGTTTCGGGGGTCGCGGAGAACGGTGACATGTGGGTGAATTCGACGACTGGCCCGCAGGTGACAGTAGCGGGACCAGCAGTGAACATCTACCACGCGAATCAGAAAAAGGGTTACAGCAAGGGCGATGGCACCTCCGATGCGGCATCCTATGTGTCCGGCATTGCGGCCCTGGTGCGATCGAAGTACCCGAACCTTTCGGCGGGGCAGGTCATCAACCGGATAGTCAAGAGTGCGGTGAAGCCGGAAGGTAAGGGATCGTTCCCCAACGATCAGTACGGCTACGGTATTGCGTCTCCTGGTGGTGCGTTGGCGGCCAACCCGCAGGTGGACAACGGGCCGAAGGAGAACCCGCTGCTCAAGCGTGCGGTGTGCAGCGACCAACCGGCGAGCACCACCTCGACATCTCCCGAGCCTGGTGCGTCGGCTCCGGCGCAGGCCCCTCCAACTGGGGGCAGTGCGACCTCGCCGCAGGCGAGCAGTGACTCCAAGAGCAGCAACGGGATGCTGATCGCGGTCGGCGGCGGTGTTCTCGGTCTGATCGTCATTGTGGTGATTGTGCTGCTGGTCCGTCGTTCCAAGGGTGGCAACGGTGGCGGGCCCGGCGGGCCGGCCGGGCCGGGTGGTCCTGGTGGGGGGCCGGGCTATGGCTACCCACCGCAGCAGCCTGGTGGTTATGGTCAGCCGCAGCCGGGGCAGGGCTACCCGCCGCAGCCGCCGTACCCGCAGCAGCAGGCGCCGTATCCGCCGCAGCAACCGCCTGCCGGCGGGAATCCGTACCAGCGCTGAGAGAGCGGTGGTTTGGCGGTCTCTCGATATCGGTGAGCCGATGTCGAGGGACCGTTTCGTTGAGTGAGCGCTGCGCTTGTGGCGTTGCTGGGGGGAGTTGAAGGTGGGAGTCGGACGCGGGGCGCGGCCATGGTCGGTCATGGCAGTGCTGGGGGCCGTGCTGTTCGGCGCCAGCGCTGGGCCGGCTGCTGCGGACACCATTCGCGACGGTCAGTGGGCGTTGAAGAACTACCGTGCGGCCGAGAAGATTTGGCCGATCAGCCAGGGCGAGAACGTCATCGTCGCAGTCCTCGATAGCGGTGTTGGGAACCACCCCGATCTGGCCGGCCAGGTTCTCTCCGGGACTGACTTCACAAGCCCTGGCAAGGACGGGCGAACTGATACTCAGGGTCACGGAACCGGTATGGCCAGCATTATTGCTGGGCGCGGCCATGGTGACAATGCGGGAATCATGGGACTTGCGCCCAAAGCCAAGATCCTGCCCGTGAAGATTAACCTTGGGATCGGCGAAAATTCCCAGGCCGGCAGTGAAACGGAACTCGGCGATGCCATTCGCTACGCGGTCGACCACGGCGCGAAGGTCATCAACATGTCCTTCGGTGGAGGAAGCGAGTCCGATGCTGGGTACCAGGATGCCATCAACTACGCCGTGCAGAGGGATGTTGTCCTCGTTGCAGCACCCGGGAACGATTCCAGCCTGAAGATCGGCTACCCGGCGGCTTCCCCGGGAGTGGTCGTGGCTACGGCGATCGATGAGAGGGGTGACCTCTGGCCGAAGTCGACCACTGGGCCCCAGGTGACGCTCGCAGCTCCAGGTGTCAACATCTACCGGGCGAACGAGAAGCAGGGCTACGGCACAGCGAACGGTACGTCCGACTCAACGGCGTATGTGTCCGCGATCGCTGCGTTGGTACGGTCGAAGTACCCGAACCTGTCGGCAGGTCAGGTCATCAACCGGATGATCGAGAGTGCGGTGCAGGTGCCGGGCAAGGGTCCGTTCCCGAATGATCAGTACGGGTATGGCATCGCGTCTCCGGCTGGCGCGTTGGCCCCTAACTCGGCGGTGGACAACGGGCCG
This sequence comes from Kitasatospora sp. NPDC004614, assembly GCF_042873675.1. Classification (NCBI taxonomy): domain Bacteria; kingdom Bacillati; phylum Actinomycetota; class Actinomycetes; order Kitasatosporales; family Streptomycetaceae; genus Kitasatospora; species Kitasatospora sp. NPDC004614. The sequence goes on from NZ_JBIALR010000019.1 coordinate 96,422, forward strand.
AAGGAGAATCCGCTGCTCCATCGCGCGGGTTCGGGTGATGGTTCGTCCTCAAAGTCCCCGGGGGCGGGTGCCACGGATCCTGTGAAGACGCCTCAGGCCGGCAGCGGTTCCACCACTCCGCAGGCGAGCAGTGACTCCAAGAGCAGCAACGGGATGCTGATCGCAGTCGGCGGCGGTGTTGTCGGTCTGATCGTCATTGTGGTGATCGTGTTGCTGGTCCGTCGCTCCAAGAACGGCAACGGTGGCGGGCCCGGTGGTCCGGCCGGGCAGGGCGGCGGTCCTGGTGGGGGGCCGGGCTATGGTTACCCGCCGCAGCAGCCTGGGCCGAGCTATGGGCAGCGGCCTGGGCAGGGCTACCCGCCGCAGCCGTCGTACCCGCAGCAGCAGGCGCCGTATCCGCCGCAGCAGCCGCCGGCCGGGGGGAATCCGTACCAGCGCTGATGTGGCAGTTGTATGACGGTCCCTCGATGTCGGTGAGCCGATGTCGGGGGACCGTTCCGTTGATTGAGGGCGACGCATTTGGGGTCGTTGCCGAGGGGGATGAAAGTGGCAGGGGGACTTGGGGCTCGGCCGTGGTCGGTCGCGGCAGTAGTGGTGGCCGTGCTGTTGGGGGCCAGTGTTGAGCCTGCCGTCGCGGACACCATTCGCGACGGTCAGTGGGCGTTGAAGAACTACCGTGCGGCCGAAAAGGTTTGGCCGATCAGCCAAGGCGAGGGGGTGATCGTTGCGGTCATTGACAGTGGGGTTGACGCGGATCACCCGGACCTGACCGGGCAAGTTCTTCCTGGTCTTGATCTCACCAGTGCCGGTACGGATGCCCGGAACGACAGCGAGGGCCACGGCACCGGCATGGCCAGCAACATTGCCGGACACGGGCACGGTGGCAACCAAGGCGTGATGGGCATTGCCCCCAAGGCGAAGATCCTCCCGATCAAGACCGGTGTAAATATCACCGGAACGGACTTTTCCAAGGCCATTCATTATGCCGTTGACAACAACGCCAAGGTCATCAACATGTCTTTCGGTGGCGGTAGGTCCACTGAGGACGGGTACAAAGAAGCGATCAACTACGCCATCCAGAAGGACGTAGTTCTCGTCGCCGCCACTGGAAACACTGCTGGTGTCCCGATTGCGAACCCCGCTTGCTTCCCGGGAGTAGTGGCAGTCTCTGGAGTCGCGGAGAGCGGTGACCTGTGGGAGAAATCGACCACTGGCCCGCAGGTGACAGTGGCGGCACCTGCGGTGAACGTTTACCACGCGAATCAGAAAAAGGGTTATACCGCGGCTGATGGCACCTCCGAGTCGGCGGCCTACGTTTCCGGCATTGCGGCCCTGGCGCGATCGAAGTACCCGAACCTTTCGGCGGGGCAGGTCATCAACCGGATGATCAAGAGTGCGGCGAAGCCGGAAGGCAAGGGATCGTTCCCTAACGATCAGTACGGCTACGGTGTTGCCTCTCCCAGCGGTTCGCTGGCGGCCAACCCTCAGGTGGATAACGGGCCGAAGGAGAATCCGCTGCTCAAGCGCGCCACGTGTAGCGACCAGCCGAAGAGCACCACCTCGGCGTCTCCTGGGGCTGGCGCGTCGGATCCGACGCAGGCCCTTCCGGCTGGGAGCGGTGCGACCTTGCCGCAGGCGAGCAGTGACTCCAAGGGCGGCAGTTGGATGCTGAGTGTGTTCGGCGGCGGTGTTCTCGGTCTGATCGTCGTTGTGGTGATCGTGGTGCTGGTCCGGCGTTCCAAGGCCGGCAGCGGCGGCGGACCTGGCGGGGGTCCCGGTTATGGCTACCCGCCGCCGCAGCCGGGGGGCTATGGGCAGCAGCCTGGTCCGGGCTACCCGCCGCCGCCGTACGCGCAGCAGCAACACGCGCCGTACCCGCCGCAGCAGCCGTCGGCAGGGGGGAATCCGTACCAGCGCTGAGTGGGCTCGTCAGTGGCGGCTCTCCGGCGAACGGTGAGGGCGTTCGTGGGGGAGCCGTTCTGCGTTCGGTGGCGGGGTGTGTGCATGTGGACTTTCATGTGGTGCCGCGTGGGCGGGCTCTGGTGGTGGAGGTGAGCGAGACCGGTGGGAGGGGCGCTGCTGCGCTTGGCAGGGTGCGGTGGGGGTGGCGGGATCTCGATGGTCGGTGGCGGTGGTGGGCCTGGTGGGGTGGGGTGGGGGCGGGTGATGCTGGGGGCATGATGATTCCTGACACCAAGGACTGGACCTGGGTGCTCGAGCGCCCCTGCGCGGAGTGCGGGCTGGACACGTCGGCCGTGGGGTTCGAGCAGGTCCCGGGCATGATTCGGGCGAATGCGGCGGCTTGGACGGAGTTGCTGGCGGGTGATCCGGCGGTGTTGCGGGAGCGGCCGCGGGCGGAGGTGTGGTCGGTGCTGGAGTACGCGTGCCATGTGCGGGACGTGTTCCGGCTGTTCGATGTGCGGTTGAAGCTGATGCTGGCCGAGGACGACCCGCTGTTCGCCAACTGGGACCAGGACGCGACTGCCGTCGAGGAGCGTTACGGCGAGCAGGAGGCGGCCGTGGTTTCCGAGGAACTCGCGGACGGCGCCGAGCAGTTGGCCCGCTCGTTCGAGGCGGTGCCGGACGCCGCCCGCGCGCGCACGGGGCTGCGCAGCGATGGTGCCCGGTTCACCGTGGAGTCCTTCGCCCGCTATCTGATCCACGATCCGGTGCACCACCGCTACGACGTCACCGGAGTGAGGCACGCGGGGAGTTGATCAGAGGGCGGAGAGCGCGGGGTCGCCGTTCGTCAGGGTCCATGCGGGCAGGCCGTGCGGCATCGCTTCGGCGAGGACCGTGGTGGGGCCGGTGCCGAGGCGGGTGGTGAGCAGGAAGCGGTGTCCGTCGCCGACCCGGCGGGGTTCCAGGGCGATGTGGACGAACGGCGCGGACGGGCTGGAGGAGGTTGCCAGGCGGTCCAACTCGGTTTCTACAGAACGCCATTCCTCGGCGGGGACGTACTGGCGCATGATCGAGTGCCAGACCACGGTGAGGGTCCCGTCGGCGACCTGGACGTCGCGGAGGAACTCGGCCGCGCCGATCGGTTCGACGGGGGCGGGGAGCTTCTCGGCGAGGGCGAGTGCGCCGTTCAGCCGTTCCAGGCGCGGGAGTTGGTCGGCCCACAGGTAGGCGCGCAGGGCGAGTGCGCCGTCTGCGGAGCGCGGGTCGATCGGGGTCGGGTCGCAGCCGTGCCGTTCCACCACCTGCTGGAGCGGGGCGTCCCGCAGCCAGGTGGGCGGCTCGCCCTGCCAGGCGTCGGCGAGTACCACGGGGGAGTCCGCCGGGCCGTACGCGAAGCCGGGGGAGACGCAACGGAACTGCTCGGCAAGGAGGTTGAGGCCCGCGCTGGAGCCGAGTTCGTGCAGCCGCACCGGCAGCGGCGTGGGTGCGGCGAGTTGGCGCTGTGCCCAAGCGAGGCCGGTGAGCAGCAGGTTGGCGCGGCCGACCTCGTTGGTCTGCGGCGGGCGGGTGAGCCATTCGCGGATCCACGGCAGGTTCTCGGCGACGGTGGTGCGGAACGCGGGCCAGGGGGCGTCGGGGTCGGCGGGGTCGAAGGTGCCGCCGGCGCTCGGGTAGTGGGCGGCGAGAGCGGGCGCCCGGCCGGAGATCACCAGGGCGTGGACGGCGCCGAGCAGGCGCAGCGCGACGGCCGACGGGCCGGGTGCGTCCTCGTGGCCGGCGATCGCCTCGGCGCACGGGCCGGCCTCGGCGAGGTCCTCGGCGGCCCGGCGGAGCAGGGCGGCGGACAGTGGGGAGCCGAGTTCCGCGCAGGCGTCGGCCTGGTGCCGGAACATGGCCACGGCGTGGGCGATGGGCATTCGGGAACTCCTCTGGCGAAGGGTGACAGGACGTCATCCTTCGCCGGTGGACGGCGGACCGGTAGCGGCGCCGGCGGTGATCTCGCTCACGGAAGGTGCGCGTGCGACCGGAGTGGGCGTCGCGGGAGACCGCGCGCGGAAGCGTGTCCCGGCGGCCGGGACAATCCGGGGGCGTGCGGTACTCGTTGCGCGCCTGCCGTCGGCCCGTGTCGGAGGCCGGTCACCAGTCGGTGGTGCGCCGCCGGTGCGTCTGCCGGAGCTGGCTGGTGATGCTGGCGGTGTCGACGCCCACCACGTCGGCGATCTCGGGCGTGGCCAGCCCGACCACGTAGTGCAGGATCGCCAGGTCCTCCTCGGCGTCGACGTCCGGGCGCGGCCGTTCGGCACCGGCCAGCGCGTGCTGCTCGGTGACGGTGTCGCGCAGGATCTGCCAGGCCGCGGCGGCCGGGTTGGAGCTTCCGAGCACCGCGGGCCAGACCTCGGCCAGCTCGCGCAGCGCGAGCCGGACCACCCGGTGGGCGGCGGCGGGTTCCTGGAACCAGACCCGGGCGTAGCTCCGGTACCGCGGTTCGTGCAGCTCGCAGAAGGCCGCGAACTCGACGGACACCTGCGGAAGTTCGGTGGACCGATCAGCGAATGCCGAGCCTGCGGCCGGGACATGACGATTGGTCACATCAGCTGCCTCTCGATCTGGGTCCGGACGGGGAGCGTCAACGCTCACTCTAGGCCCTCGGGCGGGTGCTGTGGGTGACAAGTCTGCTGAGATGCCCGGGCGTGGATCCGCTGCGGAGTGTTGCGTGACGAGCCGTCGGCAGCGGCTGCTCGGTGGACGCAGCTGCGAGCGCGTCGCACCTGGTCAGAGGTGGTAGATCGGCAGTGGCTGCAAGGCAGTTGGTGTGCCACTGTAGGCCTCATGGGTGAACGCGGACACGGCAACGGGGCTCACCTTCACGGGCGAAACCCGGACCACGGGCATGACCACCATCACACATCGAACCGGCAGCACCACCACGAACACGCACACCGGCCCACGCACGCGCACCTGGACCGTCACGAGCGCGAAAACGGGCACGAAGACGGGCGCGGACACGAGCGCGAAGACGGGCGCGAAGACGGGCACGGATACGGGCACCAGCACGGACACCCGACCGGTCTCGGGCACCGCCTGGCCCACCTGCTGCGCCCGCACTCGCACGACGCCGCCGACCGGGTGGACGCGGCGCTGGAGTCCTCGGCCGAGGGCCTGCGCACGCTGTGGGTCTCGCTGGCGGTGCTCGGCCTGACCGCCGCCGCGCAGGCGGTGGTCGCGGTGCTGTCGGGTTCGGTGGCGCTGCTCGGCGACACCGTGCACAACGCCGCCGACGCGCTGACCGCCGTCCCGCTGGGCGTGGCGTTCCTGCTCGGCCGGCGGGCGGCGAACCGCAGTTACACGTACGGGTACGGGCGGGCGGAGGATCTGGCGGGCGTCGCGGTGGTGCTGGCGGTGGCGGCGTCCTCGCTGGTGGCGGGCTGGACGGCAGTGGACCGGCTGCTGCACCCGCAGCCGGTGGGGCACCTGTGGGCGGTGGCGGTGGCGGCCGTCGCGGGGTGTGTCGGCAACGAGTGGGTGGCGCGCTACCGGATCGCCACCGGCCGGCGGATCGGTTCGGCGGCGCTGGTCGCGGACGGCCTGCACGCCCGCACCGACGGGCTGACCTCGCTGGCGGTGCTGCTGGGTGCGGCCGGCAGCGCGCTGGGCTGGCGGCTCGCCGATCCGGTGGTGGGGCTGCTGATCACGGTGGCGATCCTGCTGGTGCTGCGCGGCACGGTGCGCGAGGTGGGCCGACGGTTGATGGACGCCGTCGACCCGGCCCTGGTGGACGTGGCGGAACGGGAACTCGCCGCCGTGGACGGGGTGCGCGCGGTGGGCGCGGTGCGGATGCGCTGGATCGGGCACGCGCTGCGCGCCGAGGCGGACGTGGTGGTGGACCGCACGCTGACGGTGGTGGCCGGTCACCGGGTGGCGGTGGCCGCCGAGCGGGCGCTGATCCGCGCCGTCCCCCGACTGCTGGCGGCCACCGTGCACATCGACCACGCTCCGGCGGAGGTCTGAACCACCGCGGGTGCGGACCGGCACGCCGGACCGCCGAATCGGCGGTGATCGCCAACCCGGCGGCCTGACGGTCCGTCAAAAACCGCCCCAGGGAGCCCAGAAGGGCTCCCTGGCGACCGTGCGGGGCGGTCAGTGGCCCTCGGGGCCACCCGCCTCCCGAACGGGCGGCACAGCGGCCCTGACGCCCTCGACCGGCCCACCGGCCTGCGGGGCGGCCTGTGCGTCGGCCTGCGCCGCAGCCGCGTTCGCGGCCTCGGCGGCAGCCGCTTCGGCGGCCCGCGCGGCGGCGGCCACGCTGTCGGGCTCGCGGCGCGACTGCTCGGGGATGCCGGCGGTGCGGCGGATCCGGCCGGTTTCCTCGGCGGCCTCGCGGGCGGCCAGGTAGGCCTGTACGGCGGCGATTCCGTACACCGGCTGAATCAGCTGGTGGCCTTTGAAGAACGGCCGTGCGGGGGCGAACCCGGCGGCCGTGACCAGCTCGCGGATCTCGGTTATCTCCTCTTCGCTGCGCGCCGTGAAACGTACTTCCCAGCCCTTCTTGTACGCACGTCCGTCCTCTCCGCCGCGCCGGGCGGGATCGGGTTGGCGGACGTAGCCGGGCAGGCGGCCGAGGCGCAGTCTGGCGGCGCGCTGGGCGGATGACTCGTCGCGGGACATGTGCCTGATGGTAGGCAATTCGGAACGCCCGCCGACGCCGCGGGGCGTGCCGCTGCGTGTGGGATCGGTCACGGTCGGTCAGATTGCGCAGGTGGGCGGCCGGGTCCGGCCGGATCGCAATGATGTGTGGATCCCCCGAAAATCGGATTGTAGGCGTCAAGTCCGATCTGATCCGACAACGGTTCGAACGTCCGATCCGCCGAATGGGTGAGGGTATGGGGACTTTAGTGCAGAGCAGTCCCGGTTTGACGACGGTTGGGTAACAGACCATCAGGTATGGAGTTGACTGTCGGAGGCGAGGGGGAGTGTTGTCGGCATGAGCTACCGGATTCCGCAGCAGCCCACCTCTCTCGAAGAGCTCGCCCGGCGCCAGCAGAATGTGGTGACGGCCAGCCAGTTGCGCGCCCGCGGCGTGCCGGCCCGCCTGGTGAGCGAACACTGCCGGCAGGGCGGTCCGTGGCAGCGCCTGCTGCCCCGGGTGTACCTGCTTCAGGAGGGTCCGCCGACCCCGGAGCAACGGATCTGGGCGGCGCTGCTGTACGCCGCTCAGAACGGCCGGGCCGAGGGCGGCCGGGAGCGCGCGGTGATCACCGGGGCGGCGGCGCTGGCGCTGTACGGGTTCGTGTCGATGCCGCGGCTGCCCGCGGTGTTCGGGGTGGACGTGCTGGTGCCCCGGCAGCGCCGGCTGCGGGACGCCGGGCAGGTCCGGATCCGGCGCACCGAACGGGAGTTGGTGGCCCGCGAGGTGCACGGTCTGGTCTGCGCGCCGGTCGCCCGGGCGGTGGCGGACGCGATCCGCGAGTGGTCCGAGCAGGGCGCGTTCGAGTCCGGTCTGGTCGCCCCTGGGGTGCTGCGGGCGGTGCTGCGCGAGGCGCTGGCGCGCGAGGGCGGCCAAAGCGCGGCCGAGCTGCTGACGGAGCTGACCGAGGCCGGCCTGCTGGCGGAGCCGCGGGTGCGTGCGGCGGTGGACGAACTACTGGCCGCGCAGCGGGAGTCGGCGCTGGCGTCGCTGAGGGAGCTGGCCGCCGAGCAGGGCCTGCCGCTGCCGCTGTCCGGCCCGGAGCTGCGGATGCGCGGCGGCACGTACATCGCGGTGCCGGACCTGTTCTGGCCGGAGGCGGCGGTGGCGGTCGAGGTGGACTCCGAGGTGCGCTGCGTCAGCGAGGGCGACGCGGCCTGGGTGCGGGCCGGGCAGCACCGGATGGAGTACCTCGGGGTGCGGGTGGTGTACGTCGGCTCGTCCCGGCTCGCCGCCGAACGGGACGCGGTCGGCGGCGAGTTGGCCGAGGCGTACCGGATCGGCGGCGAGGACGTGGTGGCGCTGGTGGTCACCGAGCGCTGAGCCGCGCGGAGTTGGCGTCCGTGAAACTCAACAGGCGCCGCTCGATAGGGAGGTGACGTTCAGTCAGCCGTGGACCACGGGGGTGCCGGTGAGTTCGACGCCCGCGGCGCGCAGTTCGTCGAGCGCGGCGGTGGTGGTGGCGGGTGCGACGCCGGCCGTCAGGTCGAGCAGGACGCGGGTGGCGAAGCCCTCCCGGGCGGCGTCCAGGGCGGTGGCGCGGACGCAGTGGTCGGTGGCGATGCCGACCACGTCGACGTCGGTGATGCCGCGTTCGTTCAGCCAGTCGGCGAGCGTGCCGCCGTGCTCGTCGAGGCCTTCGAACCCGCTGTAGGCGGCGGCGTACTCGCCCTTGGAGAACACCGCCTCGATCGCCCCGGAGGTCACCGAGGGCGCGAAGTTGGGGTGGAATCCCACGCCTTCGGTGCCGGCCACGCAGTGCGCGGGCCAGGAGCGGACGTAGTCGGGTTCGGCGGCGAAGTGCGCACCGGGTTCGATGTGGTGGTCGCGGGTGGCGACGATGTGGGCGTAGCCGGGTGCGGAGTCGGCGATCAGGTCGGTGATCGCGGCCGCGACCTCGGCCCCGCCGGCGACGGGAAGGCTGCCGCCTTCGCAGAAGTCGTTCTGCACGTCGACGACGATCAGGGCCCGGTGCATGGCTGGTCTTCTCTCGTTGGGTGGTGCGGTCCGAAGCCCGGGGGTGTCGGCCGCAGTGGTGTCGGGGGCGGTTGGCACTCTAGGCAGTGCCGGGCGGCGGCGGAAGGGTTCAGCCGGTGTGCCGCTCGGTGCCGATCACCGGCTCGCCGCGGGACAGCTGGGTGGCGGACAGCGGCAGCGTGGCGCGGGCGCGGCGGTGGCGTTCGCGGGCGGCGTCCAGCGGTTCGCGGCCGACCACCTCGCCGCCGGTGATCAGCGGGACGTGCAGCAGGTGCGGCTCCAGGTCGGCGGGCACCGGGCCGGTGCCGACCACCTCGGTCTCGGCGACGCCGTCGGCGTCGGGGCGGCGGGCGGCCCACTTGCGTCCGCCGATGCTGATCTTGCCGCCGGCCGAGCGCTTGGCGACCGGGACGAGTTCGCCGCCGGGGGCGGATTCGCGGGCGACCAGCTTGTAGACCATCGCGCAGGTCGGGTGGCCGCTGCCGGTGACCAGGCTGGTGCCGACGCCGTAGCCGTCCACGGGGGCGGCGGCCAGCGCGGCGATGGCGTACTCGTCGAGGTCGGAGGTGACGATGATCTTCGTGCCGGTGGCGCCGAGGTCGTCGAGCTGGCGGCGGACCCGGTGGGCGAGCAGCGTCAGGTCACCGGAGTCGATCCGGACGGCGCCGAGGCCGGGGCCGGCCACCTCGACGGCGGTGCGGACCGCCTCGGCGAGGTCGTAGGTGTCGACCAACAGGGTGGTGGCGCGGCCCATCGACTCGATCTGCGCGGTGAAGGCGTCCTTCTCGCTGTCGTGCAGCAGGGTGAAGGCGTGCGCGGCGGTGCCGGTGGTGGGGATGCCGTACGTGAAGCCGGCCTCCAGGTCGGAGGTGGCGGAGAAACCGGCCAGGTAGGCGGCCCGGGAGGCGGCGACGGCGGCCTGCTCGTGGGCGCGTCGGGCGCCCATCTCGATCACCGGGCGGTCCCCGGCGGCGGCGGTCATCCGGGAGGCCGCGGCGGCGATCGCCGAGTCGAAGTTGAGGATCGACAGGATCACCGTCTCCAGGATCACCGCCTCGGCGAAGCTGCCCTCGACGGTCAGCAGCGGCGAGCCGGGGAAGTACACCTCGCCCTCGGGGTAGCCGTGGATGTCGCCGGTGAAGCGGTAGTCGGCGAGGTAACGCAGCGTGTCCTCGTCCACCACCCGCTGGTCGGCGAGCCAGTCGAGCTGGGGCGTGGTGAACCGGAAGTTCTCCACGGCGTCCAGCACCCGGCCGGTGCCCGCCAGCACGCCGTAGCGGCGGCCGTTCGGCAGGCGGCGGGTGAACACCTCGAAGACCGAGCGGCGGTGGGCGGCGCCGCTGCGCAGGGCGGCCTGCAGCATGGTCAGCTCGTAGCGGTCGGTGAGCAGCGCGGAGCTGCGCTGCGCGGTGATGGCGTCCATGGGAATGATGCTACTACCACTTAGCGTCAGAGTGACGATTTCCCCCCGGGGTCACGTGTCGGACGACCCTGATTCGCTCCGGAGTCCCTCGGATGGAAGCATGGGCCGAGGGGGAAGATCGAGGTCGACGAGGAGAGACGGACTGTGAGTGTCGCGCCGGTGGAGATCGAGCGCCCGGAAGTGGAGGGGGTTCCGGTCACGGAGCCGGACACTCCCTGGGTGACCATCGTCCACAACGACCCGGTCAACCTGATGACCTACGTGCAGTACGTCTTCCAGAGCTACTTCGGCTACCCGAAGGACAAGGCGCGTCAGCTGATGATGGACGTGCACACCAAGGGGCGGGCGGTGGTCTCCAGCGGCACCCGCGAGGAGATGGAGCGCGACGTGCAGGCGATGCACGGCTACGGCCTGTGGGCCACCCTGCAGCACGACTGACGGCCCGCCACCCACCGATCCACGAGGGACTGATCCGAAACACATGGCCGGTTTGTTCGAGAGCGCCGCGAGCGGCGGCGCGGCGATCCCGCTGGACGAGTTCGAGGCTTCCATCCTGCGCTCGTTGGAAGTGCAGATGCTGGAGCTGATCGGCCCGCCGCCCGGCGGCGAGCACGAGGACCCGCTGGCGGCGCTGTTCGCCGAGGGCCCCAGCGAGGCGCCCGAGGACCCGGCGCTGCTGCGGCTGTTCCCCGACGCGTACGGCGGCCCGGGCGCGCCCGAGGACCCGCAGAACGCCGAGATGGCCTCCGAGTTCCGCCGCTACACCGAGCTGGACCTGCGGGCCCGCAAGCGGGAGGACGCCCTCACGGTGGTCCGGGCGCTGGACGGGCTCGGCGGCGAGGGCGGCGTGGTCGCGGTCGGCGCCGGGGACTGCCCGCGCTGGCTGGGCGCGCTCAACGACCTGCGGCTGACCCTGGGTTCCCGGCTGGAGGTCACCGAGGAGGACGACGACGGCCTCTACGACCTGCCGGAGAACGACTCGCGCAAGCCGCTGGTGATCGCCTACCTGTGGCTGGGCGCGATGCAGGAGAGCCTGCTGGAGGCGATGGCAGGCTGAGCCATCGGGGCCCACCCATTCGCTCGAATTGTCCGATTATTTCGAGGATGATCGGATTCACGCTGTAGCGGCGCATTTCGCGTGGTTCACTGCTGTTTCACCCGGAAGACGGGGCGTGTCGGCCGACCGGTCGGCGCGAACCGGGGAGGCGAGGTGGCAGATGACCGAGGCGACCGACGAGACGACCGACCCGGTCCCCGATGACGAGGGCTACGAGCGGGGGCTCGGCGGCCGGCAGATCCAGATGATCGCGATCGGCGGCGCGATCGGCACCGGCCTGTTCCTCGGGGCCGGCACCGCCATCTCCAAGGCAGGGCCGAGCCTGCTGCTCGCCTACGCGGTGGCCGGCGTGGTGATCTTCGTGATCATGCGGGCGCTCGGCGAACTGCTCACCTACCGCCCGGTGTCGGGCAGTTTCGCCGAGTACGCCCGCGAGTTCCTCGGCCCGTTCGCCGGCTTCGTCACCGGCTGGACGTACTGGCTGTTCTGGGTGGTCACCGGCATGGCCGAGACCACCGCCGCCGCCGTCTACGTGCGGTTCTGGGAACCGGGCGTGCCGCAGTGGGGCACCGCGCTGGTCTTCCTGCTGCTGCTGTACGGCGCCAACCTGATCTCGGTGAAGCTGTTCGGCGAGATCGAGTTCTGGTTCTCGATGGTCAAGGTCACCGCGATCGTGGGGATGATCCTGATCGGGATCGGCGTGCTGATCTTCGGCTTCTCCGCCGCCGGGGAGACCGCCACCATCGCCCACCTGTGGAACGACGGAGGCTTCTTCCCCAAGGGCTTCGGGGCCACCGTGATGTCCCTGCAGATCGTCATGTTCGCCTACCTGGGGGTCGAGCTGGTCGGCGTCACCGCCGGGGAGAGCGAGAACCCCGAGAAGACGCTGCCGCGGGCGATCAACACCCTGCCGGTGCGGATCGCGCTGTTCTACGTCGGCGCCCTGCTGATCATCCTGTCGCTGGTGCCGTGGTCCGAATTCGAGCCCGGCGTCAGCCCGTTCGTCGCCGCCTTCGGCAAGGTCGGCATCCCCGCCGCGGCCGGCATCATCAACTTCGTGGTGCTCACCGCGGCGCTGTCCTCCTGCAACTCCGGGATGTACTCCACCGGCCGGATGCTGCGCGACCTGGCGCTGCGCCGGCAGGCCCCCGGCCGGCTAACCCGGCTCACCGCCCGGCGCACCCCCGCCGCCGCGATCACCGTCTCCTGCATGCTGATGGGTGCCGGAGTGGTGCTCAACTACCTCGTGCCGGAGCGGGCGTTCGAGTACATCACCTCGGTCGCCACCGTCTGCGGGCTGTGGACCTGGGGGGTCATCCTGGCCAGCCAGCTCCGCTACCACGCCGCCTGGAAGGCCGGCCGGCTGCCCGCGCCGACCTTCCGCGCCCCCGGCGGCAGTTGGACCCGCTGGCTGGCGCTGGCCTTCCTGGTGATGGTGCTGGTGCTGATCGCGCTCGACTCGACCGCCCGAATCTCGCTGTACGTCTTCCCGTTCTGGGCGCTGATGCTGATCGTCGGTTACCGGGTGATCGGCCGCCGCGACCCGGCCGCCGTGCACGGCGATCCGCACGGGCACCTGCACGCCGAAAGCGGCGAGTGAGGCCCAGGGTCCGTCCGGCAGGATCGGCCGGACAGGCCCTGGCTATCCTGGCCGCATGCTGACCATCACCCGAGAACTGCGCGACCGGATGGTCGCCCACGCCCGCGCCGACCACCCGGACGAGGCGTGCGGCGTGATCGCCGGACCGGCCGGCACCGGCCGGCCCGAGCGGTTCATCCCGATGCTCAACGCGGCCCGCTCGCCCACCTTCTACGAGTTCGACTCCGGCGACCTGCTGAAGCTCTACCGCGAGATGGACGACCTGGACGAGGAGCCGGTGGTGATCTACCACTCGCACACCGCCACCGAGGCCTACCCGTCCCGCACCGACGTGAGCTACGCCTCCGAGCCGTTCGCGCACTACGTGCTGGTCTCCACCGCCGAGGGCACCGGCGAGGACGACCCCTACCAGTTCCGCTCGTTCCGCATCGTGGACGGTGTGATCACGGAGGAAGACGTCGAGGTGGTCGAGGCCTACCAGGTCTGAGCCCCCGGGCCCGCCGACGGGCCCGCCCAAGCCGTGCGGCGCGCGGCCGGCGGGCCCGTTTTCTCATGGGGCGGGACGCTTGCGGCCGGATGGTGAGACAAGCATGTCAAAGCGGGGGCGGGAATCTATACGATGAGTCCATGCGTTCCGTCGATGTGAGCAATCAGGGCCCAGGCATCCGCCTCGTGGCGCGCCTGCACGTCGACCTGTGCCGGCTGGCCAGCGCGATCTGTCCCGGCACCGCCGCGCGCTGACCGGCAGAGCCGACAGCAAGCCTCCTCCCGACTGCTTTCTCGACCTTTCCGCCCCGGCCCGCCGTCGGGGTCCTTCCCCCTGCCGCGCCCGCGACGGCCCGGCAACCCGAAACCACTCCACAGGAGCGCAGCCATGGCCATCGAGGTCCGCATCCCGACCATCCTCCGCACCTACACCGACGGCGCCAAGGCCGTCGACGGCAACGGCGACAACCTCGGAGAGCTGTTCACCGACCTCGACGCCCGCCACCCCGGCATCGCCGCCCGGCTGCTGGACGGCGGCGAGCTGCGCCGCTTCGTCAACGTCTACCTGAACGACGAGGACGTCCGCTTCCTGGACGGCGTCGCCACCAAGCTGGCCGACGGCGACAGCGTCACCATCCTCCCCGCGGTGGCCGGCGGTATGAAGTAATGCGTTACGACAGCCCGATCGAGGCCGTCGGCAACACCCCCCTGGTGCGGCTGCCGCGGCTGTCCGCGGCCGTGCCCGGCAATGACGACGGCCTGGTCACGCTGTGGGCCAAGCTGGAGGACCGCAACCCCACCGGCTCCATCAAGGACCGTCCGGCGCTGCACATGATCGAGCGTGCCGAGGCCGACGGGCGGCTCACGCCGGGCTGCACCATCCTGGAGCCGACCAGCGGCAACACCGGTATCTCGCTCGCCATGGCGGCCAAGCTCAAGGGCTACCGGATGGTCTGCGTGATGCCGGAGAACACCAGCGAGGAGCGCCGCGAGCTGCTGCGGATGTGGGGCGCGGAGATCATTCCCTCGCCGGCCGCCGGCGGCTCCAACACCGCGGTGCGGATCGCCAAGGAGATCGCCGCCGAGCACCCCGACTGGGTGATGCTCTACCAGTACGGCAACCCGGACAATGCCGGCGCGCACTACTACGGCACCGGCCCGGAGATCCTCGCCGACCTGCCCACCGTCACCCACTTCGTGGCCGGTCTTGGCACCACCGGCACCCTGATGGGCGTCGGCCGGTACCTGCGCGAGAAGGTCCCCGGCGTGCAGATCGTCGCCGCCGAGCCGCGCTACGACGACCTGGTGTACGGCCTGCGCAACCTCGACGAGGGCTTCGTCCCCGAGCTGTATGAGGCCGAGGTGCTCACCACCCGCTTCTCGGTCGGCTCCGCCGACGCGGTCGCCCGGACCCGTGAACTGCTCCAGCAGGAAGGCATCTTCGCGGGCGTGTCCACCGGCGCGATCCTGCACGCCGCGATCGGGGTGGCCCGCAAGGCGGCCCGGGCCGGCGAGCGGGCGGACGTGGTCTTCGTGGTCGCCGACGGCGGCTGGAAGTACCTGTCCACCGGCATCTACACCGCCGAGACCACCGAGGCGGCGGTCGAAGCGCTGCAGGGCCAGCTCTGGGCCTGACGGAACGCCAACTCGACGGCGCGGCACCCCGGCTGGGGGCCGCGCCGTCGGCGTTCGGATGGTTCTCATGGTCGGACGGTCGGATCATCGGCCTGCTGTGACATCCCGGTATTTGTCCGTTCCCGGTGACCGCTCTGTCACGGAACCGCGACCGCAGCCCGTCGCGCACCTGCCGGGCGCACTTGCCCAACAGGCTGACGGCTCACCGCTTGGTTCACCGTCACCGTGGAGGTGGGCATCCATGCCCGGCCGGAAGCTCTGGTCCTACGTCGAGATCGCCCGCCACATCGGCGTGCAGGCCGAGACCGTCCGCCACTACAAGCGCCACGGACTGCTCCCGCACCCCGACCGGCTGGACGCCGGCGGCCGCCCCCGCTGGTACCCGCAGACCATCCGGAACTGGGCCAGGACCCGCCCCGGGCGGCGCTGAAACGGCCCGCCCCGTCCTGGTGATTCCGCCCACAGCGCGGCACGGGAGAGGGGGCAAAGTGCTGCCCGGCCCTTACCCTCGACACTCAAGAAACCCGCTCCGCCCCCGGCGGTGCGGACGGCCGCGGACGATGGCGCGACGGGGCGGGAAGGGCTCGGCATGAAACTGACCGTAGTGGGGTGCTCGGGGAGCTTCCCGTCCGTGGACTCCCCGTGCTCCAGCTACCTGGTGGAGGCCGACGGCTACCGCCTGGTTGTCGACCTCGGCAACGGCGCCCTCGGCAACCTGCAGAAGTACACCGGCCTGTACGACGTCGACGCGGTGCTGCTCAGCCACCTGCACGCCGACCACTGCATCGACCTGTGCGCGTACTGGGTGGCCCGCAACTACCGGGTCGAGGGCTGCCCCGCCCTGCTGCCCGTCTACGGACCGACCGGCACCGCGGCACGCCTGGCCCGCGCCTACGACATGCCGGAGAAGCCCGGCATGACCGAGGTCTTCGACTTCCGCGACCTCACCGACGGCGCCCGCCTGGAACTCGGCCCGCTCACCGTCACCGTGGCCCTCGTCAACCACCTGGACTCCGAGGCCTACGGCTTCCGGATCGAGCACGGCGGCCGCAGCGTGGTCTACTCCGGCGACACCGGCGTCTGCCCCGAACTGGTCGAACTCGCCCGCGGCGCCGACCTGTTCCTGTGCGAGGCGGCGTACACGCACGGCAAGGAGACCTTCGACTCCATCCACCTCAACGGCCGCCAGGCCGGCGAGCACGCCGCCCGGGCCGGCGCCCGGCGCCTGGTGCTCACCCACATCCCGCCGTGGACCGACGCCGAACGCAACCGCCGCGACGCCGCCGCCGTCTACCCCGGACCGGTCGACCTGGCCCGCGCCGGAGCCGTCTACGAACTGTGAACCGGCGTCAGCCAGTGCCGGTAGCGGGCGTCCTCCCCGTGCACCGCGGCCCGGTACGCCTGGGCCAGCTTCCTCGTCAACTCGCCCTCGTGCGAGGGTAGTTCACGGTTGTCCAGGGAGCCGACCGGGACCACTCCGGCGGCCGTTCCGGACAGGAACACCTCGTCCGCCGCGTACAGGTCCGAGCGCAGCAGCGGCTCGATCCGGACCTCCGCCCCCAGATCGCGGGCCAGCGTCAGCACGGTGTCCTGGGTGATCCCCTCCAGCGCCCCCGCACTGACCGGGGTGGTCCGCAGCACACCGCCGCGCACCACGAACACGTTCTCCGAACTGCACTCGCTGACCGTCCCGTCCGGGGCCAGCAGCAGCGCCTCGTCGAACCCGGCGTCGGTCGCCTCCCGGCGGGCCAGCGCCGAGTTCAGGTACGGTCCGGTCGCCTTCGCCGCCGGCGGGACGGAGTTGGGGTCGGTGCGCCGCCAACTGCTGGTCATCAGCCGCAGCCCGCGCCCGGCCGGCAGGTAGGCCGGCCACTCCCAGGACGCGATCGACACGCTGGTGGGGGAGTGGCGCATGTCCAGCCCCATCGAGCCGTAGCCGAGGAACGCCAAATGCCGCAGGTAGCACTCGCGGTGGCCGTTCGCCGCCACGAGTGAGATGGTGGCGGCCTCCAATTCGCGGGTGGAGTAGGGGAGTTCCATGCGCAGCATGCGGGCGCTGCGGCCGAGGCGGGCCAGGTGTTCGGGCAGCCGGAACACCGCGGGGCCGGTGACGGTGTCGAACACCCGGGTGCCCTCCAGCACCCCGGTGCCGTAGTGCAGCGCATGGGTGAGCACATGGACGCGCGCCTGCTGCCAGGGCACCAGCGCGCCGTCGAACCAGATCACGGAAGACTCGTCGATCGCCATGCCGCCATCCTGGGCAGCCCGGCCCGCATCCGCGAAGAGCAACGGGCCTGCCGGATCAGGCCATGGCCGCCACCGGAGCACCCGTCTCGGATACTGAAATGGCGGCGTCCGCTCTCCGGTCGCGGCCCTAGGCTCCGGAAGGGTGGAGACCAGCACCGCCTTGTACGCCCGACTGCTCGCCGACCCCGGCTGCCCGCTGGACTCCCTGCGCGCCGAACTCGACTGTGAGGAAGCGGAGTTCGCCAAGGCGCTGGAGGACCTGCACGCGCTCGGGCTGCTCCGGTCGACCACCGCCACCGCGAACGGCGTGGCTGCCGTCTCCATCGACACCGCCGTGCGGGACCTGCTCACCGACTCCGACCACCGGCTCGCCGCGCTGCTCGGCGAGGCCCGCCGCACCCGTGAACGGGTCGAGCACCTGCACCGCCACTACCTGCCGCTGCGCACCGCCGCCGCCCACGAACTCGTTCGCGGCCCCGACCGGATCGCCGCCCTGCTGGAGGACGCCGCCCGGGCCGCCCGCACCGAGGCGCTGTCGCTGCGGCCCGGGCAGGACCAGTCCGAGACCGGCCTCGCCGAGAAACTCGCCCGCGAACGGATCGCCCTCGCCCACCGGGTCGCGCTGCGCACCATCTACCCTGCTGCCGCGCTCCACCAGGCGGCCGTGCTCGCCCACGTCCAGGCGCTCACCGCCGCCGGCGCGAGCATCCGGGTCGCGCACAGCCTGCCGCTCTGGCTGATCGTGGTGGACTCCCACCTCGCCGTCCTGCCCGCCCCCGGCGAGACGCCCGGCAGTGCGGCGGTGGTGGTCCGGGACCCGGCGGTGGTCTCGGTGGTGCGGGAGCTCTTCGAGCACTTCTGGGCGGCGAGTTGGGTTCCGCCGGAGCTTCTGGGCCGTGCGGCACCGGACGATCGGCACCGGGAGGTGCTGCGGCTGCTCGCGGCCGGGCTGACGGATCAGGCGATCGGGCGGAAGCTGGAGATCTCGGACCGGACGGTGCGGAGGCTGGTGGCGGATCTGACGGCTTCGTTGGGGGCGCAGTCGAGGTTCCAGGCGGGGGTGCACGCTACGAGGCTGGGGTGGATCTGAGGGGCGCTTCCGCGTGCAACTGGCTGTCGGGGGCGCGATCTTGCGGGCGTGCTCCTTCCGCTTCGCGCAGTTCCCCGCGCCCCTGCGGGGCGCGTCCTGCGGGGCGCGCGGTCCTATGTTTCCTCGAAGCCTTCTTCCTCGCGCCCAGGGGTTTTCAGGTCGAAGCGGAGGATGACGAATCGGAAGGCCGTGTAGTAGATCACCGCGATGACCAGGCCTATCGGGATGATCAGCCAAGGTCTGGTGGCGTAGCCCCAGTTGAGGACGTAGTCGATGACGCCGGCGGAGAAGGTGAAGCCGTGGTGGACGCCGAGGGCCCAGGTGGCGGCCATGGAGATGCCGGTGAGGAGGGCGTGGGCGACGTAGAGGGCGGGGGCGATGAAGACGAAGGCGAATTCGATGGGTTCGGTGATGCCGGTGGCGAAGGAGGTGAGGGCGAGCGAGATCATCATGCCGAGGACGGCTCGGCGGCGTTCGGGGCGGGCGCAGTGGGCGATGGCGAGGGCGGCGGCGGGCAGGCCGAACATCATGACGGGGAAGAAGCCGGACATGAACTGGCCCGCGTTGGGGTCGAGTTGGAAGAAGCGGGTCTGGTCGCCGTGGAAGGTGCGGTCGCCGACGGTGTAGTTGCCGGCCTGCTGCCAGAAGAAGGTGTTGGCGATCTGGTGCAGGCCGAACGGCAGGAGCGCCCGGTTGATCAGGCCGAAGACGCCGGCGCCGAGTGCGCCGAGGCCGATCACCCAGTTGCTGAACTCGTCGACGGCGGAGCCGATCGGGCCCCAGCAGAGGCCGAAGAAGACGCCGAGGCCGGTGCCGACGAAGGCCATCACGATGGGTACCAGTCGGCGGCCGTTGAAGAAGCCGAGCCAGTCGACCAGCCGGGTGCGGTGCAGGCGTTGCCAGAGCAGGGCGGAGAGCAGGCCGACGACGACTCCGCCGAGTACCCCGGGGTCCTGGTAGGTGGCCTCGATGTCCTTGCCGGGGAGCACCTGGTAGGCGGTTTTGGGGAAGGCGGTGAGCACCTGGTGGTACGTCAGGAAGCCGACCAGTGCGGCGAGTGCGGTGGAGCCGTCGGACTTCTTGGCGTAGCCGATCGCGATGCCGACGCAGAACAGCAGCGGCATCCAGTCGAAGACGGCGTGGCCGGACGCGGCGAAGACTTCGGCGACCTTGGTCCAGCCGAGGCCCTTGGGGCCGAACACGTCGTCCTGACCGAGTCGGAGCAGGATGCCGGCGGCGGGCAGGACGGCGATCGGGAGCTGGAGGCTGCGGCCGATCTTCTGGAGGGCGGGGAAGACCCGGAAGCGCAGGGCCCGTCCGCCCGGTGCCGCCTGCGAGTTCGGTGCGGTCGTACTCATAGCGGGCGGTTCCTCACGGCAGCGCGATCCTGGTCTAGACCACTGGTGGCCCGGTCCAGTTTCTAGCACGCACCGAACACGCTCCGGAACCCTCCGAAGGTCGGCCCCCGTCAAGCGCTGCGGAATCGAAACCTGCCCGGCCCGCCGCCTCGGCCGCCGGACAACACGGCGCCCCCGGACGGAAATTGTCTCCCACCGGGGGCGCGCAGGGCGAATTCGTCAGGCCTTGGTCGGGTCCTCGATCTCGCCCTCCTCCTCGCGTCCTGGTGTTTTCAGGTCGAATTTGACGATGACGAACCGGAAGACGACGTAGTAGACCGCGGCGAAGCACAGGCCGATCGGGATGATCAGCCAGGGTTTGGTGGCCAGGTTCCAGTTGATCACGTAGTCGATGAGTCCGGCCGAGAAACTGAAGCCGTCATGGACGCCGAGCGCCCAGGTAATGGCCATCGAGGCGCCGGTGAGCAGGGCGTGGATGCCGAACAGCAGCGGGGCGACGTAGGCGAAGGAGTACTCGATGGGTTCGGTGACGCCGGTGACGAAGGAGGTCAGCGCGACCGAGGTCATCAGGCCGTAGATCTCCTTGCGGCGGTGCGGCTTAGCCGAGGCGGCGATGGCCATCGCGGCGGCGGGCAGCGCGAACATCATGATCGGGAAGAAGCCGGAGAGGAACTGGCCGGCCGTCGGGTCGCCCGCCAGGAAGCGGCCGATGTCGCCGGTGGCGGTCTTGCCGGTGTGCGGGTTGGTGAAGGTGCCGAACTGGAACCAGACGAAGGTGTTCAGCAGCTGGTGCATGCCGACCAGCAGCAGGGCGCGGTTGGCGACGCCGAAGATGCCGGAGCCGCCGGCGCCCAGGTCGGACAGCCACTTGGAGAAGTCCTCCAGCCCGGTGCCGATCGGCTGCCAGATCCACACCATCAGCGAGCCGAACAGCAGGCCGACCAGGGCGGTGATCATCGGGACCAGGCGGCGGCCGTTGAAGAAGCCCAGCCAGTCGACCAGCTTGACCCGGTGGTAGCGCACCCACAGCTTGGCCGAGAAGAGACCCATCAGGATGCCGCCGAGCACGCCGGGGTTCTGGAAGTCCACCTTCACCACTGTCTTGGCCTCGAAGTCGACGCAGACCGTCTGCTCCAGCACCGAGGGGACCGGGCAGGCCTTCGGGAAGGCCCGCAGGACGGCGTAGTAGACCAGGAAGCCCGCCACCGCGGCGAGCGCGGTCGAGCCGTCCGCCTTCTTGGCCATGCCGATCGCCACACCGATGCAGAACAGCAGCGGCAGGCCGAGGGCCGGGTCGAGGAGCGCGCCGCCGGCGGCGGCGATGGCCTTGGCGACCCGGTCCCAGCCGAGGCCGTCCTTGCCGAAGATGTCGTCCTGGCCGAGGCGGGTGAGGATGCCGGCGGCGGGCAGCACGGCGACCGGCAGCTGGAGGCTGCGGCCCATCTTCTGCAGGCCGCCGTAGAAGGTGTGCCACCAGGTGCTCTGATGAGCGGCGGCGCCTGTTGAACTCAATCGTCGGCCCTCCGTGCTTCGCGTGCCCGGTCCGTCCGTGGGAGGGCCAGGAACACCGGCGGATCGTCCGGCGTTGTCCGAGTACACCTATAATTGGTGTAGACCATTTATGGGGCCGGAGGCGGTCCGCCGGGCCCATGGGCCCGGTGATCGTCATCTTCGGGCGACCCCCGAGCGGACCGCGCGCGGAGCTGGTCCGAACGTGGACCAACATGGCATATCGTCCGGAATCGGGTGATGCTGGTCGCGCCGTCGGAAGGCGCGGCAGACTGATCCCGAGTCACTTCCGGCCGGTACCACCGCACACGCAGTACGGCACCCGGCGACCGACCGCCGATGCGCCGAGACAGAGGGAGAAAGACCATGGCCAGCAAGGCTGAGAAGATCGTCGCCGGTCTCGGCGGAATCGAGAACATCGACGAGGTCGAAGGCTGCATCACCCGGCTGCGCACCGAGGTCCACGACGCCTCCAAGGTCGACGAGGCGGCCCTCAAGGCGGCCGGCGCCCACGGTGTGGTGAAGATGGGCACCGCCATCCAGGTCGTCATCGGCACCGACGCCGACCCGATCGCGGCCGAGATCGAAGACATGATGTGAGCCGAGGCCCCGCCGGCCCGCCCCCGGACTCCCGGGTGGCGGGCCGTCGCACGTTCCAGGGACGGGACGGGGACGGAACGGGGACGAGGGTGGGGACGGGGCAGGACGGGGCAGGGCAGGACGGGACGGGGACGGGCGGGGAGCCGGACGGGATACGCTCGTTCGCATGTCACGCATCGACGGCCGCACCCCCGACCAGCTCCGCCCCATCACCATCGAACGGGGCTGGAGCAAGCACGCCGAAGGATCCGTCCTGGTCTCCTACGGCGACACCAAGGTGCTGTGCACCGCCAGCGTCACCGAGGGCGTCCCGCGCTGGCGCAAGGGCAGCGGCGAAGGCTGGGTCACCGCCGAGTACGCCATGCTGCCGCGCGCCACCAACACCCGCGGCGACCGCGAGTCGGTGCGCGGCAAGATCGGCGGCCGCACCCACGAGATCAGCCGGCTGATCGGCCGCTCGCTGCGCGCCGTGGTCGACCACCGGGCGCTCGCCGAGAACACCTTCGTACTGGACTGCGACGTCCTCCAGGCCGACGGCGGCACCCGCACCGCCGCGATCACCGGCGCGTACGTGGCGCTGGTCGACGCGGTCTCCTGGGCCCGCGAGAAGAAGCTGCTGCGCGCCAAGGGCCAGCCGATCACCGGCGGCGTCAGCGCGGTCAGCGTCGGCATCATCGACGGCGTCCCGATGCTCGACCTCCGCTACGAGGAGGACGTCCGGGCCGAGACCGACATGAACATCGTCTGCACCTCCGACGGGCGCTTCGTCGAGGTCCAGGGCACCGCCGAGGGCGCCCCGTTCGACCGCGACCTGCTCAACCAGCTGCTCGACCTGGGCAGCCTGGGCTGCGCCGAGCTGGACGAGATCCAGCGCAAGGCGCTCGAGCTGTAACGGCTTCCCCCGGGAACCGCGGTGGGCCGAACGGCCGTCAGAACCGAAGGGCAGGCCCGCGTGTGCTGTACAGGCACGCGGGCAGACCCTTAACGTTCCGCTGTGAGCCCGCACACCCTCCTGGAGGACTCGCCGATGCAGCAGCCACTCAGCATCAACCGCACCACCGCGCTGGCCGTCGCCGCGTTGGTGCTGATCCTGCCGCTGAGTGCGGTCAGCTGCTCCGCCGCGGAGAAGGCGGTGAGCTGCGCCAACACGGCCGTGCAGCTCTCCACCGACGTGGCGCAGCTCGGCTCCGCGTACAACAACGCGGACAAGGACCCGGCCGCCGCGGGGAAGGCCGTCCAGAAGATCAAGGGCGACCTGGACAAGATCGGCCGCAACTCCAGCGACGCCGACCTGGCCAAGGCCGTCGGCGACCTGCAGACCCAGGTCGACAAGGTGCAGAAGGCCATCGACGCCAACGAGACGCCCGACCTCGGCCCGCTCGGGGACGCCGCGGGGCGGATCAGCAAGGTGTGCACGGGCTGAGATCAGCGGGTGGTTAGGCTTGCGGGCATGACCACGCGCCTCGTTCTCGCCACCCGTAACCAGCACAAGGTCGCCGAGCTGCGCGACATCCTCGGCGCGGCCGGGCTGGATGTCGAACTGGTCGGCGCGGACGCCTTCCCCGAGGTGCCGGACGTGCCGGAGACCGGCGTGACCTTCGCCGAGAACGCCCTGCTGAAGGCGCACGCGCTGGCCCGCGCCACCGGACTCCCCGCGGTCGCCGACGACTCCGGGCTGTGCGTGGACGTGCTCGGCGGGGCGCCCGGCATCTTCTCCGCCCGCTGGGCCGGCCGGCACGGCGCCGACAAGGCCAACCTGGACCTGCTGCTCGCCCAGCTCGGCGACATCGCGGCCGAGCACCGCGCCGCGTCCTTCGCCTGCGCCGCCGCGCTCGCGCTGCCCGACGGCACCGAGCGGGTCGTCGAGGGCCGGCTGCACGGCACGCTGCGCACCGAGCCGGCCGGCAGCGGCGGCTTCGGCTACGACCCGATCCTGCAGCCGCTCGGCGAGAGCCGGACCTGCGCCGAGCTGAGCGCCGAGGAGAAGAACGCGATCAGCCACCGCGGTCAGGCGTTCCGCTCGCTCGCCCCGGTGGTGGCCGAACTGCTCGGCTGAGACTCCGCGTTGACGCGCGAAGGGCCCACCCGGAACGTTCCGGGCGGGCCCTTCGCCATGGGTGCGGCCTGAGGGACTCGAACCCTCACGAGATTTCTCTCACGGGCACCTAAAACCCGGGCGTCTGCCAATTCCGCCAAGACCGCAGGCAGCGACTTCCCCGTCATGCTACTTGTCCGTCACCTCGACGTGCACCACCCTTTCAGGCGGCGTCCGGTCCCCCCGCCGGGCGTGAATATCGGAGCGACCCGTGCCGACCACCCGGAGCGCGTGGATCTACGACGGCACCAGCCTGTGGGTCGGCGATGCCTCGCGGGCCATCTCGGCGCGCGGCGCGTACGCCACCAGCAAGGGCCTGGGTGGCATATTCGCCTGCTCGCTGGAGGGCGACGACCCGTCCGGGATGCTGGTCAACGCGATGGCCGCGAGCATGAAGTGGCGTCAACTCGCTCTGGAGAAGGCCGGATCGTCCGAGTGCGGACGGTTCGGCCTTTCTTGCCAAGTTGGTACAGACCTGTTGACGTGGATGGTCCAGACCTTTTAAGTTCGGCGGAACTTCCCCCACATGTGCATGCCCTCCCACAGGCATGCACGCGACACTCTCTCCCGGAGGACCGAGTGTTGATCCGACACACCACGGCGCAGCGTCCCACCGCTGCCGGCCGTCAGAAGAGCGGCCGCAAGGTGGCGTTCGCCGCCACCGCGGCGGCGGGACTCGCGGGCCTGCTGATGGGCACGCTCGGCGTCGCGCCGTCCGCCGCCGCCGTCGACAACCAGGCGTGCCGCCCCGACGGCATGTACACCACGCCCGGCGTCGACGTCCCCTACTGCAACGTCTACGACACCAGCGGCCGCGAGCAGATGGGCGCCGACCACCAGCGCCGCGTCATCGGCTACTTCACCGGCTGGCGCACCGGCAAGGACGGCACGCCCGCCTACCTGGTGAACAACATCCCCTGGGACAAGGTCACCCACCTCAACTACGCGTTCGCGCACGTCGCCGGTGACAACACCATCTCGGTGGGCACCGACAACGCGGACAACGCCTCCACCGGGATGACCTTCCCGGGCGTGGCCGGCGCGGAGATGGACCCGTCGCTGCCCTACAAGGGCCACTTCAACCTGCTCAGCAAGTACAAGAAGCAGTTCCCGAACGTCAAGACCATGGTCTCGGTGGGCGGTTGGGCCGAGACCGGCGGCTACTTCGACGACTCGGGCAAGCGGGTCAACTCCGGCGGCTTCTACTCGATGACCGTCAACGCGGACGGGTCGGTCAACCAGGCCGGCATCAACACCTTCGCGGACTCCGCCGTCAACTTCATCAAGAAGTACGGCTTCAACGGCGTCGACCTCGACTACGAGTACCCGACCTCGATGAAGGACGCGGGCAACCCGCTCGACTACTCCATCTCCAACGCCAAGCGCGCGTCCCTGATGAAGGGCTACGCGGCGCTGATGAAGACCATGCGCGAGAAGCTCGACCGGGCCTCCGCCGCCGACGGCAAGTACTACCTGCTGTCGGTCGCCGCCCCGTCCTCGGGCTACCTGCTGCGCGGCATGGAGACCTTCCAGGTCACCCAGTACCTGGACTACGTCAACATCATGTCGTACGACCTGCACGGCGCCTGGAACAAGTACGTCGGCCCGAACGCCGCGCTGTACGACGACGGCAAGGACGGCGAGCTCGCGGCCGCCAACGTGTACGGCACCTCGCAGTACGGCGGGATCGGCTACCTGAACGGTGACTGGGCCTACCACTACTTCCGCGGCGCGATGCCGGCCGGCCGGATCAACCTCGGCGTGCCGTACTACACCCGCGGCTTCCAGAACGTGCAGGGCGGCACCAACGGCCTGTGGGGCACCGCCTCCACCACCAACTGTCCGGCCGGATCCGGCCTGACCACCTGTGGCGACGGCGCAGTCGGCATCGACAACATCTGGCACGACCTGGACGACAACGGCAAGGAGTCGCCGGCCGGCTCCAACCCGATGTGGCACGCCAAGAACCTGGAGAACGGCATCCTGCCGGACTACCTCTCCAAGTACGGCGTCAAGGACACCGCGCTGAACGGCAGCTACACCCGCAACTACAGCGCCTCGCTGGTCGCCCCGTGGCTGTGGAACGCCGACAAGAAGGTCTTCCTGTCCACCGAGGACGACCAGTCCATCGGTGCCAAGGCCGACTACCTGGTCAACCAGGGCGTCGGTGGCGCGATGATCTGGGAGCTCGCCGGCGACTACAAGTGGGACGCCACCGCCAACGGCGGCAAGGGCGAGTACGTCCAGGGCAACACCATGACCTCGCTGCTGTACGACAAGTTCAAGGCGGCCTCGGCGTACGGCGCGACCCGCTCCACCGTCGCGCTGCCGCAGCAGACCCTGCCGATCGACGTGTCGTTCACCAACTTCGCGCTGGGTGACAACAACTACCCGATCAACCCGAAGATCCACATCGTCAACAACTCGACCGTCACCCTGCCCGGCGGCACCGAGTTCCAGTTCGACTACTCGAACTCCGCGCCCAGCAACGCCGCCGACCAGTCCGGCTTCGGCTCCAAGGTCATCCGGGCCGACCACACCGGCAACAACACCGGCGGTCTGAAGGGCACCTACAACCGGGTCTCGCTGAAGCTGCCGACCTGGCAGTCGCTGGCGCCCGGCGCCTCGGTGGACGTCGCGTTCGTCTACTACCTGCCGGTCTCCACCCCCGCCAACTGGACTGTCAACGTCGGCGGCACCCTGTACGGCATCACCGGCGACTACACCCGCGGCGCCACCGCGGGCACCGGCTCGCCGTCGCCGAGCACCTCGGCCAGCGCCTCTGCGTCGGCCTCCGCCTCGCCCTCGCAGTCGGCCTCGCCGTCGGCGTCCGCGTCCGCCTCGGCTTCGCAGTCCGCGTCGCCGTCGGCGTCCGCCGGCAGCTGCTCGGCCGCGCCGAGCTGGAGCGCCGGGACCACCTACGCCGCCGTCACCAAGGTGTCGTGGAAGGGCCACTACTACCAGAACAAGTGGTGGACCGCGGGCGAGGACCCGTCGCTGAGCGGCGCCTGGGGCGTCTGGACGGACCTCGGGGCCTGCTGATCCCGGACCCATGAACGGCGGTGGCGGTCGACCCGGTCGGGGGGTCGGCCGCCACCGCTGCCGCGTTCTCGGTTACTGCCCGACCTTCAGGTCCTTCAGCAGCTTCGCGACATGGCCGGTGGCCCGGACGTTGTAGAGCGCCCGCTCGACCTTGCCCTGCTCGTCCACGATCACCGTGGAGCGGATCACACCCTGGTAGGTGCGGCCGTAGTTCATCTTCTCGCCGTACGCGCCGTACGCCTCGAGCACCTTGTGCTCCGGGTCCGACAGCAGCGTCACCTTCAGGTGCTCCGTCTCGCGGAACTTGCCGAGCTTCTCCGGCTTGTCCGGCGAAATGCCGATCACGTCGTAGCCCGCGCCCGCGAAGACCTCCAGGTTGTCCGTGAAGTCGCAGGCCTGCTTGGTGCAGCCCGGGGTCAGCGCCGCCGGGTAGAAGTAGACGATCACCTTGCGGCCGAGGTGGTCGGCCAGCGACACCTCGTTGCCGTCGGCGTCGGGCAGGGTGAAGGCGGGGGCGGTGTCGCCCGCCTGCAGGCGCTCGCTCACGATGGTGCTTCTCTCCTCCGGTCCAGGACAGGGTGGTGCTCCCCGCCAACCTACCTCCGTTGGTGGGTGGCGCTGCGCGAGCGCGACAGTGAGCTGACAGACTGTCGGTGCAGAGACGTACCTAGCGGTAACAGAGATGGGGTGGCCCCAGTGGCAGCGAGCAGCAAGGACACGTCGGCACCGCGCACGACGGCCCAGATCGAGGCGGACATCGCCGGGACCAGGGACAGGCTCGCCGCGACCCTCGACGAGCTCGCCATGCGCGTGCACCCGGCCACCGTCGCCGCCCAGACCAAGGCCAAGCTGCGCGCCACGGTCGAGCAGCGGGCCGGCAAGGCGTACGTCGCCGCGAGCGGCGCCGTCGAGCAGGTCAAGTCCAGGTTCGTCGACGAGGATGGGCGGCCGCGACCCGAGCGGATCGTGCCCGTCGCGCTGGTCGGCGTCGGCGTGGTGCTGCTCATCGCCTCCGCGAAGCGGCGCCGCAAGGGCTGACAGCTCCTGCGGACGGCGGGGACCCGGGTTTCGACGCCCGGGACCCCGCCGTTTTCGCTGTCCGGTACGGTCGGGGAGTGAGTGAGAACGACACGCAGAGCAGACACGACCGGCTCGGGGAGAAGCTTCCGATTCGGATGCTGCACGACCGGGTCCTCGTCAGGACCGAGACCGGCGAGGGCGAACGCCGCTCCACCGGCGGCATCCTGATCCCCGCCACCGCGGAGCTTTCGCGCCGCTGCACCTGGGCCGAAGCCGTGGCCGTCGGCCAGAGCGTCCGCTCGGTGGAGCCCGGCGACCGGGTGCTCTACGACCCGGAGGACAAGCTGGAGGTGGAGGTGCGCGGCGCGACCTACATCCTGCTCCGGGAACGCGACCTGCACGCGGTGGCGGCGGGACGCTTCGGGGACCTTGAAGGGTCGACGGGGCTGTACCTGTAACAGCTTGGGATTATCGGTCCGCAAGGTCGCGAGCACGTGCAAGTAATTGCCCGGCGTCGCGACCTTGCGGTTTGGTACGTTCCCCTTCGCGCAGTTCTCCCCCAGCCCCAGCGGGCCGGGAGGTACCCCCACGCGCCCCTGTTTTCCAGCACCCAAGGAGACAGCCGACATGTTCGGGGTCTACTTAGCCGTCGCCCGCGGCGCGTTCCGGCGGTATTCGACGTATCGGGCGGCGACGGTGGCGGGGGTGGTCACCAATAGCGTGTTCGGGGGGATCCTGGCGTCGACGATGCTCGCGTTGTGGCATGCGAGGCCGGGGCTCGGGGGGTATGACGCGCGGCAGGCGGTGACGTATGTGTGGATCAGCCAGGCGTTGTTGGTGACGGTCGCGGTGTGGGGCGGCGGGTTCCAGGACGATGTGCAGTCGCGGTTCCGGAGTGGGGACATCGCGATCGATCTGTACCGGCCGGTGGATTTCCAGGGGTGGTGGCTGGCGACGGACCTGGGGCGGGCGGGGTTTCAGCTGCTGATCAGGGGTGCGGTGCCGCTCGCGCTGGGTGCGCTGGTGTTCGAGCTGGCGTTGCCGTCGGAGCCGCTGGTGTGGGTGGAGTTCCTGCTGGCGGTGGTGCTGGCGGTGGTGGTGAGTTTCGGGGTGCGGTTCCTGGTGTCGTTGGCCGGGTTCTGGCTGGACGACTCGGAGGGGGTGCGGGCGGCGGTGGTGGTGGTGTCGATGTTCTTCTCCGGGATGCTGCTGCCCCTGCCGTTGTTTCCGGGTTGGTTGGGGGAGTTGGCGGGGGTGCTGCCGTTCTCGGCGATGGTGCAGTTGCCTTCCGATGTGTTGTTGCAACGGCGCACCGGGCACAGCCTGGTGACCTTGTACGCCTTCCAACTGGCCTGGGCGGTAGCCCTGTTGGCGGTGGGGCGGGTGGTGCAGGCGCTCGCGGTGCGCAAGGTGGTGGTGCAGGGTGGTTGAGAGCGAGTCGTTCGCCGCCCGGGCGGGCTGGGCGGTGCGTTCGTGGTGGCTGATCGCCGCGATGTGGGGCCGGTCGATGCTGACGTACCGGACGTCGTTCCTGCTGGGGCTGGGCGCGAACGTGCTGATCACGTTCCTGGACTTCGCGGTGCTGATCCTGATGTTCCGGCACACCCGGCAGCTGGCCGGCTGGACGCTCGCCGAGACCGGGTTCCTGTACGGGACGTCGTCGGTGGCGCTCGGCGCGGCCAACCTGCTGGTCGGTTCGGTGAGCGGGCTGGGCGAGCGGGTGCGGTCCGGGTCGCTGGACACCATGCTGATCCGGCCGGCCCCCGCGCTGGCCCAACTCGCCGCCGAGCGCTTCTCGTTGAGACGGCTGGGCCGGCTGGCGCAGGCGTTCGCGGTGCTCGGCTGGTCGCTCACCGCGCTGGACGTGCGGTGGACGTGGGACCGGGTGCTGATGGTGCCCGGTCTGCTGCTGTGCGGGACGGTGATCTTCTGCGCGGTCTTCGTCGGCTGCTCCTGCGTGCAGTTCTGGTGGGGCGAGGCCGCCGAGCTGCAGAACTCCGTGACGTACGGCGGCTCCACGCTGCTCCAGTACCCGCCGACGGTGTTCGCGAAGGAGGTCGTCGCGGGCACCGTGTTCGGGGTGCCGCTGGCGTTCGTCAACTGGCTGCCCGCGCTGCACATTCTGGGCCGGCCCGACCCGCTCGGGCTGCCCGTCGCGTTCCACTTCGCCTCGCCCGTCGCGGCGGCGCTGTGCGTGCTGGCGGCGGCGCTGGCCTGGCGGGCCGGGCTGCGTGCCTACCGTTCCACCGGAAGCTGAGAGAGGGAGAGTGACCGTGGCGGTGATCGAGGTCGAGGACGTCCGGCGGACATTCACCGTCCGCACCAGGAACGGCCGTTGGCGGCGCGAGAAGCGCGAGGTGCGGGCCGTGGACGGGCTCACCTTCCAGGTCGAGGAGGGGGAGTGCGTCGGCTACATCGGGCCGAACGGGGCCGGCAAGTCGACGACGGTGAAGATGCTCACCGGGATCCTGGTGCCCACCGGCGGGCGGCTGCGGGTGGCGGGAGTGGACCCGGCGGCCAGGCGGGCCGCGCTGGCCCGGCGGATCGGCGTGGTGTTCGGCCAGCGCACCACCCTGTGGTGGGACCTGCCGCTGCGCGACAGCTACGAACTGGCCCGCCGGATCTACCGGATCCCCGACGCCCGCTACCGGACCAACCTCGACCGGTGCGTCGAACTGCTCGACCTGGGCGGCCTGTTGGACACCCCCGTACGGCAGCTCTCGCTCGGCCAGCGGATGCGCGGCGACCTCGCCGCCGCCCTCCTGCACGACCCGAACGTGCTGTACCTCGACGAGCCGACCATCGGACTCGACGTGATCAGCAAGACCAAGGTCCGCGAGTTCCTCCGCGAGACCAACCGCGAACAGCGCACCACCGTGCTGCTCACCACCCACGACCTCACCGACATCGAGCAGCTGTGCGGCCGGGTGATGGTGATCGACCACGGCCGGCTGGTGCTGGACGGCCCGCTGGAGCAACTGCACGCGGCCGGCGAGAGCGAACGCACCCTGGTGGTCGACCTGGCCACCGCGCACCCGCCGATCGAACTGCCCGGGGTGCGCACCGTCAAGGTCGAGGGCCCGCGGCAGTGGCTGGCGTTCCCGGCCCGGCAGAGCGCCGCCCCGCTGGTCGCCGCCGTCGCCGAGCGCTACCCGCTGGTCGACCTGTCGCTGCGCGAACCCGCCATCGAGGACGTGATCGCCCGGATCTACGCCGGCGCCGCCACCGAACCCGCCGTCTGACCCACTCACTCGTTCGGGTGGGGGAGGTGACCGAACGGTCGGCCCGGGAGTTGGTATCTCGTGACCGAGCCCGAACCGGACGTCAGTGTGGTGATCGCCGTCCACGACACCATGCCGTACCTCACCGACTGCCTGAACTCGCTGGCCGAACAGACCATCGGCGCGGACCGGATGGAAGTGGTCGCCGTCGACGACGGGTCGAGCGACGGCAGCACCGAGGAACTCGCCCGGTTCGCCGACGCCCACCCCGGACTGCTGCGCACCGTACGGCAGCCCGCGTCCGGCGGCCCCGCCAAACCCACCAACCGCGGCACCGACCTGGCCCGCGGCCGCTACCTGATGTACCTCGGCGCCGACGACTGGCTCGGCCCCGAGGCACTGGAGCGGATGGTCGACACCGCCGACCGCTGGCAGTCCGACGTGCTGATCCCCAAACTCGTCGGCGAGAACGGCCGGATCGTCCCGCAGGGCATCTTCGAGCGCACCGCCGAACACGTAGGCTTCACCGACTCGGCGCTCGCCTGGGCACTCGCCGACACCAAGATGTTCCGCCGCGCCCTGGTGCTCAGCCACGGCCTGCGCCGCCGCGAGGACCTGCCGGTCTGCTCCGACCAGCCGTTCACCCTCGGCGCGCTGCTCAACGCCCGCAAGGTGTCCGTACTCGCCGACTACGACTACTACCACCTGGTGCTGCGGCAGGACCGCTCCAACGTCACCCACCGCGCCGGGCCGATCGACCGGCTGCGCGCCATGGGCGCCGTCCAGGAGGTGCTGGAGCGGGGCACCCGCCCTGGCCCCGCCCGCGACGCCGTCCGGGAACGCTACTTCAGCTGGGACGTCCCGCAGGTGCTGCAGGAGCAGTTCCTCTCCGAACCGCCCGCCATGCAGCGGCGCATCCTCGGCGAGATCGGCCGGCTGCTCGACCGGCACTGCCCACCCGCCGTGTTCGCCGCCGTACCGGTACCCGCCCGGCTGCGCCTCGCGCTCGCCCGCCGCGGCGAACTCGCCACCCTGTGCGAACTCATCGACTGGGAACGGCAGCACGGCCCCGCCCCCGTCGAACGCCGCGGCGGCCGGCTGTACGCCCGCTACCCGATGTACCGCGACCGGCGGCTCGGCCTGCCCGACACGCTGTTCGACACCGGCCGCGCCCCCGGCCCCACCGGCTGGCGACGGATGGTCCCCGCCCCCGCACGCCGCGCGCTGCGCCGCGCCCGGAAGGCCTGGCGCGGCCGCCCCGACACGCTGCGGGCCGCCCGATGACACCAGACGTCCTACCGGAAGGTGACCGAGTGACGGCGCTGCACGTCTGCGTGGTCGGACTGGGCAAGATCGGCCTGCCGCTGGCCGTCCAGTTCGCCACCAAGGGACACCGGGTCACCGGCGCCGACATCGCCCCCGCGGTGGTCGCCGCCGTCACCGCCGGGCGCCCGCCGTTCCCCCGCGAGGCCCACCTCGACGAACTGCTCGCCGAGACCGTCGCCGCCGGCCGCCTGCACGCCACCACCGACACCGCGGCCGCCACCGCCGCGGCCGACGCCGTGGTGATCGTCGTCCCGCTGCTCACCGACGCCGACGGCCGGCCCGACTTCGCGCTGCTGGACGCCGCCACCGACGCGGTCGCCGCCGGGCTGCGGCCCGGCACGCTGATCAGCTACGAGACCACGCTGCCGGTGGGCACCGTGCGGGGCCGGTTCGCCCGGCGGCTGGAGGACGGCTCCGGGCTGAGGGCCGGCCGGGACTTCGCGCTGGTGTTCAGCCCCGAACGGGTCCGCACCGGGCGGGTCTTCGCCGACCTGCGGCGCTACCCCAAGCTGGTCGGCGGCATCGACGAGGAGTCCACCCGGCGCGGCGTCGCGTTCTATCGGGCGGTGCTGGACTTCGACCCGCGCCCCGACCTGCCGCGCGGCAACGGCGTGTGGGCGCTGAGCGGGGCGGAGGCCGCCGAGTTCTCGAAGCTCGCCGAGACCACCTACCGGGACGTCAACATCGCGCTGGTCAACCAGTTCGCCCGGCTCGCGGACCGGGTCGGCGTCGACCTGGTCGAAGTGATCGACGCCTGCAACTCACAGCCCTACAGCCACCTGCACCGCCCCGGCATCGCGGTCGGCGGGCACTGCATCCCGGTCTACCCGCGGCTGTACCTGTGGAACGACCCGGACGCGACCGTGGTGCGCGCCGCCCGGGAGGCCAACGAGCAGGTCCCGGCGTACGCGGTCGGACTGCTGGCGGGCGCGCTCGGCCCGCTGGACGGTGTCGCCGTCACCGTGCTCGGCGCGTCCTACCGGGGCGGCGTCAAGGAGACCGCCGTCTCCGGGGTGTTCCCGCTGGTCGCGGCGCTGCGGGCGGCCGGCGCCCGGGTCGGCGTCAGCGACCCGCTGTACACGCCGGAGGAACTCGCCGCGCTCGGCCTGCCGCCCGACGACGGCAAGCCCGTCGCCGCGCTGGTCGTGCAGGCCGACCACCCCGAGTACCGGGACCTCGGCGCCGTCGACTTCCCGGGCGTGCGGGTGCTGCTGGACGGCCGGCGGGTCACCGACCCGGCCCGCTGGGAGGGCGTCCGGCGGATCGTCCTCGGCGGGGGCGGCTGACCGGGCGGATTCGCGGGGCGGCGGTCGTCTGGCCCGCCCGGTGTGCCAGGCTGACGGGGTGAGTGTGGACGAGACGGCACCCCCAGGAGTCAGCTTCACCGCCGCCGACGAGGCCAAACGGCAGGGCGTACGGCGGATGAAGACCATCGCCACCGGCCTGCTCGGCCTGGCCACGGTCGTCTTCGCGCTCGCCACCTGGGCGGGGTCCGCCGGCGCGGGCAGCTGGGCCGGGTACGTGGCGGCCGCCGCCGAGGCCGGCATGGTCGGCGCGCTCGCCGACTGGTTCGCCGTCACCGCGCTGTTCCGCCGGCCGTTCGGCCTGCCGATCCCGCACACCGCGATCATCCCCACCAAGAAGGACGCGTTCGGGCGTTCGCTCGGCGACTTCGTCGGCGACAACTTCCTGTCCCCGTCGGTGGTCCGGGCCCGGCTCGGCCGGATCGGGGTGGCCCGGCGGCTCGGCGAGTGGCTGTCCGCGCCCGGCAGCGCCGAACGCGTCACCCACGAGGCCGCCGCCGCGCTGCGCGGCGTCCTCGCGGTGCTGCGCGACGAGGACGTGCAGGCCGTGGTTGCCGAGGCGATCACCCGGCGGGCCGCCGCCACCTCGGTCGCCGAACCCGCCGGCCGGCTGCTCGGCAAGATCGTCGCGGACGGCGGCCACAAGGGCGTGGTCGACCTGGTCGCGGCCCGGGCCCGCGACTGGCTGGTCGAGCACCACGTCGACGTGGTCTCCCGGGTCACCGCCAAAACCCCCGGCTGGACGCCGAAGTTCATCGACCACCAGGTCGGCGAGCGGGTCTACAAGGAACTGCTGCGCTTCGTCACCGACGTCCGCGACGACCCGGAGCACCCCGCGCGCGGCGCCCTCGACAACTTCCTCGCCGACTTCGCGCAGGAACTCCAGCACGACCCGGAGACCATCGCCCGGGTCGAACGCGCCAAGTCCGACCTGCTGGCCCGCCCCGAGGTGCAGGACCTGATCGCCTCCTCCTGGTCGGCGGTCCGCACCCTGGTGATGAACGCCGCCGAGGACGAGGACAGCGAGCTGCGCCGCCGGATCACCGCGGCCCTCCGCTCCTTCGGCCGCCGCCTCGCCACCGACGGCAAACTCCAGGCGAAGACCGACGGCTGGCTGCTGGACGCCGCCGAGTACGTGGTCTCCACCTACCGGGAGGAGATCACCTCGCTGATCTCCGACACGGTGGCCGGCTGGGACGCCGACGACGCCTCCCGCAAGATCGAGGCGAACGTCGGCCGCGACCTGCAGTTCATCCGGATCAACGGCACCGTGGTCGGCGCGCTGGCGGGCCTGCTCATCCACACCGTCAGTACGGCACTGGGTGGTTGACGAACGGTCCGGTCCGCCCCCGGCGGGTGGGTGTCCGACCCCTTCGGTAGGGTGATCGACCGATCGGCACGGCCAGGGGGGCCGGGGCCTTTCCAATCCATGGGGGAATTCACTGTGAAGACGGTTCACGCACGCACGCTCGGACTCCGCATCGCCGCCCTGGCGGCGGCCGGCCTGGTCCTGACGGCCTGCAACGACGACGACCTGGGCACCGGGGCGACCGGCCAGACCTCGCCCACCGCGCCGGCCTCCTCGTCCGCCACTGCCGGCGCCAGCGGCAAGGCCAAGGACCCGGCCAAGCCCAGCACCCGCCCGAGCGGCACCGCCGCGGGCGGCAACTCCGCCACCGCGCAGGCGAAGACCAACAAGCTCGCGCTGACCCCGGCCGAGTGGGGCGCCGGCTACCAGACCAGCGCCGACGACGACACCGCGATCACCGCCTTCACCATGGACAAGTCCTGCGTCTACAAGGACTCCGGGCAGGTCAAGACCCTCGTCGCCTACACCGGCCGGTTCGTGAAGGCACCGCGACCCGACGGCGACGAGGTCATGGGCACCAGCGTCGCCTCCGAGTTCACCAACGCCGACGCCGCGCACCAGGACATGGCGGAGCAGCTGGCCAACGTCCTGCGCTGCACCAACTACAAGGACGGCGAAGGCAACGAGTTCAAGGCCGTGCACGACGTCGACGCGCCGAAGGTGGCGGGAGCCGACGAGGTGTACGCCGAGGAGGGCCTGGCCGTGTACGGCACCACCGACGGCGGCAAGACCCAGGACCGCCCGTTCTCCCGCGTCGTCGCGCGCAAGGGCGCGGTGACCATCTCGGTGCTGGTCGACCTCGCCCCCAACCAGCAGGTCTTCGAGGGCCGCGCCCAGGTGCGGGCGCTGCTGCAGAAGGCCACCGCCAAGTGGTGACACCGCCGCTCGCGGCAGCGGGTTAGCTTGTGGCGCCGGGTGGTTGACGAACCGTCCGGCGCCGGTTCGGTCCGCGCGTGTCCGACCGATTCGGTAGGGTGATCGACCGATCGGCGCGGCCAGGGGGGTCGGGGCCTTGTATTTCCATGGGGGATTCACCGTGAAGACGGTTCACGCACGCACGCTCGGACTGCGCATCGCCGCCCTCGCGGCGGCCGGCCTGGTTCTGACGGCCTGCAACGAGGACGACGCGGCCACGGGGGCGACCGGGCAGACGTCGCCGAGCGCGGTGGCTTCGGCGCCGGCGTCCGCGAAGGCCAGCGGCAAGGCGAAGGAGCCGGTGAAGCCCAGCGCCCACGCGAGCGGCAGCACGACGGGCGGCGACGCGGCGGCCCAGGCCAAGACGAACAAGCTCGCGCTGACCGAGAAGGAGTGGGACAACGCCTTCGTCTCCGACGGCGACGACTACACCGGTCTGTTCAACTCCGCGATGGACAAGTCCTGCAAGTTCAATCCCGACACCACCTCGGACAAGGGGCTGCAGGCCGACACCTACCGGTACGTGCGCCAGGACCATGAGAAGGACAGCACCTACGCGAGCACCGGGGCGATGTCCTTCACCACCGCCGACGCGGCGGTGAAGGAGATCGCCAAGCGCAGGGACAACACCAGGCGCTGCCCGAACTACACCAATGACGACGCTCATGCCGCCAACCAGGGTGTCCACGAGATCGAGTCGCCGAAGGTGCCCGGTGCCGACGAGGTGTACGCCGAGGAGGGCCGCGCCGTGTACGACACCGACGGCGGTGGCAAGTCCGCCGCACGGCCGTTCACCTCGGTGATCGCCCGCAAGGGCTCCATCACCGTGGAGGTGTTCGTCGACCTCGACCCCGAGCGGCAGGCCTCCGAAGGCCGGGGGCAGGCCCTCGATGCGCTGAAGAAGCTCACCGCCAAGTGGTGACACCGGCGTTCGCCGCGGCGGGTTAGCATGCGAGGTCTGTCCGGGTCCGGGTGAGTAGACGGGAGCGTGCCGTGGCCGAGGGTGTCCAGGGGATCGAGGCGTTCATCGCCGGAATGCCGAAGGCGGAGCTGCACGTGCACCACGTCGGCTCGGCCTCGCCGCGGGTGGTCGCCGAACTCGCGGCGCGGCACGCCGGGCGCACCAAGGTCCCGGCGGACGCGGAGGCGCTCGCCGAGTACTTCACGTTCACCGACTTCGCGCACTTCATCGAGGTGTACCTGAGCGTCGTCGATCTGATCCGGGACGCCGAGGACGTTCGCTCCCTCACCTACGGCGTCGCCGAGGACATGGCCCGGCAGAACATCCGCTACGCGGAACTGACCGTCACGCCCTACTCGTCGGTCCGTCGCGGCATTCCCGACGTCGCCTTCATGGAGGCGATCGAGGACGCCCGGCTGGCCGCCGAGAGGGAACTCGGCGTTGTCCTGCGCTGGTGCTTCGACATCCCCGGCGAGGCCGGACTGGCCTCCGCCGAGGAGACCGCCCGCCTCGCGCTCGACCTGGCGCCCGCCGGACTGGTCTCGTTCGGCCTCGGTGGCCCCGAGATCGGCGTGCCGCGCCCGCAGTTCAAGCCGTACTTCGACCGGGCCCGGGCGGCCGGCCTGCACAGCGTGCCGCACGCCGGCGAGTCCACCGGGCCGGAGACGGTCTGGGACGCGATCCGGGAGCTGGGCGCGGAGCGCATCGGCCACGGCACCCAGTCGGTGAAGGACCCGGCGCTGGTCGACTACCTCGGCGAGCACCGGATCCCGCTGGAGGTCTGCCCGACCTCCAACCTGGCCACCCGGGTGGTCGAGCGGATCGAGGACCACCCGATCCGCCGGATGGTCGACGCCGGGCTGCTGGTCACCGTCAACAGCGACGACCCGCCGATGTTCGGCACCGACCTGAACACCGAGTACGCGGTCGCCG
Source organism: Kitasatospora sp. NPDC004614 (assembly GCF_042873675.1). Classification (NCBI taxonomy): domain Bacteria; kingdom Bacillati; phylum Actinomycetota; class Actinomycetes; order Kitasatosporales; family Streptomycetaceae; genus Kitasatospora; species Kitasatospora sp. NPDC004614. The sequence continues at coordinate 134,176 of NZ_JBIALR010000019.1, forward strand.
CGAAGCTGCTCGGCCTGGACGAGGCCGGGATCGCGGCGCTCGCCCGCAACGCGGTGGAGGCGTCGTTCCTGGACCCGGCGGGCAAGCGCCGGCTGACCGGCGAGATCGACGCCCACCTGGCGGCCTGGCCCACCGCCTGACGGGCCACCGGGTCACCGGCGGGGCGGTGAGGATCCCGCCGGTGACTTCGACCGTGCCGGTCAGGGAAGGCGGACGACGCTCGCCGTCGCGGCGGAGGCGCGGGCGGCCTCCAGGACGGTCAGGGTGGCGACGGCGTCCCAGGGGTTCACCGGCGGCGGGGTGCGGTCGGTGAGCGAGGCCGCGATGCCCGCGTAGAAGGCGGGGTAGTCGCCGGCGTCGGTGGTGATCGGTTCGACGTCGCCGTCGCTGCCCAGCAGACCGTACGCGGCCGGGTCGTCGTCGCCCCAGTGGCTGTCCGGCCCGGGGCGGCGGCCGGCCCGGAGCGCGGCCTCCTGCGGGTCCATGCCGAACTTGACGTAGCCGGCGCTGTCGCCGAGGACCCGCAGCCGGGGCCCGGCGAGCGGGGCGAGGGCGCTGGTCCACAGGTGGGAGCGGACGCCGCCGGTGTGAGTGAGGGCGAGGAACGCGTCGTCGTCGACCACCGCGCCGTCCCGGCGGACGTCGATCTCCGCGTACACCGTCTCGACCGGCCCGAACAGGGCGAGGGCCTGGTCGACCAGGTGGCTGCCCAGGTCGTACAGGGTGCCGCCGACCTCCGCCGGGTCGGCGAGCTCGCGCCAGCCCGGCTTGGGCTTGGGACGGAAACGCTCGAAGCGGGACTCGAAGCGGTGCACCCGGCCGAGCCGGCCGTCCTCGATCAGGCGGCGGGCGGTGAGGAAGTCGCCGTCCCAGCGGCGGTTCTGGAACACCGACAGCAGCAGACCGGACTTCTCGGCGAACTCGCACAGGTCGCGGGCCTCGGCGCTGGTCGCGGCGAGCGGCTTGTCGACGACGGTGGCCAGGCCGGCCAGCAGCGCGGTGCGGGCCAGCGGCACGTGGGTGCGATTGGGGGAGGCGATCACCACCAGGTCGTAGCGGTCGGCGTCCTCGAACAGCTGGTCGGGGGTGTCGAGGGCGCGGGCGCCGGGGTGCTCGCGCTGCAACTGGGCGCGGCGCTCGGGATTGGCGGTGACCACCGCCTCCAACTGGAGTCCGGGGGTGGTGGCGATCAGCGGGGCGTGGAACGCCGAGCCGGCCAGGCCGTAGCCGATCAGGCCGACGCGGAAAGGGGCGGGGGGCGTGCTCATGACCCCCACTCAATCATCCCCGTCCCCCGGAGCGACGGAGGTCGTCCGGTCCGTATGCCCAGGTCGGGACGGCCCTGCGCCGCGGCGGCGCACGGTGACGGCGGCCGCACCGGTGAGCAGCAGCACCGAGCCGAGCGACAGCAGCACCCCGTCGGCGGTGCCCCCGTCGGCGAGGGCGGCAGCGGTGTCGGCCGCCGAGGCGGGTGCGGCGGCGCCGCCGAGCAGGGCGGTGGCGGCCAGCAGGACGGCGGTGCGGCGGACGGGGGCCACGGGCGGGCTCCTTGCGTCGGGCGGAGGGTGTGCCCGGGACACTAGCCGTACTGTGTAAGGAAGTTGACGGAGCGGCAGATCAATTAGGCGCCGCTTAAGGCTGACTTGAGGCGGTCCCGGCGTCCGGTCGCACGGCCGGACGCCGGTGGGGGATCCGGGCCTCGGTCAGATCAGCTCGACCAGGTCCGCGATGGACTCCACCACCCGGGTCGGGCGGTACGGGAAGCGGTCCACCTCGCCGGCCTGAGTGAGGCCGGTCAGCACCAGGAAGGTCGACATGCCGGCCTCCATGCCGGAGACGATGTCGGTGTCCATCCGGTCGCCGATCATCGCGCTGTTCTCCGAGTGCGCGCCGATCGCGTTCAGGCCAGCCCGCATCATCAGCGGGTTCGGCTTGCCGACGAAGTACGGCTCCACACCGGTGGCCTTGGTGATCAGCGCTGCGACCGCACCCGTCGCGGGCAGCGCGCCCTCGGCGGACGGGCCGGTCTCGTCCGGGTTGGTGGCGATGAAACGGGCGCCCGCGTCGATCAGCCGGACCGCCTTGGTCATCGCCTCGAACGAGTAGGTGCGGGTCTCGCCGAGCACCACGAAGTCCGGGTCGGTGTCGGTCAGCACGTAACCGACATCGTGCAGCGCGGTGGTCAGGCCGGCTTCGCCGATCACGTACGCGCTGCCGTTCGGGCGCTGGTCGGAGAGGAACTTCGCGGTGGCCAGTGCGGACGTCCAGATGTGCTCGGCCGGCACGTCCAGACCCATCCGGGACAGCCGGGCATGCAGGTCGCGCTGGGTGTAGATGGAGTTGTTGGTGAGCACCAGGAAAGGCTTTCCGGACTCACGCAGCCGCTTGATGAAGGCGTCGGCCCCCGGGATCGGCACGCCCTCGTGGATGAGGACTCCGTCCATGTCGGTCAGCCAGGTCTCGATGGGCTTGCGGTCTGCCACGGTGGGTCACTCCTAGGTCTTGCGACGGTCGAACGATCAATGTGCATCGCTCCGACCGGACACCGCTGGCCGGCCGGGCGCCACTGGCTGCCCCAACGTCGCTCAGCCTAGTACTGCAACGGTGCTTACAGTGACGGTCGTTGGGTTCGCTCGTTGGGCAGTTCATGGATGGGGAGATATCCGAGATCGATGCTCGTCGGTG
>NZ_JBIALR010000020.1:0-123989 GCF_042873675.1 Kitasatospora sp. NPDC004614
CCAACCGATCCAGTAGGACCGGCCGGGGATGTCAACATATCTGGCGTTGACTTTTGGCACGCTGTTGAGTTCTCAAGGAACGGACACTTCCTTCGAGCCGCATTCCTGCGGGCCCTCCGGGCGCTTCGTTCTTTCGTGTTCTCAGCTTATCAGATGTTTTCCGCTCCGTTTTCCGGAGTTTCGATCCGACTTGCTGTTTGTCTTCCCTGCCTCGCGGCCGTTCCGACGTTTCAAACTCTAGCCGATCCCCGCTCCGAAAAGCGAATCCGCCGCAATCTCCGAAATCGCGCACAGCAAATACGAACGGAGACGCGAAAAGGACGCGACCGTCACGGATCAACTGGGTGGTTCTCAGGGATTGGCCGCCCCGGGACCGTCCACGCAGACGCGTGCTCGGTGCTCCCTGTCAGGCAACTCGGAGAACTCTACACACCTTCGGACCCGGCATCAAGTGGTGCCGGGAAGTGCCACCTGGAAGACCAGGACGGCGACGTCGTCGTCGTGTTCCGCCGAGACGCCGAGGGCGCGCAGGAGGCGGGAGCAGACGATGTCGGGGGTGGCGACGGAACCGGTGAGGGTGTGGGCGAGGTGGTCGATGCCCTGGTCGATGTCCTGGTCGCGGCGTTCGACCAGGCCGTCGGTGTAGAGGACGCCGGTGGTGCCGGGGAGCAGGCGGAGGGTGTGGGAGAGGTGGCCGGCGCCGCCGGTGCCGAGGGGTGGGCCGTTCTGTTCCTCGCCGCGCAGGACTGTGCCGTCGGGGGCGCGGAGGAGGAGGGGGAGGTGGCCGGCGGAGGCGTAGACGAGTGTGGTGGTGGCTGGGTCCCAGACGGCATAGGTGCAGGTGGCGATCTGGTTGGCGTCGATCTCCATGGCGAGGCCGTCGAGCAGGGTCATTACTTCGTGCGGCGGGAGGTCGAGGCGCGCGTAGGCGCGGACGGCGGTACGGAGCTGGCCCATGACGGCGGCGGCGCGCAGACCGCGGCCCATGACGTCGCCGATGACGAGGGCGGTGCGTCCGCCGCCGAGGCCGATGACGTCGTACCAGTCGCCGCCGACGGCTGCTTCGGCTCCGCCGGGTTGGTAAGTGGCGGCGACGTGGAGGTCGGCGGGCTGTTCGAGTTTCTGCGGGAGCAGGCTGTGCTGGAGGGTGACGGCGGCTTCGCGTTGGCGGCGTTCGGCGTCGCGGAGGCGGCCGGCGGCCTGGACCTGGTCGGTGACTTCGGTGGCGAAGATCAGGACGCCGGCGGGGGTGCTGTGTTCGTCGGGGCCGAGCGGGACGCAGGCGATGTTGTAGTAGCGGTTGCCGCCGAGGCCGAGGATGCACCGGGCCTTGACGCTGCGGGGGCGGCCGCTGCGCAGGACCTGGTCGAGCAGGGGGAGCACGCCGAGCGCGGTGATTTCGGGGAGGGCTTCGGCGGCGGGGCGGCCGGGGGTGCGGGGGCCGAACAGGTCGCGGTAGGCGCGGTTGGCGTAGCCGAGCGAGTGCTGCGGGCCGTGGGTGAGGGCGACGGGGGCGGGCAGGCGATGCAGGACGTCGCGGAGGTCGTAGAGCTGTTCGGGGTCGCGGAGGTCGGGGCCGGAGGCGGCGCGGTCGCGCTGGCCGGGGACGGTGACGGGTTCGTCCGCGGTGGTGGGGGGCGTCCGCCTGGCGGCTCCGGTGAGCCGGGCGCTCCAGCGCATGAGGTTCAACGTCGGCCGCTTCCTCGGGGGAACTGGGGGACTTGGGGGGAACTGATGTGGGGTGTGCCTGCTCTGCGGGTCGATTGCGGTGTGATCATCACCTTGTGTGCGTGAACCAGCACAAGGCGTGATGGGTGGGCGGGGTCGATCCTGTCAGGCTCCGGGGTGATTCCGGAAGTCGAGCCCCCGATGCGGCGCGTTCCGGCGGGCGTGCGCCGAGGTGTGCTTCCGTGCGGGCCGTAGCGCGGGTGACGGGATCTGTCAGCTGCCGGGGCCGGACGTACCGGGGCCGGTGGTGAAACCGGACTCGAACTCGGCACGGGGATGCTCGATGGCGCCGAGCGCGACCACCTCGCGCGGGAACAGGCCGCCGAACAGCCAGTCCATCAGGACCCTGATCCGGCGCTCCCGACTGGGCAGGCGGCGCAGCTGGCGGGCGCGGTGCAGCCACCAGGCGCGGCGGCCGGTGAGGCGGGCACCGCGTCGGGTGTGGGCGACGGCCCGGCGCAGGCCGAGCGAGGTGGAGCAGGCGGGGTCGCCCGGCCGGTAGTCGGTGAGGGGCTGACCGGCGAGCTCGGCGGCGAGGTTCTCGGCGAGGAGTTTGGCCTGGGCGAGGGCGTGCTGGGCGTTGGGGGCGCAGGTCTGGCCGGCCTGGTCGGGGACGGCGGCGCAGTCACCGGCCGCCCAGGCGCCGGTCAGGGCGGTGCCGTCGGGGTTGGCGATCCGGAGGGTGGGCAGGCAGGTGATCCGGCCCGCGTGGTCGAGCGGGAGGTCGGTGAGGGCGAGCACCGGGGCGGGACGAATGCCGGCCGTCCACACCAGGGTGCGGGCGGCGAAGCGCCCGCCGTCGGAGAGCACCATGACCTGATCGACGGCGGATTCCAGGGTGGTGGAGAGCCGGATGTCGATATTGCGTTCGCGGAGTTCGGCGAGGGTATGGGTGGCGAGTTCCGGGATCTCCTCATTGAGAATGCGGTCCCTGGCCTCGACCAGTACCCAGCGCAGGTCCTCCGGGGTGAGGTTGTGGAAGCCCTTGGTGGCGGTGCGGGCCATGTCCTCCAATTCGGCCAGGGCCCCGACGCCCGCGTAGCCCGCGCCGACGAAGACAAAAGTGAGGGCGGCCTGCCGGAGTGCCGGGTCGCGGGTGGAGGAGGCCAGGTCGAGCTGCTCCAGGACGTGGTTGCGCAGCGCGACCGCCTCGCCGACAGTCGCGAAGCCCATGCCGTGGTCGGCGAGGCCGGGCACGGGGGCGGTGCGGGAGACCGCACCCGGGGCCATCACCAGGACGTCGTACGGAACTTCCGTGGGCAGCCGGAGCTCGCCGCGCGGCGCCGCATCCACCCAGGCAGTGCGGACGGCGTGGTCGATCCTGGTGACGCGGGCCGTGAGCACCCGGCAGTCGGGCAGCGCGGTGCGCAGCGGGACGACCACGTGGCGGGGGTCGATGGAGCCGGCGGCGACCTCGGCCAGCAGCGGCTGGAAGGTGAGGTACGGCTGCGGTTCGACGATCGTGATGTCGATCCGGCGGTCCCTCAACTGCGGTCGCAGCAACTGCTGGAGGCGCAGCGCGGTGCTCAGTCCGGCGCAGCCGCCGCCGATGATCAGGATCCGAATGGGGCACCTCCGGCCGGCCCTCGGGCTGTGACCCGTTTCACGTTCCCCCTATGACGCACCCACCGGAGGGTTCTTGTCCACACTCCGGGCCGGATCGGCCCGAATCCGGTCCGGAAAGCGGCCCCGAAACGCGCCGTACCGCCCCGATCGAGCAACTGGCGGGGGCGGCACGGGGGTTGGGCGACGGTCAGTGCGACCAGTACGGGTCGTCCTGCCGGCCGGCGGGAGTTGCGGCAGAGGATGGACGAGGGGTCTGCTCGTCGTTGAACAGAGTGAAGGTTCCGGGGTCCTTCACTGGATCGACCGTGGCATCGAGGTGGGTGTTCCCGTGCGGTTCGATCGTCACAAAGATCCGAGCGCCGTCCGGCATGGTGGCCCCTACCCGACGGGCGGTGTCGTCGCGGGTGACGGCGGTGCGGATCAGCTTGTCGCCCTGGGAGTCCATCTCCCGGGAGAGGTTGTCGAGCAGGCGCTTCCACTCGTCGGTGCAGGAGTTGAGTTCGCTGCCGGTCTGCCAGCCGCGGAGGCCGCTCTCGGCGCTGTCGGAGGCCGCGAGGACGCCGCCGGTCTCGCCGGGGATGGCCTCGGCGGTCTGTTGGGCCGTCCGGCCGGAATGTTCCAACTCGTCGGGGGAAACGGTGAATCCGTTTCCCCCGTTTCCCCCGGGTTCTGCTTGCCGCATCATGACCCCCCATGTGGCCGGCAAATTTGTGTGGTTGTTGTGCGAGTGCGTTGATCACGCTAGCGAGGAACGGTCGTTCGGCAGGCGGAAACGTGTACGTTCGACCGGCTCGGAGCCGGGGCGGGAGCGATCCGAGGGCGCTGATGGCTCGTCAAGACCTGGCAAAGGAGGGCGAGTCGGGGCAGAGGAGTGTCGCCGACCGGATGTGATGGGCCTCACGTGGGCCGATGGGCGACGCTGGGGGGATTTGTCCGGAGTGGGGGCGAGATCGGGCCGTTCGGGGTGGCGGGTGGTCCACTTCTGCGGCGAACTTCCTTGAACTATGGTCGGATTGTGGTTCGGACCGCCGATGGTGCCGGTCCATGTACCTGCGAGCCCGGTGGCGTCGGTGCGACTGCCCGGGAGCCATCCGGGGAAGGTAGTGCGCGGACGTCGGACCGACCGGTGTCGGCAGCGCACACCAGGGGGCGCAGTGACCGTTCGGGTGCCCGGGACGGGGTGCCTCGGGGGAGGTTGGCATGTCGGAGCAGGAACAGTTGGCCGAGCGGTCGCCAAGTGGCGCGTTCGGGAGGACCGCGGTGGATGTGGTGCCGGAGCAGCGCGGGCCGGGTGCGCGGGAGCAGTACGCGTTCCCGCCCAGTGAACGTCCGAGTGAGCGCCCGGGTGAGCGCCCGGGCGAGCCGCGGGGTGCGGGTTCGCGCTTGCGGGTGGATGCCCGGCGGAACCTGGAGAGTGTGCTGCGGGCTGCCCGTGAGGTGTTCGGCGAGCTCGGGTACGGGGCGCCGATGGAGGAGGTCGCGCGCCGGGCCGGGGTTGGTGTCGGCACGGTGTACCGGCGTTTCCCCAGCAAGGAGGTGCTGGTCCAGCGGATCGCCGCCGAGGAGGTGTCGTGGCTGACGGCGCAGGCCCGGGAGTCGCTGTACGGCGGGTTGAACGGTCCGTGGGACGCGCTGGCCGGATTCCTGCAGCGGGCCGCGTCCTCGGGTGCGGGCCGGCTGCTGCCGCCGGAGGCGTTCCGCTATGCCGAGGAGATCGGCCGGGTGCCGGAGCAGCGCGGTGCCGAGCTGCGGGCGTTCGGCGGAGTGGCCGAGGGTGAGTCGAGTGCGGATCCGCGGCTGCTGCTGCAGTTGCTGGCGGCGCTGGTGGCCCGGGCGGGTGCGGCGGGCGAGTTGCGGCCGGGGGTGACGGTGTCCGATGTGGTGCTGGTGCTGACGGCGGCGGTGCCGGTGCACGCGTCGGCGGCGTTCGAGGCCGGGGACGGCGGTGAGGGTGGTGCCGGGGGCCGGCTGCTCCAGCTCCTGTTGCAGGGTCTGCGCGCGGCCTGAACCGGCACCGGGGGCCGTGGAATCGGCGGCCGGGCCGGTGACGCATCGTTCGAGTGACGGGGCGCCGCCCGGCGCGGGCGGCGCGCGGAACTGTCCGGGTACGCGCGGTGCTTGCGCCGTCGATCTCCGAACACTTCGGCGAGCGGCGGCACGGAAGAGTGGGTGCGGCACCGGGCGGCTACCGGTGGTCGCCGCACCATGCCATGCTTTGCCCGTGGTTGGAGCCATTGTCCCGTTGCGTACCGTGCCCGCCGTCGAGTTCGAGGGGCGGCCCGGGTCGCGCGCCGTGCGGGCGGGCGGTGCCAGGTGAATCCCGAGGAGCAGGGCGAGGGCGGGGAGTTCGGTTTCGGGCTGGGTGCCGCGCAGGTCCCGGACCAGGCGGGCAGCCCCGCCCGGGAGTCGTTGACCGGCCGGGTGCCGGGCCAGGCCCCCGCCGGGCAGGGCGGGGTCAGCCCGGAGGCGTTCATCACCGAGGAGTTCGCGGTGCGCGCCGCGGTGCCCCCGCCGGCCGATCCGGTGGACGGTGAACGCCCGGCCTCGGACGCCGAGTTGACCGCCCGGGTGCGGGCCGGCGACGACGCCGCGTACGAGGAGATCTACCGCCGGCACGCGGACGCGGTGCGCCGCTACGCCCGGACGTGCTGCCGGGACAGTTTCACCGCCGAGGACCTCGCGGGCGAGGTGTTCGCCCGCACCCTGCAGGCGTTGAAGGCGGGCAAGGGGCCGGAGTTCGCGGTCCGCGCCTACCTGCTGACGGCGGTGCGCAACGTCGCGGCGGCCTGGATGCGTTCGGACCGGCGCGAGCAACTGGTGGACGACTTCTCGACGTTCGCCGAGGCGTCCGCCGCCACCATCGAGTTCGACCTGGCCGACCCGGGCGCGGACGCCTGGGCGCTGGCGCTGGCCGATCAGCGCATGGTGATGCGGGCGTACGCCGAACTCCCGGAGGACGACCGGGTGGTGCTCTGGCACACCGAGGTCGAGCGGGAGTCGCCGAAGACGGTGGCGGTGATGCTCGGCAAGACCGCCAACGCGACGGCCGTGCAGGCCCACCGGGCCCGGGACCGGCTGGCCGCCGCGTTCCTGCAGGCGCACGTGTCGGGCAGTCAGGAGTCGGGCTGCGCCGGGTACGCGAACCGGCTGGGCGCGTACGCCCGCGGCTCGCTGCGCAAGCGGGCGTCGGCGGAGGTCGGCAAGCACGTCCAGGACTGCACCCGCTGCACGGCCGCGTACCTGGAGCTGGCCGACATCAACCACAGTCTGCGGGCGGTGCTGCCCGGGGGCGCGCTGCTCTGGGTCGGCGCCGGCTGGTTCACGGCCGCGGTGGCCGCGGCCGGTGCCGGGGCCGCCGTCACGGGCGCGGTCGCCGGCGGTGCAGCCGCGGCGGGCGGCGGTACGGCGGCGGGCGGGTCGTCCGGTGGTGGCGGGGCGACCGCGGCGGCCGGGCAGGGGCTCGGCACGGCCGCGAAGGCCGGGATCGCCGCGGGCATCGCCATGGTGGCGGTGGCCGTCGCCGCGTACGCGCTCACCGGTTCGCCGGAGCCGACACCGCCGGTGGCCGCGCCGCCGCCGATCAGCGCGGTGCCGGACGCCCCGACGCCGGTGCCGCAGGCGGCCGCGCCGAAGCCGACGCCCGCCGCACCGACGTCATCGCCGTCGTCACCGTCGTCGTCCCAGTCGCCGTCGCAGACTCCGAGTCCGACGCCGAAGACCGGTTCGACGCCTTCGCAGTCGCCGAGCCCGGAGCCGTCCGCCCCGCAGTCCCAGGCGCCGAGCCCGGAGCCGCCGGTCCAGGCGCCGTCGAGCCCGCCCCCGAGCCCCTCGCCGAGTCCGAGCACCAGCACGGTCAGCCGGTTCTGGCTGGACGAGCTGCCGCTGAACCGCGGGCACCGCACCCCGGGCACCCCGACCATCCGCGGCGCCGGGTCCGCCATGCAGCGGTCCGGGGCGTGGATGCAGGGCGACTTCTACCGGCACGTGCTGGCGGTCCAGGTGCCGTCCCGGGTGACCATCGACCTGAACCGCAGCTGCCGGTCGTTCGACGCCGTCGCCGGGCTGGACGACTTCGGAGTGACCTACGGGCGGGTGATCTTCGCGGTGCAGGGCGACAACGGTGAAGTGCTGTGGAGTTCCGGCGAGTTGTCCGCGAACGACGATCCGGTCGCGGTGCACGCCGAACTGACCGGCCAGTCCTCGATCCGGCTGGTGGTGACCACGGCCCGCGGTTCCGTCCCGGTGATCGACCTGGCGGACTGGGCGCAGGCCAGTCTCAGCTGCTGACGTACCGGGCGCCCGGCCAGGCCCTGCTGGGCGCCCAGGTACGTCAGCGGGCCTCAGATCTGGCAGCTGCCGTCCGCGCAGGTCTCCCCGTCCGGGACGATCGGGGTGAGCTGCCGGGAGGTCTCGGCCTCGACCTGGCGCAGCACCTGGAGGAAGGTGTCGGCCTCCTGGCCGCCCTGGACGGCCCACTGGCCCTCGAAGACGAAGGTGGGGACGGCGGTGACGCCGATGGCGCGGGCCTCGGCAAGCTGCGCGAGCGTCTCGGCCTCGCCCTCGTCGCCGGCCAGGTAGGCGGCGGCGCGCTCGCGGTCGATGCCGGTCTCGGCGGCGAGGCCGGCCAGCGCCTCGACGTCGCCGACGTTCACGCCCTCGGAGAAGTGCGCCTTCAGCAGGCGCTCCTTGAGGGCGGCCTGCACGGCGGGGCCGTACTCGGTCTCGGCGAGGTGCAGCAGGCGGTGGGCGCGGAGGGTGTTGACCTCGAGCGCGGCGTCGAAGTCGTAGTCGATGCCGAGGGTCTTACCGACCTCGGTGATCCGGGCGTCCATGGCGAGGGACTGCGGCCCGTAGCGCTCGGCGAGCCATTCGCGGTGCGGGCGGGCCTGCTCGGGGGCGTCGGGGACGAGCTGGTAGGGGCGGTAGACCACCTCGACGCCGTCCTTGCCCTCGAAGCGCTCGAGTGCCTGCTCGAAGCGCCGCTTGCCGACGTAGCACCAGGGGCAGGCGATGTCCGAGTAGATTTCGACCTTCATGGCGGGGCGGGCTCCTGTCGGGGTGGTTCGCGGCGGCCGGGTGGCCTCCAACAGGAAGATGAACGCTCAACCACCGGCGGTCATTCCTGGTCAGGCGTCCTCGGCGGGCGCCGGGACCACCAGCACGGGGCAGCCGGCGTGGTGCACGGCGGCGGTGCTGACCGAACCGAGCAGCAGCCGGGAGAAGCCGCCGTTGCCGCGGGTGCCGAGCACCAGGGTGTGCCGCCCGTCCGCGGCCCGGAGCAGCACGTCCACCACGTTGCCGAGCAGCACGTGCAGGGTGAGCGGCCCGGCGTACGGGCGGGGGCGGGCGGCCTGGACGGTGTCGACGGCGCGGCGCAGGCCGTCCGACATGCTCGCGGTGAGGCGCTGGACGCTCTCCTGGACCAGGTCGGCCATGCCCGGCGCCCAGCCGGTGGGCGAGGGGTTGACCACGGCGAGCACGTGCAGCGGCAGGTGGTGTGCCTCGGCCTCGGTCATCGCCCGGTCGAGCGCCCAGAGCGAGGCGTCGGAGCCGTCGCAGGCGGTGAGGATCGCGGCGCCGGGCGGCGGGGCCTCGGTGCTGACGGGGAGGGTCATGGCCCCGAAGCTATCCGGCGGACCGGCCCGGGCCGGGCAGGCACGCTCAGCGCTCCAGGGCGGTGCGGCGCGGGGCTGGCAGGCCGGTCCAGGCCGAGCCGGGGCGGCGGGCGGCGAGGCGGCGCAGCCAGAGTTCGACGGCGATCAGCTCGCCGAGCGCGGCGAGGGTGGCGGGCGGGGCGTCCTGCGCGGGGTCGGTGGCGGCGGCGAGGGTCTTGCGGACGGCGGGGGTGTCGATCAGTCCGGCCTCGCCGAGCAGCGGGCGGTCGAGCAGTTCGGCGAGCGCGGGGGCGGCGGCCCGGATGCCGTTCCGGGCGGCGGTGTGCGGGTCGGGTCCGTTGGTGCGGCCCCAGTCGGCGGGCAGGTCGGTGCGGCCGGCGCCGGCCAGCACGGCGGCCAGCAGGGCGGGCCGGGCGCCGGGTTGCAGCCGGATCTCGTCGGGGAGCAGGCGGGCGGCGCGGACCACCTGGTTGTCGAGGAACGGCGCGTGCAGGCGCTGGCCGTGCTGTTCGGTGGCGTGCACCAGGGTGCGGTAGTGGGCGGCCTGCCGGTGCAGGGCGAGCCGGGCCCGGCGGGCGCCGGGCGGTTCGGTGGGGGCGCCGTCGCGGGCGGCGGTGCGCAGGTGCTGGGCGAGCGCGGCGAGGGGTTCGTCGGCCAGCAGGTGGGCGGCCGGGCCGGTCCGGTGCCAGGTCAGTTCGGCGGCCATCGCGCGGCCCATGGTGCCTGCCTCGCCCGGTTCGTGCCGGAGTCGCAGGCGCAGTGCGAGGTCGTCGAGGGCGTCGGCGTAGCGGGTGCGGGCGAGGCGGCGGGCGGCGCGCAGCACGGTGACGGGGGTGTGCAGGGTGGCGGTGAGGGTGCCGGCGGTGGCGCGGTCGGCGCCGGCCAGGGCGGCGATCGGGGGGAGCAGGTGGAGCGGGCGGCCGGCCCGGATCAGGTCGGCGAGTCGGGCGGGGTGGCCGTCGAGGACCTGCCGGGCGCCGTGGCCGGTGAGGTGGTCGGCGCCGCCGGCCCGGTGCGCGGCGGTGTGCCGGGCGGCGACCAGCAGTGCGGGGCCGGGTTCGTCGGTGAGCGGGCCGCCGGGCCCGTCCAGTCCGGCGTACGGGAGGACGGGCGGGACGACGAGGTGGCGCAGTCGGGGTGCGTGCACGGCGAGCGCGAGGCCGTCGGCGTCGCCGAGGGTGACGGCCGGGAGCGTCTCGGGTTCGGGCCGTTCGCCGGCGCCGCCGCGGGCCCAGGAGCCCCGGACGGCGCCGGTGCGGGCGGCGGGCCGTTCGAGCGCGGCGCCGGGGTGCGGGCAGGTGGTCAGCGGGACGGCGGCGGCGAGCAGCGCGACGGTGGCGGACGCGGTGCCGTAGGACAGGTCGACGCCGAGCCGGGGCCGGTCGCCGGGGGCGGTGGCGCGGACCCGGCAGCGGACGGCTTCCAGCAGGGCGCGGGTGAGTTCGCGGACGGCGGGCGCCTCGGCCCGGGCCTCGGCGGGCTCGTCGGGGTGCGCGGTGTGGTGGGCGCGGCCGCCGCGGATGCCGAGGGCGTGGCCGGGCGGCACCCGGCGGACGCCCCGGAAGGGGGTGCGGTCGCCGAGCGCCTCGGGTGTCTCGGGGGTGGCGAGGCGGGCGGCGAGGTGGCCGGCGTCCAGGGGTGCGCCGACCAGGTCGGCCAGCGGCAGTGCGGCGGTGGCGTAGGCGGTGCCGCCGGCGAACGGGGTGTGGAAGACCGGCTGGACGCCGGCCAGGTCGGTGAGCAGCACGGTGGAGCGGGTGCCGGCCCGCAGCACGACGGTGTAGCTGCCGGGCCAGTGGGTGAGGTGGCGCAGCGCGCCGCCGCGGGCGGCGGCCAGGCCGTCGGCGAGTTCGCGGTCGGTGGCGCCGCAGCGGCCGGCGACGGCGAGGCGCAGGGTGGCGGGGGTGTCCTGGTCGGCGCGGTCGGTGGGGTCGCGCGGGTCGAGTCCGCCGCGGACCGTGGCGGGGGCGCCGGGGCGGAGCACGGCGAGGCGCAGTTCGTCGGGGCGCCAGTCGCCGACGGCCCAGAGCGGGTCGGGGCCGCTCCAGAGCAGGGTGCCGGCGATCGGCCGGACCGCGGCGAGCGCCGGGTCGGCGGTCGGGCCGCTCCAGCCGGTGAGCCACCGCATCGCGCCTCCGTCGTGCCTTCGGCGCGCGGCGAACATCCGATGATGTGTGGGGAATTGGCGCACCGTCAGGAGACATCGTGCCATCGGTGGGGCCAAATCGGGCCAGGCTTGCGCGGCGGGGCGCACGGACCGGGCCACCCCCTCCGGGGCCCGGGCCGTGCGGGTCCTCGAACTCCCGCCCGGGGAGCGGCCGGTGGCCGGACAGCACGGCGCGGAAGTGGTCCGTGGACGCTGCGAAAGCGGCCGAGTTTGGCCGAAAGGCATCGCACGAGCCGGGAGGGCATCCGCATGCCCTCCCGGACGCGCCGCTGCCCGCGGGGATTGAGGCAGCGTTTCCCCCGGCCCGCCGGGTCCTCGACGGCGGGCCGATCCACAGGCACCAGCGAATCGCCCACCTGCCGATGCGGCCAGGGAGCACGGATGGCGCACACGGGCACGGGACGGGAGCACGGTTGTGCGGCAGGTGCCGGCCCCTCGCTCCGGGGGCGTCAGGTCGGCGAGCGTGGCATCAGCGCGTTCCCGCCAACCGGAATGCGACCTCTTAACCGTGGGAACGCGGGCGACTACGCTAGGTGCAAGCAGTCCGGTGGCGTGCTGCTGCCGTCGCGACTCGCCGCCATCCGCGCACGACGTCGCCAGGGGGTGCCACCGCCACCATGACCGTCAGCTCACGAGGGCCGAACGACCGGCTCGGCGCCCTCCTCGCGCTCGCCCAGATCAGCAACGCCGGGCTCGCCCGCCGGGTCAACGACCTCGGCGCGCAGCGCGGCCTGACCCTGCGCTACGACAAGACCTCGGTGGCCCGCTGGGTGACCAAGGGAATGGTGCCGCAGCGCCCGGTGCCGCACCTGATCGCCACCGCGCTCGGCAACAAGCTCGGCCGCCCGGTGCCGCTGGAGGAGATCGGCCTCGCCGACTCGCACCCCACGCCCGAACTCGGGCTGGAATTCCCGCGCGAAGTCCCCGAGGCGGTCCGCTCCGCCACCGAGCTCTGGCGCGTCGACCTGGACCTGCGGCGCGGCCCTGGCGGCGGCCGGTGGAGCGACAGCCTGGCCGGCACCTTCTCGGTCGCCGCGTACGCCACCCCCGTCTCCCGATGGCTGATCACGCCCGCCGACGGTTCGGTGGCCCGGGAGTCCGCCCCCGACCTGTCCGGCTACCGGGCCGGGCACGCGGACGCCACCAAGCTCCGCGAGGCCGCCCAGGAGGCCCGCCGCTGGGACTCCAAGTACGGCGGCGGCGACTGGCGTTCCTCGATGGTCCCGGAGTGCCTGCGGGTGGAGGCCGCCCCACTGCTGCTCGCCTCGTACAGCGACGCGGTGGGCCGGGCGCTGTTCGGCGCCACCGCCGAACTGACCAGGCTGGCCGGGTGGATGGCCTTCGACACCGGCCAGCACGAGGCCGCCCAGCGCTACTACATCCAGGCGCTGCGCCTGGCCCGGGCCGCCGGCGACGTGCCGCTCGGCGGGTACGTGCTGGCCTCGATGAGCCTGCAGGCGTCCTACCGTTCCTTCCCCGACGAGGCCGTCGACCTCGCCCAGGCCGCCCTGGAACGCAACCGGGGCCTGGCCACGGCACGCACCATGAGCTTCTTCCACCTGGTCGAGGCCCGCGCCCACGCCAAAGCCGGCAACGCCCCCGCCTGCAGCACCGCGCTGTCCGCCGCCGAAGCCGCCCTGGACCGGGCCCGCCCCGGCGACCACGACCCGACCTGGATCGACTTCTACGCCTACGACCGCCTCGCCGCCGACGCCGCCGAGTGCTTCCGCGACCTCGGAGTGCCGTCCAAGGTCCGGCACTTCACCCGCGAGGCGCTGGCCCGCCCGACCGAGGGCTTCGTCCGCTCGCACGGCCTGCGGCTGATCGTCTCCGCGATGGCCGAGGCCGAAGCCGGCGACCTGGACGCCGCCGTCGCCGCCGGCGAACGCGCCGTCGAGGTCGCCGGGCGGATCTCCTCGCACCGCAGCCGCGAGTACGTCGTCGAGCTGCTGCGCCGCCTGGAGCCCTACCAGAACGAGCAGCGGGTCAAGGAGCTCACCGAACGCGCCCGTCTGGTCCTCACCAGCGGCTGAAGGGCACGGGGTTGAAGCACGACGTCAAGGTCCTGGTGGTCGGCGGCGGCATCGTCGGCCTGTCCACCGCGTACGCGCTCACCCGGGCCGGCACCTCCGTCATGGTGCTGGAGAAGGAGAGCGCCCTCGCCACCCACCAGACCGGACGCAACAGCGGCGTCATCCACAGCGGCGTCTACTACCGGCCCGGCTCGCTGAAGGCCCGCTACGCCACCGAAGGCGCCCGCGAGATGGTCGAGTTCTGCCGCGAGCAGGGCGTCGCCCACGAAGTCACCGGCAAACTCGTCGTCGCCACCGACCCGTCCGAACTCCCCCGCCTCGCCGCCCTCGCCGAACGCGGGCGGGCCAACGGCATCCCGCTGCGAGAACTCGACCCGGCCGGCATCCGCGACCACGAACCCGAGGTCACCGGCATCGCCGGCCTGCACCTCGCCACCACCGGCATCTGCGACTACACCGCCGTGGCCCGCCGGTACGCCGCCCTCGCCGGCGAACGCGGCGCCGAACTGCGGCTCGCCACCCCCGTCCTGGACATCGCCCGGCGCGCCGACGGGGTCACCGTCACCACGCCCACCGGCGAAATCCGCTGCGCGGTGCTGGTCAACTGCGCCGGACTGCACAGCGACCGGATCGCCCGGCTGGCCGGCGACGACCCCGGCCTGCGGATCGTCCCGTTCCGCGGCGAGTACTACGAACTCACGCCCGCCCGCCGGTCATTGGTCCGCGGCCTGGTCTACCCCGTCCCCGACCCGGCGTTCCCGTTCCTCGGCGTCCACCTCACCCGCGGCATCCACGGCGACGTCCACGTCGGCCCGAACGCCGTCCCCGCGCTGGCCCGGGAAGGCTACGACTGGCACACCATCAGCCTCCGCGACCTGGCCGGGACGGTCCGCTTCCCCGGCGCCTGGACGATCGCCCGCCGGCACTGGCGCTACGAACTCGGCGAACTCCACCGCTCCCTCTCCAAACGCGCCTTCACCGCCGCCGTCCGCCGCCTCCTCCCCACCATCACCGAATCCGACCTCCGCCCCGCCCCCGCCGGCGTCCGCGCCCAGGCCGTCGCCCGCGACGGCACCCTCCTCGACGACTTCGCCTTCGCCGGCACCGGCCGCCTCGTCCACGTCCTCAACGCACCCTCGCCGGCGGCGACGGCGTCACTGGCGATCGGGCGGGAGGTGGCCCGCCGGGCCATGGCCGCAGCCGGGTGAACGCGAGCTTGAGGTTGGGCGCCTTCCGCTGCGCGCAGTTCCCCGCGCCCCTGATTGGTCGCCCGCCAGCTCGCGCAAGTCTCCCCGCGCCCCCGGGTTCGCACCCGCACGTGCCCGATCACCCGATTTTCGAGCTCCCGTAGACTCGTGTGATTGTGACTTCCTCCGCCCCCAGCCCCCAGTTGCCCGCGTCGGCCCGGCTGTCCGCCGCCCCGGCGGCGTACCCCGCGCCGATGTACCCGCACAAGGCCACCGAGGCCCAGCACCGTGAGCAGCGGATCCGCAGTTTCCAGCCGCGTCGTGGTCGGATGACCAAGGCGCAGGCGGGTGCGCTGGACCGCGGCTGGGAGCGTTTCGGCCACGCCATCGACGGCACCCCGATGGACCTGCCGGCGATGTTCGACGGCCGTCCGGTGACGCTGGAGATCGGCTTCGGAATGGGCGACACCACGGCCGCGATGGCGGCGGCCGACCCCACGTCCGGGATCCTCGCGGCGGACGTCCACACCCCGGGCCACGGCAACCTGCTGCAGTTCCTGGAGCGCGACGGTTCGGAGAACGTCCGCCTCGCGGCGGGCGACGCGGTCATCCTGCTGCGCGACATGCTGCCGGACGCGTCGCTGGCGGGCCTGCGGGTGTACTTCCCGGACCCGTGGCCGAAGCCGAAGCACCACAAGCGCCGGCTGATCCAGGAGTCGTTCCTGGAGCTGGTGCTGCCCCGCCTCGCCCCGGGCGCGCTGGTGCACTGCGCGACCGACTGGGAGCCGTACGCCGAGCAGATGCTGGCCGTACTGGAGGCCTCGCCGGAGCTGGAGAACCTGCACCCGGAGGGCGACGGTTCGCCGTGGCTGGAGCCGGACGAGCACCCCGCGGGCACCGTCCCGGGCTACGCTCCGCGCCCCGACTGGCGTCCGGTGACCAAGTTCGAACGGGCCGGCCTGGCCAAGGGCCACGCGGTGCACGACCTGCTGTTCCGCCGCCGCTAGCCCGCTGCGCGGCCCGCCGGATCGCCCCTGCGGGGGAATGAAGCTTGAGGGCCCTGGGCATCCTGCGTACAATTTTCTGTACGCAGGAGGTGGACCGTGAAGACCATGTCGTACTCGGAGTCCCGCGCCCGGTATGCCGAGGTGCTCAATGCCGTCGTCGACGACCGCGAGGAGATAGTGATCACCCGCGCCGGGCACGAGCCGGTCGTCATCGTTTCGCTCGAGGACTACGAGTCCTTGAAGGAGACGGCCTACCTGCTGCGCAGCCCCGCGAACGCACGGCGCCTGCTGGCCTCCATCGAGGAGCTGGAGAACGGCGGCGGGAGCGTACGGGAGCTGGCGGATCCCGAGTGAAGATCATCTTCGCCTCCCGCGCCTGGGAGGACTACCTGTGGTGGCAGGTCCAGGACCGCAGGATTCTCAAGCGGATCAACGCCCTCATTGCTGATGTCGCCCGCCACGGCAATGAGGGAATCGGCAAGCCGGAGCCCCTGAAGCACGGTTTCCAGGGGTACTGGTCGCGGCGGATCAACGACGAGCACCGCCTGATCTACAAGGCCACCGACGATTCGATTCTGATCGCGCAGTGCCGCTACCACTACGAGAGCTGACGACGGCGGGCGCGTTCTCCCCCGCGACATCACGGGTAGGAACAACACCGAAGCGGCGTCCGCCGCTTCGCCTTGCTGACGGCCTGTCACCCCGGCCGTACGGATTGTGCTCCCCACTCCCGCCGGAGTGGAGGATTCGCCTACGCTTCTGCAGGTGAGCAGTCCGCCCGGCGGCAAGGCCTCCCCCAGCCTGCCTGTAGGGGTCGCCGCCATGGCCGCCGATCTGCCGCCTTCCCGGGACGGCGCTCGGGCGTTCCCGGAGTCGGGGGCGCACCGGGTGCGGGTGTACCTGTCGGCGGTGGGGCGGATCCCGGGGCAGCGTGGTGGCCGGGTGATCCGGGTCGCGCCGTCGGTGGTGCGCCGGTTGTGGCCGATGCGCCGGCCGGCCGCGTCCTCGGCGGTGGCGGCGCTGGCGCTGGCCGGGTCCGGGGTGCTGATCCTGCATCTGGTGCAGCGTCAGACGGGGACGGCCGGGTTGCTGGTGGGTCTCGGGCTGGCGTTGCTGCCGTTGCCGTTCGTACTGGGGGCGCTGGCGTGGCTGAACCAGACCGCGCGGGTGCCGATCCGGCACACCCTGTTCTGCCTGGCCTGGGGGGCCTGCGCGGCAACCACGGTGGCGATCATGGCGAACGGCTGGGCGAGCGACTTCCTGATCGCCCACCGGGGCGCGCGCGGGGAGACCTGGGGCGCGGAGTTCGCGACGCCGCTGATCGAAGAGGTGGCGAAGAGCTCGGCGCTGCTGATGCTGCTGCTGCCGTTGCGGCGGCGGCACCAGTGCGAACCGGGCCGCCCGTGCGGACGGCTGCGACGCCTGCTGTGGCACCGGCACGACGACCCCGAGCGGGCGGTGGCACTGTTCCGGCCCGCGCCGGCCTGGCGACTGCGGGCCCGTTCGCACCCGCGCACCCTGGCGGCGGGGGCGGTCCTGGGCGGGGTCACGGCGTCCGGCTTCGCGTTCACCGAGAACGCGCTCTACCTGGGGCGGGCGTTCACCGCGGACCGGCAGGCCCGGCTGGACGCGATCGGCCT
Organism: Kitasatospora sp. NPDC004614; assembly: GCF_042873675.1. NCBI lineage: Bacteria > Bacillati > Actinomycetota > Actinomycetes > Kitasatosporales > Streptomycetaceae > Kitasatospora > Kitasatospora sp. NPDC004614. The sequence goes on from NZ_JBIALR010000020.1 coordinate 16,944, forward strand.
GGGCCGCCCACCGAGCCTGCGGGACTTCGACGGGACGGTGCACACCTTCGTCCTGCGGGCCCTGCTGTCACCGTTCGCGCATCCGCTGTTCACCGCGCTGGCCGGCATAGGCCTCGCGGTGACGCTGACCACCGGCCGCCGCTGGGCGGCCCGGCTCGGCGCCCCGGCGGGCCTGCTGCTGGCGATGGGCCTACACGGGGTGTGGAACGCGGCGGCCGGACTGGGCACCGACGGCTTCCTGCTGGTGTACGGCCTGGTGATGGTGCCGTGCTTCGCGGCACTGGTCTGCTTCGCGGTGTGGGCGCAGACCCGCCGCACCCGCCAGCCGGCCGGTCCCGGCCGACCAGCGCGGTGACCTGCGCGGGTGCCCGCGGAGAACGGATTTCCCTTTCTCGCAGGAGTCACGTAGAGTCGTGTTCACCGACGCGGGGTGGAGCAGCTCGGTAGCTCGCTGGGCTCATAACCCAGAGGTCGCAGGTTCAAATCCTGTCCCCGCTACTCAGTAGCAAACGAAGGCCCGGAGGCATCGCCTCCGGGTCTTCGTCGTGCCCGCCGTGAATTGCCCGGCGAATAAATCCGTTGCCCACCCCGACAGCGGTGCCTACGCTGGCGGCACACTGAAAGGAGGTGATCCTGAGTTGAGTTCCTTCAGGATGCGTGAGGTGGCTGCTCGCTAGAGCCGCCCCTGCCTGCGCAGCGGTGAGGCCCTACTGGCCTCCGGCTCAGGCTAATTCCCAGCAGTCACCCGGCCCGTGGGCTCACCGGTACATCCCCGGTGCCTCGACCGCCGCCCCCGCCCAGCGGGGCCCGGCCCGAGGAGCAGCCCACGGGCCGTCTGCGTTCTCCGGGCCGGCTGCTGTGACAACCATGTCACCGTGGCGACGACCCGCCTGCGTTCCCCGGCCGTTCAGGTCTCTCATGGGCGCTTCGGCGGGAAGCCGTGGCGGCGGGCCAGGGTGGTGACGGCGAGGACGGGGAGGAGGAGGGCGAGGGCGAACCAGGGGAAGGCGTTGGGGCCGGAGAGGGTGAGGAGGAGGCCGCCGACGGCGCCGCCGAGGCCCATGGCGGTGTTCCAGGTGGCGACCAGGAGGGTTTGGGCGCGGTCGCCGCCCGCGTCGGCGGCGGCGGTCTGGAAGAGCGGGGGGACGGCGCCCCAGCCGAGGCCCCAGAGGGCGGCGGCGAGCAGGACGAGGGGGGCGGCGGGTGTGGGCAGCAGCAGGAGTCCGAGGGCGGCGAGGACGGCGGCGGTGGCGGCGAGGGTGAGGTGGCGCAGTCGGCGGTCGACGAGGGCGCCGGTGATGGCGAGTCCGGCGACCGAGGTGATGCCGAGGACCAGCAGGACCAGGTCGCGGCGGTCGGCCATGCCGTAGTGGTCGAGGAGTGCGGCGATGTAGGTGTAGAGCACGTTGTGGGCGAGGACGAACGCGGCGACCACGAACAGCACGGGCCGGACGCCGGGCAGGCGCAGCGCCGCGAGGAGGGGTTCGGCCCGTCCGGTGCGCCGGCCGGGGGCGTCGGGGACGGCGGCGGCGAGCCAGAGCAGCAGGGCGGCGGCCAGTACGGCGACGAGTCCGAAGGTGGGGCGCCAGCCGATCAGTCGGCCGGACCAGGTGCCGAGCGGGATGCCGAGGGAGAGGGCGAGCGGGACGCCGATGCCGGTGACGGCGATCGCCCGGCCGTGCAGGTGCGGTGGGCTCAGGCGGCGGGCGTAGCCGACGAGTTCGGACCAGATCGCGGCGACGGCGACGCCGGCGGCGATCCGGGCGGCCATGGTGAGGGGGTAGGACGGGGAGAGCGCGGTGACGGCGTTGGCGACCAGCAGGACGGCGACGGCGGCGAGTACCAGGCGTTTGCGGGACCAGCGGGCGGTGGCCCGGGCGAGCGGGATCGCGGAGAGTCCGGTGGCGAGGGCGTAGCCGGTGAGCGACTGGCCCATCGCGGATTCGCCGACCCGCAGGTCGTGGGCCATTTCGGGGAGGACGCCGGCGGGCAGCGCCTCGGTGACGATGCCCAGGAAGGCGGCGGTGGCGAGGGCCAGCAGCGGGGACCAGCGCAGGCCTTGGCGCGGGGTCAAAGGGGCTGTGCCGATGGGAAGTTCGGTGTGGGTCGCGGTCATGCCGCTATCCTCGAACCCTCACATCGATGTGAAGGTCAAGTCCTTTCCGGTGGACGGGAGACGCGGATGCGGATCGGCGAACTGGCGGGCCGGGCGGGGGCCTCGCCCCGGCTGCTGCGCTACTACGAGGAGCAGGGCCTGTTGAAGCCGGAGCGTTCGGCGAACGGCTACCGGGAGTACGACGAGGCGCTGGTGGAACGCGTCCGGCAGATCCGTTCGCTGCTGGACTCGGGGCTGTCCACCCGCACCATCCGGGACGTGCTGCCCTGCCTGACCAGCGGCCAGTACCACGTCCGGGGCGCCACCCCGGAGACGCTGGCGGCGCTGGAGCACGAGCACCGGCAGCTCACCGAGCGGGTGGAGTGCCTGTCCCGCAGCCGGGACGCGGTGGGCGCCTACCTGCGGGCGGTGCACTCGCTGCGGGACGCGCCCGCCCCGGCCGACTCCTGCTGAGGGGCGGTCACCGGGCCGGGGTCAGGGCCAGGATGCGGTGGGGCGGGGTGGTGGTCAGGACGCGGCTGGCGATCTGGTGGTGGCGGAGGGCGGCGCGGAGCTCGGTGAGGTGCGGGCTGAGGCTGCCGGTGTGGTCGTAGAGCGGGAAGATCCGGACTTCGCCGTCGGGGGCGGTGACCCGGGCGAGTTCGCGCAGGGCGCGGAACTGGTCGGCGGGGGTGAACAGCGCCGGGTAGGCGAACAGCAGGTAGGAGCTGAGGGTGAGGGCGAAGCTGCCGTCGGCGAACGGGAGTCGGGGCAGCGCCGCGGCCACGTAGTGCCCGGGGTGGGCGGCGGCGTCGGCGGCGAACAGGCGGCGGGCCCGCTCCCAGCTGCGCAGGTACTTGTCGGGGCGGCGCCGGCCGTGCCGGCCGCGGGGAAGATGGTGGGCCGGGTCGCGGCGGATGGCGCCGGCCATGGTGTCGTGGCCGACGGCGGCCAGTTCGGCGAGCCGGCGGGGGCCGAGCGCGTAGCCGGGGTCGACAGCGACCACCTCGCAGCCCAGTGTGCGGGCCTCGGCGGCGAACGCGGCGGCGCCGCCTGGGCAGTCCAGCAGCGGGCCGGGCAGGCGGCTCAGGTCGGCGCGGGTGAGGCCGAGGTAGGCGCAGTACTCGTCGAGCGGCCGGGAGGTGATCAGCACGGGCCCGGCGGCCGGCGCGCGGCGGTGCCCGGGGCGGTCTACGGGGCGGGCGCTGCTGACCGGGCACATCGGCGGTCCTCCGTCCCTCCGGACGTTCGACGGGCCCGGGGTACGGCCCGGGCCCGCAGTCATCCGACCACGGGCCCGGGGGTGGTGCATGTTCAGCGGCGCACGGTCAGCGGCCGGCCAGCAGGCCGCGGGCGGCGAGCCGGTTGGCGCCGTTGAGGGCGCGGATCAGCTGCGGGGTGAGCAGGACGAACAGCAGGCCGAGCAGGCTGACGGCGCCGATCTGGTACGGCGAGACGAGCTCGTAGACGTGCTGGGCGCCGTTCGAATCCGTCCAGTTGGCGACCCGGTAGCCGTTCCAGTCGGTGTAGCGGGGCCACACCCACTGGTAGGCGGGGAACAGCAGCAGCGCCCAGCCGACGACGAAGAAGACCAGCGAGACCGTGAAGCTGAAGACCGCCCAGGGGAACATGACGAACTGGTACAGCGCGCCCCGCCAGCCCGCCCCGTCGCCGAGCCGGGCGGTGATCAGGCCCCAGAAGCCCTCCCGCCCGGCCTTCACCGCCGCCGGCGCGGGCAGGTCGAGGCCGAGCAGGGTGCGTATCCGGTGGCGTTCGAGGGCGCCGAAGCCGCGGCCGGTGATGGTCACCAGGGCGAGCACGGGTAGGCCGAGCGCGGTGACGGCGAGCCCGATACCGGCGCTGAACAGCGCGACGACGAGGGAGAAGCCGAGCACGGCGATCGGGAGGCCGCTGAGCGCGAAGCCGAGCTCCCGGAAGGCGGCCCGGGAGAACGGGGCGCGCCAGAACCCGGGCCGGGTGGAGTGGTCGCCGGTGGAGGCACGGTACGCAGCGGTGGACATCCGCGGTCCTTCGGGTGGTCGGGGCGGTACCGCCGGTCGGCGGCGTCGGGCACTACTCCAAGGTGCCGTACCGGGCCGGGGTTCCGGAATGAGGTCTGCTTCCCGATCGATGGTGGGGTTAACCCCCGGGTCGCAGGGCGGGGGCGGCGAGTTGGACGGCCCGCCACTCGGGGGCGAGCAGCGAGTACTGGAGTGCGTCGTGCCAGCTGCCGTCCCAGTGCGACTCGGCGCGGATCCGGCCCTCGTACCGGAAGCCGGCCCTGGTCAGCACCCGGGCGGCGGCCGGGTTGTCGGGGTCGGTGCGGGCGAACAGCCGGTGCAGGCCGAGGGTGTCGAAGCCGAGCGCGCACAGCAGCGCGGTGACCTCCCCCGCGTAGCCGCGGCCCCAGGTGTCGTGACGCAGTACGCAGCCGAGCTGGGCGGCGTGTTCGCCGTCGCGGGTGAGGGCGCCCTGGCCGATCGGTTCGCCCGCCGGGTCGTCGACGGCCAGCCGGTAGTGCTGCCGCGGCTCGGCCTCGGCCTCGTCGAGGTAGAGCTCGATCTGGTCGGCGCATTCCTCGAAGTCGGCCGCGTCGAACGGGAGATGCCGGATCACCCGGGGGTCGCCGTGGAGGGCGTGCAGCGCGGCGACTTCCTCCGGGGTGTGGTGGTACTCCCGCAGCGTGAGCCGGGGGCCGGTCAACCGGACGGTCTGCATGGGACTCGACCCTACCGGTCGGCCCCGCGCGGACCGGTTAACGTACCGGGGTGGACGACGAAGACCTGCACCTGCTCCCCCGTACCCGTGCCGCCGACCTGCTGGACTGGGCGGCCGAGGAGGGTTTGGAGGCGGTACCCGAACCGGCGGTGCGGACCGTACTGACCCTGCTGGAGCTGGGCGGCGCCCGGCTGCACGACGGTTTCCCGGAGCTGTCCTCGCCGGTGCTGGAGCACCTGCTGTACGAGCAGCTGCACCTGTACGTCCAGCCGGACGGCGACGCCTGGGCGTACCCGGCGGCGGTGCGGCTGCTGATCGAACGTCAGCGGGCGGCGCGGCGGCTGAACGCCAAGCGGCTGGAGAAGCTGCGCGAGGAGGCCGACTGGCAGGGCCAGGTGCTGGTGGACTCGCTGCTGCGCCGGTCCGACCTGCTGACCTGGCCGCGCCTGTACACGCTGCTGCTGCGCGCGGACGGCGTGCCGGTGGACGACCTCGACCAGGTGCGGGGCTGGCTGGAGGACTTCCGGGCGCTGGACGTCGAGGAGCGCTTCGCCGCGTACGAGCGGGTGCCGGGGGTGGACCCGGACGGCGGCTGGGGTCCGGAGCGGGCGCTGCTGGTCGGGGTGTCCACGGACGGGGCGCGCCGGCTGCTGGAGCACGGCCTGATGCGGCGCAGCTACCGCAACCTGGCCGAGCTGAACGCCCGGGGCCTGCCGATGCCGGACGAGCTCTCCGGGGAGTTCGAGGACTTCGAGGAGGCGGTGGCGCAGGCCGCGATCGACCTGTGCGGCGAGTGGACGGTGCCCGGGCTGGCCCGGCTGCTGCTGGAGGAGTACCCGGAGCTGGCCCCCGAGGTGTACTGAGGGTTGTGGCTCGCCGGGGTCCACCGATCGGAGGACCCCGGAATCGTCCTGATGAGCCATCGGTCCTGGCCGTCCGGACGATCCGCGGGGCGGGGCCGCCGGGCCAGGGTGGAGCCATGGACATCGTGACTCCGGCCGGCGCCACCTCCGTCGGCCTGCGCCCGCCGTTCCGTCGGATCGCCGCGCAGGCCGCCGCGCTCTGGTCGGCCGTCTTCGCCCTGGTGCACCTGTACTGGCTGCTGGGCGGCCGGGCCGGTCTGCCGGGCGGGCTGTCGGTGCTGGACAACACGCCGCTGCTGGTGATCGACATCATCGCGGTACCGCTGTGCGCGGTGGCCGCGGCGCTGGCCCTGGCGCTGATACGGCCGTGGGGCGAGCGGCTGCCGGCCCGCGGGCTGCTGTGGGCGGCCCGGGGCACGGCGGTGCTGCTGATCGTGCACGCCGCGCCCTCCGTGCCGGAATGGCTGGCGCTGGCGGCGGGTCACCGCTCGGCGGCGGAGCTGGACGCGATGGCCCGCTTCGCGACCGTGCTGTACGAGCCGTTCTTCCTGGCCGGCGGGCTGCTGTTCGGCTGCGCGGTGTTCGGCCGTCGGCTCCTGCCCGAGCGCGGCGGCCGTCGATGAGCGGAAGAACTACGGCTGCAGGCCGCGCTGCTGGAGCCAGGGCAGCGGGTCGATCGGGGCTCCGCCGCCGGGGCGGACCTCCAGGTGCAGGTGCGGGCCGGTGACGTTGCCGGTGGCGCCGACCGCGCCGAGCACGGTGCCGGGGGCGACCTGGCCGGAGGCGGTGGCGATCCGGGAGAGGTGGCAGTACCAGAGTTCGGTGCCGTCGGGCAGGGTCTGGATGACCCGGTAGCCGTAGGGGCCGGACCAGCCCGCCGAGGTGACGGTGCCTCCGGCGACGGCGGCGACGGGAGTGCCGGTGCGGGCGGCGAAGTCCAGGCCGGTGTGCAGGTGCGCCCAGTGCGCGCCGGACTGGGCGAAGTGCGCGGTCAGCTGGTAGCCGGCCACCGGCAGGGTGTGCGCGGCCTGCTCGGCCTCGGCCTGCTGGGCGGCCCGCTTGGCCTCGGCCTCCTGCGCGGCGGCCAGCCGGGCGGATTCGTCGGCGGCGGTGCGCTGGCCGTCGGCCTGCTGCTGGATGCGGGCGGCGAGGGCGAGCCCGGGGTCGCCGGCGAGGAGGCCGTCGGAGGCTTCGTCCGCGGCGGTGACGGGCACCGGGGCGGCGGCCTGCGCGGGGGCGGCGCCGAGTGCGGTGGCGCCGAGCGCGGCGGTCATCGCGGTGACGCCCAGCAGGGGCGCGCCGGCGCGGGACTGACGGGGCAGCCGGTGCCGGGCGGCTTCCGGCTCGACCGGGTGGTCGAGCAACTGGGTGCCGGTGCTCTCAGTGTAGGTCGACGCCACGGGGGCGTGCTCCTTCCTTCCCTGCCGCCGACCGGGTTAGCTGACGGGTTCGGAGGTGGAAGGTCTCCTACGGTCGGGCCCAGGGCCGTCCCGATTCACCCCGGTGGAAACGTGGTTCCCCGGCTCCTGGGACGCCCCGAAGGGTGTGCCCAAGTGGATTAGGCGTGGCGCACGGTGCCGCATGGTTACGGCGTTGCCGACCGCGCTGCGTTATCAAACGTTAATCCTATGGACCCCATGATTCCAAGCCGCTACCACGAGACAGCGAAGATTTCCTGACGCCCTATGGGTGATTTGTGACGGTTCACCAGGGCCAACCTGACGGATTGTGACCGAGTGGTTGAGTATCCGTACTCACGCCACGCCTCCGGGCCGGCGCGACCCTGATGCCATGACCGCAACCGTGCCGCACCGGACCACCGCCGCCTACTTCGCCCAGGCCGCCGTCTCCTTCGGACTGGCCACCGCCGCGCTCTCGCTCGGGATCGCCTACCTGCCGGTGAGCGCCTGGATGCGCGCCTTCCTCGCCGTCGGGCTGCTGTACGAGATCACTTCCGCGTTCACGCTGGCCAAGGTGATCCGGGACCGCCAGGACGAGGGCGCGATCACCAGCCGGGTGGACCAGGCCCGGCTGGACAAGCTGCTCGCCGAGCACGACCCGTTCAAGGTGGAGGGGATCTGACGATCCGGCCGGCCACCACGACTTGACGGCTAAGGCTATTAGCCTTAGCTTTATGGCTATCGGCAGCCGGCCGGGCCTCCAGCGCCCGGCGCACCGCAACGCCCGCCCAGGAGGCCCGCCATGAACAGCACCCTCGGCACCACCCGGTACGTCGACGTCCCCGGCGGCCGGATCGCCTACGACGACACCCCCGGCACCGGCGTCCCGGTCGTCCTGCTGCCCGGCATGCTCGACAAGCGCGCCACCTACCGGCACCTCGCACCGCTGCTGACCGCCGCCGGGCACCGGGTGATCACCATGGACCTGCGCGGCCTCGGCGAGTCCTCCACCGGGTTCACCGACTACTCCCCCGCCGCGATCGCCGGCGACCTGGTCGCCCTGCTCGACCACCTCGACCTGCGCGGCGCCGTCCTGGCCGGCAACTCCTACACCGGCGCCACCGTGGTCCGCGCGGCCGAGCTCGCCCCCGGGCGGACCGCCGGGGTGGTGCTGATCGACGCCTTCATCGAGAACCTCCCGCTGAACGCCTTCCAGAAGGCCCTGTTCGGCCTGGCCGCCCCGCTGGTCACCGCGTTCCCCGGCCTGTGGAGCTCGATGCAGAAGTTCTACTACCCGACCGCGCGGCCCGCCGACTTCGACGCCTACCGGGCCGGCCTCGCCGAGATGCTGCGCGAGCCCGCCCGGAAGGCCGCGCTGCGCGGCTACCTCACGGGGGACTCCGCGCCGGTCGGCTGGTGCGAGGCCGTCGACGTGCCCGCGCTGGTGCTGATGGGCAGCAAGGACCCCGACTTCCCGAACCCCGAGCTGATCGCCGACCGGCAGGCCGCCGCGCTGCGCGGCCGTAAGGTGATGATCGAGAACGGCGGCCACTACCCGATGGCCGGCTACCCCCAGGCCGTCGCCGACGCCCTGCTCCCGTTCCTGAACGAGCTGAACGAGGTCGCCCGCTGATGGCCCGCGCCGGACTCTCCCCCACCGCGGTGGTGGACCACGCCCTCGGCCTGATCGACGCCCAGGGCGCCGAGACGCTCACCCTGGCCGCCGTCGCCGCCAAGGCGGGGGTCGCCACCCCGTCGCTGTACAAGCACGTCCCCGGGGGCCTTGCCGAGCTGCGCCGCCTGGTCGCCGTCCGCACCCTCGACGACCTGACCGACCACCTGGCCGCCGCCGTCCTCGGCCACTCCCGCGACGAGGCGGTCGCCGCCCTGCTCGCCGCGTACGCCGGGTACGCCACCCGGTTCCCCCGTCGCTACGCCGCGCTGCCGCAGGCGCCCGAGCCCGACCCGGAGCTCATGGCGGCGGGCGAGCGGCTGGTGAACGTGCTGTTCGCCGTCCTGCGCGGGTACGGCCTGGAGGGCTCCGAGGCGGTGCACGCCGCGCGCACCCTGCGGGCCATGGCCCACGGGTACGCCTCGTTGACCACGGCGGGGGCGTTCCAGCTCGCCGAGGGGCCGGACGTGACGCTGGAGCGGCTGACCGGCGTGCTGGTCGACGGCCTCGGCCACTGGCCGGGCGGACGCGGCGCGTGACCTGACGGGGGCCTGGCGCGTTCTACCCGATATGAAGAAGCGCAGCCTGCTCGCATTTGCCTCGCTCGCCGTCGGCGTGGTCGCCTCGCTCACCGCGCCCAGCGCGCACGCCGGCCCCGAGCACACGGGCGGCACCACCCCGCACACCGACACCCTCTCCGCCCCGGACCGGCCGATCGCCGAGGAGGTCCAGGAGGACGGTTCACCGGCCTGACGGCGCCTCCCGCCTGCGCATGGGCCCCCGCGCGCCCCTCCACACCATTTCGCAACCGGTTCCCCACGGATCCGACACCAATGGTGCGTAACACTGTCCTTCAGTCGGGAAGTCATACCGCGTGAAGACCTTCACGGGTGACCGACAAGCACGGAGGACAGCACACATGCCGCAGGTGACTCAGCGCATCGAGCACGGCACGGGACTGATCCCCGCCCCCCGCGCCACCTCTGACGGGTCGGCGGCCGGGACGCGGTCCGACGCGCTGCCGCAGCCGGAGGGCTGGGGCGCGACGCTCGCCCGCTGCTTCGCGGTGGCCCGGTCGCTGCGCTCGCTGCGGCCGGTGACGGCGAAGGACCCGCAGCCGTACGGCGAGGTGGACGGCCAGTAGCGGCGGCCCGCGCCGAATGTGACGGAGCGTGAGCTCCGGCCCGGCCGTCCGGCGTTACCGACGGTCCACCGGGACGCCACCTGACGGACGTCCGACGCTGCCGGTTCTGTCCGACATTGACGCGTTCTGAACAGCGATGCTTCGATCAGTTCATACGCCAGTAGGAAGTCCGCCCTAGAATTCGGCGGGTGACGACCACTCAATGGTGCTTGGCAGCAGCCGCATTGCTCGCTCTTCTCGCTCTCGCGGCCTCCGCTCGGTCCCGCGCCGTCACCCGAAACCTGCGCGGCCGGCTGGCCGCCACCGAGGACGAACTCGCCGCCACCCGCGACCGGCTGGCCGCCGAACTGGCGGACCGTCAGGCGGGTGCCGAGACGGCGCTGCGCGAGCAGGAGATGAACGCGGCCACCCGCCGCGCCTTCCTCAGCGTGGCCCGCCGCATCCTGGTGATGGCACACGACCAGCAGGCCGGACTGGACGAGATGGAGCGCACCCACGACGACCCGGTGCTGCTCGAAGGACTGCTGCGCGCCGACCACGCGGCCGCCCAGCAGGCCCGGCTCGCCCAGACCCTGGCAGTACTGTGCGGCTCCCGCGCGGGTCGCCACTGGCCGGAGCCGGTCTCGCTGGAGGACGTGGTGCGCGGCGCCCAGTCGCGCATCCTGCCGTTCCAGCGGGTGGTGGTGCACAGCCGGGTCGACACCGCCGTGCTCGGTGCCGCCGCGGAGGCGCTGATCCACGCGGTGGCCGAACTGCTGGACAACGCGACCCGCTACTCGCCGCCCAGCTCCCAGGTCTACGTCACGCTGATGCCGGTCCACAACGGCGCGGTGATCGAGATCGACGACTGCGGCGTCGGCATGACCGAGGTGACGGTGGCCAAGGCGGGCGCGGCACTGTCCGGCGGCGGCTCGCTGGAGGTGTCGCGGATCGGCGAGGTCCCGCAGCTGGGCCTGGCCGCGGTCGGCCGGCTCGCCGAGCAGTACGGCTTCCGGGTCACCATCAACTCCGCGCCCTCGCCGTACGGCGGTGTGCGGGTGGTGGTGCTGCTGCCGTCCGCGCTGCTCACCGATCCGCTGTCGGTGCCCGCGAGCAGCATCCCGCGCACCGAACCGGCGGCGGCCGCGCTGCCGACCCGTCGCCCGGCCGTCGCCGCGGACGACGACCGGCCGTCCGTTCCCACGCAGGGCGGCACCCTGCCGCGGCGGGTCAACCGCCGTGGCAGCGCCCCGCAGCAGCAGACCGGGTCCCGGGCCGAGGAGCAGCCCGCGCCGCCGCCGCGCTGTGCGCGCGAGGCGCAGACATTCATGTCGATGTTCCAGGCCGGGACCGCCAGCGGCCGTTCCGCCGCACAGCAGGACCGGCGGCCCGAGCAGGACCGCCACGACGAATTCCCCGCCCCCCAACTTCCCCAGCGCTCGGGAGACTCCCATGACCACAACCCCTGATCTCGGCTGGCTGCTGACCGACATCGTCGCCGTCCCAGAGGTCCAGCACGCCGTCGTGGTGTCCAACGACGGCCTGGAGATGGGCCGCAGCCCGAAGATCGGCCGGGACGACGCCGAGCGGCTGGCCGCCGCCTGCTCCGGACTGCAGTCGCTGTCCCGGGGCGTGGCGCAGGGCTTCGGCGACGGGCCGACCCGGCAGATCATCATCGAGTTCGGCGGTGGTTACCTGTTCGTGGTCGCCGCCGGCGCCGGGACCCACCTCGCGGTGCTGGCCTCCGAGTCGGTGGACGCCGGCCTGGTGGCCTACCAGATGCAGACGCTGGTCGAGCGGATCGGCAGCCACCTGACCGCCGCACCGCGGCAGGAGCACGCCACCGCCGGGGACCTGCGGTGAGGCGGGGGCCGGTTCGGCCTTACGTGATCACCGGTGGCCGCAGCCGGGCCAGCCGCAACGTGCTGGAGTTCGAGAGCCTGGTGCGGACCCTGCCGGGGGCCGCGGTCGACCGTACGGCCTTGAACCGCGAACAGCAGGCGATCCTCGGGCTCTGCCGGGAACTGCTGTCGATAGCCGAGGTGGCCGCCCACCTCGGCCTGCCGATCAGTGTCCTGAAGGTGCTGGTCGGCGATCTCTTGGACCTCGGGGCCGTGCAGGTCCTGCCGCCGGTGCGGCAGGCCGAACAGGTCCCGCTCTCACTGCTCGAGGAGGTGCTGGTTGGCCTCCGTCAGCTCCGTTGAGCCGACCTATCTGCCGTCCACTGTCCAGGGGGCGGTCAAGATCCTGGTCACCGGCCCGTTCGGGGTCGGCAAGACCACCCTGGTCGCCGCGCTGAGCGAGATCGCTCCGCTGCGCACCGAGGAGACCATGACCGCGGCCGGCGCCGGGGTGGACGACCTGACCGGCCGTCCGCACAAGACCACCACCACGGTGGCGCTGGACTTCGGCCGGATCACCCTGAACAAGCACCTGGCGCTGTACCTGTTCGGTACGCCCGGCCAGCAGCGGTTCTGGCCGCTGTGGGAGGACCTGTCGCGCGGCGCGCTGGGCGCGATCGCGCTGGTGGACTCCCGCCGGATCGAGGAGTCCTTCGACGTCCTCGGCCTGCTGGAGGAGCACCGCATCCCGTTCGCGGTGGCGGTCAACGTCTTCCCCGACACCCCCGCCTACCCGGACGAGGAACTGCGCGCCGCCCTCGACCTGCTGCCCGACGTCCCGATCCTGGCCTGCGACGTCCGCGACCCGGACGCCGCGCACAAGCTGCTGATCGACTTCGTGGACCACCTGCGGGCCGCCGCCGAGGAGCTGCCGTGACCGTCCCCGACCACCGGGCGGCCACCGGCTGCCCGTACACCCGCGCCCAGGGCTCCGCGCTGTACGGGTCGGCGGTCGCCGAGAACCCGCACAGCCTGTACGCCCGGCTGCGCGCCCAGCACGGCCCGGTCGCACCCATCGAGCTGGAGCCCGGCGTCGAGGCCTGGCTGGTCCTCGGCTACCCGGAACTGCTCGAACTGACCCGCAACGAGCAGCTGTTCTCCAAGGACTCGCGGCGCTGGCGGGTGCAGCAGGAGGGCCGGCTGCGGGCCGACTCGCACCTGATCCCGATGACCATGTGGCGGCCCACCCTGCAGAGCATGGACGGCGCCGCCCACCACCGGCTGTCCTCCGCGATCGCCGACACGCTGGCGAAGATCGACCACCGGCAGCTGCGGCAGACCACCGAGGAGGCCGCGCTCGCGCTGATCGAGAGCTGGGGCCCGGACGGCACCGCCGACCTGGTCACCCAGTTCACCCGGCGGCTGCCGCTGCTGGTGTTCACCCGGCTGCTCGGCCTGCCCCCCGAGGACGGTCCGCGCCTGGTCGGGCTGATCACCGACCTGGTCGACAGCAGCAAGGACTCACAGCGCGCCGCCGCCGAATTCTTCGGCCTGCTGATGGACCTGGCGGTCAGCCGTCGCGCGCAGCCCGGCGCCGACCTGGTGTCCTGGCTGATCGCCCACCCCGCCGCGCTCAGCGACGAGGAGATGGCGCACAACCTGATGGTCATGCTGGTGGCCGGCAACGAGTCGTCCATCAACTGGATCGGCAACACGGTGCGGCTGCTGCTCACCGACCGCCGCTTCCGCACCACCCTGACCGGCGGCCGGGCGACCGTCGCGGACGCCCTCGACGAGGTGCTGTGGCGCGACCCGCCGGTGCAGAACTTCCCCGGCCGGTGGGCGGTTTCGGACACCGTGCTGGGCGGCCAGTACATCAGCGCCGGCGACATGCTGGTGCTCGGCCTGGCCGGCGCCAACGACGACCCGTCCGCGCACGGCCCCGACGGCATCGCCGGCAACCGGGCCCACCTCGCCTGGGGCGCCGGACGGCACGTCTGCCCCGCGCAGGACCCGGCCCGGCTGATCGTCGAGACCGCCATCGAAACCCTCCTGCACTGCCTCCCCGACCTGCAACTCGCCATCCCCGCACACGAGCTGACATGGCGACCGTCGCCTTGGTCGCGTGCCCTGGTCAGCCTGCCGGTGCTGTACAGCGCCTTCGTCCCGCCCCGCCCCGCTTCGCCCGAGAGGACCGCATGGACACCGCAGACCAGCTCCAGCCCGTCAAACTCGACCCCGTCGGGGCCGACCAGCACGCCGAGAACGAACGGCTCCGCGCCAACGGACCGGCGACCCTGGTGGAGCTACCTGGTGGAGTGGTGGTCTGGGCGATAACCCACCACGACACCCTTCAGGAACTTCTCGCCGACCCACGGGTCGGCAAGAACGCCAAGCACTGGAACCTGTACCAGGAGGGCCGGATCCCCGAGGGCTGGCCGCTGATGACCTTCATCACCGTGCCCGGCATGACCACCTCGGACGGCGCCGACCACCGCCGCCTGCGCGGCCTGGTCTCCCAGGCCCTCACCCCGCGCCGGATCGCCGAACTGGCCCCCGCCATCGAACAGCGCGTCCACCGCCTGCTCGACAACATCGCCACCCTGGACGGCGACTTCGACCTGCGCACCAACTTCGCCTACCCCCTGCCCATGCAGGTCGTCGGCGAACTGCTCGGCCTCGCCGAGGACCAGCAGGACCGGCTGCACGAACTCTCCGACACCCTGGTCAGCTCCTCCTCCGTCCCCGGCGCCGGCGCGGCCGCCGCCCGCGCCCTGGCCGGACTGCTCGCCCAGGTCGCCGCCGGGAAGCGGGCCGAGCCCGCGGCCGACCTGACCACCGCGCTGATCGCCGCCCGCGAGGAGCAGGACCGGCTCAGCGAGGAAGAGCTCATCGGCATCCTGATGCAGCTGGTGGTGGCCGGCCACGAGACCACCCTCAACCTGATCTGCAACGCGGTCCGCGCCCTGCTCGCCCACCCCGAGCAGCTCGCGCTCGTGCTGGACGGCACGGTGGACTGGTCCGCGGTGGTCGAGGAGACCCTCCGCTACGACGGCCCCGTCGGCCAGTTCCCGATGCGCTACGCGCTGGAGGACATCCCCGTCGGCAACGTCCTCATCCGCCGCGGCGAGGCCATGCTCTCCTCGTACGCCGCCGCCGGACGCGACGGCAACCACTACGAGGACGCCGACCGCTTCGACCTCACCCGCACCAACAACCGCCACCTGGCACTCGGGCACGGGCCGCACTTCTGCATCGGCTCCGCGCTGGCCCGCCTGGAGGCCGAGACGGCGCTGCGCGAGCTGTTCGCCCGCTACCCCGCCCTGCGGCTGGCCGACGGTGCGGACCCGCGACCGATCCCCTCCTTCGTCAGCAACAGCGTCAGCAGCCTGCTGGTGCGCACCTCCTGACGCACGCCTCCGGGGCCGCCCCCGCCGGGTCGACACGTGACCGGGCGGGGGCGGCCCTCGTTGCACCTGCCATGAAGAAGCTCACCGCGCTCGCCGCCCTCTCCCTCTCCGGGCTCGCCCTCGGCACGGCACCGGCCCACGCCACCACCCCCACCCCCCTCATCCAGACCGGCAGCCTCAGCCAGGCCCACGGCGTGGACACCGGCTACCACGGCGACATGCCGTCCAGCACCGAGCTGTGCCACCGCGACCTCGCGAACTACCCCGTGGTTGGCGAGGTCGTGGAACGGGCCACGGGCGTCTGCGAGGCGGTGGGCACGACGCTCGACGGCACCAAGTAGGGAGAAGGAGTTCACGCCGGCAAGGTCGCGATCACGTGCAAGTCATTGCCCTGCGTCGCGATCTTGCGGTCGGGTCCTTCCGCTTCGCGCAGTTCCTCGCGCCCCTGGGTGCCCCCCCTCGATATGGTGCGGAATGTCCGTATTTCCCGTGGCGCGAGGTGATCCCGTGGGCAGCGTGGCCGAGCAGATGGTGGAAGTGCTCCAGCAGGCGGGGGTCGAGCGGGTCTACGGGGTGGTGGGGGACAGTCTGAATCCGGTGGTGGATGCGATCCGGCGGGCCGAGGGGATTTCCTGGGTGCACGTCAGGAACGAGGAGGCGGGGGCATTCGCGGCGGCGGCGGAGGCCGAGCTGACGGGGCGGTTGGCGGTGTGTGCGGGGAGCTGCGGGCCGGGCAATACGCATCTGATCCAGGGGTTGTACGACGCGCATCGCAGTGGGGTTCCGGTGTTGGCGCTGGCCTCGCACATTCCGTCGGCGCAGATCGGGACGGGGTTCTTCCAGGAGACGCATCCGGAGCGGGTGTTCACGGACTGCAGTGGTTGGTGCGAGCTGTTGTCGAGCCCGGCGCAGTTGCCGCGGCTGTTGCGGGTGGGGATTCAGCACGCGTTGGGGGCTCGTGGCGTCGCGGTGCTGGCGTTCCCGGGCGATGTGGCCGCGTTGCCCGCGCCGGCGCCGACCGGGCGGAGTACGTTCCTGACCGAGCAGGCGGTCGCGGCGCCGCCATGGTCGCAGGTGCAGGCGCTCGCGGAGGCGTTGAACGCGGCGCGGACGGTGGCGGTGTTCGCGGGCGCGGGGGTGCGGGGTGCGCACGAGGAGCTGATGAAGCTCGCGGGGACGCTGCAGGCACCGATCGGGCATTCGTTGCGCGGCAAGGAGTGGGTGCAGTTCGACAACCCGTACGACGTCGGGATGAGCGGGCTGCTCGGTTACGGGGCGTGCCACGAGGCGTTGCACGAGGCCGAGTTGGTGCTGCTGCTGGGCACCGATTTCCCGTACGACTCGTTCCTGCCGCAGGCCCGTACCGTACAGGTGGATCACGACGCGACGCGGTTGGGCCGGCGTACCGCGTTGGAGTTGGCGGTGCACGGGGATGTGGCGGCGACGTTGCGGGCGGTGCTGCCGCTGCTGGAGCAGAAGACGGACCGGTCGTTCCTGGACGGGCTGCTGACCAGGCACTGCCGGGCGCTGGAGACGGTGGTCGGGGCGTACACCAAGGGCATCGAGAAGCACCGGCCGATCCATCCGGAGTTCGTGGCGTCGGTGCTGGACGAGGTGGCCGCGGAGGATGCGGTGTTCACCGTGGACACCGGCATGTGCAATGTCTGGGCGGCCCGTTATCTGACGCCGAACGGGCGGCGGCGGGTGATCGGTTCGTTCCTGCACGGTTCGATGGCGAACGCGCTGCCGCACGCGATCGGGGCCCAACTGGCGTTCCCCGGGCGGCAGGTGGTGTCGATGTCGGGCGACGGCGGGCTCGGGATGCTGCTGGGCGAGCTGTTGACGGTGGCCAAGCACCGGTTGCCGGTGAAGACGGTGGTGTTCAACAACGGGGCGCTCGGCATGATCAAGCTGGAGATGCTGGTCTCCGGCTATCCGGAGTGGGAGATCGACAACGGTGACGTGGACTACGCCGCGATCGCCCGGGCCTGCGGGATCCCGGCGAAGCGGGTGACCGATCCGGTAAAGGTCCGCGAGGTGCTGGCCGACGCCCTGGAGCGGCCCGGTCCGGCCCTGGTGGACGTGGTGACCGACCCGAACGCGCTGTCCATCCCGCCGCACATCACCGCCGCCCAGCTCAAGGGTTTCGCGCTGGCCGCCGGGCGGACGGTGCTGACCGGCGGTGTCGGCAGGATGATCGACCTGGCCCGGTCCAACCTGCGGAACGTGCCCCGTCCCTGACCTGCGAATGCCGTCCGAATAAGGGCGAGGAAACTGGGAAAGCAAGGGAGGGGACGGCCCGTTTGCCTGTGGGGCAAGTTTGTTGCCCGTGAGGCACAAAGGGTGTGGACTGGAGTCATGACAGACAGTCCACTGGGCGACGACCAGGAAGTCGCGGGCCTCGGCGCGCGGCTCCGGGAGCAGCGGGTCACCAGCCGGCTCACGCTGGAGGCCGCGGCGGCCCGGGTCGGCCTGTCGCCAGCTTACTTGTCCCGCCTGGAGACCGGGCGACGTCAGCCTTCGCTGCCGGTGCTGCTCGGCCTCGCCAGGGCGTACGCGACCAGTGTGTCCGGGCTGCTCGGCGAGCAGGTGGCCGAGCCGGATCCGGTGATCCGCGGCGGCGTGGTCGAACCGGGCCGGGCCGGCGGCTGGGGGTACCGGCGCGCCGGTGCGCCGGGCCGTGCCATGCAGGCACTGCGGGTGCACGTCCCGCCGAGCTCGCAGGACGCCGTGGTGCGGGTGCACCCCGGCGAGGAGTGGCTCTACGTCACCAAGGGCCGGATGCGGCTCACCCTGGGCGACCGGGTGCACCTGCTCGGCGAGGGCGACTCCGCCCACTTCGACTCGCTGACCCCGCACTGTATCGCGGCCGACTCCGACACCGGTCTCGACCTGATCTTCGTCCACACCCTGCTGCAGAGCCCCGCCGGCGACCTGTGCCTCGGCGACGCCCCCCGCCTGTAGCCCCCGCACCCCCCGTCCGCCACCACCGTCAGGAGACCGCCATGGCCGACACCAAGCCCGCCGTCCCGCAGTACAAGGAGACCGTCGACGCGGGCTACCGCGCCTCGAACCGGGTGTGGATCCGGGTCTGGATCTACATCGTCTCGGGCCACGGTTTCGTGGGCTTCCTCTTCCTGCTGTTCTACGTCGGCCGCCACGGCAAGTAACCGGCCCGTCAGGGGCCCAGTACGGTGCACAGCGCGTCCAGGGCTGCCTCGAAGGCGTGGTCGGGCGGCGTGCCGTAACCGACCACCAGCGCCGGGGGCCACTCCGGCGGCCGGTCCGCGCCCTCGGCCCGGCTCCACCCCAGGGTGTGCACCCGAAGCCCCGCCCGCAGCGCGCGGGCCTGGAGTTCGTCCTCGCCCGGGGAATCCCCGGGCAGTTCCAGGACGGCGTGCAGGCCCGCGCTTATCCCCGTCACCCGCACCCGCGGGGCCCGCTCGGCAAGCACCTCGACCAGCCGGTCGCGGCGGCGACGCAGCAGTTGGCGGCTGCGCCGGACATGCCGGTCGTAGCCGCCGGATTCGATCAGTTCCGCCAGCGTCAGCTGCTCCAGGGCGCCGCTCTGGCCGTCCGCCAGCTGCTTGTGCCGCCCCACCGGCTCCACCAGCGCGGCCGGCAGCGCCAGCCAGGCCAGCCGCACGCCCGGCGCCAGCGACTTGGACGCGGTGCCCGCGTACACCACCCGCTCCGGGTCCAGCGCCTGCATCGCCCCGATCGCGTGCCGGTCGTAGCGGAACTCGCCGTCGTAGTCGTCCTCGAGCAGATAACCGCCGACCTGCCGCGCCCAGTCCACCGCCTCCGCCCGCCGGGCCGCCCGCAACGGCATCCCGATCGGGAACTGGTGCGCGGGCGTCAACAGCGCCAATCCGGCGTCGGTGCACGCCAGTTCGGCCGTCACTGCGCCGCCCGCGTCCAGCCGCAGCGGACGCATCGGCAGCCCCTGCGCGGCGAGCACCGCGTGCTGCGGCGGCAGCCCGTACGCCTCCACCGCGACCGCCCCGAGACCCTGCTCGCGCAGCGCCGCGCAGACCAGGCCGAGACCCTGCTGCACGCCCGAACAGATCAGCAGCCGCTCCGGATCGGTCCGCACCCCCCGGGCCCTCGCCAGGTAGCCGGCCAGCGCCCGGCGCAGCTCGATCCGGCCCCGCGGGTCGCCGTACCCGAACGCGTCGTGCGGTGCGGTCGCCAGCGCCCGGCGGGCCGCCGCGAGCCACGCGCCGCGCGGGAACCGGCTCAGGTCGGGCGAGCCCGGCTTCAGGTCGTACCGCAGCGCGACGGGCTGCCGCAGGCCCGGCGGCGGTGCGGCCGGCGCGCGCTGCGGGCCGCGCTCCGCGACCACCGTGCCCGACCCCTGGCGGGACATCAGCCAGCCCTCCGCGACGAGTTGGGTGTACGCCTCGGCGACGGTGTTGCGGGCGATCCCGAGGTCGGCCGCGAGCGCCCGCGAGGACGGCAGCCGGGTGCCGGACGCGAGCCGGCCGTCCCGCACGGCCGTGCGCAACGCGTCCTCCAGGGCGGCCCGCAGACCGAGACCGCGAGTGCGCCCGGCAGTCAGGTCGAGATGCAGATCGCCGCCGAAAGTGGCCCAGGAACTCATCCCCCCAATGAACCACACCACCGGTCCAACCCCCGCCTAGCGTGGGGTTCATGACTGACCAGACCCCCGCCCCCGCCCCCGCCCCCGCCCAGCGCCTCGCCCTCGCCCGCGTCGCCCCCGAGTTCCACCGCAACCTGATCGCCCTCGACCGCCTCGCCCAGGCCGGCCTCGGCGACCCCGTCATCGCCCACCTGGTCGACCTGCGCGCCTCCCAGATCAACGGCTGCGCGTTCTGCCTCGACATCCACTCCCAGGACGCCCGCGAGAACGGCGAAGCCGAACACCGCCTGCACACGCTGTCCGCGTGGCGCGAGACGCCGTTCTTCACCCCCCGCGAGCGCGCTGCGCTGGCCCTCACCGAGGCCATCACCCTGGTCGCCACCACGCACGTCCCCGACGAGGTCTTCGACGAGGCCGCGAAGCACTTCTCCGAGACCGAACTCGCCCACCTGATCGGCATGATCACCACCATCAACGCGCTCAACCGCGTGGGCGTCTCGACCCGGATGTCTCCTGCGCAGCGATGACTGGGCGACAAGCGCACGCCCGTCCGTTAGGTCGCGATCAAGTGCAAGTCATCGTCCTGCGCCGCGATCTTGCGGTCGGGTGCGTTCCCCTTCGCGCAGTTCCCCGCGCCCCTGGTTTCGCGTCCGTCTGCGTTTCGCGTCCGTCTGCGTTTCGCGCCCGTCTGCGTTTCGCGCCCGCGTGCGTTTCGCGCGATGGTGGGTGGTGAGGTGAGTGCGATGGCCGAGATCGCCTTGCAGGTCGACGTCGCGGCGTCCCGGGAGCGGTTGCTGGCGGCGTTGGACACCCGGGTGGGGTTGACGTCGTGGTGGAGCACCGGGATCGAGCGGGACGGGGAGGATCTGCTGGTCACGGTGCCGGATGCGCCGGAGCCGCTTCGGCTCCGGCGTGAGCGTGCGGACCTGGACCGGGTGGGGTGGCGCAGTGTGGGGATGTATCCGCCGACGTGGCAGGGCACGACGGTGACGTGGGACCTGTTCGATCATCCGGACGGGTCGCGGCACACGCTGTTGCTGCTGCGCCATCTCGGGTGGGGGCCGGACACGGTGGCGTCGGTCCCGGCGGCGGCGGGCGGGTGGGCGGAGGCGATCGTCCGGTTGAAGGACTACGCGCAGAGCGGGCGTCCGCAGCCGCTTTTCGTGCCGGACGGCCACTCGCATCCGGGGGTGCACGCGGCCGCGGACTGACCACGACGCGCCGTTCCGGGTGATGACCTGCATGGAGTGGCGACGGCGGGTGAGACTGGCAGCATGTTGGGACTTCCGGACCGAATCAACGCTTTCCTGTTCGACCTGGACGGGGTGCTGACCCAGACCGCGAAGGTGCACGCGGCCGCGTGGAAGCACATGTTCGACGGGTTTCTGCGGTCGGAGGCGGAGCGCACCGGCGCCCCGTTCGTCCCGTTCGATCCGGTCGGCGAGTACGACCGGTACGTGGACGGCCGGCCCCGGTTGGACGGCACCCGGCAGTTCCTGGCGTCGCGCGGGATCGAGCTGCCGGAGGGCACCCCGGAGGATCCGCCGGGGGCGCGGACGGTCAACGGGTTGTCGGCGGCGAAGAACGAGACCGTTCTGCGGATGATCCGCGAGCAGGGCGTGCAGCCGTACCAGGGTTCGGTGGCGTACCTGCACCGGCTGCGGGAGTCGGGGCTGCCACGGGCGGTGGTCTCGTCCAGTGCGAACTGCCGGGATGTGCTGAAGGCCGCCGGGATCGACGGCCTTTTCGACGTGGTGGTGGACGGGATCACCGCGGCCCGCGACCACCTGGCGGGCAAGCCCGCGCCGGACACCTTCCTGGCCGCCGCGAAGCAGCTGGGGGTGGAACCGGAGCACGCGGCGGTGTTCGAGGACGCGCTGGCGGGCGTCGCGGCGGGCCGGGCCGGCGGTTTCGGCACGGTGGTGGGGGTGAACCGCACCGGGCAGGCGGAGGCACTGCGCGAGCACGGCGCGGACGTGGTGGTGGATGACCTGTCGGAGCTGCTCGGGGAGCGCGGATGAGCCCGTCCGAGGCGTTCACGGTCGATCCGTGGGGGATCAGCGAGCACGGTCTGGACCTGCCAGGACAGGCCCGCGCGGAGTCGGTGTTCGCGCTGTCCAACGGCCACATCGGGCTGCGCGGCAACCTGGACGAGGGCGAGCCGCACGGCCTGCCCGGCACCTACCTGAACGGCGTGTTCGAGCTGCGTCCGCTGCCGTACGCGGAGAGCGGCTACGGCTTCCCGGAGTCCGGGCAGAGCGTCATCAACGTCACCAACGGCAAGCTGATCCGGCTGCTGGTCGACGACGAGCCGTTCGACCTGCGGTACGGCGAACTGCGCAGCCACCGGCGCAGCCTGGACTTCCGGGACGGCATCCTGCGCCGGGTGGCCGAGTGGACCTCGCCGGCCGGGCGGACGGTGCGGGTCAGCTCCCGCCGGCTGGTGTCGCTGACCCAGCGGGCGGTGTGCGCGATCGACTACTCGGTGGAGGCCGTGGACAGCCCGGTGCGGATCGTGCTGCAGTCCGAGCTGGTCGCCAACGAGCAGATGCCGGGCGGCGGGGACGGCGACCCGCGGGCGGCGGCCGTGCTGGAGGCCCCGCTGACGGCCGAACTGCGGCACGCCGACGGTACGAAGGGCGTGCTGGTGCACCGCACCCGGTTCTCCGGGCTGCGGGTCGCCGCCGGGATCGACCACGTGATCGACGGGCCGGAGCGGATCGACACCGCCGCCGAGTCCTCGGAGGACCAGGCCCGGATCACCATCACCACGGTGCTGAACGCCGGTCAGAAGCTGCGCCTGGTGAAGTTCGTGGCGTACGGCTGGTCGGCGACCCGTTCGCTGCCCGCCGTCCGCGACCAGGTGGAGGCGGCGCTGACCGCCGCCCGGTACACCGGCTGGGACGGTCTGGTGGACGAGCAGAAGGAGTTCCTGGGCCGGTTCTGGGGCGACAACGACGTCGAGATCGAGGGCGACGTCGAACTCCAGCAGGCCGTCCGGTTCGCGCTGTTCCACGTATTGCAGGCGGGTGCCCGCAGCGAGGAACGGGCCATCCCCGCAAAGGGGTTGACCGGCCCCGGGTACGACGGGCACTCGTTCTGGGACACCGAGACCTTCGTGCTGCCGGTGCTCACCTACTGCCTGCCGGAGGCCGTCAAGCAGGCGCTGCGCTGGCGGCACACCACGCTGCCGATGGCCCGTGAGCGAGCCGCCCAACTGGGCCTGGCGGGTGCGGTGTTCCCGTGGCGGACGATCCGCGGCGAGGAGTGCTCCGGGTACTGGCCGGCCGGCACCGCCGCGTTCCACATCGGCGCCGACATCGCGGCCGCCGTGGTCCGCTACGTCCGGGCCACCGGCGACGCCGAGTTCGAACGCACCCACGGCCTGGAACTGCTGGTGGAGACCGCCCGGATGTGGCGTTCGCTGGGCCACCACGACGCCAAGGGCAACTTCCGGATCGAGGGCGTCACCGGCCCCGACGAGTACAGCGCGGTCGCCGACAACAACGTCTTCACCAACGTGATGGCGCAGTCCAACCTGTGGAACGCCGCCGACGCCGCGCTGAAGTACCTGCACGAGGCGTCGGCGTTCGGGGTGGACACCGAGGAGGCCGCCGCCTGGCGCGACGCCGCCGACAAGATGTTCATCCCGTACGACGAACAGATCGGCGTTCACCCGCAGGCCGACGGCTTCACCGACCACCAGATGTGGGACTTCGAGGCCACCCCGCCCGAGAAGTACCCGCTGCTGCTGCACTACCCGTACTTCGACCTGTACCGGAAGCAGGTCGTCAAACAGGCCGACCTGGTGCTCGCCATGCAGACCCGCGGCGACCTCTTCACCCCCGAGCAGAAGGCCCGGAACTTCGCCTACTACGAGCGCCTGACCGTCCGCGACTCCTCGCTGTCCGCCTGCACCCAGGCCGTCATCGCCGCCGAGGTCGGCCAGCTCGACCTGGCGTACGACTACACCGCCGAAGCCGCCCTGATGGACCTGCACGACCTCGGCGGCAACACCCGCGACGGCCTGCACATGGCCTCGCTGGCCGGCGCCTGCATCGCCCTGGTGGCCGGCTTCGGCGGCCTGCGCGACCACAGCGAACACCTGTCGTTCCGCCCCCGGCTGCCCGCCGGACTGCAACGGCTGTGCTTCTCCATGAGCGTCCGCGAACACCTGCTGCGGGTCGACATCACCCACGCCACCACCACCTACACCCTCCGCCGCGGCAGCGTGCTGGCCGTCCTCCACGACGAGGAACCGCTGCACGTGGAAGCCGGCAAGCCCGTCAGCCGCCCCACCAAGAAGATCGGCACCCCCGCCGAACGGCCCACCCAGCCGCCCGGCCGCGAACCGGCCCGCCGGCACAGCCAGGCCGGCGTCCAGGTCGGCGCCGTCGACCATCTACCGGCCGAGTGATGCACGCATAAATCGTTGACGCGGCGTCAACACTCCCTGTACGAACCGTGACCGGTCGTGCAGGGAGCTTCACGCGCGCCACCGGTCCGCAGTCCCGACCGGAGGCAAGTCCGTGCGCACCTTCGCCCTCACCGCCGCCGTCCTGCTCACCACCCTCACCGCCGCCACCCCCACGCACGCCGACACCACCCACCGCGGCACCCGCTGGGTGCACAACTGCGCCCGCCCCGCCCACACCGACACCGCCGCCTGCCAGGCCCTGCGGGTCGTCAGCGCCGCCACCGATCGGGAGGGCTACGGCCCCGCCGACCTGCTCGACGCGTACGGGCTGCCCGCCGACGGCGGCGAAGGCACCACCGTGGCGATCATCGACGCCTACGACAACCCCAACGCCGAGGCCGACCTCGGCGTCTACCGCGCCCACTACGGGCTGCCCGCCTGCACCACCGACAGCGGCTGCTTCCGCAAGACCGACCAGCGCGGCGGCACCCGGATCCCGCGCGCGGACAGCGCGTGGGCCGGCGAGACGGCGCTCGACCTCGCCATGGTCTCCGCGATCGCCCCGCGCGCCCACCTGCTCCTCGTGGAGGCCGACAGCGCCGGCGTCGCCGACCTCGGGGCCGCCGTCAACACCGCCGTCGCGATGGGCGCCAAGATCGTCTCGATCAGCTGGGGCGCACCCGAGAACGGCAACGCCGCCTCCTACGACACCCGGTACTTCGACCACCCCGGCGTGGCCATCGCCGTCGCCTCCGGGGACGGCGGCTACGGCGTGATCTTCCCGGCCTCCTCGCCGCACGTCACGGCCGTCGGGGGCACCTCGCTCCGCAACGACAGTTCGCCGCGCGGCTGGGCGGAGGACGTCTGGTCCACGAGCTCCACCGAAGGGACCGGCAGCGGGTGCTCCACCAAGCTCACCAAGCCCAAGTGGCAGACGGACACCGGCTGCACCCGGCGTACGGTCGCCGACGTCGCGGCCGTCGCCGACCCCGAGACCGGCGTCGCCGTCTACCAGACCTACGGCGGCAGCGGCTGGTACACCTACGGCGGGACGTCGGCGGCGGCGCCGATCATCGCCGCGACGTACGCGCTGGCGGGCGAGCCGGCGGTCGGGAGCCGGCCGGCGAGCTTCCCGTACGCGCACCCGGACGCGCTCAACGACGTGGTCAGCGGCTCGACGGCCTCGTGCCGGCCGGCGTACCTGTGCACGGCGGGGCCGGGGTATGACGGGCCGACGGGGCTGGGGACGCCGAACGGGGTGGGGGCGTTCCGGAACTAGGGAGTGCGAGGACAGGAGCGCGTGGGGGCACCTCCCGGCCCGCCAGGGCTGAGGGAGAACTGCGCGAAGCGCAAGGCCTGTCCGTTAGGTCGCGAGCACGTGCAAGTCATTGTCCTGCGTCGCGATCTCGCGGTCGGATCCTTCCGCTTCGCGCAGTGCCCCGCGCCCCCGGTTTCGCACCCGCGCAGTCGGCGATCGGTGGGCTTTTCCGTCCTTCCAGCGGGTGGGGTCGCGGGAGCCGTCCGCTACCGGACAGGAATCTTCTCGCGAGCCGGATGAAACATCCTGGCCGTGCCGGGCCGTCATAGGGCGGATCCGGTGGAGGGAGAGGAAACGTGGCCACAGCTCGACGGCGGGCGGCCCTGGAGGAGGAGTTCGTCGCGTTCGCGGCGGCCCGGTCCGGGCAGCTCTACCGCTCGGCGTACTTCCTCACCGGCGGGGACGCGCATCTGTCCGAGGATCTGGTGCAGGAAACGCTCGGTCAGATGTACACCCAGTGGCACCGGCTGTACCGGCCGAGCTGGGCGGGGCGGATCGACAATCCGGCCGGGTACGCGCAGACCGTGCTGGTGCGGGCGTACCTGACGCACCAGCGGCGGCGCAGCAGCAGTGAGCGGCCGAGTCAGGTGCTGCCCGAGCTGGTGGAGCACGGGCCGGACTCGGCGTTGCGGCTGGCGCTGGTCGATGCGCTCGGTCAACTGCCGCCGCGGGACCGGGCGGTGGTGGTGCTGCGGTACTGGGAGGACCGCAGTGTGGAGGAGACCGCGGCGATGGTGAAGGACAGTTCGGCTGCCGTGCGCACCCGGTGTTCGAGGGCGCTGGTCAAGTTGCGGGGGCTGTTGGGCGCGGATCTGGCGGAGCTGGTGGCGCGGTGAGCGGGGATTTCGGTCGAGGGAGTGGTGAAGTGACGGACGGGAACGGGGAGTTCGAGGTGCACTTGGGGGCGGCGTTCGGGCAGGCGGGCGGGGGGCCCGGTCCGGAGGTGACGGCGAGACTGGTGGACGGTGGGCTGGCGGTGGGGCGGCGGCTCAAGCGGGCCCGGCGGCGGCGGGCGGCGCTGCTGGGGGGTGCGCTGGCAGCGGCCGTGGTGGTCGGGGCGGGGGTGCTGACGGTGCCGCACGGTGTGCCGGGGGTGCGGTCGAACGCCATCGAGCTGGCCAATTCGGCGACGCCGCCGCCTTCGGCGCCGCCGGAGCAGGGCGTGACGATCCTGCTGGTGGGCCTGGGGTCCGGCCTCGGCGCGCTGGGCGGGCCGGTGGACACCGGCCCGGACAGCCCCGACACGTTGATCCTGGTGCACGTCCCGAAGGACGGTGGCGAGGTCCGGCAACTGTCGGTACCACGGGACCTGTTGGTGCCGGACGGACACGACGGGAACGCCGTCATCAGCGACCTGTACCCGAAGGCGGAACTCGCCGAGATGAACCGGCTGCGCGGGCAGGGCCTGGCCGCGGACGAGCTGCGGCGCCGTGGCCGGGAGGCCGGGCGGGCCGCGTTGATCACGGCCGTGGAGCAGGTCGCGGAGATGCCGGTGGACCACTTCGCCGAGATCTCGATGGCCGGCTTCGACCGGGTGGTGCATGCCCTCGGCGGAGTGCCGGTCTGTCTGAACGAGGCGGTGAAGGACTCCTGGAGCGGGATCCGACTGCCGGCCGGGAAGCAGGAGTTGGGCCCGGCGCAGGCGTTGGCGTTCGTCCGGCAGCGGCACGGCATCGGTGACGGCTCGGACGTGCAGCGGACCACCCGGGCCCAGGCGTTCCTGGCCGGGGTGCTGACGAAGCTGCGCACCGGCGGGGTACTGGCGGATCCGGCGAAGCTGTCGGCGCTGTACGACGCGTTCTCCGACCAGTTGGTGACCGACAAGGGGTGGAGCCCGGTGGACTTCGTCCGCCAGGTGCCGGCGCTGGCGGCCGGGCGGGGCACCGCCACGACGCTGCCGATCGCGTTCGAGGGGACTCACGTGCGCACGGCGGACGGGGCGGCCAAGCAGATCCTGCTGGGCAGCGGGCCGGTGCCGTCGGTCTCACCGAACATCTCCGAGGAGACCGGGGAGGCGTATTCGGGGAACTCCGGGCAGGCGCCGGTGAAGCTGGACGGGGTGCCCTGCGTGGACTGACGGCCGGTCAGTCGATGGCCGTCCACCGCCAGGGCCGGGGCCCGTGTTCGCCGCGCAGGCAGGCCAGTCGGTAGTGGGCCTGGGCGCGGTGACGGGCGGGGTCGGTGGCGGCCTGCTGCAAGGCGTAGAGGGCGAGGCGCAGTTCGCGGATGGCGCGGAGGACCGGGTAGCCGGGCCACTCGGTGACGTCCGCGCCGTACGCGGTGCAGAAGGCCGCGTAGCCGGGGGTGGAGAGGCTGCCGAAGGAGTCGTGGGCGACGGCGGTGGAGGTGAGGTCCCAGGCGGGTGGGCCGAGGGCGGTGCGTTCGAAGTCCAGTAGGTGGGCGGCGGTGGCGGTGACCGCGAGGTTGCCGCTCCAGGCGTCGCCGTGGACGACGGTCAACCGGTGGGCGGGGTGGTCGAGTTCGGCCCAGGCGGTGCGCAGGGCGGCGAGCCGGGCGTGCAGCCAGGCGCGCTGCGGGGTGTCGAGGGTGGTGGCGCCGTCGATCCGGGCGGGGAGTCGGACGAACGGGTCGATGGTCTCCAACCCGGGTTCGGGGGGCGGCAGTTGGTGGAGCCGGCGGAGCGCGGCCGCGAGTTCGGGGGCGGTGGCGTGGCGGTGCGGGGGCAGTTCGCGCCAGAAGGTAACGGGGCGGCCGCGGACCACGAGCGGTTCGGGCGGGTCGGCGAGCGGGCGGACGGCCGGGACGCGGTGGGCGCGCAGCCAGCGGGCCACCGTCAACTCGCGGGCGGCGACGGCGGTTTGGCCGGGGCGGCCGATCCGGACGACGACCCCGCCGGGCAGTCGCCACAGGGTGTTCTCGCCGGCCCGGATGAGTTCCGCGCCGGCGCTCGGGCGACCGGCGGCGGCGCAGGCCTCGGCCAGCAGGGCGGCGGGGTTTCGGCAGTCCACGTCCAGGGCTCGTTCCACTCGACGTCCGGGGCCGCGACCGGCATGACGCGGCGCTCCGGAGCACCGGAAGGGCGCACGGGGTCAGTGTTCACCTTGCTTATGCGGTAAGGGAATTCGGGGCCGCGGCGCTCCCAGGACCGGCCGCCCCTCGCCGATGGTCCAGACCACCCTTGCCTTTGGTCCAGACCTATTGACGGGCCCTGCCGGCACTTTTACGATCCGGTCGGCACAGCCCCACATGTCCCCCACCTCACCCAGAGCCGGGCGTCACGCCCCCACGCGCACGGTCCCCACCATGGCGCTCGGCGGGAAGGGAGCACCACATGTTCCGTCGGAGCTCACGCATGTCACGCCCGCACCGGGCGGGCGTGGAACGCGCAGCGCAGGTGATCCGGCCGGACGCCGGACCGAGCATGCTGAAGCGCTCGCTCGCCGGGATCTGCGCGACCGCCGTGGTCGGCACCGGCCTCGCCGTCGCCGGCACCGTCACGGCCGCCGCCGACACCACCAACCTGGTGGTCAACTCCGGCTTCGAGAACGGCCTTTCCGGCTGGACCTGCTCCGGCGCCGGCACCGTCGGCAGCCCCGTCCACTCCGGCAGCTCCGCGCTCCAGGCCACCCCCGGCGGCCAGGACACCGCGCAGTGCAGCCAGACCATCAGCGTGCAGCCCAACTCGCAGTACACGCTGAGCGCGTACGTGCAGGGCAGCTACGTCTACCTCGGCGCCACCGGCACCGGGCTGACCGGATCCCCGTCCACCTGGACGGCCAACAACGCCTCGTACGGGCAGCTCAGCGTCTCCTTCAGCACCGGCGCGAACACCACGTCGGTGACCGTCTTCGTGCACGGCTGGTACGGGCAGCCCGCGTACTACGCGGACGACGTCACGCTCTCCGGTCCCGGCGGCAGCAGCCCCTCGCCGAGCGGAAGCCCGTCGTCGAGCCCTTCCTCCAGTCCTTCGTCCAGCCCGTCGAGCAGCCCCTCGTCGAGCCCGTCGAGCAGCCCGTCCGGCAGTGCGTCCAGCAGCCCGTCGTCGAGCCCGAGTTCGGGTGACGCGACCTGTCCGACCAAGCCGCGGCCGGCCGGCAAGGTGCTGCAGGGGTACTGGGAGAACTGGGACGGCGCGTCCAACGGCGTGCACCCCGGGATGGGGTGGACGCCGATCACGGACAGCCGGATGGCCGCGCACGGGTACAACGTCATCAACGCCGCGTTCCCGGTGATCCTCTCGGACGGCACCGTGCTGTGGCAGGACGGCATGGACACCGGCGTCAAGGTCTCCACGCCCGCCGAGATGTGCCAGGCCAAGGCGGCCGGCGCGACCATCCTGATGTCGATCGGCGGCGCCGCCGCGGGCATCGACCTGAGCTCCAGCGCCGTCGCGGACCGGTTCGTGGCGACCGTCGTGCCGATCCTGAAGAAGTACAACTTCGACGGCATCGACATCGACATCGAGACCGGCCTGTCCGGCAGCGGCAGCATCGGCACGCTGTCCCCCTCGCAGTCCAACCTGATTCGCATCATCGACGGCGTGCTGGCCCAGATGCCGGCCGGTTTCGGCCTGACGATGGCCCCCGAGACCGCGTACGTCACCGGCGGCAGCGTCACCTACGGCTCGATCTGGGGCGCCTACCTGCCGGTCATCAAGAAGTATGTGGACAACGGCCGGCTGTGGTGGCTGAACATGCAGTACTACAACGGCTCGATGTACGGCTGCTCCGGCGACTCCTACTCGGCCGGGACCGTCCAGGGCTTCACCGCGCAGACCACCTGCCTGAACAACGGCATCACCATCCAGGGCACCACCATCAAGGTCCCGTACGACAAGCAGGTCCCGGGCCTGCCGGCCCAGCCGGGCGCGGGCGGCGGGTACATGGCGCCGAGCCTGGTCAGCCAGTCCTGGGGCGCCTTCAACGGCCAGCTGAAGGGTCTGATGGACTGGTCGATCAACTGGGACGGCTCGAAGGGCTGGAGCTTCGGCGACAACGTCAAGGCGCTCCAGGGCCGCTGACGTTCCACTCGCAAGCTTGTCCACAGACCTGTGGACAACGACTTGACGCGACCCCGGGAGCGCCGGCCGCTCCCGGGGCGCTGTCGCCCTTCGGCCCGAAATGGCCCGATGCCTGGCCTGGTCGGTTTATGTCATGACCTAAATCGACCAGGCCGGAATCGACCGGGCCCCTAGTGAGGGGGTCGAAGATAAGAGTATGTATCTGGTCCACGCGCGACTACGCTCGCCGGTCGGTCGAGGCGCTCCTCCCGACCTGGCGGAATTGATTCGTTCTCACGCGGAAGTCCCGGACGCGCTGGAGCACGTGAGCGTCCATCTGACCGGATCCGACGAGGTCACCGTGGGTGTGTTCAGCCTGGCATCCACCCTGCTGGAGGCGGAGGACCGGGCGGCCGGGCTGGTGCGGCGGGCGGTGCGGAAGGAGTCCGCGCTGGTCGGCTTCGCCGTCCTCTCGGTGGGCACCGCACTGGCTCCCGGGCCCTGGTGGGACTTCGACTAGCCTCCGCGTGGACGGC
Source organism: Kitasatospora sp. NPDC004614 (assembly GCF_042873675.1). Taxonomy (NCBI): domain Bacteria; kingdom Bacillati; phylum Actinomycetota; class Actinomycetes; order Kitasatosporales; family Streptomycetaceae; genus Kitasatospora; species Kitasatospora sp. NPDC004614. The sequence continues at coordinate 47,900 of NZ_JBIALR010000020.1, forward strand.
TTAGGACAGTGCATGTTCCGTCCAGGCGCGACCCGTTCCCACCGGGGCGGGGGCGGAGCACAGTAGCGGTGTCGGCAGAGCGCGGACGCCGGCAGAAAACCCGGGAAAACAATCCCGAAGAAATCCCACCATTTACGAGGAGAATTCCAGTGCCGGTCGCCCGCGTCTCCAAGTTCCTCGCTTTCTCGCTCGCCGCAATTGCCGCCCTGGCCTTTTCCGCGACAACGGTGGAACACTCCGGAAATCTCGCCGACGGCACCGGCGCCGGTCAGGTCGCGCAGACCGCGACGGCCACCCCGGGCCCGGGCGCCTCCCCGAACGGCGACGTCACCTGGGGCGGCTGAGCCCCCGCACGACACCGACGAGCACACATCCGACCGACACTCACGGGGGTGAAGACGATGGAATACCTGGTCCTGGGCGCGCTGGAGACGCGTCAGGGCGGCGTCCTGGTGGACGTCCGGGGCATGCGGCAGCAGAGACTCCTGGCGCTGTTGCTCCTGAACGCCGGCCGGGTGGTGCCGATGGACTTCCTGGTGGACGAGCTGTGGGAGGACCCGCCGCCGTCGGCCAGACCCCAGGTGCACAACGCGATCCGCGACCTGAGACGGGTGCTGGCCGCCGGCGAGCACCGGCTGGTGACGGTCGACGTCGGGTACCGGCTGGCCGTGCCCGAGGACGCGGTGGACGCGCACCGCTTCACCCGCAAGGTCCGCGAGGCCCGGGCCGCCGAACGCGACGGGCAGGTCCTGGAGGCGATCCGGCTGCTGCAGTCCGCGGTGGACCTGTGGCGCGGCGACGCCTTCGCCGGCATCCACTGCCCCGCGGTGACCAGCGCCGCCGTGAAGCTGAACGAGCAGCGGCTGACCGCACTCGAAGACCTGATGGCGCTGCGCCTGAAGGTCGGCGAAACCTCCTCACTGGTCGGCGAGTTGACGGCGCTGCTGGCCGAGTACCCGCTGCGCGACTCGCTGCGGCGGAGCCTGATGACGGCACTGTGCCGCAGCGGCCGGCAGGCGCACGCGCTCGCCGTGTACGACGAGGGCCGCCGCTTCCTGGCGGACGAACTCGGCCTGGAGCCGAGCCCCCAACTGCGGGCGCTGCAGGCGGAGATCCTCGCGGACGCGCCCGGCGTGCACGACACCCCCGGCCAGGTCGGCGAACCGGTCACGGCGCGGCCGCCGGCCGGCAGCGACCCGGCGCCCGGCCAGCGGCCGAACTGCCTGCCGCACGACCTCTCCGACTTCACCGGCCGGACCGGCGAACTCGTCCTGCTCCAGGAGGCGGTGTCCCAGCGGACGGCCGGAGCTCCGCTGATGCTGTCCATCGACGGCATGGGCGGTGTCGGCAAGACCACCCTCGCGGTGCGCCTGGCGCACCGGGTGACCAGCGACTTCCCCGACGGCCAGTTCTTCGCCGCGCTGGACGGCTTCGACGAGTCCAAGCCGCCGGTACCGCCCGCCCAGGCGCTGGCCTCGCTGCTGCGCGCCGACGGCGTGCGGCCCGAGCGGATCCCGGCCTCGCTGGAGGAGCGCTCCGCGCTGTGGCGCTCCCGGCTGGCCGGCCGGCGCTGCCTGCTGGTGCTGGACGACGCGGCGGCGACCGCCCAGGTGCGCCCGCTGCTGCCCGGTGCCGGCGAGACCCTGGTGCTGGTGACCAGCCGGCGCAAACTGAGCGCGCTGGACGGCTCGGTGGCGCTGCCGCTGGACGTGCTGCCGCCGGGTGACGCGGTGGAGCTGATCGCCCGGATCGCCGGGGAGCGCCGGGTGGCGCGGGAGCCGGTCCGGGCGGCGGAGGCAGCGGCACTGTGCGGCTACCTGCCGCTGGCGGTGCGGATCGCCGCGACCCGCCTGCGGGACCGTCCGGCGTGGTCGGTGGCCGACCTGGTGGAGCGGCTGGCCGACCCGGAGCGGCGGGCGCGCTGCCTGCGCACCGGGGACCGCGACCTGATGGCGCTGCTGCGCGCGTCCTACCAGTACCTGGACCGGGCCCAGCAGCGGTTCAGCTGCTTGATGAGCCGTCAGCCCGCCGGGTCGTTCGACGTGGACCGGGCGGCGGCGGTGACCGGGCTGAGCGCGGACGAGGTGGAGTGCTGCCTGGACGCGCTGTTCGAGAACAACCTGATCCGACAGGAGGGGGCGGCGCTGTTCTCGTTCCACAGCCTGGTCCGGGACTGCTCGCGGCTGCTGCCCGAGCCGTCGGACGGGGCCGGTGCCCCGGCCGCACCGGCGGACCGTCAGCTGCTGGTGACAGCCTGAGGACGGGTGGATTTCCGAACGTTTCACGGGCCGTGTCCGGGCCGTTGTTGTCCGGACACGTTTCCGGAATGTGCGGGTCAGGGTGTGGTTGCCCGGTGTCAGTAAGCTCAGGAAATCATGTAGACCTACTTACTGGCGCTGATCGAACGGGGACCGATCCATGCTGGACGTTCTGGGGCTCGACGCGGAGGCCGAGTCCATCTACCGCCGGATGCTCGCCGACCCGCGGGCCGGGGTCATGGCGCTGGCCACAGCCCTGTGCCTCACCGAGGACAGAGTGCGCACCGGACTCGACCGGCTCAGCGAACTGGCCCTGATCCAGCCGTCCGCCCGCGAGGGAATCGGGTTCCGGGCGGTCGGCCCGGAGACCGCGATGGAGGTGCTGCTGGCCCGCCAGCAGGCCGAGCTGGCGGCCCAACAGTTGCGGATAGAGGCATCGCGGGCCGCGGCGGCCCAACTGATCGCGGAGTGCTCGGCGTTCCGGCCGACCGCCACCGACGCGGCGTCCGAGCAGCTGGACGGCCCGGAGACGATCCGCGAGCGGCTGGCCGAACTGGCCGGATCGGTGCGCTGCGAGGTGGCGACCTTCGCCCCCGGCGGCGCCCACACCGAGGAGGACCTGCGGGCCAGCCGGCAGCCGAACGCGGCGCTGCTGGAGCGCGGGGTGCAGATGCGCACCGTCTACCTGGACAGCGTCCGCAACCACCGGCCCACCCTGGACCACGTCACCTGGCTGAACCTGCAGGGCGGCCAGGTCCGGACGGTGCCCGAACTCCCCATCCGCATGATCATCTTCGACCGCCAGCAGGCGGTCCTGCCGATCGACACCGACAACGCCCGGGCCGGCGCGGTGGTACTGCGCGGCGCCGGCACGGTGGCCGCGCTGTGCGCGCTGTTCGAGGGCGTGTGGGCCAGTGCGATCCCGGTCGGCGACGCGCCCAAGTGCGACGAGAACGAGATGCCGCCGCACGAGCTGGCGGTGCTGAAGATGCTCGCGCAGGGCCACACCGACGAGGCGATAGCCAAGCGGATGGGCGTCTCCCCGCGCACCGCCCGCCGGTTCGCCGCCAACCTGATGGAACGTCTGGACGCCCGCAGCCGCTTCGAGGCCGGGGTGCACGCTGTCCAGGACGGCTGGCTCCCCGCCACGCGCTAGGCCTGTCCGGCGGGATCGGCCGGACAGGCCTTGTGGGCGTCGCGCTGGCGGTTCGTCACGCCGTCGCGGCTTGGCGGTTCGTCACGCCGTCGCGGCTTGGCGCTTCTTCTCCCGGCGGTCCGCGAGGAGGAGCGCCAGTGCGGGCAGCAGCGTCACCCCGTACACCCCGAGCAGCCAGCCGAAGGAGTGCGCGAACGCGGCCGGCACCATGCCGTGGTGGCTGCGGGCGGAGTCGGTGAGCACCACGGTGACCACCGCGATGGCCAGCGCGCCGCCGATCCGCTGGGTCAGGTTGAGCTGCGCGGAGGCGTCCGGGATGGACTCCTGACGGATCGACTGGAACGCCCGCGTCATGGTCGGCACGATGGTCAGGCCGGTGCCCAGGCCGCGGACCACCAGGCTGCCGCAGATCAGCCAGTACGGGGTGGTGCCGGTCAGGCCGGTCATCGGGACGGTGGCGATCATCGTCAGGCAGATGCCGATCAGCACCGTCGCGCCGCCGCCGATCTTCCGCAGCAGCACCCGGGACAGCCAGGCGGCGGTCACCACGCCCAGGCCGCCGACGGACATCAGCAGGCCGGTGGTCACCGCGGACTCGCCGCGGGCGTCCTCGAAGTACAGCGGGATCAGCATCATCGGCGAGTACAGGACGAAGCCCAGGCAGAAGATGTTCACCACCGCGGTCGCGTACACCGGGATGCGGAACAGCCGCAGGTCGAGCAGCGGGAACTTCGCCTTCAGCTCACGCACCACGAACACCGCCGCACCGACCACCGCCAGGCCCAGCGGCACCAGCAGCGAGGCGCTCACCTCGGCGCCGCGCTCGGCGTACGCGTGGATGGCCAGCACCAGAGAGACGGTCGCGGTCGCCGAGGAGACCAGGCCCAGCAGGTCCAGCGGCTTGGCGCTGCCGGCCGGCGGGGCGTCCTTGCGGACCCAGCGCAGGGTGGCGGCCAGCAGGATCGCGCAGAACGGGATGTTCACCACGTACACCGCCGACCAGCCGCCCCAGGCGACCAGCAGACCGCCGATGGTCGGGCCGAGCAGCGGACTGATCAGCATCACCGAACCGTTCAGGCCCTGGATCTTGGCCAGGTGCTCGCGCGGCACACCGCGGGTCAGCAGGATCGTCGACGCCGGGGTCAGGATGCCCGCCGCCGCACCGGACAGGCCGCGGGCCGCGATCAGCTGGTCCAACGACTGGGCGGCGGCGCAGCCCAGCGAACCCAGCGCGAACAGCGCCGTCGCCGCGGCGAACACCCGCTTGGTGCCGAACCGGGTGGCCAGCCAGCCGGTGGCGGGCATCGTCGCCGCCAGCGCCAGCAGGTAGGCCGTCACCACCCACTGCACCTGGTTGATGCCGCCGAACCGGGCGGTGGTCTCCTGCATGGAGACGTTGACGATGGTGGTGTCCAGCAGCGCGATGAACCCGCCGGCGATGGCGGCGGCCATGGTGATCAGCGCGGCCTTGGACGGGGCGTCCTGGGGCGGGGCGTCCTGGGGCGGGGCGTCCTGGGGCGGGCCGGCCTGGGGCGGGGCGGCGTCGGCCTTCGGGGCCTCGGTCTGCGCGGTGGTGGCCGGCGTCTCGGGCTCGGCCGCGGCGAGTGCGACGGTCTCCTCGACCGCCGGCTTGGACTCGGCGGGCTTCGGGGTGGCGGCAGTGGTCGGCTTCGCGGCGGCGGTGGTGGTGGGCTTCGCGGCGGGCTTGCGCGCCGGACCCGGCTTGCGGCGGGCCGTGCCCTTGACCGCGTTCACCGTGGTGCGGGCGGGCTGCTTGGTGGGCATCTTCGCAGGTCCTTCATCAGCGGGAGGGAGGAGGGGTGCCGGGTCAGTCGGTGGCGAGCAGGGCGCGCTCGACCTCGTCGAGGACGGCCTCGGCGGCCGGACGGGCGTCGGGCCGGTTGCGGCAGGACAGCGTGAGTTCGGTGCGGCCGTCGAGCTGGCAGGTGCTCAGGAACATCTCGGCGTACGGGACGAGCATCGGCAGCGTGTAGTACTCGGTGGGACGGAAGTCCGCGGTGCGGTACAGCTCGGTGTCGATCCGGCCGTGGTCGGTGAGGATCGCGGTGCACGGGAAGCGGGTGCCGTCCAGTTCCTGGGCCTCCCGCAGCGAGTTCGCGAACGGGTTGCTGCGCAGGAAGTCCCGTTCCAGGGCGGCGACTTCGCGCTTGCGGAGCATGGCTGCGAGCAGCTGGCTGTGCAGCCGGTTCCAGCGGTCCTCGCGGTGCAGGTCGAGCACCAGCTGGGAAGTCAGGTTGGCGGTGGAGCGCACCTCGCGGTCGTGCCGGCGCAGGTCCACCGGGATGATCAGGCGACCGGATTCGGCGGCCAGCAGGCGGGACACCGCGGCGCCGATCCGGGCGGTGGCGGCGGACGGCGTGGCCGCGACCGAGCGGCGCAGCCAGAGCGCCGTCCCGTCGGCGGGCCCCTGCCCGAGGATCGCCGGGTACCCCTCCACCCGGGCCGGGACGGGGGCGGCCGGGACAGGGGCGGCGGCGGTGCGGAAGTGGGTGTCGTCGACGGTGGAGTCCGCGCCGAGCAGGCTCTCGCCGCGCAGCGCGCGGAACAGGTCCTCGATCCAGTAGCGCAGGCCGCGGCCGTCGGTGACGATGTGGCTGGCCCGCACCACCAGGCGGGTGGTCACCGGCCCGTTGGCGAGGCCCAGTTCGCAGACCGGCCCCGCCACCACGTCCAGGTCGCGGTGGAAGAACGGGTGCTCGAACCCGGCGTCGACGGGCAGCTCGGTGATCGGCGGGAGGGTGTCCTCGGCCCGCCAGTTGGGGCCCTTGCGACGAACCGCGAGACCGGGGTTGACGGCGGTGGACTGCCGTACCGCGTCGGCGAGTTGCTCCGGGTCGATGCGGCCCTCGCCCTCGATCACCATCTGGATCAGCTGCGGGGTGCCGGTGGCGTTGGCGTTCAGGTAGCCGCGCTCGATCTGGGAGATCCGCCGGGTGTAGGCCCGGGCCGGGGCGGCGGTGGCGGTGGCCGTGGCGGTCATGCGGCAGGCTCCAGAGTGAGGGCTTCGGTGCGGACGGCGGGGAGTGCGAACTTCGGCGCCGGGCGGTCGACGGAACGGCGCTGCGGTGCGGCCGGGCGGCCTCGCCGCGAGCGGCTGCGGGCGGCGGCGACGGTGCCGAAGCCGCGCTGCGCGCGGTCGGGTTCGAGATGCGGGGCGTGGGCTGCGGCGAACTCCGGCGCCAAGGTGGCGAGTTCGAGCTTCGACGCCGGGCGACCTCGCCGCGAGCGGCTGCGGGCGGCGGCGACGGCGCCAGAGTCGCGTTGCGCGCGGGCGGGTTCGAGCTGCGGGGCGCGGGCTGCGGCGAACTCCGTTGCCGAGGTGGCGAGTTCGAGCTTCGACGCCGGGCGACCTCGCCGCGAGCGGCTACGGGCTGCGGCGACGGTGCCGAAGCCGCGTTGCGCGCAGGCGGGTTCGAACTGCTCGGCGCGGGCTGCGGCGAACTCCGGTGCGGGGGTGCAGAGTTCGAGCTTCGACGCTGGTCCGCCTCGCCGCGAGCGGCTACGGGCTGCGGCGACGGTGCCGAAGTCGCGTTGCGCGCAGGCGGGTTCGAACTGCTCGGCGCGGGCTGCGGCGAACTCGGGTGCGGAGGTGGCGAGTTCGAGCTTCGACGCCGGGCGACCTCGCCGCGAGCGGCTACGGGCGGCGGCGACGGCGCCGAAGCCGCGCTGCGCGCCACCGAGCTCGGACCGCCGAGTGCAGGCCGCGGCGACGGCGCCGAAGCCGTACTGCGCGCCACCGAGCTCGGACCGCCAGGTACGGGTCACGGCGACGGTGCCGAAGCCGTACTGCGCGCCACCGAGTTCGGACCGCCAGGTGCGGATCGCGGCGACGGCGCCGAAGTCGTACTGTGCGCCACCGAGTTCGGGCCGCCAGGTGCGGATCGCGGCGACGGCGCCGAAGCCGCGCTGTGCGCCACCGAGTTCGGACCGCCGGATGCGGGTCGCGGCGACGGCGCCGAAACCACGCTGCGCGCCACCGAGTTCGGACCGCCGGATGCGGGTCGCGGCGACGGTGCCGAAACCACGCTGCGCGCCACCGAGTTCGGGCCGCCGAGTGCGGGTCGCGGCGACGGTCATGCGACGAGCTCCAGGGCCGGGGCGACGACGCCCTCGGCGGGTTCGGGCAGGCAGTCCCACTGGGCGCAGGTGCGTGCCACGACCTGGCGCCGCGCGCTGCCGGGTTCGGCCGGCGTCGGGGCCGGGCCGGAGTCCGTCTGCGGGTCGACGGGTTCGGCCGAGCAGTCCCATCGCGGGCAGGTGCGGGCCACGACGGCTTCCGCCCCGGGCCGGGGGTGGGCCGTGGCGGTCATGCGGCGGCCTCCGGGGTGAGTGCTTCGGTGCGGGTGGCGGGGGCGGTCGGGTTCGGCTGCCACCACCAGCGGACGGCGGCGGGGGCGTCAGTGGCGAGGGCGAGGTGCAGGCCGTGGCCGAGGTCGGCGGAGCGGATCAGGTGGCCGGTGTTGGTGGGCCGCCAGCCCGGTCGCCAGTCCGGGAGCCGGACGCCCGCAAAGGTCTCCTTGCGCAGGTGGGAGGCCTTGATCAGGGCCTCGCACTCGGCGAAGTCCCGCATGGTGGCGGGTTCGCCGTCGGGGCGGCCGAGCAGCGCGCCCAGCCACTGCATCGCGTACGGGCGGTCCCGGTGGTCCTGCAGGTCCACGCCGACGGTCTGGTCGGAGACCAGTGCCACCGTGGAGTAGGTGGCGCAGTGCGCGACCGAGGCGGTCAGGCCGAGGGCCGGGACGCTCCACCGCCGGTGCTCGTCGCGGGCCAGTTCGCGGGGCCGCAGCCGGACCCCGTACAGGCTGGCCACCGCCTCGGTGATCAGCCACCGGCCGGCGTCGTTCAGGCGGTTGCCCATCCGGTCGCGCGGCAGGTTGGGGTGGTGGGTGACGAGGCAGTCGATGGTTGCCTCGTCGTCCTGGCTGATCTGCGGGGCGGGCGCGCCGGCCGTGATCTCCGTCGCCGCCCGGGCCTGCGGGCGGTGTGCCGGGGTGGGTGCCGGGCCGCCGCCCGGCACCCGGCCGGAGTTCGGTGCCCCGCCGGGCTCCGAGTCCGGCGTCCTGAACCGGCCGTCCGTCGGCGCCAGGTCGGTCTCCGGGCGCTGTTCCTCGGTCAGCCAGTCCCCGGCGGCCCGGGTGGCCGGCACGGGGCCGGTGCCCGGGCCGGCCACCGGCCCCGCCGCGGCGAGTACCGGGCCCAGTCGGCCGGCCCAGCCGAGCGTCACCAGGTCCGTCTCCGGACGCTGTTCCTCCGTCAGCCAGTCCCCGGCGGCCCGCAGGGCCGTGCGCACGGTGCCCATCACGGCCTCGCGTCGAACACCGCGGCAGCGTAGGAGCCGCCGTAGGCGAAGCTGGAGAGCAGCAGGCGTCCGGCGGGGGCGTCCCCGGCGAGGGCGGCGACCAGGCCGAGGGCGCCGGCCGAGCCGTAGGTCTCGCCGAGCAGCGCCTTGGGGGTGACCGTGGGGCGGTCGGAGAGGCCGGCCAGGGCCAGGGCGCGGGACTGGGCGACGTCGACCAGGCGGTAGCCGGAGGCGGCGGAGACCACGGTGTCGATCTGCTCGGGCGTGGAGTCGGCCTCGGCGAGGGCGCCGCGCAGGGCGCGGGCCCAGGCTTCGCCGTCGCGGCCGATCCGTCCGATGCCGGCCGGTTCGCCGGAGGCTCCGAAGCCCCGGACGTCGGCCAGGACGTTCGCGCCGCGGGCGGCGGCGGAGGCCTCGGACTCCAGCAGGATCGCGGCCGCGCCCTCGGAGAGCACGGTGCCGGTGCCGCGGCCGGGCTCGATGTGCGCGGTCTTGGCGTATCCGGGCAGTCGGGCCTGGGTGGCCAGGGCCTGCTCGGGGAACTCGTCGGCGACCACGACCATGATCCGGTCGGCCATGCCGCGGGCGATCACCCGGGCGGCCAGCTGGAGCGCGAGGACGGAGGAGGTGCCGCCGTTGGCGATGGTGGCGGTGTAGCCGCGGTAGCGGTGCAGCATGCCGACGTGTCCGGCGGCGGCGTTGACGACGGTGTTGGCGAAGGTCGCCGGGTTGGCGCCGGTGATGCCCTTCTCGATGACGCCGCGGTGGAAGTCAAGCACCGAGGTGACGGGGCCGTAGCCGGTGGCGAACACGATGCCGGTGCCTTCGGCCTCGGCGCGGGACGGCTTGCCGTGCCGCTCGTACAGGTCGCCGACGGCGCCGGCGGCGAGCACGCCCAGCGGGTCCATCCGGCGGGCCTTGCTGGGGTTGAGGCGCTTGGCGACGGCCTTGACGTCGATCCGGCCGATCGGGCGCTCGCCGATGCCGGCGACCTGCTCCAGGGTGTCGAAGCCGACCTTTCCGGCGGCGAGCGCGGCGGTCAGTTCCTCGGTGGAGGCGGACGAGCCGGCCAGTCCGGCGACGCCGGTGACCACGACGTGGTGCACGGGCTGCGTGCGCCGGGCCGAACGGGCGGGCCGACCGGGCTTGTTGAGGACGACGGTGGCGTTGTTGCCGCCGAACGCGAAGGAGTTGGAGGCGACCACCTCGAGCGGGGCGGGCCGCCCGGTGTTCGGGACGATGTCCAGCCCGAACGGGGAGTCGACGCCGCGGGTGCTGAGCGTCGGCGGGATGACGCCCCGGTCGATCGCCATGGTGGAGACGATCGCCTCCACCGCGCCGGCCGCGCCCAGGGTGTGGCCGAGCATCGACTTGGTGGAGCTGGCGGGCGGCACCTCGGCGCCGAACAGCAGCTTCACGGCCTTGGGCTCGGACACGTCGTTGGCGGGGGTGCCGGTGCCGTGCAGGTTGACGTAGTCGACGTCCTCGGGCGCCAGGCCGGCGGTCTGCAGGGCCTGGGCCATCGCCGCGGCCGCGCCCTTGCCGCTCGGGTCGGGGGCGGTCTGGTGGTAGCCGTCGCAGGAGAGGCCGTAGCCGCCGAGTTCGGCGAGCGGGGCGGCGCCGCGTTCGGCGGCCCGTTCGGCGGACTCCAGCACCATGAAGCCGGCGCCCTCGCCGAGGGTGAGCCCGGTGGAGGCGGACATCGGCGCGCACGGCTCGGGGTCGAGCGCGCCGAGGGCGGAGAAGCCGTACGCGGAGAGCTGGGCCAGCGGGTCGACGCCGCCGCAGATGACGTAGTCGACCTCGCCCTTCCAGAGCAGTTCGGCCGCGTAGCCGAGGGCGACCGCGCTGGCGGCGCAGGCGTTGGAGAGGACCACGCGGGGGCCGCGCAGGTCGAACTCGGCGGCGATGTAGTCGCCCACGCAGGGGAGTTGGGAGGCGGCGGCCTGGACGGCGTCCAGCACGCCGTCCTTCACCAGGCCGCGGTGCACGGTCTCCAGGGTGGGCATCGCGCCGAGGCTGGAGCCGACCACCACGGCGACCCGGTCGCGGTCCACGGTGTCCAGGTCGAGGCCGGAGCTGCGCAGTGCCTCGCGGATCGCGGTGGCCGCCAGCGCGTAGCAGCGGTCCAGGTCGGCGGGCTGCTCGGCGGTGACCATGCCGGCCCAGTCGGTGAGCAGCTCGGTGGTGGGGAAGAGGGTGTTGGTGCGGATGCCGGAGACGCCCTGGGAGATCGACGCCCAGCTCTTCTCCACGTCATCGCCGGCGCCGGTGATCAGCCCGAGGCCCGTGAGGGCGATGCGTTCGGTGGTCTTGGTCATCAGTGGATCCGGGTGGTGAGCGAGCGGGCGATGACGCGGGGCTGGGTGACGGTGCGCACCGGGGTGTCGGCGCCGTCCTCGTTGGCGGCGGTGAGCTCCAGGCCGGGGACCCAGAACGGGGCGTCCAGCTTGGCGACGATCAGTTCCTCGTCGGCGTTGGCGGACGGGGCCTGCCAGATGACGGTGCCGATCTGCTGCCCGCCGGCGGTGACGGGGGTGCCGACGGTGAAGGCGGCGCCGGCCGGGGCGGCCAGGGCGGTGATCTTGGCGTTCTCGGCGGTGGGCTTGACCAGCTCCTCGGAGCCGAGGAACTCGCCGATGCGGTTCCAGTCGACCATCCAGGCCAGGTCGGCCTCGTGCACCGGCAGGCCGGCGAAGCCCGCGGCGTAGACGGCCATGCCGGCCTCGGCCTGGACGCGGGCCAGGCCCTCGTCGCCGACCTCGGCGCCGCCCTGGGCGAGCACCGCCTCGACGGCGGCGGCGTGGCCGGCCTCGGGGGCGTTGGACAGCAGCAGGTAGCCGTACTCGCCGGTGGTGCCGACCCGGGCGAGGTGGGCGAGCGCGGCGGGCTCGCCGGGGACGGCGGACTCGGTGACGCCGTGCAGGGTCAGGCCGGAGATGTCGAACTCGACGAACGCGGCGGCCGCGGCCCAGGCGGTCGGGCCCTCGAACGCGGTGGCGCCCCAGCCCTCGGGGGCGACCTCGACGGTGACGTCGGCCGGGGCCTCCAGGGCCTCCAGGTAGCCGGTCAGGGCCTCGGCGGAGACGGGGGTGCGGGGCAGCAGCCAGGAGTCGTCGCCGATCTCGAAGTGCAGCAGGATCGCGAACGGCGAGCCGTCCTGGTTCAGCGCCAGCGCCTCGCGGACGGTGTCCGGCTCGACGTACTCGCTGGACTTGGCGAGGAACAGGTCGAGGAACTCGTAGCGGTCGCCGCCGGAGATCCGGACCAGCGGGGCGGTGATCGGGTAGACGCCGATGGCGGTGCGGACGGTGGTGTAGTCGTCCTGCGCGGTGCGCACGGCAACGGTGGTGGTCATGGCTCTGGTGGTCCTTTCGAGGGTTTTCGACGGGTGTCAGATCGCGGGTGCGGGGTGGACGGACAGCTGCCAGGCGGCCTCGGTGGCGGCCGTCGCGCAGCCGATCAGCAGTCCGGAGGAGGTGGTGCGCAGGACGATTTCCGGCGCTCCGGGCCCGCCGGCGGCGGGTGCGAGGTGCAGCCAGTGGCCGCTGGTGAGGCGGATCGCCGCGGCGGAGGCCCAGACCTGTCGGAAGGCGGTGGAGTCGAGCTCGTGGCGCTGTCCGGCGGAGTGCAGCACCACGGGGGTGCCGGCCGGGGTGTCCGGGGTGAGCCAGAGCACCGTCTCCTCGTCCGCGCCGGGGGCGTGGATGTCGATCCGGACCGGCTCGGCGGCCTGCTCGGGGGCGGTGACCTCCCAGCTGATCCGCTCCTGCGGGGCGGCCAGGCCGAGCGGGTGCTTCTGCTCCCACTCGCGGACGGTCGGGACGCCCCAGCCGAGGCCGGTGGCGAGGCTGTGCCGGTGGTGCTCCAGGGTGACCCAGGCGCCTGCGCTCCAGCGCGGGTTGCAGCCGAAGGCGCGGGTGCGGGGGGCGGGGCTGCGCAGCACCTTCTTGCCGTTCTCGGTCCAGGAGGTGATGCCGCCGGCGTTCGCCTTGACGGTCAACTTCCGTTCGCCGGTGGCGGGTTCGGCCGTTGCGGTGCTACGGGGGGTGGTGTCGTGGTCGGCGCCGGTGCGGAGTTCGGTGCGCAGCCGGGCGGTGCCGTCGGCGTCGGGCTCCAGGTGGCGTTCGACCAGGGTGGTGTGGATCAGCCGGACCGGGCGGCCGGCCGGGAGGGTGATCCGGGTGCTGCCGTCGGTCCAGTCGAGGGTGGATCCGGCGGGTGCGGTCTGCGCGGCCGCGACCACCTCGGAGGTGTCGCGGACGCCGATGCCGGTGCCGATCAGGTGCTGGGCGGCGTCGGTGTCGGGGCCGGTCAGGGTGAAGTCGCCCTGGCGGAGTCCGACGGTCTGGAAGATCCGGCCGGGCCGGGTGGTGTACGTGAACTGCTGGTCCAGCACGCCCTGGTGGAGCGTGAGGGTGCCGGTGACCTGGTTGCCGCCGGTGGTCTCGCGGACCTGCACGCCGTGCTCGACGGGGTGGATCTCCAGGTCGCGGGCCTGGCCTTCGCGCCAGCCGGCCGAGCGGTCGGCCTCGGCGCTGGGCCAGGTGGAGACGAACACCGGCCCGTGGTGGCCCTCGGCGTGCACGGTGAGGGTGCCTTCGGCGGCGTCCAGCTCGACGGTGAGGCCGCTGTCGCCGAAGCGGTGCGGCTCGGCCGGCTGCTGGATCCGGACCTCGTACGGCGGTTCGGCGATCTTCAGCGGCCGGGTGGCGCCCTCGGGGGTGGTGAGGGCCGCTTCCAGCATCAGGCCGCGGTCCACGTCGATGGTGGCGGTGAGCTTGAACTCGCCGAGGGCCAGAGCGTAGGCGACGGTGCGGATTCCGTCCACCACCCTTACGTCGGACCGGAGTTCGTCGTCGCGGCCGCCGGCGACGTTGCCGAAGCTGCTGAGCTGGCCGAGTGCGGCCAGCGCCTCGGGGTCGAGGTCGTGGAAGACGCTGCGCAGGATCAGCGGGATGTAGTTGTGCAACTCGACGTTGCCGTCCTCGCCGGGGACGGTCTCGCCGACCGACACGCAGCCGACCCGCCGGTAGAGCTTGAAGGCGACGGTGTTGGCCGGGTTGACGGTCAGTCGGAGCACCAGGCAGCCGCAGCGCATCATCCATTCGACGGCTTCGGTGAACAGCCGTCCGGTGATGACGCCGTTGCGGTAGGCCGGGGCGACGAAGAACATGTCGGCGATGAGTTCGCCGGCCCGGGCGGAGCGGCGTCCGGTGCTGTGGAACAGCCCGAAGGTGCCCACCACCCGGTCGTCGTCGACGGCGATCAGGAACGTCGCGGTGTCGCGCTCGGCGAGTTCGCGTTCCAGTTCGCCGCCGGTGATTCCGCCCGCCACCGGGTTGGGGTTGTCGCGGTGACGGTTGTAGAGCTCGGCGATGTCATGCGCGTCGCCCTCCTGGTACGGGCGGATCGTGATGGACATTCCACACCTCCTTGTCTGCTCCCTGAGGGCAGGTCAGCCCTTGCGTTCGGTGGTGACGATCAACGAGCCGGCGGCGGCGAGTTCGGTGCCGACGGTGGCGCGGACGGAGACGGAGCGCAGGCCGCCGAGCTTCTGGCCGAGCTTGGCCTCCAGGGTGAGCTGGTCGCCGGGGACGACCAGCCGGGAGAACTTCATCGAGCTGATCGAGCCGAGGTAGCCGACGCTGGCCGACGGATCTCCCTCGGCGGGGGCCGGAGACTCCAGCAGTTCGGCGACGTAGACCACGGCCACCAGCTGGGCCATCGCCTCGACGATCATCACGCCGGGCATGATCGAGTGGTCGGGGTAGTGGCCGGCGAAGAACGGCTCGTTCACCGAGACGCTCTTGATGCCGCGTCCGGAGACGCCGGGGACCACGTCGTAGGCGCGGTCGATCATCAGCATCGGCCAGCGGTGCGGGAGCATCCGCTTGATGTCGTCGGAGGAGTAGGCGAAGCCCTTGCTCGGCTTCTCCTTGGCGACCGGCCGGGTGGGTGCGACGGCGGTGGCCATGGTCAGACCTCGCGGGCTTCGATGAAGTCGACCAGGGCGTTGATGGAGCCGAAGGCCTCGAAGTCGTCGTCGCTGATCAGCACGTCGTACTCGTTGTTGATCATGACGACGATCTCGAGGGTGTCCAGCGAGTCCATCTCCAGGCCGCGGCCGAACAGCGGCTGGTTGTCGGAGACGACCTCGGCCTCGGCGTCCAGGCCCAGGCGGTCGATGATCATCGACTTGATCTTGAGGTTCTTCTCCAGGCGCTGCTCGGCCTGGGTCCGGACGTCCTCGAAGGTGGCGGTGGACATGGTGCTGCCTTTCCGTTGGGGAGGGTTGATGGAACGTCAGTTCGATTTCAGAGGAGGGCGGGTCAGCTGTAGAGCATCCCGCCGTCGACCGTGAGCACCTTGGCGGTGATGTACGAGGCCGCCGGGCTGGCCAGGAAGACCGCCGCCTGCGCGACCTCCTCCGGGGTGCCCATCCGGCCCAGCGGGATCGCCGCCGCGGCCTCCTTCAGCTGGGCCCGCG
This sequence comes from Kitasatospora sp. NPDC004614, assembly GCF_042873675.1. Taxonomy (NCBI): domain Bacteria; kingdom Bacillati; phylum Actinomycetota; class Actinomycetes; order Kitasatosporales; family Streptomycetaceae; genus Kitasatospora; species Kitasatospora sp. NPDC004614. Next base: position 63,124 of record NZ_JBIALR010000020.1, read on the forward strand.
GCACCTTCTTCACCATGTCGGTGTCGATGAAGCCCGGCGCCACCACGTTGACCCGGATGCCCTTGGGGGCGCCCTCGTAGGCCAGGGTCTTCGCCATCGCGATCACCCCGCCCTTGGAGGCGGCGTAGTTGGCCTGGCCGACCCGGCCGGCGATGCCCGAGGTGGAGGCGATGAAGACGATCGACCCGCCGCTCGCGTACATCTGCTTGGTGGCCTCACGGGCCGTCAGGAACGCGCCCGTCAGGTTGGTGGAGATCACCTCCTGCCACTTGGCGGCGCTCATCGCCGCGAGGTGACCGTCGGCGGTGATGCCCGAGTTGAGGACCGCGACGTCCACGCCGCCCCAGGCGGTGCGGATCTCCTTGTACATCGCGGTGACCTGCGCCTCGTCGGACACGTCGGCCCGCACCAGCAGCGCCTTGCGGCCGAGGCCCTCGATCTTCTCCGCCAGCTGCTCGGCCTTGCCGGCGCTGGAGCGGTAGTTGAGCGCGACGTCGCAGCCGTGCTCGGCCAGGTGCAGCGCGATCGCCGCGCCGATGCCCCGGGAGGCCCCGGTGACGACGGCCCTGGTGCCTTCGGTGAACAGCTGACTCATGCCGTGCTCCCGGCGAGGTTGGAGGTGACCTTGTGGCTGCCCGGGTCGAAGCCGTCGACCTCGGTGCCCAGACCGTGCCGCTCGGCGTGGTTCAGCACCGCCTCGGCGACGGCCAGGTCCAGCACGCCGAGGCCGAACGGGGCGAACACCACGGTGCGGGCGGCGGGCAGTTCGGCGGTGCCGTCGAGCAGCGCGCCGATCTCGGCGGTGACGAACCGGCGGTGGCCCACCTGCTGCTCCGCCTTGTGCAGCGAGGTCTGCTCGCGGATCGCGTGGTCCGCGTCGTCGGTGACGTTGACCGCGCCCAGCACCGAGGCGACCGACAGGTCGCGCAGCGACAGGTGCAGGATGACCTGCCCGTCGGGGCGGTTCGGGTGGTCGGCCAGGTCCAGCCAATACGAGGAGTCGGTGGTGGCGATCGAGACCGTGTCGGCGGTCAGCACCTGACCGAGCGTCGCCGCCCTGAACTCGACGTCCGGGTACTCGGCGGCGAGCTCCGCGGCGAACACCTTGGCCCGCTCCGGGAAGGCGTCCTGCAGCAGGACGGTCTCCAGCCCGTCGTGCACCTGGGTGAGGAAGTGCACCACCTGGTTGTTGATGGTGCCGCAGCCGACCAGGCCGACCGTGCGGACCTCGCGGTCCGCGTTCAGCAGCCCGGAGGCGAGCGCCGCACCGGCCGCGGTGCGGACCGCGGAGATCTGGCTGCCCTCCATCAGGGCGAGCGGGTAGCCGGACTCCAGGTCGTTCAGGATGCACAGCGAACTGGCGCGCTGCATACCCCGCTTGACGTTCTCCGGGAAGGACGAGATCCACTTCAGGCCCATCACCGGGGCCGGTCCGCCGAGGTAGGCGGGCAGCGCGATGATCCGCGAGTCGGAGCGGTGCAGCGGGCGCAGGAAGGTGGAGAACGGGAGGTCGGACTTGCCCTGGCTGTGCAGCACGTAGGCGTTGCGCACCAGGTCGATGACGGTGGAGTCGAGGTCCGCGAGCGCGGCCCGGACGTCCTCCCGGCCGAGGATCCTCATGCCTGGCCCCTTTCTTGGTCGGTCGGCGGCAGGTACTGCCGGAGGTAGGACTCCACCCACTGGTCGTCGTAGATGGTGTCGAGGTAGCGGTCGCCGCCGTCCGGGAGCACGGCGACGCAGGTGCTGCCGGGTTCGATCCAGGACTCGGCCTGCATCAGGGCGGCGATCACCGCGCCGGACGAGCCGCCGGCCAGGATCGACTCCTCGGCGAGCAGGCGGCGGCAGCCGCGGATGCACTCGGAGTCGGTCACCTTGACCACCCGGTCGGCAAGGCCGGGGCGGAGCAGCTGGGGGACGACCGCCGCGCCGTGGCCGGGGATGGTGCGCCTGTGCGAGGACTCCCAGGGCTCCGGCGGGCCGAAGATCACACTGCCCACGGCGTCCACCGCGACCACCCGGGTGGGCAGTCCCTGGTCCTGGATGAACTCGGCGCAGCCTCGCAGCGTGCCGGTGGTGCCGGCCGCCAGGAACAGGTAGTCGGGGGCCTCGGGGAGGGCCTCGAAGATCTCCCGCATGGTGGTGCGGTGAGCGCGCGAGTTGTCCTCGTTGGCGTACTGGTTGGGCCACCAGGAGTCGGGGACGGTGTCCAGCAGGTGCTTGACCCGGGCGATCCGGGCGGGCAGGAACTCGCCGGTGGCGGGGTCGCGGTGCTCGACCACCTCCACCCGGGCGCCGTAGGCCCGCATGATGGCGAGGTTCTGCGGGGTGGTGCGCGGGTCGACCACGATGATCAGGCCGAGCCGGTAGAAGTTGCAGAGCTGGGCGAGCGCGATGCCCAGGTTCCCGGAGGAGGACTCCACCACGGTGGAGACCCCGGGCACGATCCGGCCGGTGGCGATGGCCTGTTCGACCATCGACTTGGCGGCGCGGTCCTTGATGGAGCCGCCGGGGTTGAACCGCTCGCACTTGGCGTACACCTGGAAGCGGTCGGTGGCGAAGAGTCGGTCCAGCGCCACCAGCGGCGTGCCGCCGATCGTGGAGACGATGTCGGGGTCCGACGGACGGTGCGGGCGGACCCGCAGTTCGGCGCCGTCGGGGACGAGCACGGTCATTCCGGCACCTTTCGGCTGATCTGGAGCCGAAGCTCACTGACGTACTGCTCACCGTCGGCGTCGGGCAGCCAGGACTCCTCGGGGGCCGGCAGCGGTTCGCTGACGGTCACCCTGGCGTCGGGGTCCGACTGCACCGCCCGGCGGACGAGGTTGGCGAAGGAGAGCACCAGCGTCGGGCTGGTGAAGTCGACCAGGGAGGGCTTCGTCTCCTCGGGGAACTTGACGAAGGCCCGGTCGGGCAGCGCGTTGTCGGTGACCCAGCGGCGCACCGTCAGGTAGTCGCGCATCCGGTCGGCCTTGGGCGCGAGGGCCACGCCGGTGGCGGGCAGCCGCCAGGTCTCCCGAAACAGCACCAGGTCGTCGAGGGTGACCCGGGGGGCGTGCGGGCGGTCCAGGCCGATCTTGAACGCGTCGCAGGCGATGATCGAGATCAGTACCGCGAGCAGTTCGGAGAGCGTCCGGGTGCGGCCGTCGATGGTGGTCGCGGTGATCGTGCCGTCGTGCTCGGTGAGGGTGATGGCCACGGCGGGTTCGATCCGCTCGCGCTGGTCGAAGGGGGCGCGGGTGAAGCCGATCAGCCGGTCGCCCGCGCCGATCGGGGCGGGCACCATGCGGCCGCTGTTGCGCTTCCAGCCGACCGGCAGCAGCGGCACCAGCCGCTCGCCGCCGATCGCCCGGTTGACCTTGTCGCGCAGCGAGCCGGTGTCGGCCGTCCAGTCCAGGAACGGCAGGTCGAGGGTGGCCAGGCAGGCGTGCAACTCGCCGAGCACCACCAGGTGTCGGCCGGCGTTGACGGCGTCCACCGAGCGGGCGACGACCTGCAGGTCGGGGCTGTGCACGGCGAGGTGCGGGGAGCGGACCTCGCCGGTGGCGAACACCTTTTTCGCCGAGTCGATGATCTGGTCGACACTCAGGTCGACCCGGGTGGCGCCGTCCGGCACCTCGCCGATGACCTCGCGCCACTTCAGCGCCAGCTCCCGGACGGCCTGCTGGACGGGGTGGTTGTGCTCGCCCCAGAACAGCGCCAGGGTCTGCGGCCAGACGTCGGCCAGCGTGACGGCGGTGCCGGGGCGCTGCCGTTCGGCGGCCTTGCGGACCAGCGCGACCACCTCGGTCTCGACCAGTTCGGCGAGCCGGTTGCCGAACCAGTCGGCGGCGTCGGCGACCAGGGCGAGCGGGCGGGCGATGCCGTCCAGGAAGTCCCGGCCGAGCTCCATCCGGCAGTCCCGCAGGGTGTCCTGGTAGACCAGGGTGCGGCCGGCGTACGCCTTGCCCTCCTCGCGGGAGGCGGCCTGGCCGGTGGTCTCCACGAAGTACGCGTCCAGCGCGTCCAGTGCCTCGACCAGCTGCTCGGCGCTCCCGGCCCGGTCGATCTCGCCCTTGTGGCGGGCGAGTTCGGCGAGCACCGCGTCGTAGCGGACGAACATCTCGGGGTCGCCGATCGCCGAGACGCGGCGGCGCAGCACCTCCTCGGCGCGGACGTCGACCGGGATGTTGGCGTCCCAGCCGAGCACCCGCTGCCGCAGCAGCCGGTTCAGCACCTTGTCGACGGCTCCGCGGGCGCTCGCGGCGTCCCAGCCGTGGTCGGCGATCAGCAGGTCGGTGATCTGCTCGGCGCTGCGGTCGCCGTCGGCGAGCCGCAGCACCTGCGCGTCCTCGGGGCGCAGCCGGACGGTCTTGCGGTTGGCGAGCACCAGCTGCTCGCCGTCGAGGTGGACGTCGGGGCGCAGCACCGGCGGGAACCACCAGCGGGCGCCGGGCTGTTCGGCCATCCAGTCGGCGATCGCGGCGACCGTCCAGCGTTCCAGCGAGGTGCGGGCGGCGGCGACCAGGGCGGGGCCGTGGTCGATGCCGATGGCTTCCTGGGTGCGGCCGACGCCGATCCAGGCGCCGGGGCCGAAGAAGCCGATGGTCTCGGCCTTGGCGCAGTAGCGCAGCCAGTACATGGCGAGGGTGCGTTCGCGCTGGCGGCGCTTGGTCTCCTTGCCGCCGGGGGCGGCGAGCGAGTCGAGGATGCGGAAGACGGTGCGGTTCTGCCAGGCGATGGCCAGGCGGAGCTTGGGGTCGGTGGCGAGGGCGGCGAGGCGGGCGGCCTCGGCGTCCACGTCGGCGCGGTAGGCGGTGTCGAACTCCTCGGCGGTGCCCTCGCCGGCGGCGAGCCGGGCGGCGGCGGCCGGGGCGGAGATGCCGCCGATCAGGTCGAGGCCGGAGACCGGGAAGCCGGCGTTGCGGAGCAGTCCGACGCCCCAGACCTGCCAGTCGGAGCCGGCCAGCGGGTGGAGCGGGGCGAAGTCCGCCCAGTCCACGGCGCGGGCGGCCTCGACGGCGGGGGCGGTCATCCCGACACCTCCGCCAACTCGGCTGCTGCGGCGGGGGTTTCGGTGAGCGCGGCGGCGAGCCGGGCGATGCCTTCGGCGATCTTCTTGCGCGGCACGTTGCTGAAGCACAGCCGGATGCCGTCGTTGTGTTCGCCGTCGATGGAGAAGTGGCCGCCGGGGACGAAGGAGATGCCGTGCGCGGCGGCGGCCTGCGCGTAGCGGGTGGCGTCGGCGCCGTCGCGGTGGCGCAGCCAGAGGTAGAAGCCGCCGCCGGGGCGCTGCCAGGTCCACGGGCTGTCGGTGCCGAGTTCGGCGTCGAGCGCGTCGGCCATCTGGGTGCAGCGTTCGCGGTAGCTGTCCCGGTAGCGGTCGATCAGCTCGGTCCAGCCGTTGCGGGAGTAGTAGGCGGCCAGCGTGCCCTGGGCGAGCGCGGACGGGGAGAGCGAGATGATCTCGGCGACCCGGGCGAGGTCGTAGCGCAGGTGCTCGGGGGCGGCGATCCAGCCGGAGCGCAGGCCGGGGGCGAAGATCTTGGAGAAGGTGCCGAGGTAGACCACCTGCTGCGGGTCGAGGGCCTGGAACAGCGTGGTGGTGGTGCCGTCGAAGCCGAGCAGGCCGTACGGGTTGTCCTCGATCAGCAGCAGGTCGAGTTCGCGGCAGGCGGTGAGGATGGCGGCGCGGCGCGGGACGGAGAGGGTGGCGCCGGTCGGGTTCTGGAAGGTCGGGTTGACGTACAGCAGCCGGACGGTGCGGCCGGCCTCGCGCAACTCCCGGACGGTGCTGCGCAGTTGCTGCGGGCAGAGGCCTTCGGCGTCCTCGCCTGCGGCGTGCAGTTCGAGGCCGGCGGTGCGGAAGGCCGCGGTGGCGCCGGGGTAGGCGGGGGTCTGCACCAGGATGGTCTCGCCGGGGGCGCCGAGGGCGAGGGCGACGGCGGTGAGGCCCATCTGGGAGCCGCTGGTCGGGATCAGGTTCTCGGCGCTGGCGTGGCCGTCCTCACGGGCCATCAGGTCGGAGACGGCGGGCACGAGGGCCTTGGCGACGTGCGGGGTGGTGTACTGCAGGGCGAGCTTGCCGCCGAGCCGGACGAGCCGGGCGAGCTGCTGGGAGATGTCCCCCAGCGGGAGCACGTCCAGGTCGGGCAGTCCGCCGGCCAGGGAGATGACGTCCCCGCCCCGTTCGAACAGCCGGGGCATTTCTGCCGCGGGTCTGGTGTCGGTCCACATGGCTGTCGGTCCTCAGACTCGGGCCGGGGCGGCGTCGGCGGCCCAGGCCTGCACGTAGCGGAACAGTCCGGCCGGGGAGGCCAGCGCCGGGTCGGCGAGGGCGTCGGGGTCGACCTCGATGCCGAACTCCTCCTCGACGGCCATCACCAGGGCGATGGTGTGCAGCGAGTCCACGCCCAGGTCGACGAGCGGGGTCTCGGAGTCGGTGACCTGCACGGAGCAGATCCGCTCGACGAGCTGGTCAAACTGCGACTGGTTCATGGCTGCCCCTCGGGGATGCGGTGACGGACTGGTGGATTCGGTACTGCTCTGCCTCGGCCGCTTCGGCAGCGGCCGCGTCGACCAGGCGCTTGGCGGCGGCCCGGTCCGGCTTGCCGTTGGCGGTCAGCGGGACGGTGTCCAGCGCGACGACCCGGTCGGGCATCCGGCTGGGGTCGAGCCGGCCGACCAGCGCGGCCCGGACCTGCTCCGGCGGGAGGGTGCCGTGCACGGCCAGCAGCAGCGGCGCGTCCTCGGTCTCGGGGCGCAGCGCGACGGCGGCGGTGACGCCGGGGAGGCGTTCGGCGGCGTCCTCGATCTCGGTGAGGGCGATCCGCATGCCGCGGCGCTTGATGACGTCGTCGTCGCGGCCGACGAAGTACAGCCGTCCGTCCTCGTCGAGCCGGCCGCGGTCGCCGGTGTGCAGCTCCAGCGTGCCGTCCGGGCGGCGGATGAAACGGTTCTGTGCTTCCAGCGGGATCCGCCAGTAGCCGGCCATCACGGTCGGTCCCCAGACCACGATCTCGCCGGTCTCGCCGGGGCCGAGCCCGCTGCCGTCGGCGGCGACGATCCGGACCTTGTCGCCGGGGATCGGCGGGCCGACCGAGTCGGGGTGCTCGGCGTACTCGGCCGGGTCGAGGATGGAGATCCGCTTGCACTCGGTCATGCCGTACATCGAGGCGAACTCGGAGCCGGGGAAGACCTCCAGCAGGTCCGCCATCACGGCCCGGCCGGGGCGGGCGCCGGTGTTGGTGAACAGCCGCACCTTGGTGGGCCGGTGCAGCTTGCTCTGCAGCAGGTGGAGCATCTGGGCCAGCGAGGGCACCAGCGGGACGACGGTGACGCCGGTGCGCTCGATCAGCCGGAGCAGTCCGACGTCCTCGCTGCGGCGGGCCAGCACCAGGGTGCCGCCGACCAGCGCGGACAGCAGGGCCTGGTAGAGGCCGTAGTCGAAGGAGAGCGGCAGCCGGCACAGCACCACGTCGTCCTGCCGGTAGCCCAGGCAGGCGTTGATGGCGTCGAGGGCGGCGAGCATCTGGCGGTGCGGGCAGACCACGCCCTTCGGGCGGCCGGTGGTGCCGGAGGTGTAGATCAGCATCGCCACCTGGTCGTCGTCGAAGTCGGCGCGGAAGCCGTCCTCGGCGGTGGCGAGGACCTGCTGCCAGGCCTCCTCGACCTCGACGGTGCGGGCGGCGCGGGCGCCGGCCGCCGGGCGGCAGATGGCCAGCGCGGCCTCGGAGTCGGCCACGATGTGGTCGATCTGCTGGTCCGTCAGCTCCGGGTGGACCGGGACGAAGATCGCCCCGATCCGCAGGGTGGCCCAGAACAGGGCCAGGAACGAGCGGTCGTTGCCGCCGGTGTACACCACCCGGTCGCCGGCGGTGACGCCCTGGCCGCGCAGCCAGCCGACCGCGCGGTCCACGGCGGTGCCGAGCTGACGGTAGTTCAGGGTGCCGTCGGCGTCGGTGACGGCGGGGTGGTCGGCCCGCTCCGCGAGCGGGTAGTCGAGCAGGTCAGACACCGGCATGGACGGCCACTCCCTCGCTGATCCCGGCGGCGGTGAGCCGCTCCTGGGCCCGGGTGACGTCCCGGGCGGTGTTCACGGAGACCACCTCCAGCTGCGGGTGGTGGCGCTTGAGCAGGTTGGCGAGCGTCTTGGCGGGCGGCAGCGAGAACGTCGCCTCCGGGGCCAGTTCGCCCAGCCGGTCCAGGCAGAGGTCCCAGCGGACCGGGCTGACCACCTGCTGGACCAGTCGGCGGCGGATCTCCGCCGGGTCCTCGACGGCCGCGCCGTCCGCGTTCGACAGCAGCAGCTGCGTCGGCGCGGCGAACGGCACCGCCTCGGCGGCGGCCTCGAAGGTCTGCCGGGCCGACTCCATGAACGGGGTGTGGAAGGCGCCGGCCACGCTGAGCCGCTTGACGGTGGCCCCGGCGGGCGGGGCGGCGGCCAGCTGTCCCAGCGCCTCTTCGAGACCGGCCGCGACGATCTGGCCGGGTCCGTTGAAGGTCGCCGGAGTCAGGCCCAACTCCGCTGTCCGTGCCAGGACTTCGTCCTGCTCGCCGCCGATCACGGCGGCCATCGAGGTGGGTGCCTCGGCGCAGGCCGCGGCCATCGCCCGGCCGCGGATCGCGGCCAGCCGCACCGCGTCGGCGGGCTCCAGCACCCCGGCGTACACCGCGGCGGTGAGTTCGCCGACCGAGTGGCCGGCCGCCACCGCCCCGCCCGGCCGGACGGCACCGGCCAGTACGTGGTGGGCGAGCAGTCCGGCGGCGACCAGCAGCGGCTGGGTGTTCTCGGTGCGGGCGATCTCGGCGGCCGGGGCCTTGGTGCCGAGCTGGACCAGGTCCAGGTCGGCGGCCTCCGACCAGGCCCGCACCCGCTCGGCGGTGGCCGGGTCGCGCAGCCAGGCGGCCAGCATGCCCGGGGTCTGGGAGCCCTGACCCGGCGCAATGAATGCGAACATTTGTTCGAACCTCCTTTCGAGTGGGGCCTGCGCCCGGCGCATCAGCGCCCGGCGGGGTGCCGCGTGCTTACGGGCGGCCGGTGGACTTGCGGAAGCGGCGGATCGCCAGGAACGAGAAGCCGGCGAACCAGGCCAGCAGGTTGAACACCGCGCCGGCCACGCTGGAGTGCTCCCCGTGGAACGAGAAGCCGTCGTTCAGCGGGTACCGGGCCAGCGTCGCCACCCCGTACATCGGGGTGTAGCGGGAGATCTCCAGCATCACGCCGCTGAGCGGGATGAACAGGTTGCCCAGGAAGGCCAGGGCGGTCATGGTCAGGCCCGGCATGTGCATCACCACGTCGGGCTTCAGCGCCAGGCCCATGCCGATGCCGAGCGCGGCAAACACCGCGGCCCCGACCCAGGCCACCAGCAGCGAGACCACCCACACGTTGGCGTCGGCCTCGGCCCCCGTCAGCGCGCCCAGCACTCCCACGATGGCGACCGGCACACCGGCCATCAGCACCGAGCAGAGCACCTTGACCAGCAGATAGCCGGGCGGGGTGAGCGGACTCATCGCGATCGTCCGCATCCAGCCGACCGACTTCTCCACCGAGATGGTGGCGGCCGAACTGACCGCGGCGGTGGCCGCGCCGTACACCGCCTGACCGATCATCATCCAGGCGGCGAAGTTGCCGTGCGGCAGGGTGGCGCCACCGGACGGGCCGGTGCGGAACAGGGCCAGGTACAGCACCGCGGGCAGCAGCACCGTGAAGATCGTGGTCTGCCGGTTGAACCGGCGGCGCAGCTCGTAGCGGACGAAGGTCGGGTTGACCCCGTTGAACACCGAGGTGCGGGCGGCGGCGGGCGCCGTGACGGCGGCCATCAGACGTTCTCCTTCTGGGCGTTGGCGGCGCGGTCCGCGTTCGCGGCGCTGTCGGCGCGGCCGGCGTTCTCGGTGATGGCCATGAAGGCCTCCTCCAGGCTGCGCGGCGCCACCTCGATGTCCCGCGCCTGCGTCTCACCGACCAGAACCCGCAGCAGCGCGTCCGAGTCGGTGCAGGTGAAGTAGGTGCGCTCGCCGCGGACGGCACTGGAACGCACGCCCGGCGTCCGGGACACCACGCCGGCCTCGTACGGGCTGAGCACCGCCGAGACGGTGCGGCCGCTGGTCGCGGCGCGGATCGAGGAGGCCGAGCCGTCGGCCACCACCGCACCCTTGTTGATCATGACCACCCGGTCGGCGAACTGGTCCGCCTCCTCCATGTAGTGGGTGGCGAACATGACCGTCATGCCGCGCGCCGCGTCCTCCCGGACAGCCGCCCAGAAGTCCCGCCGCGCCACCACGTCCATGCCGGCCGTCGGCTCGTCCAGCACCAGGAAGTCCGGCTTGGACAGCAGCGCCAGCGCGAAACGCAGCCGCTGCTGCTCACCCCCCGAACAGGCCGCCACCCGGCGGGCCCGCAGCTCGGTGATGTTCGCCCGCGCCATGCACCGCTCCGGGTCGGCCCCCGGGTGCAGCGACGCCAGCATGTGCACGGTCGCCTCGACCGTCAGGTCCGGCAGCAGACCGCCGGACTGCAGCACCGCCGCCACCCGCCCCGCCCGCACCGCCTGCTCGGGACTCACCCCGAACAGCCGCACCTCGCCCTCGTCCGGCCGGGTCAGCCCCAGCAGCATGTCGATCGAAGTGGTCTTGCCCGCGCCGTTCGGCCCGAGGAACGCCACCACCTCGCCCCGCCGAATCCGCAGATCCAGCCCGTTGACGGCGGTGAACACCTCGCCCTTGGCGTTGGTGAACCGCTTGACCACACTGGACAGTTCAGCCGCCAGGGGGGACGCCGTCCCCCTCGACGCCGTACGGTTCTGGTAATCGATCATCATCCGAGTCCTCACGATTCGGCGGAGGTTCGCCTCTTGTGAGCACTACTCTCCCGGCCACCCCTATCGCCCCGAACCGACCCGGCTATCGGACCCCTATCCCGGGACCCGCAGCACTCCACACAGCCTCTTGCCACCACCGGTAGGATCGGGAGCATGAGCGGTAGCAAGAAGTATTCGGTCAGCCTGCCCGAGGACCTTGCGGAGAGCATCCGCAGCCAGGTAGGCCCGGGCGGCTTCTCGGCCTACGTCGCCGAGGCACTGGAGCACCGCGTGGCGATGGACAAGCTCCGCGAGATCGTCGCCGGCTTCGAGGCGGACAACGAACCACTCACCCCCGAGGAGATCGACGCCGCCCGCGCGCTGCTGCGCCACGACCGGCCCGCTGCGACCGGCGACGCCGCCGCCTGATGCCCGGCACCCTCCTCCTGGACAGCGAGGGCCTGTCCCGCCTCTACCTGAACGACCGACAGGTCGCCGCCTTCCTCCAAGCCGCCGCCGCGGAGGGTGTGCGGGTCGGCACCACCGCGATGACCGTGATCGAGGCGGACCACGCCCGCGCCCATCCGGCCCGGATCCGCTGGGCCCTCTCCCGCATCGACGTCCACGACGTCACCCGCGAGATCGGCAGCCAGGCGGCGGCGCTGCTTCGCGAACACCGGCTGCACGGCCACAAGTACGCGATCGACGCCGCATTCGCTGTGATCGCGCGCTCGGCACCCGGCCCGGTCACCGTCCTCACCTCGGACCCGGAGGACCTCACCCTGCTCTGCGGCCCCCGCGTCCTGGTCGTCGGGCTCTGAACCTGCGCCCGAAACGGCAGCCGGCCCGGCACGCCGAACGCGGTGCCACGGAGAGCCCGTGACACCGCGTCCGGTCAGGGGCGTCAGACCGGGATGATCTCCACTCCGGTCTCCAGCCCCCGGAAGTCGTCCGCGTTGCGGGTGTAGAGCGGCAGCCCGTGGGCGGCGGCGGTGGCCGCGATCATCAGGTCCATCCGGCGCGGCCGCGGGTTACGGTTCGCCTTGACAGTGAGCGCGACCAGCGTGCCGAACCGGCGGGCCGCCTCCCGGTCGAACGGCAGTGCCGCGAACTCCGCCTCGGCATCCGCCAACCGCTGCGCGCGGGCCATCATCTCGACCGGATCGCCCGCTACGGCCACCCCTTGGGCGAGCTCCGCGAGCACCACGGTGGAGACGGCGGCCTCCAGCGGCAGCGAACCAGGGTCGATCGAGGGGAGGTCGATCACCACGCAGGTGTCCAGCATCCCCCGCAGTCGGCGGCCGCTCATTCCCGCCCCTGCGGCTCGTCACCGATCCGGTCCTCGTCGCCGAAGAACTCGTCCGCTTCCGCACGCATCCGTTCCGCGTCGATCACCGAGGCACCACGCCACTTGCGCTGGAGCTCGTCGACCGGCACGAAACGGCGACGCGTCCCCAGCGGACGTACCTCGGCGATCTCCGTGCCGTTCCGGGTGATGTGGTAGGTCTCGCCGGCTTCCACATCGTCCAGCACGGCCTTGGACCGGGCGGCGAGTTCTCGCTGCGTGATGGTCTTCATTCCACCAGCGTATTGCACTGCAATACGGCGCGCCACAGGCGGCGCGCCCGGTCAGGACGGCAGCTGCCCCACCGCGTCGACCAACGCGATCTTCCGCACCGCGCTGTTGAACGCGACCGTGCCGTCGTGGCCCTCTCCGGGGCGGCCGAGGATGCGTTCGCCGAGGAAAGCGTGGGTTTTCCGGTCCAGGATGAGCTGGACGATGCCCACCTTGGGGTCGAGCAGGGACACCGCCTCGCCGGTCCGGCCGAGGGCGTCGGTGGCCTCCTCGTGGTAGGAGATGTTCGGGATCTTCGCGGCGGCCCGGAACAGCGCGGCCTTTTGCGGGGCGGGGCAGGGGCCCCCCATGAGAGAGCGCAGGATCGTCCAGACCGCGACCTCGCGGGTCATGTTCTTGGCGTCCGTCATCCAGTGCACGAACGGGTCCGCGTAGAGGATCTCCAGCAACGCGTCGGGGTCGGTCGGCAGTTTGGCCAGCTTGTCGTAGGGAGGGTCCGCGTAGAGGCTGGGGCTTGCCTGCTGGGGTTCCACGACGGAGTCCTGGGAGGAGAGCCCGCCGGACGAGCGTTTCACGAGGTCGGCGTCGATGTCCCCGCCGGACGGGCGTTCCACGGCAGAGCCGTCGGTGAGCCCGCCGGACGGGCGTTCCACGGCAGAGCCGTCGGTGAGCCCGCCGGACGGGCGTTCCACGGCGGAGGCGTCGGTGAGCCCGGGGCCGGACCACCGGACCAGGCCGGGCTTCGATCCGTCGACGGAGAGCCAGCGCTGGACGGTGGTGATGGCGTTCGGGTCGCTGGTGGTGTGGATGGAATCCAGGTATACGAACTGGTCCGGCCGCGGTGCCGGGGTCTTGTCGGCGGCGAGCGCGTCGGCCGCGAGGTTCAGCACCGAGACCGCATGGGCGCTGGATTCGGTCGCACCCGGTCCGGCGATCTGGGTGCTGACCAAGCCCGCGGTGAGCGCCGTCGTCAGGGCCACGGCGACCAGCACTCGGCGCGTGGTCAGCCGTCGGCCCCGTCGTGCTGCGGGCGTTCCGGCGATGGCGTCCTCCAGCTGCCGACGGCCGCGGAGACGGGCGTGAGTGGTCATCGGTGCGGTGTCGGCTCGGAATTCGGCGAGCCCGGTGATCTCGTCCACAAGAACTCCTCTGTCAGTGGGTGGGTCGGTCGAGTGCGGTGTGCAGCCGTCGGCGGGCGCGGTTGAGGCGCGAACGGACCGTGCCGTCCGGGATCCGCAGGGCCTCGGCGATCTCCTGGTAGCTCAGCTCGGCCCAGGCGAACAGCAGCAGGACGTCGCGTTCCTTCGCCGTCAGCCGGGCCAGTACGCCGGCGATCTCCTGGGCCCGGGCGCCGGCCGTCACTCTGGCGGCCACCGTGTCGGCGTGGTCGCCGGTGTCGAGCGGGTCGACGCCGCTGCGGGCCAGCGCCCGGTAGCCGGAGCGTTCGGTGCGCTGGTGGCGGTGCAGCAGGTTGGTGGCGATTCCGTACAGCCAGGGCCTGGCGTCGGACCGGTCCCGGTCGTAGCGGCCGCGGATCCGGAACGCCGACAGGAAGGTCTCGGAGGTGAGGTCGTCGGCCACCGAGGCCCCGATCCGCCGGGCCAGGTAGTGGTGCACCGCGACGGCGTGCCGGTCGTATATCTCGCCGAACCGGTCGGGTTCGGCGAGCGACGCCCCGATGACCGCCGCGTCGTCGTCGACTCCTTCCCGCAGGGGCGTGTCCGTGCCGAGTACCGCCGTCACCGGCCCGCCCCCCGCCGGCCGGTCACCATTACCTGGTCGGTGCTGCGCATGGGTTCTCCTTCGCGCCGGCTCCTCCGGCGCTTCCACCCTCTATTGCCATCTCGCCGGGGCCCGGTTCGGCGGTTTCGACGAAAACTTTTCGGCCACCGAACACCCTTGGCCGGAGCGGGAGTTCTGCGAGACTGCCGGGCAGCGGCGAGGAACGGGGGCGGGATGACGGAGGGTCGGCTGGTCGGCGGCCGGTACCGGCTGGTGCGGGCGCTCGGCGCGGGCGGGTTCGGCAGCGTATGGCTGGCGCACGACGAGACGCTGCGGGTGGACGTCGCCGTCAAGGAGGTGCGGCTGCCCCCGACCGGGACGGCCGCCGAGCACGCCGAACTGCTGGAGCGGGCGCAGCGCGAGGCCCGGCACGCGGCCCGGCTGCGCGACCATCCGCACGTGGTCGGGGTGCACGACGTGGTGCTGGACGGCGGCGCGCCGTGGACGGTGATGCAGCTGATCGTCGGACGGTCGCTGCACGAGCGGATCGCGGAGGGCGGCCCGCTGCCCGTCCCGGAGGCGGCCCGGGTGGCGTCCGCCGTACTGGCCGCGCTGGACGCCGCGCACCGCGCCGGGATCGTCCACCGGGACGTCAAACCGGCCAACATCCTGCTGGCGGACGACGGCCGGGTGCTGCTCGCCGACTTCGGGATCGCCGTCCAGCAGGAGCAGACCGCGCTGACCGCCTCCGGCATGTTCGTCGGGTCGGTGGACTACATCGCGCCGGAGCGTGCCCAGGGCGGGCCCGCCGACCCGGCCGGCGACCTGTTCTCGCTGGGCGCGACGCTCTACCAGGCCGTCGAGGGGCGGCTGCCGTTCCGCCGCGACACCCCGGTGGGCACCCTCACCGCCGTCCTGTTCGAGCCGCCCGCACCGTGCGTGCTGGCCGGTCCGCTGGCGCCGCTGATCGACGGGCTGCTGGCGAAGGACCCGGCCGCCCGCCTCACCGGTGCCCGCGCCGCGGCGATGCTCGCCCCGCACTTGGGCGCGCACGCCCCGACGGCCGTGTTGCCCACCGCTGCGGCCACCGCCGCCGCCACCGTCCCGAACGCGCTGCCGCCCGCGGTGCCCCGGGCCGCCCGCCGTTCGGTGGCGACGGTGCTGCCGCCGCTGCTGGCGCTCGCCGCACTCGGTGCGGCGCTGCTGCTGAACGTGTTCTCGTTCCACCCGGACAGTCAACTGCCGCCGTCCGGCGCCGCCTTGATGAAGCTGGCACACACCCCCCTGTTCGAGGCGCTCAGCCTGAACTTCGACAGCAGCGCCGTGGGGCTGTCCTGGCTGTGGCTGCTGCCGACGGCGATCGCCCTTCTGGCCACCGCCTGGTACCCGCCCCGGGTTCCGGCCGCAGTCCGGACCGCCGGGTTCCTGCTGACGCTGGTGCTGCCCGTTCGCCTGGGTGTCGCCGGCCTGTGGGATGCGGACACGCACCTCGAACGCCTCGTGCACGCCCTGCCGCCGGAGGCCGCGTCCCACCTGCACGTCGGCTACGGCCCGGGCTGGTGGCTGCTGCACGTGGCGGCGTTCGCCGCCCCGGTGGTGCTGCTGGCGGGCCAGTTGCTCCACCGGAGGCGGCGCTGACGCGACGTCAGGGCGCGGAGAGCGGGATGTCCGGGCTCTTGTCGAACGCCTTGATCGGGGTCATGCCGCCGAGGCCGGGAAGGTAGGCGGTGTAGTCGTGGCTGACCTTGACGCAGGTGTCCTCGTTGTCGGCGGTGCTGGCCTCGGCGCCCTTGAGCGCAGCGGCCGGGTCCACGGGGGCGCTCGAACCGCCCTGCCCGCCAGGGTAGGTGGTGCCCGACTTCCAGTCGGTGCCGATCACCAGCTCGATCGAACTGCCGCTGCCGGCCTGGACGGCGCTCTCGGGCATACCGAGCGCGGCGGCCACCTGCTTGGCGTCGCCCTCCTTCCCGGCCGGGTAGCGGACGGTGCTCTGCTCGGCGGACAGGTTCGTGCCCGCGGCGGTCTCCTTGGAGAACCCGGCCGCTTGCAGCGCCTGGGCCAGCTCGGTGGCCCGGCGCTGGGCACCGCTGCCGTTCCGCACCGTCACGGCGATGTTCTTGCGGGGCGTGCTGTTCGCGGGCGGGGCGGTGGTGGCCTCGGCGGGCGGCGCCGAGGAGGGCGGCGCGCTGCTCGCGCCGTTCGGGTCGGCGCTCAGCGGCTGGTCGTTCTTGATCGACGCGAACAGCTTCTTCGCGTCGGGGCCGGTCACCAGCCGGTTGTCGTCCTTGGGGTCCGGATCGGTCTGCATGGTGGTGAAGGTGACCCGGGACGGCGGCACCTTGTTCAGGTCGTTGGCCAGGCCGACCAGCTTGGTGATCCCGTCGAGTTCCGGGTCGACGGTGAGCGCCTTGGTCGCGGCATCGGCCAGCGACAGCACCTTGCCCGGGTCGGTGAGCGTCCCGGCGTTCTTCAGCTCACGGATCATCGATCCGAGGAAGGCGTGCTGGGCGGCCGCCCGCCCGAGGTCGCCGCCGTCCCCGAACCCGTGCCGGGTGCGGACGAACTGGAGCGCCGCCATTCCCTTCAGGGTGTGCTTGCCCTTGGTCAGCTTGAGGTGCGAGTACGGGTCGTAGACGTTGTCGCTGACGCACACCGGGACACCGCCCACCGCGTCCGACATCTTGATCACACCGACGAAGTCGACCTTCACGAAGTGGTCGATGGGTATGTCGGTGAGCTGGTGCACGGCGGCCACCGTGCAGCCGGGGCCGTACGCCAGCGTCGAGTTGATCCGCTCGCGGTGGGCCTTGGACTTGGTGTTGTTCTTGCTGTCTATGCAGCCCGGCAGGTCGGTCACCAGGTCGCGCGGGATGCTCATCACGGTGGCGTTGGAACGGTCCGCCGAGACGTGCAGCAGCAGTTGGACGTCGGCGTTGGCGCCGGCGCCGCACTCGCTGCCGCCGATGTCGCAGTCCTCCTGGGTGTCGCGCCCGTCGGAGCCGATCACCAGCACGTTGATCGGGGTCCGCCCGAACTCGTCCGGCACCTCGTGCCCGGCGTCCCCGCTCTCACCGGCGTACAGCGGCGCGGACTTGATGTTGCCGTTGTAACGCATGTACAGGTAGCCGCCCGTGCCGACGGTCAGCACCACCAGCCCGGCGACGCTCCAGGCGGCGATCTTCAGCCCGCGCCGCCCGCGCCCCTGCCTGGACGCCCGCCGGCCCCCGGCCCGTCCCCCGTTCCTCGACCGTTGCCGGGGAACCTGTCCCTCTTCCCCCTCCGACACCGGCTCGACGGTTCCGGACTGTCCGCTTACCACATCGCACCCCCGCCGCCCGGCCCCTCCGAGCTTTTCTCCCCCTAATAGATGCACAAGGGGGCGCAGATGTTGCACGCGGGGGTGCAATCTTCCGAACGAGGTGACGAACGTCCCACTCCCGCACGGCCGTTGAACGCCCGTCGGTCAGCCGACACCCACCGGCTCCCGGGCCTCACCGCGGAAAACCTGCCGGGTGTGCCACGCACGATGCTGCGCCGCAACGGACGCGGTACCCGCCTGCGGGCCGATGACCGGACGTCCCGCCAGGGCGAGGACGTGCTGCCGACTGGCCTCGCTGCGGCCGACGAAGCGCCGGGAGACCAGGATCCGGTGGTCGTCCCCGAGGCCGAGGACGCCCTTGTCCAGGAGCTTGTGGTGCAGCGAGCACAGGCACAGGCCGTTGTCGACCTCGTCCGGCCCGTCGTGCGACCACCAGCGCACGTGCGCGGCCTCCAGGCCGACCGAGGTGCCGCCGAGCATCCCGTCGTAGCCGCAGAACGCGCACTGGAACTCGTAGGCGGTGAGTATCAGTTCACGCATCCGCCGGTCCCGCTGCCGCCGAGCCGCGGCCTCGGCGCCGGCCACCGCCCCGTTCTCCGCGAGCTCCAGATCGAGCCCGACGGCTTCGCACAGCTCCAGGTGCAGCGACGGCGCGAAGTGGGTGTCCAGCAGCACCCGCACCAGCCGCCCGAGCAGCGACGGCTCCCGGCGCAGCGCGGCCCGCAGCTCCGGCGCGAGCCGGCCGGCGGCTCCACTGGAGCGGAGCACCCCGATGCCGCTGCCCGGACTCCCCGTTCCCCCGTCGGTCCGCACCTCCCACACCCCGT
Organism: Kitasatospora sp. NPDC004614; assembly: GCF_042873675.1. Lineage (NCBI taxonomy): Bacteria > Bacillati > Actinomycetota > Actinomycetes > Kitasatosporales > Streptomycetaceae > Kitasatospora > Kitasatospora sp. NPDC004614. The sequence continues at coordinate 81,343 of NZ_JBIALR010000020.1, forward strand.
CGTTGACCAGGTGGTGGAACGGGTAGGCGGGGGTCGTCGGATTCGACGGTCCGTACTCGGCGAGCAGCCTCTTCAGCTCCTCCTCGACCTCGCTGTACCGGAGTTCGCGGTCGGCGTCCCGCTGGTGACTCCCGAGCGCGTACAGCAGCAGCAACGGCTTGTGCGGAGCCCGCGCGCCGTTGCTCGTCCACCGTCTCAGCTTCGCCACCCGCTCGAGCCAATCCATGCCCGCCAGGGTAGTTCGGAGCGCTGAAGGCCCGTCACCGGGCCGGAATGCCGACGGGCCGGTGCGTGCGGCACCGGCCCGTCGGGTGGTTCGAGGCGTCAGTGGCGCCTGGCGTGACGCTTCCGGCTCAGCAGCACGAGCGCCGCGCCCGCACCCACCAGCAAGGCGCCGAGGAGCACGATCCGGCCCGTGCCGGAGCTGCCGGTGAAGGCGAGCGATCCCTTCGGAGTGCTGGTCGGGGCGGGGCCTGCGGGCGTCGTTCCGGCCGGCGGCACGGACGCCGTCGGGCTCGAACTCTCGCTGGGGCTCGCGCTCGGGCTGGGGCTCGAACTCGGGCTGGGGCTCGAACTCGGGCTCTGCGACCCGGATCCCGACGGCTCGGGACTCGGCGAGGCGGAGTCCGACGGGCTGGGACTCGGCGACGCGGAGCTCGACGGCGTGGCCTCCGGGACGTACACGCCGGCGTCGATGGTGTGGTCGACGCCGCCGGGCTCGGACGGTGCGGTGACCTGCGCGTGCCCGAGGCCGGGCGGGCCTTCGGTCGGCGGGATCACGTTGGAGTCGTGGGCCCGGTCGTCGCCGGCCGTCGGGAGGGTGTACCGGAGGTCGGCGGCGGCCGGTTTGCCCGGCACCCCGCTGGTGTCCGCCGTCGAAACGTCGAACTCCACGGTGTAGTCCGCGCCCGGCGTCAGCTGGTAGGCGGCGCCCACCCCGCCGAAGTAGTACTCGCCGTTGGCGTCGGTCTTGGTCGTCGCGACCACCTTGCCCTCGGCGTCCAGCAGGTTGACGGTCACGCCCGGCAGCGACGCCTCCCCGGCGTCCTGGATGCCGTTGTGGTCGCCGTCGAACCAGACCCGGTTGCCGATCTGGACGGGCGCGTTGGCGGCGGTGTACGCGATGTCGCCGAGGCCGCCGGCCTTGCCGAAGCCGTTCTTCTGGACGAACTCGTAGCCGTTGGCGTCCGGCTTGTTGCCGGGGCCGGCGCCGGTGTCGATGTCGTAGTAACCCGTGCCGCTGGTGAAGTAGTTGACGGTCGGGTCCATCTGGGTGCTGATCACCCACTGCTGCTGCGGGATGAAGGCGACGCCGCCGAGCGAGGTCTCCTGGTGGTAGAAGACGGCGAAGTCACCCGCGAAGTACGAGACGACGCCGCTGGGCCGGGGCAGCGGGGGCGTGTTGGTGGCGGCGTGGTTGGGGCAGTTTCCGGTGCCCTCCCACGCGTACCCGCCGGTGGGGACGGCGCAGGCCATGTTGATGTCGCCGCCGGCGTACCCGGATTCGGTCTTGTTGTTGCCGGGCCGCGGGTCGAGTCCGACGGAGGCGACGTCCATGAACCGGTCGCGGAAGCCGAGGATCATCGAGCCGTCACGGGCGAACGCCATGCTGGCCAGCTCCGGCTCCGGGTAGACCATCCAGCCGCTCAGCAGGTAGCTGTCCCAGTTCTCCAGCCCGGCGTGCCACGGGTTCCAGTAGTGGTCCTGGTCGTACTCGGCCACGCCGGTGCCGACGTAGCTGCGCTCGAAGTCCAGTGCCTGGCTCAGCACCTTGGTGAACCGCTTGCCGTCGTAGCCGTAGACGACGGCCTTCAGGTCGGCGCGCTTCTGGGTGCTCTCGGCGGAGCACACGCCGCCGACGTACAGGGTGTTGTCGTGGACGGCGAGGCCGGCCGGACGCCAGTCGCCGGACGCCGCGCAGCCGGGGTCGGGGATCGCCACCGTGTTCTCGGGACCGGTGGCCTCCGACCCGCTCGCGTCGAAGCTGACCAGGCTACGGGTGAGCATGTTCACCGCGTACAGCGTCGAGCCGTCCTCGGACAGGGCCAGCCCGCCGATGCTCTCCTTGCCCGGCGCGTCGACGAACTCGGCGTCCTTGATCATGTTGGTGCCGTGCGCGGTCTCGGTGGAGCCCGGCACCTTCGCGAACAGCGTCGGCGCGCTCCCGCCGTCGGCCGGCACGGCGTAGATCGCGTCGCCGCCCTCCGGCCCGTACGCGGTGAACCGCCGGGCGAACGCCGCCTGGAACAGCCGGCCGCGGTACTTGTCGTACGCCAGCCCCGAGGTCGTCCCCACCTGCTGCTGGGTGTCGAGCACGGTCGGACAGGCCGGTCCGGTCGGGCAGGTACCGCGGACGTCCTTGCCGAACGACACCAGCGCCCGGGTGTCGCTCCCCATCACCCTGTCGGTCTGGACCGGCACGAAGTAGCGGACGTCCGGCTCCGTGTAGTCCGCCGCGTCCCAGACCCCGGTGATCACCGAGGCGTCCTTGCCGGCCGAGACGTCCACGAACGAGGTGAAGCTGTCGAAGTGGTTCGGCGCGGTCGAGGCGGGCGCCGCCCGCAGGTAGCCGTCGAACGGCGCCGGGACTGTGACGTCCACCCGGTACCGGCCACCGGTCAGCGCGCCCGACGGGGCCACCACGACCTTTCCGGTGACGTCCGTGGTGCCGGTCACCCGCCGGCCGGCCGGGTCGGTGACGCTGATCTTCATGCCGCGCTGTGGGACGTCCATGGCCGTGTTGATCACGCCGGTGCCGAAGAAGTCGCGCAGCACCTGCACCGTCAGCGTCCCATCGGTGGCCGTCGCACCGGCCTGCCCGGCGCCCGCCACGACCGCACCGGCGGTTCCGCCCACCAGTAACAGGCCGCACAGCCCCACTCGCGCCAGTTTGGTAGTTGGCATCGTGCTCCTTCGCCTCGCCCCACACCGGGCCTTGGCCCGGCAACTTGCGGCAGTTTCCCACAAGTTGACGAAAACTTACACAATCGGAACGATGGATTTCGGATAGCCTGACGGAGGTCTGTCGGCCTCCCGCCGCGTGGGGAGCATCGTGGGGAACATCAGGATCGTTCGGGGCCGTACGCGCTGGGTGCTGGTCGCCCTGCTCGCCGTCGCGGCCACCGCGATCAGCACCTTCGCCCTGCTCGGCACAGGCGACGACCCCACCGGCCCGCGCCCGCCGACCACGGACGAGGCGAACCGGCTGGCGCTCACCCGGTTCCGCAACTACGAGGCCGGCGGCCGCGCGCTGACCATCACCGTGCCCGGCACCGCCGGCCGGCTGACCGTCACCGGATCCGTCGACTTCCGCACCAGAACCGGCTACGGAGTCCTGCACGGAACCGGCCGCGACAGCTCCACCACCGGCCTGATCCAGTGGACGCCCACCACCGTCCGCGTCCTCCCCATGCCCGACGCCCCGGCCACCGCCCCCGCCACACCCCCCGCCTCCGGCTGGTCCACCCGCCCGCTCCAGACCACCGGCAGCTCCCTCGACACCTCACTCGCCATCGCCCTGAACCTGGCCGCCGACCGCCCCGACAACCCCCAGCTCCTCCCCCAGAACGGCGCCACCTGGCTCTCCCGAACCACCCTGAACGGCCACCCCACCGACGTCATCACCGGCCCCAACGCCCGTGGCACCACCACCACTTCGGACACCGTCCGGTACTGGATCGACCCCGACGGCACCATGTACCGCGTCCAGGCCGCCCTCGCCTCCGACCCCCAACCGGTGATCGTCGACTTCGACACCCAGCCCTACGCGCCCGTCCCCGGAGTCACCCCCACCCCGTAGCTGCCTCAGGCGTTCCGCTCCGCCTCCGGACCGATCGGCCTGGTCAGGTAGTACTCCCGCACCCGCTCGGTGAGCACCAGACGCAGGGTCGGCTGCAGCACCGGGGCCTCGGGGATCGCATCCCACTTCATGTAGGGCCACCACCGGCCATGGGCGGCAAGGAGTAGCCGCTCGCCCCGGGCGATCTCGCCGCGCACCGCGTACCAGCCGGCCATCCAGAGGCACGCGGCGAAGCGGTCCGGCGTCTCACCGGTGCTCTCGACCAGTGCGTGGGCGCGGTCGAAGGCATTCGCACTGAACAAGTCCTGCCAGAGCAATTGCCGCTCCGCCACCGCCAGTTCGGCAAATCCCTTCGCCAGCATGCGCTCCGTCGCCCCGTCCAGCGGCCTGGCCGGACCGCCCCACTCGCAGTGGCAGGGCAGCAGCTCCTCGACCGGGCGCCCGGGCAACTCCTCGGCCACCCACGCCAGATCCTCAGTCAGATTCCGACCGGCCGGAAGCCGCCCCACCAGCGCCGCCAGCCGCGGCCCGGCCGGCCGCCCCGCGTACAGCTGGGCCGCCAGCAATGCCTCGCGGAACGGCACGTCCTGATCGCACAACTCCCCTCCGAGCGGCCCGTCCCGGACGATCACCTGCTCGGCCAACTCCGCCGCCTCGGCGAACCGGTCGCGCCAGCAGAGAATCTGAACCGCGGCGGCAACGGACTCCCACCCCTCGTCCCGCGGACCGTCCACCCGCCGGGCCATCTCCAGCAGCTCGGGCAACACCACCTCGAACCGGCCCCGACGGGCCAGCGAGATCAACTCCTCGGCAGCGTTCATCCGTCCCCTCCCCTCCCCGCCCCTGAGCCACCTCGGAAACGCTCGAGGCCAGGTCAGAAAGTCTCCGACCTGGCCTCGAATCCGGTGGGCCGCCAGGGGATCGAACCCTGAACCTACGGACTAAAAGATCAAGCCCGATCGTGCCCCGCACAGCTGTCATCGCTCATTACGTGCTACTTCTGCAGGCTGGCAGGTTGTGGCGTGCCGCTTGATCCGCCTGTGAAGTGGCTCTGACGCGCGGTCCGCTCACGCATAGCTCACGCACTCGCAGCGGGCCCAGACTCCTGAAGCCACCGATGACGCGGCCGGGCGAAGGGTCTGACGCGTTCCCTCCACTGTTCCGGTCCGAGCTCGGGATCAGACCTGGACCACATGGACGTCCTGGGCGTCCAACGCCTTCAGGTAAGCCGTGAGGTCAGTCGGGTCACTGGTGAAAACAACAGCGCTGCCATGTCGGGCCGCAGTCAGCGCGACCAAGGCATCCACGGCGACCGGACGCTTCTTCGGAGGCAGCTCGGCCACAGCAAGCGTGCTACCGATGCGCTGCCACTCCGCCAGATCCGGCCCGGTCGCACACATGATGCAGACGGTCTGTCCAGCAGTAGTGGGACGCATCGCCAGGGCCGAGCTCCGCGCCTGCGGCACCGTACAGTCCTTGAGGGCCGCGGCCATGGCGTGCACAGTGGCAGGACTGGGCCGCCATACCTGGGCCAGTACCGGCCCGAGCACGACCGCGCGATGCGGCGTCTCCTTGAGGCCGGCGTGCAGCCGTACCGCCTTGGGCTTTCGATCAGCGAGCGCGATCAGCATGCCAGTGTCATAGACCGGCACCCGCGCGGTCACGCGGCGTTGCCCGGACGGGCCACAGGAGCATCCGCACCATAGATAAGTTCCATGGCCTCCGCGACCTCCCGGCGCTCCTCCTCCGTAAGGTCTTCATCAGCGACGTCAGGCAGCGGAGGCAGTTCGGCGGCCTCTGCCTCCGCTGCGGCAATCACCGCGTCGATCCGCGCGAACTGCGCCTCAGCGGCTTCCGCCTCGGCCATTTGCCGGGTAGCGGCGTTGACGAGATAAGCCGAAACATCCAGACCCGCGCGCTCGGCATGCTCCCGAATGCGCTCGGCATGATCGCTGTCGAGACTGATGCTGATCCTGGTCTTGGCCATGTCGTTAGTTTATTACGCGTATTACGACGCGCCAAGCGCTTTCCGCTCAACGATCGTCACCGGGGCCCACCCCCTCCGGTCCAGGCTCCGGGACGAGGGGCCCACTCGTCGCCGGCACCCACCCCGGCGGTGTCAGTCGCCGGCCAGACCGTGGGCGCGCCGGTAGTCCTTGATCAGCCCGCTGGCCAGCCGCCCGCGCTGGAGGCTGGCCAGGACGAGATCCGGCACGAGCTCCACCCCAACTCTGGCGGCAGTCTCCGGGATGCCGTCAACCGGATCGAGGATGCCGTCGCCCCGCCTTCAGATCCGGACAGCCGGTTAGCACCCGCTTGACCACCACCGCCCCGCTCGGCTCCGGCCGGCGGGGCGGTTCGTCGTGTCCGGCGTCAGCCCTTCAGGGCGTCGGCAAGCGCCTTCGCCTGATCCGGCGACAGCCGTTGCGAAACCCGCAGCACTGCCGTCTCCCGCACCACGAAGTCGTACTCGACGAGGGCGGGCATGGACTTCGTGACCTTCTCCAGGTAGGCGGCGCGAGCGGTCGCGTCGGCCGCCGACGCGAACACTTCGATGCTGCCGCCGCGGATCACCGCGTCCTCGTCCTGGCCCTCGACGTCCTCGGCCTTGATGCGCGAGTCGTTGAACGCGACCTTCGACGTGTACTGGCCGGGCCTTCCGAGCAGGTGGTTCGGGTCGGTGTCGGCGGTGTATGCCTTCACCTGCTTGATGGTGGGAGCGTGGGCGGTGAGCGCCGCCAGGGCGGCCGCCGCGTCGAGCTGCTGCTTTGCCGGTGCCGGTGCCGACGCAACAGGAGTGGAGGCGGCTGGCGCCGCGGTGTTGCTGGAGTCGGTGCTGCTGCTGCAGCCGGTCACGATGAGGGCGATGCCGGCGGTGGCGGCGGTGGCGGCGAGGACGGTGCGGCGCATGGTCTCCCCTGGGGTGGTGGCGTACGGAGGGACGGTACCGGCCGGGGAGGAAGCGTGTACTTGATGTGCTCATCTCGTGACACTGCCCTGCCCATTCCGCAGGGGCCCCACTACGCTGCCCGCATGACGATCGAGGCAGTGGTGTTCGACATCGGCGAGACCCTGACCAGCGACACCCGGTACTGGGCTGACTGGGCCCGCTGGCTGGACGTTCCAACGCACACCATGTCCGCGCTCGTCGGCCACGTCCTCGCGCGGGGCCTCGACAACGCCGAGGCGATCCGAATCCTGAGGCCGGGCTGCGACGTTGGCGCCGAGTGGCGGGCCCGCCAGATCGCCGGGCAGGGCGACCACCTCGAGGAGAACGACCTCTATCCCGACGTCCGGCCGGCGCTCCAGCAGTTGCGCGACGCCGGGGTTTGGGTGGGAATCGCTGGCAACCAGAACGCCCAGGTGACCGACCTGCTGCGAGGGCTCGGCCTTCCGGCCGATGCGATCGCCACCAGCGGCGAGTGGGGCGTCGCGAAGCCGAGCAGCGCGTTCTTCGACCGGGTCGCCGGGTGGGCCCCGGCCCCGCGACACGAGATCGTCTACGTCGGCGACCACCCTGCGAACGATGTCACCGCCGCCCGCGCTGCCAGCCTGCGGGCCGCACACCTGCGACGCGGCCCGATCGGCCTGACCACGCCAGCGCCGGATGCCGACTGGACCGTGGATTCGCTGACCGAGCTCGCCGACCTGATCATCCGTCAACGTCACTGAACCGCCCCAACAGTGGTGTTGGGGCGGTTCGCACCCGAGATCGTGACAGCGCGGGTACCGTGCCCAGGATGCCCGCCGCCACCGCCACCCACCTCGGGTACCGCGTAGCCGCTGCCCGCGCCGCCATCGGCCTGACCCGCCGCGAGACCTACGAGGCCTCCGGTGTCTCGGTCAGCATGATCCGCGCAGTCGAGGGCGGTACCCGCACACCGAGCGACACCGTGCTCGAAGCCCTGGCCCGGGCCCTGCACACCACCCCGGAGTATCTGGCCGACGGTCCAGGCCGTACGGACTCCCGAGTACACCAGGCCATCCCCGCACTCCAGGCCGCGATCACCACCTATGACCTGCCGGAGGACGGCCCGGTGCGGCCGCTGCGCGACCTCGCCGCCGCCGTAGAGGAGATGACCACGGCCCGGGTCAATTCCCAGTACAGCCACGTTGCCGAGCGGGTCCCAACCCTGCTGGAGGAGCTGTTCCGTGCCGTCGACCAGGCCGACGGCGCCGCTCGCCGCCGAGCCGCCCACCTGCTCGCGCTGGCCATCCGGTCCGCCGACGCCGCGGCCTACAAGTACGGATACCGCGACCTGTCCGGCAGACTCATCGAGCTGATGCGCTGGGCTGTCGCCATCGCCGAGGACCCGGCGCTCACAGCCGTCGTGGCCTACGTCCGTACCGAGGTCTTCTTCGCCGCCAACCGGCTGGCTTCAGGCCTACGCGCACTCCAGCGGGCCGCAGACCGAATGCCGCCACCCACCACGGTGCCACTGGCTGCCGCGGCCGCCGCCCTCCACATGCGGGCCGCCGTCGTGGCAGGCCGGGCTGGCAGCGCCGACGATGCGCGCGTGCACCTGGCAGAAGCCGAGCGGCTCGCCCGTGGCGTCCCGGAGCGACTGTACGACGGGACTGCGGTAGGCCCGGGTTCCGTGCGCATCCACCAGCCGGCAGTCGCCGTCGAACTCGCCGACCCTGCCGATCTCGGCCTGGCGGTGGCGGAGGCCGGCCGTTGGGCGCCGTCTCGGGACCTGCCGGCGGAGCGTCGGTCGCACTACTACATCGACCTTGGACGCGCTCAGATAGCGCTGGGTCGCCCCCAGCACGCCCGCGAGTCCCTCCTGGTGGCCCGTCGGATCGCCCCGCAGCATGTCCGTGAACATGGCCAGGTGCGTACGGAGCTGGCCACTTTGGTCCGGCTCGGTCGAGGCCGTGACGATGAGCTGCTGGCCATGGCCAGGTGGGCACGGGCCGTCTGACGAGTGACACAGGTTGTGTCACTTCGGGCCCATCCGGCCGGGGATCGTAGAGGACGTGACAGCAACCCCCCTGCCCAACCAGGGCATTAGCCCTGCCCGCCTCCATGGCGAGGCCTGCATCGTCTGCGGCTCGGCTGAGCCCCCACTCCACCCCAACGGCATCCTCACCCTGCCAGGAGAATGCGAGGGTGTCGTCCACGACCACGAGACGGTCGTATGTACCTCGCATCTGGAAGAGGCGCACCGTGAGTAGCCTGCAACGGGACATCACCGAGTGCCCGCCTGCTACCCATGACGACTGACGCGACTTTCGCGGATCGCATCCGCCGGGCCGTCGCGCACCCGGTAGTCGTACGCATCCACCTCGACACGGACGACTACTGCTCGGCCGAGTGCAGCTTCGGAGCGCACCACGCGTGCCCGGGCGGACTGCGGGTCGGCCTGGTCAGTGGCGAGATCGTGCGGCTGCACTGCCAGTGCATCGCGCAGGAGTGCGCATGCTGGCTGCGCCGGTCATCCGTAGAACAGGCGCCAGGTTTGGATCTGGAGCGCTCGGGCAAGGGCTGACAGGTCATCCACCGTGGGCGGCGTAACAGCGCGCTCCCACAGACCGACCGTCTGCCGATCCCTGCCGATCACCTCGGCCAGCCGCTCCTGGCTGAGCCCACGCTGGTGTCGGAAGTGGCGGATCCGCTCGGCGACTTCACGACGTTCGCGCAGCTGGTGGGCGTCAGGGAGAGGCTGTGGCACCTCTTGACGCTCACGCGCCGATGCTCGAACGTCTGTATACCAAACCCACCGCTAGATCGAACACCTGATCGAAATGATGGCTGACGGGCTGCCACCCCGATGCCGTCCAAGACGCCCCGCTCCACCAGCGCGAACTATCACCATCACATGGACTTCCCAGACCCTTCGGGCCAGCAAGGAGCCAGCAGAAGACCAAGACACTCTCACCCTCGCTTAACGTGAAAGCCCCTCATCGACCAAATCTGGCTGGTGAGGGGCTTTCATGTTGCGGTGGGCCGCCAGGGGCTCGAACCCTGAACCTACGGATTAAAAGTCCGCAGCTCTGCCAATTGAGCTAGCGGCCCGGTGGCAGGCGTGGGCCTCGTGGGACAGCACCTGCCGGGGTGATCCTACCTGGTGCCCGGCGGGAGTTGGCCAGCGGATTACCGGGCGGGTCGGCGGCGGGGCGGGGCGGGGCCGACGGGCGGTCAGGTGGTGGGCAGGTGGGCGGCGCGGACCTTGCGGAGCCAGCTCTCGGCGGGGCGTTCGTCGGGTGTGGTGGGAAGTACGCCGGGGCGGTCGAAGCGGGCTTCGGCGTCGGCGAGCAGGGCGGTGGCGTCCTCGGGGCGCTGCGTGTACTGCTCGCCGAGGGCGCGGACCCGGTCCGGGTCGGGGAGGCGGATCTCCAGGTGGCCGGTCTCGTGCAGGGTGACGCCCTGGCGGACCAGGCGGACCAGGTGCCGGGCGTGCTTGGCGGCGCGGGCGGCGCCCGCCGGGTCGGTGCGGTCGCGGGCGGCGAGTTTGCGGAACTGCTGCCGGGCGTAGCCGAGGTAAGCAGAGCGCACCGCCGGGCCGCTCAGGAAGGTCTCCCGGAGGCCGATCAGTTCCTCCCCGAGCGGCGTCCGGACTTCGTACAACTCTTCGGGCAGCCAGACCAGTTCGGTGGCGGTGGGGTTGCCGGAGAGGGCGAGCCGGCACCATTTGGCCGCCTCGTGCAGGGTGCGGTCCGGGGCGGTGGTGACGTGCGACTCGGCGGGCCGGTGCAGGCCGTGGAAGGCGACGGTGGGCGCGGCGAACAGGCCGAGCCGGTCGAGGTCGGAGCCTGCGTGGGCCAGGCCGTACGCGGTGGAGCCGACGATGCCGGAGAGCAGGACGTGCACGGGAGATCACCTCAACAAGAGCCGTCCCGGCAGTCTCGCCCCGAACGACCCGTACGCGCGAGCGATTTCCGACACGGCCGAGGGTGCTCCGCCCAGCAACGCCCCGTACGCGCGAGCGATTTCCGACACGGCCGAGGGTGCTCCGCCCGGCAACGCCCCGTGCCGATACTGGGCGCATGGCGAACGGCGAGATCCCGGCGGCGAAGCTCCGGGCCTGGTGGGCGCACCGGCAGTGGCTGGACGGCGGGCTGCACCAAGGGGCGTCCCCGGCGCAGGTGCTGGCGGCGACGGGGTGGGCCCGTTCGGTGGGCGGTGCGGCGCCGTACCTGGGGCTGTTCGCGCGGGCGGGGCTGGGCCGGGCGGCGGTGGACGCGGCGCTCGCGGCCGCGGAGGTGCAGGAGTTGCCCGCGGCCCGGGGCTGTACGTACGTGCTGCCGGCGGAGGACTTCGCGCTGGGGCTGGCCGCGGGCGCGGGCGTCGCGGAGTCGGAGATCGCGGCGGCGGTGCGCCATCTCGGGGTGACCAGGGACGAGGTCGAGCAGCTCTGCCTGACGGTGTCCGAACTGCTGTCCGACACCGAGCCGTTGGGCCCGCAGCAGATCCGCACCCTGGCCGGCCCGGCGGCCCGCCCGCTGGGCGAGACGGGCCGCAAGCGCGGCGTGTCGACCACGCTGCCGCTGGCGCTGGGCCTGTTGCAGTCGCGCGGGATGATCCGCCGGGTGCCGGTCAACGGGCGCCTGGACCAGCAGCGGTACGGCTATCTGCGCTGGGACCAGGCGGTGCACGGCGAGGCCGCCGACCTGGCCCGGCACTACTTCTCCTGGGCGGCGCCCGCCTCGGTGCGGCACTTCCGCTGGTTCTCCGGCTTCAACGCCGCCACCGCGAAGGCCGCACTGGCCCCGCTGCACCTGGTCGAGCTTCCCGGCTCCGAAATGCTGCTGATGCCGGCCGAACTCGCCGACGAGTTCTATGAGTTCACCGTCCCGGAGCAGCCCGCGTACGCCCTGGTGGCAAGCATCGACGGCCTGCACCTGCTGCACCGCGACCTGCCGCGGCTGATCGACGAACGGGACGCCAACCGCCACGCCCCGGCGTCCCGGACGGGGCGGAGCTTCGGCAGCGAGGCCGACCCGTCGACCCACCTGGTGGTGGACCGCGGCCGGATCGTCGGCTTCTGGGAGTACGACCCCGAACAGCGGGAGCTGGTGCACCAGTTGTTCGTGCCGATGGACGCCGCGCTGCGCGCCACCATCGACGCCGTCGAGACCTTCGTCCGCGAGGAGTTGGGCGACGCGCGGAGCTTCGGCCTGGACTCGCCGAAGAGCCGCGCCCCGAAGCTCGCCGCGCTGCGAACCGCCAACCGCTATGCCACGCCCGGGAGTTCGAGCGGCAGGTAGCCGAACCCGGCGGCGCCCGGCCGGGCCCGGCGCAGGCCGTCCAGCAGCACCGGCGGCGGGGCGGCGTACAGCGTGGAGTAGTGGTGCTGGCCGAGCGCCGGGTCGTTGGCCCAGGCGGGGCGCTCGGTGGCGGGGGTGGTGGCGAAGTGCCCGTCCGCGCCGTTCCGGTTGCCCCGGCCGTCCAGCCGGACCCACCACGAACTGCCGGGCAGCAGAACGCCGTTGAGGCCGTGCAGCACCTCCAGCCGCTGGTAGGCGAGCCCGGCGGGGATGCCGTTGGCGCGCAGCAGCGCGGCCAGCAGGTGGGCCTTGCCGTGGCAGATCGCGTTGCCGGCGGCCAGCACGTCCGAGGCCCGGTAGGCGGCCGACCAGTGGCCGACGTCCGCCGAGTGGTCGATCCGGTCGCGGACGAAGCCGAACACCGCCTCGGCGGTCGCCACCGGGTCGTCCTGCCGCAGCGCGGCGGCACGCTCCAGCACGGCGGGGTGCCGGTGGTCGACCACCTCGTCGGCGGCCAGATACGCGTCGAGGGCGGGGTGCCGGTGGTCGACCACCTCGTCGGCGGCCAGGTACGCGTCGAGGGCGGGATGTTCGGCCCGGAGCAGGCCGTGCGGGGAGACGGAAGGGTCCATGGCAGTGATGCTGCGTCGCCGACTCGCCACCGGGCAAAGGGATTTCACCCCATGGACTACCGTCTGCGGCATGGTCTCCGTGAACGAAGGGACGGGCGGCATGGCACAGCACGAGGTACTGGTGGTCACCGGCGGCGGGCGCGGCATCGGAGCGGCCACCGCCCTGCTGGCGGGCGAACGCGGCTACCGGGTGTGCGTCAACTACCGCGCCGACCAGGCCTCGGCGGAGGGCGTGGTGGAGCGGATCCGCGCCGCCGGCGGCACGGCCGTCGCGGTGCGGGCGGACGTCAGCACCACCGCCGAGGTGGAGCGGCTGTTCGACACCGCGGAGCGCGAACTCGGGCCGCTCACCGCGCTGGTGAACAACGCGGGCACGCTGGAGAAGCAGTGCCGGCTGGACGAGCTCGACGAGGACCGGCTGAACCGGATCTGGGCGGCCAACATCACCGGCCCGTTCCTGTGCGCGGCGGCGGCGGTACGCCGGATGTCCACCCGGTACGGCGGCCGGGGCGGGGCGATCGTCAACGTCGGCTCTGCGGCGTCCCGGCTGGGGTCGCCCGGCGAGTACGTGGACTACGCGGCGTCCAAGGGCGCGCTGGACTCGATGACCACGGGCCTGTCGCTGGAGGTCGCGGCCGAGGGCATCCGGGTGAACACCGTCCGCCCGGGCCTGATCTACACCGACATCCACGCGCTGGGCGGCGAGCCCGGCCGGGTCGACCGGGTCGGCCCCAACCTGCCGATGGGACGCGGCGGTCGGCCCGAGGAGGTCGCCGAGGCGATCCTGTACCTGCTCTCCCCCGGCGCCTCCTACATCACCGGCTCCTTCCTGGACGTGGCCGGCGGTCGCTGACCCGCCATCGGCCCGTATGAACATCACGCATTGCGGCGATACCGGTTCGGTCAACGCCCCGGCGTGTCACCGCCCACCGCCCCTACGGTGGGCGGCATGACCGAGACCGAAATCGCCGCCGCGCCGTTCCTCGACATCCCCGACGTGCTCAACCTCCGCGACGCCGGTGCGGGGGTGTACCGCCCCGGGCTGCTCTACCGTTCGGCGAGCCTCAACCGGCTCACCGACGAGGGCGCCGCCCGCCTCGCGGAACTCGGCATCCGGACGGTCGTCGATCTGCGCAGCGCCGCCGAGCTCGAGATCTGGCCGGACCGCCCGATCGGCGAGGACGTCCAGTACCTGCACCTGCCGCTGCTCCCGGACCCGGCCACCACCGACCTGGCCTGGCCCGAGGACCAGGCCGCGCTCTACCCGTTCATGGCCGAGACCGGCGGCGTCGCGGTCGCCGCCGCCGTCCGCGCACTGGCCACCGGCGGCCCGGTGCTGGTCCACTGCGCCGTCGGCAAGGACCGCACCGGCCTGACCATCGCCGTCCTGCAGACCCTGGCCGGCCTGCACGAGGGCGCCGTCATCGCCGACTTCCTCCGCTCCAACGTCGGCCTCGGCCTCGACAACGGCCCCGTCCCCTACCTGGACACCGCCGGCGCGGAACGCCTCTCCCGACCCATCGAGGCCGCCCACCTGACCGCCGCACTGGCCCGCGCCCAGGAGCTCCACGGCACCCTCGAGAACTACGTCCTCAACCACGGGGCGTCCGACGCCGACCTCGCCGCGCTGCGCGCCCTGCGCCCGGAATGAGCTGACCCGCAGTCCGCCGTCCCGTTCCCTCCCGGCGGCCCGGCTCGTTGGTCGCGTTACGGTGGGCGGTGCGCGCGTCGGTCACGAGCTGCAGCGCGCGCCCACCAGGTACGTCCAGCAGGTACGTCCACCAGCCGTCCGAAGGAGTCCGTCCCATGGCCCGCTTCCCCGCCACCGCCGCCGTCGCCGCCGCCGGTCTGATCGGCGGCTACGCCACCGCCCGGTTCAGCGGCCGGCGCGAGCTGGGCGGCGCCGTCCTGGCCGTCGCCGGGACGGCGGCCGCCGTGCGCTGGCAGCGCCGCGCGGGCACGCCCGTCGCGGTCGGCCTGACCACGCTGTACGTGGCGGCGTTCGGCGGCTCGCACCCGCTGGCGAAGAAGATCGGCGCCTGGCCGTCCGTCCTCGCCGTCACCGGCGTGGTCGCGGCCGCCTCGGCGATCGCCACCCGCGACTGACCCCCACAGGCGCCGAGCCGCGCCACGCAGGCCGGTCCGCCGCCGCCCCAGAGCTGGCCACCGGCGAGTAGGCACAGGCCGGACGGCGAACCGCGCCGCGAAAGCCGGTCCGCCCCTCGGCGTCGGCCACCGACGAACAACCGCAGGTCAGGCGCCGAACCACGCCACGCAGGCCGGTCCGCCGCCGCCCCAGAGCTGGCCACCGACGAGTGAGCACAGGCCGGACGGCGAACCACGCCGCGACGGCCGGTCCGCCGCCACCTCGGCGCTGGCCACCGGCAAGTAGGCACAGGCCGGACGGCGAACCGCGCCGCGAAAGCCGGTCCGCCCCTCGGCATCGGCCACCGGCGAACAACCCCAGGTCAGGCGCCGAACCACGCCACGCAGGCCGGTCCGCCGCCGCCCCAGAGCTGGCCACCGGCGAGTGAGCACAGGCCGGACGGCGAACCGCGCCTCGAAAGCCGGTCCGCCCCTCGGCGTCGGCCACCGGCGAGCAACCGCAGGTCAGGCGCCGAACCGCGCCTCGAAGGCCGCCCGGTTCGCGGAGGGGACGCTGCGGTCCCAGACCGCGAACACCACCCGGTCGAAGGCCGCGCCCCACGCGTCCAGGGCCTGCCCGAACGCGTCCGCGACCTCGGCCGGGTCGTTGCGGAACACCCCGCAGCCCCAGGCGCCGAGCACCAGTTCGCGCGCCCCGTGCCGGGCGGCCGCCGCCAGCACCCGGGTGGCCCGCTCCGCCAGCAGCGGCCCGAGGTCGAGCGCCTTGCCGGGCGAACGCAGCGCCAGCTGGCCCGCGTTGGGTGCCGGCGAGGTCAGGAAGCCGAGCCGGTGCGGCTGGGCCAGCAGCTCCCCGTTCCCGTCCCGGATCACCGGCACGCCCGGCGACCAGATCACCCGGTGGCTGTAGTGCAGGTCGCTGGAGGCGCGGTGCGCCTCGTAGTAGTCGGGGGCCTCCAGCAGGCAGCGGTACAGCAGTGCCGTCCGGCAGACGTCCTCCTCCTGGGCCTTGGCGCCCCGCAGGTACCCGCCGCCGGGGTTGCGCGCGGACGCGAAGTTCAGCACCGCGACGCTCCGCCCGCCGTCCGCGACCAGCCGCTCGGCGGCCTGCATGCTGCCCTCGCCCGTCACCTCGGCGGCCCCGCGCATCGGCCCCGGCCCGGCCCCGAACTCGGCCTCCGGCGGATAGGACACCGTCCCCGCCCGGGCCTCGGCCAGCTCCTCGGCGATCCGCACGAGCGTGCCGTCCGCGCACCGGTACTCGCCCCGGTCGGCGATCTCCTCGTTCTGCGTGGCGAGTGCCCGCTGCCTACTACTCATGCCGGGCACGCTAGCTCGCCGACTCCCGCCCCCACCAACGGATTTCCGCCCGCCCGGGAACGCGGACGGGCCCGCGCCACCGAAGTGGAGCGGGCCCGGCCAGTGCTCAATGCAGAGCGTCAGTTCTTCCAACGCGGCTTGCGGTCGCCGCCGTTGAAGCCACCGCGGTCGTCGCGGTTGAAGCCACCGCGCTCGCGGTCGCCGCCGAACGAACGGCCGCCACGGTCGTCGCGGTTGAAGCCACCCTGCGGACGGTCGCCGCCGAAGGAACGGCCACCGCGGTCGTCACGGTTGAAGCCACCCTGCGGACGGCCGCCACGGTCGCCACCGAACGAACGGCCACCACGGTCATCGCGGTTGAAGCCGCCACGCTCACGGTCGCCACCGAACGAACGGCCACCACGGTCGTCACGGTTGAAGCCGCCACGCTCACGGTCGCCACCGAAGGAACGGCCACCACGGTCATCGCGGTTGAAGCCACCCTGCGGACGGCCGCCACGGTCGCCACCGAACGAACGGCCACCACGGTCGTCACGGTTGAAGCCGCCACGCTCACGGTCGCCACCGAAGGAACGGCCACCACGGTCGTCACGGTTGAAGCCGCCACGCTCACGGTCGCCACCGAAGGAACGGCCACCACGGTCATCGCGGTTGAAGCCGCCACGCTCACGGTCGCCACCGAACGAACGGCCACCACGGTCATCGCGGTTGAAGCCACCACGCTCACGGCCACCACGGTCGTCGCGGTCGCGGTTGTACGCGGGGCGCTCGCTGCGGGCCTCGCGGTAGGACGTGGTGCGCTCCTCGGCCACCGGCTCGGCCGCGGCGACCGGCTGCTCGGCGGTCTCGGTGCCGGCCTCGACGGTCGCCTCGTCCGTCTCGACCTCGTCCTCGATGCCCAGCTCGGCACGCTCGCGGGCGGCACGGGCGGCCAGGCGGTCGGCCTCCTCGCGCAGCTCGTTGGCGCGGCGCTGGAGGCGCTCCAGCTCACGGGTGAGCTCGGCGACCTCGCGCTCGGCGGCGCCGGCGATGCCGGACGCGCTCTCGGCCTGGACCTCGACCAGCGAACGGGCGCCGGTGATCTTGGCGACCTCGGCGTCGAAGGCGTGGTCGAGGATGTGGCGCGAGGCGTCCACGCCCGCGTCCTCCATCAGGCGGAACACGCCGCGGCGCTGGTGCGGCAGCACCAGGGTGACGACGGTGCCGGAGCGGCCGGCCCGGGCGGTGCGGCCGGAGCGGTGCAGGTAGTCCTTGTGGTCACCCGCCGGGTCGACGTTCAGCACCAGGTCGATGCCGTCGACGTGGATGCCACGGGCGGCGACGTCGGTGGCGACGACCACGTTGAGGTAGCCGTCCTTGAAGTCGCCGAGGACGCGGGTACGGGCGCCCTGGGTCATGCCGCCGTGCAGCGCATCGGCCTTCACGCCGGACTCCACCAGCTGCTGGGCGACCCGGTCCGCGCCCATCTGGGTGCGGACGAAGATGATGGTGCGGCCCTTGCGGGCGGCGATCGCGCTGGTGATCGGCGCCTTGTCCTTGGGCTTCACGACCAGGATGTGGTGGGTCATGGTGGTGACCGCGCCGGCCGACGGGTCGACCTCGTGGGTGACCGGGTTCTTCAGGTAGCGCTTGACCAGCGTGTCGATCTCGTTCTCCAGGGTGGCGGAGAACAGCAGGCGCTGGCCGCCGGCCGGCACCAGGTCGAGGATCTCGGTGACCTCGGGCAGGAAGCCCATGTCGGCCATCTGGTCGGCCTCGTCGAGGACGGCGATCTCGACCTCGTCCATCTTCGCGGAGCCGCGGTTGATCAGGTCGCGCAGGCGGCCGGGGGTGGCGACCAGCACGTCCACGCCGCGCTCCAGCGCGTAGATCTGGTTGGACATCGAGGTACCGCCGCAGACCACCTTCAGGCGCAGGCCGAGCACCGAGCCGAACGGCTCCAGGGCGTCGGCGACCTGCATGGCCAGCTCGCGGGTCGGGACCAGGATCAGACCGCGCGGGTGCTTGGCCTTGGTGCGCTCGCCGCCCGCCAGGCGGGTCAGCAGCGGCAGGCCGAAGCTCAGGGTCTTGCCGGAGCCGGTGCGGCCGCGGCCGAGGACGTCCTTGCCGGCCAGCGCGTCCGGGATGGTCGCGGCCTGGATCGGGAACGGGGTGGTGACGCCGCGCTTGGCGAGCGCCCGGACGACCTCGTCGTGCAGACCGAGGTCACCGAAGGTGATGGTCGGCTCGGCGTCGGTGGCGTCGGCCTCGGCCGCGTCGGTGTCGGCCTCCGCGGCCTCGGCGGCGTCGGCGGCGTCGGTCAGCTCGGCGAGCTCCGCGTCGAGCGTGTCGGTGTCGAGAGAGTCGGTGTCGGCGGCGTCAGAGCCGTTCGCGGGCATGGCGAAGCGGGCGTCGTCAACGAGAGACATGCAAAACCTTCCGGAAGTGGCACGCGCCAAAGTCCGGGGGTCTGTTGGAAATACCGCCTCTATGCGGTCAGCCACGGATCGCCGGAACGCGCCAAGGGCGCTCAAAGGTGTGAGGAGCGCCAGCCAAATAGGATCAAACGAACGATCTACCACCATAGGGGAGCCTACGGATCAGAGGCAAATCCCCTGGCCAGCGCCCCGGAAGCAAGGCTTAGCCGCCGCTTCCGGGCCCGGCGGCGGCCCGCCCGTCGCGCTCAGCGCCCGACCGTCGCGCTCAGTGGCCGGACGGCGACTCACTGGGCTCCGCCGGCGTCCCGCTGGGCGTCGGCGAGGGCTTGGCCGAATGCGAGGGCTCCGGCGTGCTGGGCTGCGGCGGGGTCGGCGTGGACGCGCTTCCGCCACCGGTCGGGGTCGGCGCGGGCGTTCCCGGCGTCGCGGGCGTGCCGGTCGGGCCGGGAGTGCCGGCGTTCGTCCCGGGCACCGGCACCGGAGCGCCCTGCAACCCGACCGCCGGCGGCGTCGGCCCCGGAACGTGCGCCCCCGGGGACGGTGCCGCGCCGGGTGACGCGCCGTCAGCACTCGGCGCACCGCCACGCTCCCCGCGCTGCCCGCCCTGGTGCCCACCGGCCCCCACGCCGGCCTTGAGCGTGGTGGCCGTCCCCGGGCCGGTCGGCTTCACCCGGTCCGGCCCGGCGGGCGGCTGCCCGCCCACCGACATGCAGCCGCTCAGTCCGAACACGGCGACCGCCGCCATCGCCGCCCCCGCCACCACCCGTCGCCGCGCCGACCGAACCGCCATCACCGAGCCACCTCCCGCACGACCCGCCCGGGCCGCCAATCGTTCTCGGGTGCCCAACGCGCGTCCGCCCCACCGGGACACGGGCAACCGCCGACCATCAGCCCCGCGCCACCTCTCGCGGGCGCACCGGCGCGGATCATCTGGCGTCCCGTCAACGGACCTCCGACAATGGACGGGTGGAGATGACCAGGGACGAGTTCGAAGCGCTGGTGTCCGACGCGCTGGACCAGATTCCGCCGCAGCTGGCCGCGATGATGGACAACGTGGCGGTCTTCGTCGAGGACGAACCCGACCCCGCCACTCCCGAACTGCTCGGCCTCTACGAGGGCATCCCGCTCACCGAACGCGGCGAGTGGTACGCCGGCGTCCTCCCCGACCGGATCCTGATCTACATGGGCCCGACCCTCCGTCACTGCGACTCCCGCGACCAGGCCGTCGAGGAGGTCCGCATCACCGTCATCCACGAAGTCGCCCACCACTTCGGCTTCGACGACGACGAACTCCACGACCTCGGCTGGTCCTGAAACCCCCGCCGCGCCCACCCCCGGAAACCGTTTTGGCGTTCCAGCCCGGCATCCCATATGCTTCTCGACGTCCCCGAACGCCGGATAAACCGGCCGGAAGGGCCGCAAGCCCTCATCGTCTAGTGGCCCAGGACGCCGCCCTTTCAAGGCGGTAGCACGGGTTCGAATCCCGTTGGGGGTACGCAGTACCGTAGTAAGGTCCTGTGCGGAGCAATCCGCATGAGGTCCCGTGGAGCAGTTGGTTAGCTCGCCACCCTGTCAAGGTGGAGGTCGCGGGTTCAAGTCCCGTCGGGATCGCTCGTCTCGCAAGAGGCGTGCAGTTGCAGTACGGCCAGGTAGCTCAGTTGGTACGAGCGTCCGCCTGAAAAGCGGAAGGTCGCCGGTTCGACCCCGGCCCTGGCCACACAGTTTGACCAGCAGAAAGCCCCCGAGCGCATCGCGCTGCGGGGGCTTTTTCATGCCCGGTACGCCAACCGGTACGCCAACGGCTAGGCCAGGGCCTCACTCAGCGACCCGAGGGCCTTCCGCTGCTCGTCCAGCGAGGCGTGGGCGTAGACCTTCATCGTCACGCCGATGTCGCTGTGCCCGGCGATCTGCCGGACGATGTGCGGCGGGACGCCCAGATCCAGCAGCAGCGTCACGCAGGTGTGACGCAGATCATGGAACCGGAGCGTAAGCCCGAACCGATCCCGGAGCGGGTACCAGCTCCGCCGAAGGTTGTCCGGCTCCATCGGCGTCCCGACCCGGCTGGTGAAGACCAGACCCGACTCCTTCCATCGGTCGCCGGCGGCGGCGCGCTCCTGGGCCTGGTGCTCGCGGTGAGCCTGAAGCGCGTCCAGGACGAACGGCGGCAGCGGCAGCGTCCGGAGCGACGACGCGGTCTTGGTCGGGCCGAGCAGGAGTTCGCCGTCCACCCGCTGGAGGTTGCTCGACACGATCAGCGTCCCCCGCTCCAGGTCGATGGCCGCCCAGTGCAGGCCGAGCAGCTCCCCCCGGCGCATGCCCATGGCGAGCGCCAGCACGTAGAGGGCGTGCAGCCGATCCGCGCTGGCCGCCTTGAGCAGAAGCCGGGCCTGCGGCACGGTGAGCCCCTTGCCGGTGCCGTAGTCGGGCGTGGGGACCTGCACGAGCCTGGCGACGTTCCGGAGGATCAACTCCTCGCGGACGGCGTTCTCCAGGGCGTTCCGCAGGACGGCATGGATCCACTGGACCATCCGACGGGACAGCTTGTTCTCGCAGCATTCCCCCGCCGCGCAGCACCGCGGCTGCTTCCGGGCCTTGTCCACGCCGCTCGCGCAGCACTGGCAGGTGTTGGCCACCTTAGCCAGCCACGTCCGGACGTCGGACGCCTTGAGGGTCCGCAGCTTCTTGTTGCCGAGCCCCGGCACCAGGTGGACGCGGACGACGCTCTCGTACCCCTGGTAGGTCTTCGGCCGGCGGTTCACCCTGACGACGGCGTGCAGCCAGTACGTCAGGTAGTCCGCCATCTTGATGTTGGTGTCCGGGACCGGGATGCCCTGGTGGTGCTGGGCCTGAAGCGCGGTCATCTTCTCCCGCACCTCGTCCCGGGTCTTCCCGTAGACGGACACCCGCTTCACGGCGCCCGACGTCGTCGTGACGTAGACGCGGCCGTGGAAGAGGTCGCGCCCCTTCATGCGGGTGATGCTGCCGTCGCCGTTGGCGCGCTTGGCCATCAGTGGTTCCCCTTGGTCTGGTTGGTGATGAAGGTCGCGAGGTCGTGCGAGGCCACGCGGCGGGCGCGGCCGATGGTGAAGCTGGGCAGGGCGTTCGAGCGGATCAGGTCATAGACCTTGGTGCGGCCGAGTCGGAGTGCCGTCATGACCTCGGGCACGGTCAGGGCGACGGGTGTGGCGGTGGTCAAGGTGGTCCTCCCTGTGCAGTGCTCAGGTGGGCCGGACCCCGTGACGTACCGCCGGAACCGACGCAACCTGTGCTGATCGGTTCTGAGCTGGTGGTGCGGTTGGCAGGCTCGCGGTGGATGTGTCCTAGGTGGGGATTTCTGCGTCACCGCGTCATCTGCGTCATTCAGGTGCTCTGACCTGGGGTTTTGGGTGACGCAGGGGCTTGGACGTGCGTCACCGCTGCGTCATGGGCTGCGTCATCGGGTGACGCAGGTGACGCAGGATGACGCAGCGTCCGTCGTCTGCGTCACCGCTTTCCGTGCAGGTCAGGGGCAGTTTTTCGGGCCGGGTGACGCGGGTGACGCAGCGTTCCTCTACTTAGGAAGAGGAGGGGCTGTCTGTTGGTGGTTGTGTGCGCCTCAGGGCGAAAGGAGGAGCCGCTTCGCGGCGCGTCCTGGGGCGGCGCAGCCGCCAACCGCAAGAGGAGCACGCGGGGCTGAGTGCGCGCCGTGCTCCTCTTGCTGTTCAGGCGCGGTGGTCGGGCAGCTCGGGCTGTTCGTGCTGGGGGGCGGGGGCGGGGCGGGCCAATTCGAGGTAGCGGCCTTCTTTGGTGCGGCCGGTGTCGATGAGGACCTGGCGGGCGGCGAGGGTGGGTTGGAGGCGCTTGAGGCGGTCGGAGAGGACTTTGCCGGTGGTCGGCCAGCCCTTGGGCAGGGGGCGCGAGTCGTCGCCGCTGTAGAGGCGGCTGAGGCACTGCAGCCACTCGGTGGAGGTCATCCGCTGTGCGCCGCCGGGGGCGATGGTGTCGGCGTGCTTGAGGACGGTCTGCGCGAGCAGGTCGCCCTCGATCACGTCGTCGTTCAGGTCGTCGAGGCTGGCGCGGTAGGCGGCGAGCGCTCCGAGGCCGGTGGCGGCGTCGAGCTGCGCGCACAGGTGGGCGAAGTCCGCCATCCGCAGATCCGTCGGCGTCTCCGCCTCCGCCGCCCGCACCTGGACGGTGAGGTCAAGCAGGGAGCCGAGGATGGCGGGCAGCGCCTGCTCGTAGTCGGCCCACAGCTCGGCCTCGGTGCGGCGGACCGTGGGCCGTTCCAGCCGCAGCGGCAGGAGGCGCTCGGCGAGGTCGGGGCGGATGACGCCGACGTCGATGCCGGTCAGCAGCAGGGGACGGCGGTAGGAGGCGCGGTGGACGTCGCCGTCGGTGAACAGGGCCCGCTTCACGCTCTCGGCCCCGGTGACGATGCAGCACATGGCGTCGGACAGGTCCGGGGTCATGTGGGAGAGGTTGTCGAGGGCGGTGACCCATCCGGCCGCGACGGCGGCGATCAGGTTCTCCTCGTCCTTCGGCGCCCGGCGCAGGTCGCCGCTCATGCCCTCGACGATCCGCACCAGCATCCGGCCGCCGGTGGACTTGCCCGCGCCCTGCGGCCCGGTGAGGAACGGCGCGGGCACCGGCACCGACGGGCCGAGGCAGCCGATCAGCCACGCGACGGCCAGGCACTCGGAACTCGCGTTGGCGAAGTTCGTCAGCCGCAGCAGCAGGTCGATGCCCTTGCCGTCCGTCTCCTTGGCCGGGACCGGGAGTTCGCCGGTGAGCTGGGTGCGACGCCAGCACACCTCGCGCGGGTCGGGGGTGAGGACGTCCCAGCCGTTGGGGTGGATGCGCACCGACAGGCCGTCGGCACGGCCGAGGTCGAGCCAGGTCGCGCCGTCGAAGCCGGGGGCGACGCGGATGTGCACGGGCTGCACGTCCTCGGACATGGCCAGCGCTTCGATCAAGTCCAGTGCCTCCTTGAGGGCGGTGCCGTTGAACACGCCGACGCCGTCCCGGAACAGACCGACCATGAGTTCCTGGCGGTGGCTGCCGGTGGTGCCCTGCGAGCGGATCGGCCGGGCGACGGGGTGGCCGATCCGCTGGGCGTAGACGGTGCCGTCGGCGGTGCGGAAGTACCGGAAGTGGGCTTGCGCGTAGTCGGCGATGACCTCGCGCGCCGGGGTCTTCTCGTCGTCGGACACGGTCACAACCCCAGCGTGGTCAGGGCGTTGGCCCACGCGTCCGCGCAGTGCCGGGGCGACTCGCCCTTCGCGCCGGCGGCGGCGAAGAGCCGCTGCGTGTGGGCGTCGGTCAGGCAGCCGCACCGGCCGTGCGTGGACAGGACCGCGAGGAACGCCCCGTAGACGGTGGCGTGCACGGCGCTGGTGGCGGCGGCGATGGTCTGCTCGGCCATGGCGATGCCGCGTTCCAGGAACACCGGGCTGCGGTGCGGGCACCGGCCGCCCCCGGCCGGCACCGGAACGGACACACGTACCGGGCGGACCGGTGAGGGCTCCCGCACCACCAGGTCGCGGACCACGTCCGGCAGGGCGGCGAGGGCGCCGGTGCCGGAGCCGAGCCAACGGGCGTAGGACATAAGCGACTTGACGTCCACGCCGGGCCGTACGGCGTTGGCGGAGGCCATCGCGCCCCGGTAGAGCCAGTGCTCGCCCCGGGCGGTGACGACGCTCTGCGTGGCGGGCAGGTTGGCCTCCGCCCAGGCGATGGCATCGGTGTTGTCGAGATCCACGACGGTCAGGCCGGCGCCGCCGGGGTGGTAGGCCACTCCGGCCGCCTGCCGCCACTCCCGCGCCCACGCGGGCGAGCCGATGACGTCGGGGTCGGTGGTGGCGGCGGCCCAGCCGTGGCACGGGTTGGGGCAGGTGCAGGGGCCGGGGGTCTTCATGTTCGGCCGGCCGCCGCACGCGTTGTTCACGCAGGCGCGGCAGTTGCCGAACGGCACCTTCCCAGCGCGCAGCGGCAGTACGGGGATGCCGGCGGCCGCGAGGGAGAGCGCGGCGGCGAGGTGGTCTCCCCGAACGGGGGCGGTCTGGGTCATGCTGGTGTCTCCAGTTCTCTAGAACGGTGCTGGATGGGCGGCGGCCCCGCTTCTTGGCGGGAGGGGGCCGCCGCCGTCATGCGTGCCCCCGGTACCGGAGCCGCGCGCCGGACCGTCAGAGGCAGCGTCAGGGCGGGTGTCAGGCGGGGGTGTCAGGCGGTGTCAGGCGCCCCTGACATCCCCGTTTGCCTAGGGGTTTGGGTGTCAGGGGGTGTCAGGCGTCAGGGGGTGTCAGACCCCGGCCATGGCGGGCACGATGCGGTACCGGCCGCCCTTGGAGGTGGGGGCCAGGCGGCCGTCCTCGACCATGCGGCGGAACTCGCCGGAGACCCACGGGCGCTTGCGGCCGAACCGCTCGGCGTGCTCCATGACGTCCTTCGGGCCGATCACCATCACGCCGTCGCGCTCGAACTCGGCGACGATGGCGTCCATCGCGGCGCGGGCCTCTTCCGGGGTGAAGTCGGGGCCGCCTGCGGGCTCCCCGGCGAACGTCCATCCGCTCAACTCGGGGGGAACCGAGCCGAGTTCGGCGTTCGGGTCCAGGTCGGCGTCCTCGGCGTCGACCTGGCCGTCGCTCTCGTACATGCTGGCCTCTTCAGGGGTCTCGTCGCTCTCCTGGTGGTGCTCGCCGTCCTCGAGCTGGCCGTTGGACCGCTCGGTGTACGCCTTGCCGACAGCCGCGGCTGCCGCCTTCGCGGTGACCGGGTCCACCTTCGCGCCGTTGCGCACGGACCATTCCGCCAGCTGTTCCATGACGCGGGCGGCACGGCCGGTGAAGCGCCAGGTGCGGCCGGGGGCGCTGTAGCGCTGCTCGTCCACTCCGGGGGTGACGAGGTAGCAGTAGCCGGGGCGGCGGTTGCCCCACGCCCCGGGGTGGGCGCCGGCGTCGATCACCGGGCCGGGCAGGGCCATGCCCTCGTCCTTGGCGTCCAGGCCGAAGGCCAGGACCGAGGGCAGGGAGGCGCGGGTACTGGTGGAGAGCTGGTCGTGGCTGGGGCGCTGGAGCGAGATGACGATCGCGATACCGGCCGAGCGGGCTTCCTGCGCGGCTCCGGTGAAGGCGTCCTCGCCCATGAAGCGCAGGGTGTTGGCGGCCTCCTCGAACCAGCCGACCAGGAACGGCATGCCCTCGCAGCCGCACACTTCGCCCTTCCGGCAGGAGTGCGTGGGGTCGTACTGGCGTCGGGCCGCCTGCGGGGTCCACTGGCGGTAGCCGTGGGCACCGAGCCAGCGGGTGCGGGCGGGGATGACCGCCTGGAGCGAGGTCACCATCGTCTCGGTCGCGGCCCCGCCCTCCACGGCCCAGTCCAGGCCGGACCGCAGCGGGCCGAAGTCCTGGAAGCTCTTGGGGTCGGACAGCCACACGATCACGTCGCGGCGGCCGAGGATCTCGCAGAGCACGTTGAGTGCGCCGTCGCCCTTCCCGGAACCGGAGATACCGCAGATCAGCAGGTGCGTGCTGTTGCGGCCCGCCTGCGGGTCGCCGGGCAGCCACAGCTGCAGCGGGGAGCCGTCGTCGTAGCGGCCGATCACGAGCGGGTCGGCAATCGAGCCGCCGACGTGGGTGGGCATCTGCCACTCGACCACCTCGGCGAGCATGTCGCGGGGGACGACGACCAGGTCGCCCCGGCGGGCGGAGTCCGGGTCGGGCAGGTAGCGGACGGCAGTGGGGGCGACGTCGAGCGCGGAGGCGATGTTCTTCAGCGACTTGGTGACATCGTCATTCGTCATCTCCCCTGCCGGGAGGGCGAGTTCGGCGGTGACCCGGTTCGGCTCGACCTCGGCGTTGCGGATCTTCGCCCCGGCCAGCTTCACCTTCTCCAGCAGCGAGCCGTCGGCGTCCGTAGCGCTCCGGACGGCGTCGGGGTTGCGGCGCATCACCTGCCGTACGTTCCAGGACAGGGCGAGCGTGCTGCCACCGATCCAGAACGCGCCGAAGGTGAGGGAGTTCCAGCCGCCCAGCGCGACGGCGGTGAACTCGGTGGTCGCCGCCGCGACGGTGACCGCCGAATGCAGGCGGCGCTGCGCGCCGGTCGCCTTCGCGGCCCACCAGGTGGCGCCGGTGAGCGCGACCGACCCGAGGGTGAGGCCGACGCCGTATCCGACGGAGTCGTGCGCGGGCACCCACGCCGCCGACGCGGCCACACCGGCGGCACCGGTCAGGATCCACGGCGGGGTGTAGGGCTTGAGCTGGTGCGCGACCCATGCGAGGATCCCGCGCCCGTTGCTGGCCCCCTCCAGGGACTCCCGGTGCCGCCTGTCCATGTCGGCGGCGCTCTCGCTGGTGGTGTTCTTCCCTGCCATCGCTGGGTCTCCTCTCAGAACTGGAACGGACGGTGCTGCTGCGGGCGCTGGGGCGCCATGACGTCGGCGTACTCGCGCTGGAACGCGGCCCACGCGGCGGCGGCGTCCTTGGCCGCGTCGGTCAGCGCTTCGGCGGCCTTGGCGAGCTTGCGGGCCACCGCCCGGGCCCGGGTGCGCTGCTGGAAGACGTGGTCCCCGGGGATGGCCGGGGCCTGCTCCAGCGCGGCCTTGAGGATCTCCGCCGCCACGGTCACCTCGATTCCGGCGTACATGGCGAACGCCCGCAGCGCCTCGCAGTACGAGCGGACGTCGGCGGCGGAGTAGAACGCGGGTTCCGGCAGCGCCAGCGCGCTGGAACGCTCCAGGCCGACGCCGGGGTTCGCTGCCGCGCCCGCCTGCGGGGCGGCTGCGGTCTTGTTGATGTTGATGTTGAATCCGGGGGAGAACGACGCCCCGGACCCGAAGCCGTTGCGGGTGCTGCTGTTGGTGCCGCCGGCGTTGTTCCCACCGCTGTTCGGCGACGTGGCGTTGATGGTCATCGCAGGCCTCCCTGTGGGCCGGGACTGTCCCGACTCCCCACCCCCGCCCGGCAGTTGATCCGGGCGGGGACGGGCAGCCGTCAGGCGGGCCGGGCCCAAGTGCTGGCGAGCAGGGTGACGCGACCGTCGGTGTCGGTGTCCTCCCACCAATCCCAGTCGGCCCCGGCGGCGAGCCGGTAGCCGAGCTCTTCCAGGGCCGCGTCGCGGTCACGGATGGTCGGGATCGCGGCACCCGGGAACTCCGCGTCCGGCCAGTCGGCGACCCGGCCGGGCAGGGCCACGAACAGGCGCCAGGAGTCTCCGCCCCGGCTGGAGAGGACGGTGCGGTAAGTGGGTGTGGTCACCGGGCCTCCCCGCGCATGTCGCGGATGATCCACCGGATCACCAGCGCGGACACGGCGAGAGCCAGCGCGGCCATGCCGACCGCGACCAGCGCGGCGGTGGTGGCCAGCAGCACCGGGATGAGTACGGCGGCGGCCCCGGCTCCGGTGGCGATGTACCCGCCGTACCGGTTCGCCGGCGGGGCGGACTGCGGCTGGACCGGGGCGGGCAGGGCGTTGGCCTGCTCGGCGCGGAGCTGGGCCGCGACCAGTACGGCGAGGCTCTCCACGTCGTAGCGCGGTTCGTCCCCGGGCGGCGGCACCGAGGCGAGGTGGCGGTTCATCAGGGCATCTCCTTTCAGGCGGAAGCGATCAGGGCGGCGACGGTCTCGCAGCCGTGGTGGAACGCCTGGTCGAGCAGGTAGGAGCCGTTCATGCCGTGGTCGGCCAGGCGCGCGAAGTTGCCCTTGCCGGTGGCCTCGGCGAAGCGGCGCAGGGGCTCGCGCCGGTCGGCGACGTAGTGGGTGACCGCGCTGAACGCGAGCGCGGCGGCCACGCGCCCGGGCCGCAGACGAACGCCGAGCAGACGGGAGCCGACCAGCAGCGCGATCCCCTGGAAGCCGACGTAGGTGGCGACGTGCGCGGCGCACGCCCGGCAGCCCTCGGCGGAGCCGTGGACGGCGATCACCCGCCCGTCCTCGTCCCGGTCGATCACCGGGTTCCGGTCGGTAGCGCCCTTGATGCGGGCCTGGTGGTCGGTCTGGATCCAGTGGTCCGCCACGTCGGCGGCGGCGCGGAACAGGGGGTAGGCGACGGCAAGCTTGACGGCACGAGCGGAGATCACGATTGACTCCAAACAGGCTGCGGTGGAAGGGAGTTGGCGATCAGATGCGCTTGCCGGCGGCGCTCCGGGCGTTCCACTCCTGCTGGAGCCGCAGGAACCGGGAGTGGAGGGGGTCGCCCTCGCCGCACGGCAGGTTGTCCTGACAGGCCTGGCAGCCGCCGGTGTGCTGGGCGGCCACCTTGAAGGCGTTCATGTAGCCAATGAACAGCGAGTCGGTCATGGCTAGATCTCCTCGCACAGGTCGCCGTAGCAGTCCCCGCACAGCGGGACCATCCTCCGCTCGCCGGTCATCTCCTCCACGTACGGGTCGGCGACGGTCCGGACGTCGGACTTGGCGATGTTGCAGCGCGAACACTTCATGGGTGTTTCTCCTGTTCAGGGTGTTGTGGAGCGAGGAGGTTGAGGCGATGTGCGGCCGCACTCAGGCGGGGATGAGGCCCCGGGTGCCTTCCAGTTCCTGGAAGCGGGCGGCGACCCAGCCGGTGGACCAGCCGGTCAGATCGGACACGCGCCGCTGCGTCGTGCCCGGTGTGTTGAGTGCGGCTTTGACGATCTCCCGCGCCACGTCCTCGGGGATCTTCTCGGTGGCGACGGGGCCGGACAGCAGCGCATTGCGTCGGGCTTGGAGGTCGGCAAGCTGCTTCTGCTCACGCTCGCTCGTGAGGCGCTCACGCTCGCTCACGACGTGCTCACGACGCTGCTGGGCGGCAAGCTCGGCGGCGGCCGTCTTGGCCCGAGCGTCGCGGTCGGCGCTCTCTCGGCGTTCCTGCGCGGCGAGGTTCTCGCGCAGCATCGCCATCTCGTGCTCACGCTGCTCACGCTGGTGCTCACGCTGACGGTCGTCGGCTTCACGGGCCAGACGCGCCGCAGTTTCGGCCGCCTCTTTCTCTGCGGCCCGGGCCCGTTCCTGCGCCTGCGCGGCGTGCTGCCGGCGCTCGGCCCGCTCGGTGCGCTCAACGGCTTCACGGGCGGCCACGGCGCGGGCGATCGCCCGCCGGTAGGCGAGCGAGGTCTCCGCCGTGACGATCAGCAGCAGCGGCGCGACCGCGTGGACCGCGACCCCGACCGGGTCCCGCTTCAGGGCGGATTCACCTACGTTGAGCAGCACCGTTGCGATGCCGGTCATCCAGCGCAGCACTACCGGCCACCGGCCGCCGTCGCCCCCGAGGCGGGCGAGGATGCCGTCCATCCGGACAACGATCACCACCGCCGCGTCCACCACCATCGGCAGGATCGGAGCCGTCCACTCCCATCCCGGCGGGGTGTGGCCGGACATCAGCGGCGTCACCGTGAGCATGCTGTACAGCACCGCCCCGAACGTGATCGCCCATGTCCCCAGACTCAGAATCTTCTCCGCCGAGCGGATCTGCTGCGGCGTCACCAACCCGCTCACCGCCCGCCCCGCTTCCCACCCGACGAACGGGCGATGAGCACGAACACGCGCTTCGTGAGCACGGCCGGGCGGCGGTGAGCACGACGCTTCAGCCCGCTCATCAGGCCGCCACCCCCGCACCGGCCGAACGGCGGGCGATGGCCCGGCGAGCCGCGAACAGCGGCACCGGCGCCGTGTCCATCAGCCACCGCGCGAACGCGGCCAGCTTCAGGTCCTCCCGGTCCAGGTCCGCCAGCACCGCCAGTGCCACGTCCATCCGCGCCTTGTACTCCAGCGGGCCCTCGCCCAGCACGCCGGCGAACAGCTCGCAGTCCACGCCCAGCGACAGCTCCGCGAACTCCTCCGAGTTCGCGGCGACCTTCCCTGCAACAATCGACTTCACGGGTCTCCACCTCTCTGTCAGGTGTGCAGGCCCGAAGGGGTCGTCGCGCTCCGGCCAAGGAAGGCGCGACGGCCCCGACTCATGGGCCCAGCCACTCGTCACTCACGAGCAGCCATGACCCCCGACCCGCCACGAGGCGGCACGGATCGGGGACCAAAGACACTCGTTCGTTGATCAGCACACTTTTGAGTTCTCAAGGAACTGCGATCAGGCGCGGCCCGTGGGCGTACGGCAATGCCGCCTTCCCCGACAACCGACCGTCGCATTTGCGCAGGTCAGAGCACCCCCAAGGGGGGCTCTCTGTCTCGGCGACCGTTCGCCGCTCCGACACCTCAAAAGCTAGTCGCAGAGTTTCTGCGAGTCAAGAAGTTCTGCGACTCGCAGT
The DNA here is from genome assembly GCF_042873675.1 of Kitasatospora sp. NPDC004614. Lineage (NCBI taxonomy): Bacteria > Bacillati > Actinomycetota > Actinomycetes > Kitasatosporales > Streptomycetaceae > Kitasatospora > Kitasatospora sp. NPDC004614. Next base: position 112,038 of record NZ_JBIALR010000020.1, read on the forward strand.
TCTTCAGCGAGTCGTGGGATACTGGACGTCACCCTGATAAAGGAGCTGTGACCATGGGTTTTGGTCTTGTAGTGCGGTTCACCGCCCACAGCGCGGAAGCCGCCGCCGCGTTCGACAAGCTCACCAACGAGACCCTGGAGGGCATCCGCGCGCTGGAGCCGGGCACCCTCGTGTACGCCAACCACACCGTCCCGGGGGAGCCCACCGTGCGGGTCTTCTACGAGCTGTACGCGGACCGCGCGGCGTTCGACGCCCACGAGCAGCAGCCCCACGTCCGACGCTTCCTGGCTGCGCGTGAGGAGTACATCGCCTCCTTCGAGGTGACGTTCCTGAACGAGGTGTCCGGCAAGGGCACCGGCTCGGCCGGCGGCCACTGATGACCCCGGACGAACGCCGGGCCTTCGGCGCCCGTGTCGCTCAGCTGAGGCATCAACGCGGCCTGAAGCAGGACCAGTTGGCGGCCGCAATCAACCGCACCGCAAGCTGGGTGTCCCAGGTCGAGCGAGGCGTCCAGCCCGTAGTCCGGCTGGATGTCCTGCAACTCCTCGCGGATGGACTGGGTGTCTCTGTGCAGGTGCTCAGGCCCGACGCCCCGCAGCCCGCGACGCCCCCGCCGCCGGCCGAGGAAGAGCCGAACGACCTGGACGAGGCCCGACTGCTCATCTCGGGGCACCCCGCCCTGGATGTGCTGTTGGCGGAGCGTCAGCCCGCCGAAACGCCGTCGATCGCGGAACTCCGCTCGACCGTGGATGAGGCTTGGTCGCTCACCCACGCGGCGCGGTTCGCCGAGCTGAGCGCGGTTCTCGGTCGGGTCCTGCCGCGGCTTGAGCGTGCGACCCGGACGGCACCTCCGGACGACCGCGCCGAGGCGCACCTACTCCTCAGCCAGGCGTACCAGGCGCTGGCCGCCGCATTCGTGCGGCAGGACGAGGCCGACGCGGCGTGGGTTGCCGCCGACCGCGCGATCCGAGCTGCCGAGCAGTCCGGCGAGCCGCTCAACGCCTTCGCGGGCATCTACCGGCTGGCCCAGGCGTTCGTCCGTCTCAAGCACCTCGACCAGGCCGAGCACGCCGCCAGTAGCGCCGTGGCGGTCCTGGCAAAGCACAGCACGACTGGCAGCCCCCGGCCCGAGGAACTCTCGGTCCTGGGATCGCTGCACCTGGTGCTGGCCCTCGTGGCGGCGCGCTCCGGCCAGCGCGAGCAGGCCCGGCAGCAGATCGGCAAGGCCCGCGAGGTCGCCGCCCGCCTGGGCTCGGACCGCAATGACTTCAACCTGGAGTTCGGCCCGACCAACGTGGAGATTCAGGCTGTCTCCACGGCCGTTGATCTGGGGGACGCGGGCGAAGCCCTCGACCTGGGCAGGCAGATCAACGCGGACCAGCTCTCCCCGGAGCGCCGCTCGCGGCTGCTCATGGATCTCGGCCGGGCCCACGCGCAGCGGCGCCACATCGGGGAGGCGCTGGAGTGCCTGCTCCGGGCTGAGGAACTGGCTCCCGAGACGGTGCGAACCCACGTCTCGGCTCGATCCACCATCCGTGAACTCGTGCTGGTTGCCGGCGGGTCGGCCTCACCCGACTTGCTGGGCCTGGCGGAGCGCGCCAACGCCCTTGAGTAGGACGGGCTTCCCCGTCTCGTTGGTGTTGGCGTACGCCAGCCCGTACGCCAACACCAACGGACAACCCCGGACGCCGCCGAACGGGGTTGTCCGGCTGGCAAGCTGTGCCAGGCCCGGCGTGATCACACCGCCAGGAGCCCCGGCGAGCGCCTGAAAAGAAGATTGCTGGACGCTCTCAGTGCCCGCACTCTGCGCCAAAAACCACCCCGACGGCATCACTGCGTGATCCTGATGATGATCCCGTAGCCCAACAGTGCACGGCATCAGCCAGTCGTTCGGATTCGCCTCCAGTACGACCAAACACTTCTACTGGGGAACCTTTCTCGAAGTCGCCTGGAAATATAAATGGCATCTTGAGCAGAGTTCCGATAGTCAAATCGGAGGTACTGCAGAAATTCCAGACCCGCAAGATCTTCCGGAAGGCTTTCCCGCCGAATCACCGAAGCCCCTGAAAGGACGATCGGGATTATGACCTTCCGGGCCCCTAGCGCCTCTCTTATCTCACGAAGAACCCAGTCCTCCCGCCCATTCCCTATTGCAGAAAAACTCTCGCTCCACCCCACTCCGACGACGACCAGCATCGCATCACAGGAACCTATTGCCTTCGATATTTCAGAAACATAGTCGGAGCCCACGGGAATCGACTTTGCAGCCCTAAATACCCGCCTCGACCCAAGCTCCCTGGAGAGCAGCTCGTCAAGAAGCGCAGCAGCATACGCATCGGTTGCTCTGCGGTAGTTTATGAAGATTTGCGGCATTTGCCCCCCTTTGCCGCTCATTCGCAGCACCAGTGGTGCATTTTGCGGCGAAGCAGCAACGCGGCCGTAGGTCTGGCCCTAGGCTAGTGCAGCCGACCGGCAGTGACTGGAAGCAGGGGGAATCTTGACCAACACGACCGGAGGGCAGGTGTCCCCTGGCGGGCAGCCGACTCCTCCTCGGCCATCGCGGCCGCGCAAGGGAAGCGCAGTGCCCACCGAGACACTGGTAGACCTAACGCGATGGCATATTGACCGATACGACCGCCTTCGAGCGTCCACGTCCGCCCGGGCATCCGTACTCCTGAGCGCAAACACGGTCGTCATGGCAGGATCCGCACTCCTGGCGAACTTCCATTTCCAGTCATCGAATGAATCTCAAGGGGTCGCACTAACCATAGTTTTCTCCGCACTGGCGGCGACGACTGTCCTTCTTGTTCTGCGTGGCCTCTGGAGTTGTATAGACGCCATCGCGGCCCGGAAGACCACGCGAAAGTTCCACCAGGAAGAGATTCCGTCCAGGTTTCTCTTCAACTGGGGCGACACACTGACGGCAGTCGACGGCCACAGCAGCTTTGCCCGCAAATTGGCCGCACTGAGCCACGAGGAGATCCTCAGTCACGCTTCAGCCGAGCTGTGGACTGATATCCTCCAGCACTCGCAGCGACATCGCCACCTGCGATCGGCCATCACGATCTTTCGCTATACCGTCACTTCCTTCTTCATTTTGGCTGTGGTCACCTTCATCGGTGCAATCAGGTAGGAGCCCTGGGTCTCGCCCCAAAAGACTCGAACGACTGTTCGGAGATGCGGGCTCGACTCATTGGGGCCAAAACTCGGCCAGCTTGTTGATCCCACTGCTAATGCCTGAAAAGCGGAAGGTCGCCGGTTCGACCCCGGCCCTGGCCACACAGTTTGACCAGCAGAAAGCCCCCGAGCGCATCGCGCTGCGGGGGCATTTTTGTGTCGTTTGACGCCAACGGGACGGCTGACGGTCACCACTCTCCTGCCCGACAGTAAGTACGTAACGTACTTGACGTACTTCACGGCGGGCGCGACCCTGGTTCTCGGACGAGGAGGCTCCCAATGGCAGCAGTCCACTACGAGAGCTACACCGAAGCCCGAGCGCACTTGAAGGACCTGCTGGACGCAGCCGGGCAGGGCCGGGTCGCGACCGTTCGCCGAGACACCGGCCGTGCGGCCGTCGTCGACGCGGGGCGGCTGCGCCACGCCCTCACGCTGCTGTGCCCGTCCAAGGCCGAGGTGGTTGCGGAGGGCGGCGGCTGGTCGGTGTTCTTCCCCGGCCTCCCGGTCGCCGCGGACGGCGGCACGTTTGATGAGGCCATCGACGAGATGGTCGGCGCGCTCCGCGAGTACTCGGAGGACTGGCAGGACCGGCTCCTGAGCGCTCCGAACCATCGCGACAACTGGGGCCTGGTCCAGCTGATCGGCCTCAGCGACGACGCGCAGCTCCGTGATTGGCTGCTCGGAGTCGCGAAGTGACCTGGCCTCAGCCGACACGCGAACGACACGAGCAGTTCTGCGAGGTTGAAGGCTGGGAACGCGTACGCGACGCACGCGGCCGCACCGGCACCCACCACATGACGTACGAACTCGGGCTTGCCGACGGGCGCATCCTGCGCACCCGGGTGTCGCATCCGGTCGACCGCACCGTGTACGGCGCCGCCATCTGGGCGCACATCCTCCGCGACCAATTGGACGTGACGGAGGAGGCGTTCTGGCCCTGCGTCCTGGACGGCACGCTTCCCGATCGGGGCGCTCCCGAGCCGCCACGCGAGGCGCTTCCTGCGGATCTGGTCCACATGCTGATCAACCGCGTCGGACTCGCCGAGGACCAGGTCGCCGAGTTGGACAAGGCCCAGGCGATCGCGCGGCTCCAGCAGTTCTGGACCGAGGGGCACTGACTCCAACTGCCGAATTGCAGCCCAGGCTTGGCCTGAAAGCGGAAGGTCGCCGGTTCGACCCCGGCCCTGGCCACCACCGGAAAAGCCCCGAGCGCACTGCGGTCAGGTGCGGGAGAGCCTGAGCATGGCCACGTGGTAGGCCCAGGCATGGGTGGCAACCTTCCGCTCGACGCCGAAGTGCCGCCCGGTCGCACGGTCCAGGACGTGGTGGTACTCCTCCAGGAAGGCCCAGGACACCTTGGCGAAGTCCTCGTCGGACCAGTTGTAGAGGTTGCGAAGCTCGAACTCGACGGCGGCCTGGAAGGCCTTCTCGCCGCGGTCCACGGGCTCCACCCGGCCACCGGCGGCCTCCACCCAGCGCTTGACCTCCTCGGGCGCCCGCTTCCACTTGCTGCCCGAGTCACGCAGCTCGGCATAGTCGACCCAGGCCCAGAATGCTTCGGCGTCCGCGATGTCCGGCGCCTGCCGGTGGTGTTCCACGCAGAGCAGGGCGAAGTTCCGAACGTCCATCGAGCCGCCCAGGGAGGCGGGAACCACGTGCGCCCGCTCGACCGGGGAGCCCCAGCAGATCAGGCATTCCTCGTCGATCCCGAGGTACTCCATGATCGACTGCTTGGACGGAGCGGTCTTACGGCTGCTCTCCTCCGTCTCCCTGGTTCGCAGGGGCAGTGAGTCGATGTCGTACCAGAACGACTTCTCCTCTCCTTCCGGGTAGCCCACAAGCAGCTGGTCGGGGACCAGGTCGTTCTGCCGCCGCGGGTTCTTTATCGCGTACATCGGGGTGTGGATCTCGGTCAGGTAGGGGAGCGCCTTCTTGGGCAGGAAGTCGTTGAGCATCTCCCAGGCGTCGTGGTCGTAGCCACCCTCGTCGTTCCGGTGGCCCTGCACGTCGAAGAACAACACGCGGGGCGCCCCCGGCGAGGCCTGCTGCGCCTTGTGGAGGACCTCGAATATGCGCGTCGCGCAGCGCTCGAAGTTCTCGTACACCGCCATGTCGTGCTTCATCCCGACCGGTTTGGCCCGGGGCGTGGTCTTCCGCCCTGCCTGCTGTCCGGCCTTCTTGCGAACCCTGCTCTTCGGCAACGCCGCGCTCCCTCCCCGCCGATGGGCACAGGCTCGCACTGCCCACCGACATCGCCCACCGACATCGCCCTCCGGCTCGCCGCCGGCAGCCACGTACTTGGCGCCTTCGGCAGTTCTGGACCGAGGGTCTCCGGCCTGCCCGGCCGAATGCGAAGGCCGGACGGCGGGTGGCGACGGGTCAGGCGTCCGCGGGGATCGGAAGGGAGCCGGACAGGGCCTGGCGGGCGAACTCGACGACGTGGGGGCGCAGGTCGGGGTGGGTGGTGCCGAGGATGAGGCGGGTCATCTGGGGGACGGCGGTGGGCCAGGCGGCGAGGCCGATCAGGCTCAGTAGGCAGGCGGCGACCTGGGGGGAGGCTTCGGCGCCGAAGGTGGCGGCGAGGGCGGCGACCTTCTGTTCGTAGTGGGTGGCGCGCTGGGCCTCGTTGGGGAGGGCGGCGTCGCGGTAGTGCAGGCCTTCCCAGAGGAAGAGCCGGACCAGGACGGGGTTGGCCCGGTGGAAGTCGTAGACCCGGCCGACGTATTCGGCGGGGTCGTCGCCGGCCTGGAGGGGGACGGCTTCGGTGAGTTCGTCGAGGGCGGCGGCGACGACCTCGTCGAAGAGCTTCTGCTTGCTGCCGAAGCAGCCGTAGATGCGCTCCTTGTTGACGCCGGCCAGTTCCGCGATGCGGTCCACGCGGCCGCCCGCGATGCCGTGTGCGGCGAACTCTTCCCTGGCGGCGACGAGCAGCCGTTGCTTGGTGGACATCGGGTCCTGAGTCATGTGCTCAGCGTAGGGCGGCAGGGTGCGCCTTGCCAACCAACTGGATGGTTGACCTCCAACCAGTTGGTTGGCTACCGTCTCAGTACGCGCCCACACCCCGAGGAGACCCCCATGGCCGACACCGCCGCCACCGCCGCCGCCACCACCCACCCCGCCCCGTCGGTGCACGTCCGCGCGCTGATCACCTGGATGGCCGTCTTCCCGTCGATCACGGTCGTCCAGCTGCTGCTCGGCCCGTCGCTGAGCGACCTGGCGGTGCCGCTGCGGGTGCTGGCGATCACCGCCCTGGTGGTTCCCGCCGTGGTCTACCTGTTCGTCCCGGGGCTGCTGAAGGCCCGGGTGGCGCTGCTGCGGCGGCGGGCCCGCTGATCAACGGCGGAGCGCCTTGCGGGCGTTGCGGACCCGGCGGTGCGCGCGCTGGACGCCGGACAGGGTGTGCAGCCGGCCCGCCACGGTGAGGCGGTACTTGAGGCGCAGCACGGGTGGGAGCGCGGCGAGGTGTTCGGGGCCGATGGCGCTGAGCAGCCGGGTGATGTGCCGGTGGTAGGCGTGCCGGTAAGCGCGGTCGCCGTCGGGGACGGTCCAGAAGAACATCGGGATCTCCTCGACCAGGGTGTTGTGGTCGTAGGCCCGCAGGTCCTCGCGGAAGGCGGGTTCGGGGCGGTCCAGCAGCCAGCCGCGGACGAGTTCGATGGAGCGCACCCGGTCGGCCAGGCCGCGCGGGTCGGTGCGGCGCTGGGTGATGGAGCGGTCGCCGTCCTCGCGGATCCGCCAGTGGTAGACCGGCTCGGACAGCACGTCGACGCTGGTCGCCAGGAAGTGGTGCGGGACGCTGACGGGGGCGTCCTCGTACAGCATGCCCTCGGGGTACTCGAGGCCGGCCGCGGCGTAGAAGGTGCGGCGGTAGACCTTGTTCCAGGCGGTGCGGTCGGTGACCAGGGCGGGCAGTTCGCGGACGTGGGTGCGCAGCCGGGTCTCGGCGAACGGGCGGCGGTGCGCGTGCGAGGGTTCGAGTCCGGTGCTGCGCAGCCGCAGCGCGTTGCCGGTGGCGAAGTCGGAGCCGGTCTCGTCCAGGGTGCTGATCATCAGCCGGTAGGCGTGGGTGGGCAGGGTGTCGTCGCTGTCGACGAAGGCCAGGTACTCGGTGCCGGCGGTGAGGTGGCGCACGCCGGTGTTGCGGGCCGCGCCGAGGCCCCGGTTGGGCTGGCGGACCAGCCGGAAGCGCGGGTCGCGGGCGGTGTACTGCTCGGCGAGGTCGGCGCTGGTGTCGGTGGAGCCGTCGTCCACCAGGACGCATTCGAAGTCGGCGAAGCTCTGGTCGGCGATCGAGTCCAGGCAGTCGACGAGGTACCGCTCGACGTTGTACACGGGGACGACGACGGAGAGTCGGGGAGCCATCGGCAGCGCGGCCTTTCGGGCGGGGCGCGCCCGAGTGGTGCTGGCGGACGGGCGCCGGGCGAGGACGCGGGGAGCGTATCGGCGCGGAACTGCCTTGTAGCTAACGGAAGATGACGCCGAGACGGCGGGCCTGGAAGCTCCGGTTCGCGGGGCGTGCGCGCGACGGCGCACGGCAACCCGCCGAACGAGCGCCGCTGCCCACCCCCGTGGGGCAACGGCGCCCGAGCATCAGGATGCCGATCCTGCCGATCCCGCCCACGCTGTGTCAACTATCGTGGATTCAAGAGTGACGAACGGGCGCCCGCGGCGACCTGCCCGCACGCTTTCCGCACCAATTCCCCAACGATCGTTCAGAACAGGGTTATCGGGGGGATACGCCCGGGGGTACGAACCCTCTATGATCCGGCACATGCCCACGGACTCCTCCCGCGCCGAAGCACTGGACTTCGCCAGCCGTTTCCGGCGTCTGATAGCGGTGATCTACCCCAAGGACCTCGGCCGGCCCTGGCGGGACTCCGAGATCGCCGAAGGCACCGGGCTGAGCGGCACGTACATCGGCAACCTGCGCAAGGGCACCCAGAAGCCGAGCCTGGAGAACGCCGTCCGGATCGCCAAGTTCTTCGGTGTCCCGCTGGACTACTTCTCCGACTCGGAGACCGCCAGCGCGGTCGAGCGCGACCTGCGCAAGATCGAGGCGCTGCGCGACGCCCGGGTGGAGCGGATCGCCATGCGCGCGGCCGGCCTGCCGCCGGAGATGCAGGACGCCGCACTCACTATTGTGGAGCAGTTGCGGCGGGCCGTCGGCCTGCCCACCGGCCAGTCGGACGAGGCCGGACCGACGACGTGACGGAGCGTCAGCAGGTGCCGCTGGGACACTGGCGGCGCCCGGAGGGGGTCGACGTGCGTGGTGTGGGGAGCGGACTCGGGAGGACCCGCCGCCGGATGCGGGCGGTGGCGCGCGAACTGCGTCTGCCGCCGCTGAGCACCGTCGAGGAACTGTGCGGAGTGGTCTCCGCGCACCTGGACCGGCCGATCCGGATCGCGCCGCGCCGGATGCGGGTCGGCGAGCCGTCCGGTTTCGTGGAACGGCTGTCCACCGAGGACGTGATCCACGTCGAGCAGGAGACCTCCGGGCTGCACCGCGCGCACATCGTCTGCCACGAACTGGCGCACCTGCTGTGCGGGCACCTGAGCGAGCCGCCGTCGCCGGACGAGGACCCGACGCTGGTCGAACTGCCCACCATCGACCCGGAGATGCTCCGGCTGGTGCTCGGCCGCTCGCACTACGACGACGCCGCCGAAGAGGAGGCGGAGGTGCTCGGCGCCGAACTGATGCGCGTCCTGGTGCTCGCCCCGGGGGCCGGCACCACCTCGCAGCTCGCCCCCGCGCTGGAGCACCGCAAGGGACAGCATGTCTGAACTGCCCTACAACCTGGCCTACTTGAGCATCGGCTGTGCCGCCTGGGTGGTGGCCGGGCTGAAGCTGCGGGCCTGGCGGCGCGAGCCGTCCTTCGGCCTGCTGGTGGTCGCCCTGGCGGTCGCCTCGCCGTCCACCTCCTTCCTGCTGGCCTCCCCGCTGCTGTACCGGGCGATCGACCACGTCACCGGCGTCGGCAACCTGGCCACCCTGCTGGTCTACCTGGGCATCATCGGCTTCTCCGCCGCCGCCGTGGTCCTCGCGCTGGTCTGGTCGCCGCCCGAGGAGCGCTCCGGCACCGAGGTGTGGGCGCCGCTGGACGACCGGCTGCGGCGGCGGGTGCGCCGCCGCACCGCCGTGTTCGCCGCGCTGGTACCGGTGCTGGTGGCGCTGTTCCTGATCGGCGGCCCGTACCGGCCCGAGACGCCGCTCACCTTCGACACCACCTTCGCCCCGCGCGCCGCCACTGCCCTGTTCCTGACGCTCTACCAGGGCCTGTACGCCTTCTCGCTGATCGACATCGGCCGGGTCTGCCTCGGCCACGCCGCCCGGCTCCCCGCCGGCTGGCTGCGCCGCGGCATCCGGTTCATCGCCGCCGGCGCGCTCACCGCCTGCGGCTACGTGGTGTGCAAGCTCGCCGCGATCGCCCTCGCGTACGCCGGCGTCAACGACGTCGAGTGGCTGAGCACCGCGCTCGGCCCGCTGTTCGCCGCGCTCGGCGCGGTCGGCATCACCCTCGGCTTCGCCGGCCCGGCCGGCGCCGCCTGGACCCAGCGCCGCCGCGACTTCCGGGCGCTGCGCCCGCTCTGGGACCTGGTCTACCGGGCCGACCGCCGACTCGCCCTGGAGGGCCCGTCGCCCGCCTGGCGCGAACGCGCCGCACTGCGCGACCTGGAGTGGCGCACCACCCGGCGTGGCCTGGAGATCCGCGACGGCCAGCTGACGCTCCGCCCGTGGATCGACCCGGCGGCGGTCCGCGGCGCCGAGCGGTTCGCCGCCGAGGCCGCGCTCGGCACCGACGAGCGGGACGCGCTGGTGGTCGCCGCCGCGCTGCGCTCCGCGGTCGGCGCGCTGGCCGCCGGGGCGGTGCCGCGCCCGCGCGAGGAGCAGCCGGTGCTGCCCGGCCTGGACGCCGACCCGGCCGAGGAGCGCGCGCACCTGGTGCTGGTCGCCTCGTTCCTCCAATCCCCGCTGCTGGAACGGGCGTTGGCCGAGCAGGAACGATGACGGAACCGCCCCGGGACGCGTTCGCCGCGCTGGTGCTGCGGCGGGCCCCGCAGCGTGCCCGGGTCGGCCTGACGCTCGGCTTCGTGCGCACCTTCGCCGTCCCCGAGATCGCCGAAGTGCTGTCCGCCACCGGCAAGTTGACGTCCGCGCCGAAGGCCCGGGCGAAGGCCACCGGCGCCATGATGTTCGCGCTGATCGGCCACGGGGTGAACAGCGGCCCTGGCCGGAAGATCGTCGCCGAGCTCGCCGCGATGCACCGGCTGCCGGGCGTGGACGCCGAGTTGATGCGCTACGTGCTGGCCTGTTTCACCGTCTGCCCGGTGGAGTTCACCGCCCGGAACGGCGGCGTGACGCCCGCCGAGCGGGAGGCCGCGTTCGCCTTCCAGGCCGAGCTGGCCGCCGCCCTGGAGCTGCCCGCACTGCCCGGCCCCGGCCTGGACGGGATCGCCGCCTGGATGCGCGAGTTCGAGGCCGCCCGGTTCGCGCCCAGCCCGGCCGGCCGGGCCCTCTGGCAGGCCGTCTCCGGCCTGTTCGCGGCCCGCCTGCCCGGCCCACTGGCCCGGCACGCCCCGGCCTTCGCCACCGCCCTGCTGGACGCCCCGCTGCGGGCCGCCTTCGACGTCCCCCGCCCCGCCTGGCCCCTGCGCGCGGCCGCCGCCACCGCCTTCCGGCTGGCGCGCTGAACTACCGCGAGCCGTGCACCCGGCGGTGGCTCCAGACCATCAGGCCGAGCAGGATCAGGCCCGACAGCATCAGGCTCAGCCCGGTCGCCCAGCCCGCCAGCGGCAGGCTCGGCACCAGCACCGCGACCGTGCCGGCGCCGATCATGCCGAGCCCGACCAGCACCGTGCCGGCGATCCGCCAGCGCGAGGCGACGCTGGCCTCGACGCCCGCCATCGCCCGCACCCGGACCGGCTCGACGTACCGGGACAGCGCCGGGACCGCCCGGGCCAGCAGGATCAACCCGGCCAGCAGGAGCAGCGTGCCCGGGCCGGGCAGCACCAGCAGCACCAGGCCGACCGAGATCAGGGTGACCCCGGCCGTCCCGAGGGCCACCCTGGCCACCGGGTGGACGGTGCCCGGGTCCGCTTCGAATGCCGGCCGCTGCTGTTCGCTCATCACTCCACGGTAACCGGACCGGCGAGTGAACCGGCGGGAGCGCTCAGGGCCTGGTCAGCGCCTCGATGCTGTGCCCGTCCGGGTCCTTCACGTACACGCCGCGGCCGCCGTTCCAGTGGTTGACCCGGCCGGGCTGCTGGGAGAACGGGTCGGCCCAGTAGGTCAGGCCCTGGGCCTCGATCCGGCCGAAGATCGCGTCGAACTCGTCCTCGGAGACCAGGAACGCGTAGTGCTGCGGGGTGATCGGGCCCGCGGCGGTCATCACGTCGAGCGTCACCCGGTTGCCCAGCTGCACGGCCAGGAACGGCTCGTGGACCTCGGCCTCGGGCAGCCCGAGCAGGCCGGTCAGGAAGTCGGCGGTGGCCCGCCGGTCGCGGGCGGCCACGATGGTGTGGTTGAGCTCTATGGGCATGGTGCACGGCCTCTCGTTCCGGAGCGGGGTGATCTCACGCACCTCGACGGTAGGACTTCAAGCGTGCTTCAGGTCAATAGCGGTTGACCAGCGGCGTCCCCCCGGCGCCCGGGCCGGGGGGGCGCCCGCCCCGGCACAAGCCGGTCTTGCGGGTCGCGGGGTAGCCGGCCAGCGTCGACATCGCCCCCACCGGCGCGATGCAGCCGGTGCGGGCGGGGTCCTCCCCGATGATAGCCCT
>NZ_JBIALR010000021.1:0-101811 GCF_042873675.1 Kitasatospora sp. NPDC004614
TTCTCAAGGAACGGACACTTCCTTCGGTCTGCCTTCCAGCAGGCCCTCCGGGCGCTTCGTTCTTTCGTGTTCTCAGCTTATCAGATGTTTTCCGCCCCGTTTTCCGGAGTTTCATTCGATCCGATTTTCGATTCCCGCTGAAGTGGGAATTCCTTCGACTTCGCTACAGACCTTATCAAAGGTTCTGCGTTGCTCTGCTTCGGGGTTTTTCGCCGGAACCGGTTCTGCACCCTCTCGGGCGCCCACCTTGTTCCTGCGATGTCGTAGACCCTACGCCCGGGCGGACCGTAAGTCCAATCGCGCCCAACCGTTCAAACCTACTGACACGAAAAGATCAAGTCAATGATCCCTCGGGGTGATCAACAGGCTACCAGGTTTAAAACCGCGCCCCTGACCAGGCACGCCGTGGGTCAGGCGGCCATCGGCTGGTGGTCGGTGCGGTCGGCGGCCTCGACGTCGCCGAGCTCGCCGGCGGCGGCGGCGCGCTTGCCGAGGACGAGGGCGTAGACGAGGAAGAGGGCTTCGACGGTGAGGCCCATGCCGACCCGGAGCCAGGTGGGGAGGGCGGAGCCGCTGACAAAGCCTTCGATGATTCCGGTGACCAGGAGGACGGCGGTGAGGCCGATGACCGAGCCGATGACGGCGCGGCCTTCCTCGGCGAGGGCCACAGTGCGGGTGCGGGGGCCGGGGTCGATGACGGTCCAGCCGAGGCGGAGGCTGAGGCCGGCGGCGACGAAGACGGCGGTGAGTTCGAGCAGGCCGTGCGGGATGAGCAGGCCGAGGAAGAGCGGGAGGCGGCCGGCGGAGGCCATCAGTCCGAGGCCGGCGGCGAGGTTGATCATGTTGGTGAGCAGGATGAGGATGACCGGGATGCCGAGCACGACCGCGCAGATCAGGCAGTAGGCGGTGACCCAGGCGTTGTTGGTCCACACCTTGGCGGCGAAGTTCGCCGAGGGGTGGTCGGTGTAGTAGGCCTCGTACTCGCCGCCGGGCTTGGTGAGCTCGTTCAGCTGGTCCGGCGGGATCAGGGAGTTGCGGACCTCGGGGCTGGTGCCGATCCACCAGGCGAGCAGGGCGCTGAGCAGGAAGAAGACCAGGCCGATGGTCAGCCACCAGCGGCGGGAGCGGTACAGCGCGGCGGGGAAGCTGACGGTGAAGTAGCGGGCCGCGTCGCGCCAGGAGGAGCTGCGGGCGCCGGCGACGGCGTTGCGGCCGCGGACGACGAGTGTGGTGAGACGGCCCTCCAGGCCGGGGTGCGGGGCGGCGGCCTGGACCTGGGCGAGGTGGCTGGTGGCGCGCTGGTACAGGGTGATCAGCTCGTCGGACTCCTCGCCGGTGAGTCGGCGGCGGCCGCTGAGTATCTCCAGCCGGTGCCATTCCGCCTGGTGGGCGGCGACGAAGACGTCCAGGTCCATTGCGGCTCTCTCCGGGTGCGCGGCGGGGCAGGACGGCGGGCACTGGTTGGTGTGCGGCCGGGGCGGTGCGGGGCTCAGCATGCCAGAGGCGGCGCGTGGCGCGTCGGGGGATATCGGATGCGGCTCCCGGGGTTACCGGGCGGGGGTGGGCAGCCGTATGTTTGCCGCTGTTGATCGAGGGGGGCGGGTCGCGCGACGTGGGTCGTCCGGCGCGCCCGGGAGCGGAACAGGTGGGTGGCGTGAGCGAGCTGGTGACCGGTGAGGCGGTCGTCCTGGGGCTGCGGGCGGCGAGGTTGCCGTCACGGGCCCTGGCCCGGCTGCTGGACGCAGTGGTCTACATGATGGGGTACTTCCTCTGCGGGATCGCGATGCTCTTCGGGCTGTCCGCGATGGAGGGGGCGGCGGGGGACGCCTTCGTGATCGCGCTGATGGTGTTCTTCACGGTGCTGCTGCCGGTGATGGTGGAGACGCTGTCACGCGGACGGTCGGTGGGGAAGGCGGCGCTGGGGCTGCGGGTGGTGCGGACGGACGGTGGTCCGATCCGCTTCCGGCACGCGCTGGTGCGCGGGCTGGTGGGGGTCATCGACTTCGGTCTGATGGCGATGCCGGCCGTGGTGGTGTCGCTGTTCTCGGAGCAGGGGCGCCGGCTGGGCGACATCTTCGCGGGGACGCTGGTGATCCGGGAGCGGTTGCCGCAGAGCGCCAGCGGCCACGGGATGGTGCCGCCGGTGCCGCCGCAGGTGATGCACATGCTGGGGGCCGATCTGGTGGCGCTGGACCTGTCCGGCGTGCCGGACAGCCTGTGGCTTTCGATCCGCCAACTGCTCAGCCGGATGCGTGAGTTGGACCAGCCGGTGGCAACCGGTCTGGCGGACCGGCTGGCCGCCGATCTGGCCGAACGGATCGGCTGGTCGGTGCCGCAGGGCCTGCCGCCGATGGCGTACCTGGGCGCGGTGACGATGGAACGCCAGCGCCGCGAGTGGGAGAAGGCGGCCCCGGCGGCGTACGGCGCACCGATGTACGGGGCGCCGGTGCCCATGCCGGTTCCGACGGGCATGCCGGTTCCGACGGGCATGCCGGTTCCGGCGCAGGCCGGTCCGGCCCCGGTGGGCCCGCCGCAGCAGCCGAACGGGAAACCGGTGCGGATGCTCGGCGTCCCGCAGCAGGCGCAGCCCGCGGAGGCCGCTCCCCCGGCCCCCGCGGCTCCCCCGGTCCCAACCGGGCAGCCCGTCCCCCTCGCGAAGGCCGCAGCACCTGCGGCGCCCCCGCTGCCCTCCCAGCCGCCCGCCGGCGAAGGCGGCGGCGGGTTCGCGCCGCCGGCGTGAACGGAGCGGTCAGCGGCGGGGGTTGGGCGGGCTGTCGAGTTCTTCGAGGTCGATGCCGGGGGCGGCGAGCAGCACGTCCCCGGTGAGGTGGACGTCGCGGAGTTCGCCGGTTTCGAGGTCGGTGACCCGGTAGTGCTCGACGGGGAGCGGTCCGGTGTCGGTGGGGTGGTCCTCGACGGTGAGCAGCTGCCAGCTCTGGTCGAGGGTGCGGGGGGCGAGGGCCTGGCCGGTGAAGGAGACCAGGCGGATCCGGGCGCTGCTGCCGGGGTCGAGGTCGAGCAGCCGCGCGGTGGCGATCAGGAACGCGGGCGAGTCGCCGGTGAAGGCGTGGGCCCGGTCCTCGCCCTCGACGGCGTCGGAGGTGGCGGGGTCGGCGGCGGCCCGGACCCAGTGCACGCCGTCGAGTGCGCCGCCGCGCACCTGCCAGCCGCCGCTGCGGAGTTCGACGCGGATCGGGCGGTGGCGGGCGTCCAGGGTGAGGTCGGTGGTGCCGAGGACGGTGCCGTCGGGACGGTAGCTCTTGGCGACGTAGCGCCAGCCGGCCGGGCCGGGGGCGCACTGGAAGCGTTCCTCGCCGAGCGGGGTTCCGTCGTGCGGGTCGTGGAGGGTGTAGCGGCCGTTCGGCATGGGGGGAAGCCTACGTAATCCGGCATGCAACCTTTGCGGGGGCGGGCCGCATCAGGGGGTCGGCGGCGCGGTTGTGCCGTCGGTCCACTGGGAGGAGGGGCTCCGGAGATGGCGGAGCTGGCGCGGGACGAGGAGTTCACCGCGTTCGTGACCTCCAGGGCGGTCTGGTTGCGGAGTGTCGCGTATCTGCTGTGCGCGGACTGGCATCGTGCGGACGACCTGGTGCAGGAGTCGATCACCAAGCTGTATCTGCACTGGGGGCGGGTGAGCCGGGCGGAGAATCCGGACGGCTATGCCCGGGCGGTGCTGGTGAACGCGTTCCTGGCGGAGCAGCGCACCGCGTGGTGGCGGCGGACCAGGCCGGCGGCGCGGCCACCGGAGGGGCCGGCGCCGGTGGAGGCGGATCTGGCGGTGTCGCTGGACCTGCGGGAGGCGTTGGCAGCGTTGCCGCCGCGCCAGCGGGCCACCGTGGTGCTCCGCTACTACTGCGATCTGACGGTCGAGCAGACGGCGGAGGAGCTGGGGTGTTCGAGCGGCAATGTGAAGAGCCAGAGTTCGCGGGCGTTGCGGGCGCTGCGGCGTTCGGTGCGGCTTCGTCCGGCGGGGAGGTCGGAGGCATGACCGGGGACGGGGAAGAGCTGTCCGTGCGAATGGCGCGCTTCGTGGCCGCGGAGGAGGTGTCGGCCCCGCCGTCGCGGGTGGATCCGGCGCTGGCGGTGCGGCGGGGCCGGGCGGTGCTGCGGCGGCGGTCCTGGTCGGTGGTGGCGGCGGCTGCTGCTGCTGCGGTGCTGGCGGCGGGGTCGTTCACGCTGCTGGGCGGGAACGGGGACGGGTGGGATCCGTCCGCCCGGCCGACGGATCGGGGTGCCGGGTGGCCGGCGCCGGTGCCCGGCCACACGGTGTTGACGGTGCCGGCCCGGTTCGGCTGGCTGCCGGCCGAGGT
The DNA here is from genome assembly GCF_042873675.1 of Kitasatospora sp. NPDC004614. Classification (NCBI taxonomy): domain Bacteria; kingdom Bacillati; phylum Actinomycetota; class Actinomycetes; order Kitasatosporales; family Streptomycetaceae; genus Kitasatospora; species Kitasatospora sp. NPDC004614. The sequence goes on from NZ_JBIALR010000021.1 coordinate 4,311, forward strand.
GACGGAGGTGGAGTTCCGGTCGAGCTCGGCCGGGGTGGAGGTGGTGGCCACGGGCGCCGGGCCGCACTTCACGCTGACCGCGTTCCCGGTGGGGGTGACCCCGCTGGTGGACCCGCTGCTGGGCCCGGGCGACGGGGTGCGGGTGGACGCGCCGCCGGTGAACGGGCAGGAGGCGTACTGGATGACGTCGAGCGACCCGGGGTTCGCGAGGACGCTGAACCTGTTGCGGTTCCGCGGCCCGGACGGGCGCTGGTTCCAGCTGGACAGCACGGGTCTGGCGGAGGCGGACCGGCAGCAGCTGCCACTGCGGGTCGCGACGGGGGTGGTGATGGGGAAGTACACGCCGCCGATGCCGGTCGCGTTCTCCTCGCTGCCGGCGGAGGCGGTGGTGACCCAGGCGTCGCTGCGGCACACGGTGGGCGGTTCGGACCTGTGGACGGCCCGGGTGGGCCTGCAGGAGCGGGGCGGCCACGCCGTCACGGTGTCGGCGGTGCCGGAGGGCCCCGGGGAGGCCACGCTGCCGCTGCGGGACACCGGGCTCTGCACGTCCGGCAAGGGCATGCGCTGGTGCGTGGACGAGTTGCATCCGGCGTCGGACGAGCAGAGCAAGCTGCAGGTCTGGCTGACCAGGGTGGTGCCGCGCGGCGCGGACGACCGCGAGTGGTCGGTGGACGTGCTGCCCTAGGCCCGCGAACGCGCCGGTGCCCGGCACCCCCGCGGTGGGGGTGCCGGGCACCGGCGTGACGGGGGCGGGACGTCAGTAGCGGTACTGCTCCGCCTTGTAGGGGCCCTCGACCGGGACGCCGATGTAGTCGGCCTGCTCCTGGGTGAGGGTGGTGAGCTTGACGCCGAGGGCGTCGAGGTGGAGGCGGGCGACCTTCTCGTCCAGGTGCTTCGGCAGGACGTAGACGCCGACCGGGTACTGCTCGGTCTTGGCGAACAGCTCGATCTGCGCGATGGTCTGGTTCGCGAAGGAGTTGGACATCACGAAGGACGGGTGACCGGTCGCGTTGCCGAGGTTCAGCAGGCGGCCCTCGGAGAGGACGATGATGGTCTTGCCGTCCTCCTTGCGCCACTCGTGGACCTGCGGCTTGATCTCGGTCTTCACCACGCCGGGGAGCTTGGCGAGGCCGGCCATGTCGATCTCGTTGTCGAAGTGGCCGATGTTGCCGACGATGGCCTGGTGCTTCATCCGGGCCATGTGCGAGGCCATGATGATGTCCTTGTTGCCGGTCGTGGTGACGAAGATGTCGGCGATCTCGACGACGTCCTCGAGCGTGGCGACCTGGTAGCCGTCCATCGCGGCCTGCAGGGCGCAGATCGGGTCGATCTCGGTGACGATGACGCGCGCGCCCTGGCCGCGGAGCGACTCGGCGCAGCCCTTGCCGACGTCGCCGTAGCCGCAGACGACCGCGACCTTGCCGCCGATCAGCACGTCGGTGGCGCGGTTGATGCCGTCGATGAGCGAGTGGCGGCAGCCGTACTTGTTGTCGAACTTCGACTTGGTGACCGAGTCGTTGACGTTGATGGCCGGGAACAGCAGCTTGCCGTCGCGGTGCATCTCGTACAGGCGGTGGACGCCGGTGGTGGTCTCCTCGGTGACGCCCTTGATGGTGGCGGCGACCTCGGTCCACTTCTGCGGGGTCTCGACCAGGGTGCGGTTGAGCAGCTCCAGGATGATCCGGAACTCGTCGTTGTCCGCGGTGTCGGGCGACGGCGCGGCGCCGGCCTTCTCGAACTCGACGCCCTTGTGGATCAGCAGGGTGGCGTCACCGCCGTCGTCCAGGATCATGTTCGGGGTCTGGCCGTTCGGCCAGGTCAGCGCCTGCTCGGTGCACCACCAGTACTCCTCCAGGGTCTCGCCCTTCCAGGCGAAGACCGGGACGCCCTGCGGGTCCTCGGGGGTGCCGTTCGGGCCGACCGCGATGGCGGCGGCGGCGTGGTCCTGGGTGGAGAAGATGTTGCAGGAGCACCAGCGGACCTCGGCGCCCAGGGCGGTGAGGGTCTCGATCAGCACGGCGGTCTGCACGGTCATGTGCAGCGAGCCGGTGATCCGGGCGCCGGCCAGCGGCTGGGACTCGGCGTACTCGGCGCGGATCGACATCAGGCCGGGCATCTCGTGCTCGGCGAGCTGGATCTCCTTGCGACCGAACGAAGCCAGGGAGAGATCGGCGACCTTGTAGTCGCCGGTGGGCTGGGTGGACATGCGAACTCCTCGCTGGATGAGCTGGATGGGCCTGGTTACGGGTGTGCTGAGCGGCAGAGGGGCGCGGTGGCATCCCTCTGCTGCGGCACAATCCGTCGGAGGACCTCTCTCCTTCGACCGGAGCGGAGCTCCGCTCGACCGCCATCAGCAGCGACGTTTGGCACTCCGACGAATCTACACCGATTGGACGCGGCTCAGTGGGCGTTCGGGCCGGGACCACCCGGCGTCGCCTCGGCGTCCGGTCCGGCCAGCGCCTTCTCCTCGGACCAGATGTCGGGCTCCAGGTAGATGGCGCGGGCGATCGGCACCGCCTTGCGCACCCGGACCTCGGCCCGGTCGATGGCCTCGGCGACCACGGCGGCGCTGTCCTCCGCGTTGACGGCGATCTTCGCGGCGACCAGCAGTTCCTCGGGGCCGACGTGCAGCGTGCGCATGTGGATCACGCCGGTGACGGTGTCGTGGTCGACCAGCGCCTCGCGGATCCGCGCCACCACCTCGGCCTCGGCGGACTCGCCGATCAGCAGCGACTTGGTCTCCAGCGCCAGCACCAGCGCGATGGCCACCAGCAGCAGGCCGATGCACAGGGTGCCGATGCCGTCCCACACCGCGTCCCCGGTGATGACGGTCAGGCCGACGCCGAGCAGCGCCAGCAGCAGGCCGACCAGCGCGCCGCTGTCCTCCAGCAGCACCACGGGCAGCTCGGGGGCCTTGGCGCGGCGGATGTAGGACGCCCAGCCGTGCTTGCCCTTGGCCTTGGACGCCTCGCGGAACGCGGTGAGGAAGGACCAGCCCTCCAGCAGGATGGCGAACACCAGCACGCCGACCGGCCAGTACCAGTTCTCCAGCTCGTGCGGGTGGGCGATCTTCTCGTAGCCCTCGTAGATGGCGAACATGCCGCCGAGGCTGAACAGCACGATGGAGACCAGGAACCCGTAGACGTACCGCTCGCGGCCGTACCCGAAGGGGTGTTCCTCGGTGGCGGCCCGCTTGGAGCGCTTGCCGCCGACCAGCAGCAGCACCTGGTTGCCGGAGTCGGCCAGCGAGTGCACGCCCTCGGCGAGCATCGAGGAGGAGCCGGAGAATGCGAACGCCACGAACTTGCTGACCGCGATTCCGATGTTCGCGGACAGTGCCGCGACCAGTGCCTTGGTCCCGCCTTCGGTACTCAACCCGGTACTTCCCTCCGCAAGGGCCCGAACTTTGCCGGGCCTTGGTTGACGAAGGGACGATACCGTGTCAGTTCCTGGTGGCCAGGCCCAGGTACACGGCCGCGAAATCGGTCAGGCCGATCAGCTCGGCCAGTGCCTGTAGCGGGTCCTCCAGGCTGGAGGTGTGCTCGGTGATCCGCACCTCGTGGGCGGCCGCCAGTCGGCGGGCGCGCGCCACCGGCCAGGTCGGCTCCTCGAGTTCGGCGACGCCCGGGGTGTGGCGGAGCATCAGCACCTGGAGCTGGAGCGGCACCGGCTCGTCGACCCGGTCGCGGAAGAAGTCGTCGGGGTCCGCGCCGGCTCCGAGGCGGCCGTTGAACATGCCGCGGTGCGCGGTCAGCGCCTGCGGGAGGCGGGCGGTCAGCGCGGGCAGGCCGGCCCGGTCGGCGAGGGCGGCGGCGAACCGCTCCCCCGCGGCGGCGGCCGGGGCCCCGTCGGACCACAGCAGCGGGACGGTCTCGGCGAGTTGACCGGCCAGCGTCTTGGCCGGGTTGTCGTACGCCTGGGCGTCGGGGCGGCAGCGCACCGCCACCTCGTCCAGGCGGTCGGCGGCGGCCTCCAGCGAGCCGGGGACGAGCGGGGCGACGCCGATCCGGTCGGCGAGGGTGAGCAGCGGGGCGAGCACCGCCCACAGCGCGGCCGGGTCCTCGGCGGGCAGGTCGGGTTCGGCATCGGCGCCGTCGGGTTCCACCGCGCTCGGTTCGAACGGCAGCGGCAGGCCGCGCACCTGGAGGGCCGCCTCGGCGAGCTCCGAGCCGTCGGGGGCGATCACCGCGATCGCGCAGCCGCGGGTGTACGCCTGCTCGGCCAGGTTGATCATGCCGCCTTCGCGGCCGCCGGCACTGGCCAGCACCACCAGATCCAACGGGCCTGCCCAGCCGGGCAGTTGCCAGGACTCGCCGTCGGTGAAGGCGGGCCCGGCGGGGCGGGCATCGGCGGGCGGCAGCGGCCAGACCTGGCAGCTGGGCACCGCCAGCGCGGCCAGCACCGCGGCGGCGGTCAGCACCCCGCCGTGCCCGGCGACCAGCACCGCACGCGGGCGGCCCTCGGGGTTCAGCCCGTTCACGCCGGCCGCGTCGGCGCGGCGCAGCGCGACCCGGATCCGGGCACCCGCCCCGGCCAGGGACAGCAGTTCACGTCGGCGGTCGGCACGCTGCAGGGCGGCCGGGTCGTCCAGCAGGGAGTCGTCGAACATGGCGGCTGGCCTCCAGCGACTGGCGGGGCAGGGTCAGGACGGGCGGCGGGCCTCGTCCACCAGCAGGACCGGGATGCCGTCGCGGACCGGGTACACCAGGCCGCAGGCCTCACCGGTGCAGCGCAGCTCGTGGGTCTCGCCCTCGGTCTCCTCGGCGAGCGGCGCGCGGCACTCCGGGCAGACCAGGATCTCCAGCAGGAAGGACGGCAGGCTCATGGTGGTCGGGCTCCGGATCTGTGGGTGTCGCGGTACGGATGGCCGGTGACACAGCAGTACCCCGGCCGGTGGCAACCCTACCGGCCGGGGCACCCGAAAAGTCAGCGGCTGGCTGACCGTGCGGTCAGGCCCGCACGATGGCCAGCACGCCGTCCCGCAGCTCTTCCATCTTCGCCGGGTCCTTGGCCTCGGCGTTCAGGCGCAGCAGCGGCTCGGTGTTGGAGGCGCGCAGGTTGAACCACCAGTCCGGGCCGGCCACGGTGAGGCCGTCCAGCTCGTCGACGGTGACGCCGTCCTGGCCGGCGTAGGCGGCGCGGACCTGCTCGGTGGCGGCGGCCTGGTCGGCGACGGTGGAGTTGATCTCGCCGGAGGCCGCGTACCGGTTGTACCGCGCGGTCAGCGCGGACAGCGGCGCCTGCTGCCCGCCGAGGGCGGCCAGCACGTGCAGCGCGGCCAGCATGCCGGTGTCGGCGCGCCAGAAGTCGCGGAAGTAGTAGTGCGCGGAGTGCTCGCCGCCGAACACCGCGTCGGTGACGGCCATCTCCTGCTTGATGAAGGAGTGGCCGACCCGGGTGCGGACCGGGACGCCGCCGAGGTCGCGGACCACCTCGGGGACGGTCCAGGAGGTGATCAGGTTGTGGATGATCGTCGGGTTGGCCTCGCCGGCGGCCTGGGCGCGGGCGATCTCGCGCTCGGCGACCAGGGCGGTGATCGCGGACGGGGAGACCGGGTCGCCGTTCTCGTCGATCACGAAGCAGCGGTCGGCGTCGCCGTCGAAGGCCAGGCCGATGTCGGCGCCGACCTCGCGGACCTTGGCCTGCAGGTCGACCAGGTTGGCCGGGTCCAGCGGGTTGGCCTCGTGGTTGGGGAAGGTGCCGTCCAGCTCGAAGTACATCGGGACGACGTCCAGCGGCAGGCCGTCGAACACGGTGGGCACGGTGTGGCCGCCCATGCCGTTGCCGGCGTCGACGGCGACCTTCAGCGGGCGGATCGCGGTCAGGTCGACCAGCTTGAGCAGGTGCGCGGCGTAGCCGTCCAGGGTCTCCTTGGCCGACAGCGTGCCGGTGACGGCGTCGGAGGCCGGGACGTGCACCTTGCCGTCCTCGTCGAGCCAGGACTCGACCAGCTCGCGGATGTCGGCCAGGCCGGTGTCCTGGCCGACCGGGGCGGCGCCGGCCCGGCACAGCTTGATGCCGTTGTACTGGGCGGGGTTGTGCGAGGCGGTGAACATCGCGCCGGGCAGGTCCAGGCTGCCGCTGGCGTAGTACAGCTGGTCGGTCGAGCACAGGCCGATCTCGACCACGTCGGCGCCGCGCGAGGCAGCGCCCTCGGCGAACGCGCGGGACAGCGACGGCGAGGACGGGCGCATGTCGTGGCCGACCACGACGGCGTTGCCGCCGATCACCTCGACGAAGGCCGCACCGAACGCGTACGCCAGCGACTCGTCCCACTGGTCCGGCACGACGCCCCGGACGTCGTACGCCTTCACAAGCTGCTTGAGGTCCCGCACCAGAATGCTCCCGTGTGTGTGCTGCGATGTGCTGCGCGCATACCGGACGCGCCGTCCGAGCCGCAGATGGGCAGCGTACCCGGCTCCGGGGAACCTCAGGTGTCAGGCCGGTGCGGGGCCGGTCAGTTGTCCGGGGAACGCAGCACCCGCAGGTGGCCGCGGCGGCCGGACTCGCCGTCCGGCGGCGGGCTCTGACGGGACGTCCGCTCCTGCGGGCGGGCGGCCTCGCGCACCGCGTTGGCCAGCGCTTCCAGGTCGTCGCTGCTGCGCCGCAGCGGGCTGGTCTCGGCGGCCAGCCTCACGACCTCCCAGCCGCGCGGGGCGGTCAGGCGCTCGGCGTGTTCGGCGCACAGGTCGTAGCAGTGGGGTTCGGCGTACGTCGCGAGCGGGCCGAGCACCGCGGTGGAGTCCGCGTAGACGTACGTCAGCGTCGCCACGGCCGGACGGCCGCACGCGGTCCGCGAACAACGACGTACAGAGCTCACGAGGGTGGACGGTACCGCAAGTGGGACCGGGCCGCGAAGACCCGCCCCCGGCTCGCGTGTCCCGGTGCCGTCACGCGCCGTGCTCGAGTGGTCCACTTCCGGGCATCCAGGGACTACCCTCGACACTGCTATGGACAGCTCAACACCCCCGTCCCCGCCCGGTTCCGGTCGCCGCAGGCACCGCGACCGGCACGGCCGTGGCCTGCGCGGGCCACTGGCCCCGCCGCAGGTGCCCATTTCGCTGACCCGCTCCGAGCTCTTCGACGACTACGTCCGGGAGTCGATGGAGCGCCTGCTGCGGCGCTGGCCGCAGTTGGAGGACGTGGAGTTCGCCGTCCTGGAGGTGCCGCTGCCCGTCAAGGGCGAGCCGGAGCCGGACGTGGTGCCGCTCGGCCGGGTGATTCCCGGGCGGGCGGGGCGGCGCAGCCGGATCCTGGTCTACCGGCGGCCGGTGGAGATCCGCGCCAAGTCGAAGGAGGACCGGGCCGCGCTGGTCCACGAGATCCTGATCGAGCAGGTCGCGGAGCTGCTGGGCCTGTCGCCGGACGCGATCGACCCGCGGTACGGCGAGGAGTAGCCGGCCGGGGGCCCGCTGCTCCTCGCCGCGGCGCGCTACTTGAGCACCACGCCGGGGTCGCCCGCGACCTGCGGCACCTGGACGGTGGCGTGGTCGTCGCGCAGCTGCTGGGTGGTGAAGGTGGGGATGTCCTTGACGTTGGTGGCCAGCTGACGGGCCGCCATCACCGGGCCGCCGCTCAGGGTCTCCACGGTGATCGCGAAGGGCCCGTTCAGGCCGGCCGGTTCGATGCCGTCCACGGCGACGGTGGTGCCCGCCGGAACCGACACCTCCTTGGTCACGGGGGTGCCGCCGCTGGCGCCGGCCGAGGAGGAGACCCGGACCTTCGCGTCGGAGTCGACGGCGGTCAGCATCAGGGTGGTCTGCCCGCCGCGGTTGTCGGCGATCGAGGCCCGGGGGCCGACGGGGGCGCCGCCGGCCAGCCAGGTGGCCTCGGTCTTGCCCTTGTTCTCCCGGTCGACCCGCAGTCCGGCCACCACGGGGGCGGTGGCGCGCTTGGGGTCGGACGGGGTGAGCCGGAGCGCGCTGACGCCGTCCCGGGTCTCCTGGGTGAACTGGAAGTCCAGGACGGCGGTCATACCGGCCTTGACGTGGATGCTCTCCTTGTTGACGGGCGTGTACCAGCCGTTCTTGCCGGACAGCTGGACCTTCAGGTCGGCGTCGTCCGAGGAGTCGGTGGCCACCACCAGGTGGGCGGTGGTGACGTCCGCGGGGATGCCGGGGATGGTGACGCTGGTCGCGGGGTCGGCGGACGGCTCCAGCCAGTCGGCGCCCTTGTTGCCGTCGCGGGCGTGCAGGCCCGCGCCGATCCGGCCGCTGCGGGCGACCACGTGCACGGCGAGGTCGGTGACCGCGCCCTTGGTGTACCCGTTGAGCGCGAGTGACTGCGAGGTGCCGGGGGCGACCGCGATGCCGGTGGCCAGCTCGTTGTCGATCAGGCCCTTGTCGCCGTACATGCGCAGGTCGACCACGGCGGGCAGGCTGTCGGCGTTGACCAGGGTGATGTAGTCGTACCGGTCCGAGACGGTGCTGGCGCCCGAGAACCAGAAGCTGGTGCCGGAGGGCGCGCAGCGGACGCCGGACAGCGCGGTGGCACCCTGCTCGGAGGTGGTGGTCTGGCTGACGGTGAAGCCGGGGGCGAGGTTGCCGGTGGCGATCGCGAAGGCGCCGGGGGCGTTGTCGTTGTTGGCGGCCGGACCGCTGACCGGGACGCCGGGCTTGGCGAGCGTCACCCGGGCGTCGAACGCCGCCCCGGCCTGCTTGCCGGGGCCGCCGGACGGCGCGTCGGACGGCTGGCCCGAGGGCTGGCCGGACGGGTCGCCGGAGGGGCCGGCGGCGGGCCGGACGGGGTTCTGCGCGGCCAGCACGTTCTCGGGCCTGACGTCGCCGAGCACGCCGGTGCCCGCGCTGCCGGTGCCGCCCTCGGGGCTGAACAGGGTCAGGCTGGTCGAGCCGACCGCGCCCTGCATCGGCATCGGGCACACCAGCGAGGTGCGTTCGACCTGCGCGGTGGTGCGCTGGCCGGCCTCGCCGCTGGACTGGGCGACGGGGGCGCGCAGTTCGGCGATGCCGAACACCAGGCCGAGCACGGCGACCCCGGCCAGCAGTGACTGGCCGGTGCGGCTGCCGCCCTTGACCGCGCTCAGGTCGGGCGCCTTCAGCTTGGGGGCCTTCAGGGTGGGCTTCTTCATCGCGGGTCAGCTCCCCGTCCCGGGCTGCTGCGGGTGGTGGCCGCCGCCGTAGGGGTCGTTGGGGTCGTAGTAGGTGGTGGGCTGCTGCTGTTCGGGCAGCCAGGTCTGCTGCTGCCCGTCCTCCTGTGGGTACCCGGCGGCGTACGGGTCGGTCCAGCCCTGGGCGGGCGGGGTGTCGTAGCCGTAGCCGGGCTGCTGCTGGCCGAACTGGTCGTACGTCTCCGGCTGGTACGGCGCGCCGACCGGCTGCTGCTGGGTGTAGTCGTAGCCGTAGCCGTCGGACTGGTAGCCCTGCTGCTGGTACGGGTCCGCCTGGTAGGGATCGGCCTGGTACGGGTCGGCGAACGGCTCGGGCTCGGCCTGGTAGGCCGGGGCGGGCTCGGGTTCGCCGGCCTGCTGGGGCGGGATGCCGGGGGCGTAGACGCCGGGTTCGGCCTGCTGGTCCTCGCCCTCGCCGCGTTCGGCGAGCCGGCGGGCCCGGCGGCTGCCGGGGGCGGGGGCCTGGGCCTGGGCGGCGGCGGCCAGGGTCTGGGCGGCCACCACCTCCTCCGGCAGGTCGTCGTCGTTGTGGTTGCGGCGGCCGGGCAGTGCCAGCACCAGCACGACCACGCCGAGCGCGAGCTGCGCCCAGACCCAGCCGGTGTGGAGCAGGCTGCCGCTGCGGGTGACCTCCAGCCGGCCGCCCTGGGTGGGCAGCTCGAAGCCCTGCGCCCAGTCGTCCACGGTGACGGCCGTGAGCGGCTTGCCGTCCAGGGTGGCCTGCCAGGCGGGGTCGGCCTGTTCGGCGAGCCGCAGCTGACGGCCGGCCGGGCCGGCCGGGATGGTGGTCCAGATGTCGTGGGCGCCCGCCGGGACGACCACCGGGACGGTGCCCGGGCTGACGATCTGGGCCCGGGTGCCGGGGACGGCGGTGACCTGCCAGAGGCCGACGCCGTTGTCCAGGCTGAGCCGGATCACGCCCGGGGTGGTGTCGAGGACGTCCCGGACCTTGCCGATCACCGGGTCCTTGACCTGGATGTAGCTGACGCCGTACCCGGCCAGCGTGCGGGCCAGGTCGCCGCCGGAGCCGGCCAGCAGCTTGGCGGTGATCTTGCCGATCTGCTGGTCGGCGGCCTCGTCCACGGTGCCCTCGGCCTGACCGGTGGTCAGGCCGGCGCCGCGGACCAGCGCGTAACGGATCGCGGAGCCCTCGGCATCGCCGCTGACCATCAGGGTGCGGGAGCGGTCGGAGGTGTCGCCGGCCTCCGCAATGAACGCCGGGACCTGCGCGGCGACGTCGCGCCGCAGCGGGCCGTCGGCGCCGACGATCGCCCACCAGGCGGCGGTGCCGACCGGGGCCAGCACGGCGAAGGCCAGCACCAGCGCGGCGACCGGCTGGCGCCAGCCGAACGCGATGCCGGAGACCCGGGCGTTGGCGCCGTCGGCGCCGATCGCGGCGGCGGCCAGCAGCGCGACACCGGCCAGCAGGGTGGCGGGGCCGGCCCAGGCGGCGACGTCGGGACCGCCGGAGGCGGGGGTGACGGTGGTACCGGCCACCACCACCGAGAAGATCAGTCCGGCGGCGGCCGCGCCCCAGGCGGCGAGCACCGCGCGGCGGCGGTCGGCACGCAGCAGCGCGGCGAGCGCGGACAGCACCACGCCGGCCGACAGCCACACCGGAGGAACACCGGCGCCACCGGGGTTGACCAGCACCAGGCCGAGCGGGTCGGCGGCCGGGCCGCTGAAGCCGGGGACGCCGGCCTCCAGCAGCAGCCGGGACGGGTGCATGAGGACCTGGACCGACCAGGGGGCGAGCACCAGCACGGGCACGCCGAGGATCACCAGGACGCGCAGGCCGAGCAGCCGCACCGCCTGCACACCGGAGCCGAACGCCCCGCCGCGGATCACCGCGTGGACCAGCGCGGCCACGCAGAGCGGCACCGCTATGGCCCAGGTGAGCGGGACGAAGGCGGTGCTGACGGTGAGCAGCAGCACGGTCATCCAGGCGGAGCGCCAGCCGGGGCGGGCGCCCTTGGCGGCGGTCTCCTTGCGGATGCCGAGGCCGGCGGTGATCGCGGCGGCGCGGGCCAGCGGGGGCAGCAGCACGGCGAGCACCGCGGTGCCGATCCGGCCCTGCGCCAGCGCGCCGGTGGCGGCGGGCAGCAGCGCGTAGGTGGCGCTCGCCCAGGCGCGGACCAGCTTGGACCCGATCAGCGGCCGGGAGACCAGGTAGGCGCCGACCGCCGAGAGCGGCACGGACAGCACCACGATCAGGGTGATCGCCAGGTCGGCGTGGTCGAACAGCGCCCAGGAGAGGATGGACAGCACGCCGAGGTAGGGCGGGGTGGCGGCGGTGGAGCCGGTGCCGACGGGGTGCCAGGGGTCGGCGAACATGTTCCACAGCCCGGCCGCGCCGTCACTGGCGGGCAGCAGCGCGCCGCCCTGCAGGAAGCCGGAGCCGATCAGGTTGCGGCAGGCGACCAGGGAGAACAGCAGCAGCGCGGCGAACAGCACCGGGGCGGGCCGCCGCATCAGCTTCTTGATCAGCGCGAACTGTTCGACCACCAGGTCGTCGGTCTCGTCCTCGCCGGGCCCGGACTCGACGGAGCCGTGCCGGCCGGCACCGGCGTCGTCGGCGCCGCCGATGCCCAGCGAGCCGACCACGTTCTCGACGGCGAGCCGGGCGGTGGCGCCGGGCGCGGGGAAGAGGGTGCGGTCGTCCAGCGAGTCGACCGAGCGGGTCTTGCGGCGGCGCGCGCGGGCGGCCATCAGCCGCGGCAGGCGCAGCAGTTCGTGGCCGAGACCGGCGATCTCGTCGTACGCCTTCCGCGGGTCCTTGCCGACCAGGTTGACGATCACCCCCAGCAGGGTGCCGATGATCAGCCGGAGCAGGACGTACGGGAACAGCGCGCCCTTGGAGTTGGCGAGCAGGGTGTAGACGGCGCCGGACTTGTCGACCCGGTGCGGGTGGGCGGGGCCGCAGTCGATGGCGCGGCGTTCGCGGCTGGCCGCCTCGGCGTGCCGGAGCACCGCGTCGGGGGCGACCACCACCCGGTGGCCGGCCGCGTTGACCCGCCAGCAGAAGTCGGTGTCGTCGCGCATCAGCGGCAACGCCTGGTCGAATCCGCCGAGTTCCTCGAACACGTCGCGGCGCACCAGCATGCCGGCGGTGGAGACGGCGAGCACCGGGCGGACCTGGTCGTGCTGGCCCTGGTCCTGCTCGCGGCGGTCGAGTCCGGTCCAACGGCGGCCGGAGCGGGCGATGGTGACGCCGACTTCGAGCAGCTGCCTGCGGTCGTACCAGGAGCGGAGCTTGGGGCCGACCACGGCGGCGGTCGGGGTGGAGTCGGCGACCTGGAGCAGGCGGCGCAGGGCGTCGGTCTGCGGTTCGCAGTCGTCGTGCAGCAGCCAGAGCCATTCGACCGGCTTGGTCTCGCGCGGTCCGCCGCGGCCGAGGTCGTCCTCGTGGGCGAGCGGGTCGCCGAAGTCGTCCCAGCCGCCGGTGACCGGGTCGTAGCCGGACGGGTCGAGGCTGTACGTGAGGTCTTCGGGGCGCAGCGGCGGGCTGTTGAAGACGGCTTCGCCGACGGCGCGGCCGAAGCCGACCCGGCGGCCGAGGACCTGCGGGCCGCTGTCGGGGAGCCAGTCGCCGAGGGTGTCGGCGAGCAGCTGTGGGGAGTTGTCGGTGGAGCCGGTGTCGACCGCGAGGATGCGCTGGACCTGCCGGTCCTGGCCGAGCAGCCCGGCGAGCGCCTGGGGCAGCCAGCGGGCGCCGTCGTGCGAGACGATCACCGCCGTGACCAGATGGCGCGGGTAGGCGGGAGGCCTGGCAGCGGAGAAGCCGCTCTGGTGGCTGTAGACAGTCATCGGGTGCGCGGACCACCGGTTCGGGTTTGACGGCAGATGACGCACCACACTAACGGCTCCGGGCGATCCGGTTGTCCCGGGTGGTGTGAAGAGACGGTGCAACGGGTATCGGCGCCGCCGGCCCGGATGTTGCGGGAATGCGAAAGCGCCCCACCTGGTGGTGAGGCGCCGACACGGGTGAGGTCTGCGGGGAGGTCAGACCGCACTCTTCTTCAGACGGCGGCGTTCGCGCTCGGAGAGACCGCCCCAGATGCCGAACCGCTCGTCGTTGGCGAGGGCGTACTCCAGGCACTCGGCGCGGACCTCGCACGCCAGGCAGACCTTCTTGGCCTCCCGGGTGGATCCGCCCTTCTCGGGGAAGAACGACTCGGGGTCGGTCTGGGCGCACAACGCGCGCTCCTGCCAGCCGAGTTCCTCTTCGTCTTCCTCGATGCCCTCACCGATCAACAGCTCAAAGAGCTCGCTCATTCTGGCGCGCCTCCTCTGCCCCTCTTGGCGTCCCCGTGGTGTTGCCGTTGCCGGTGCGGCGGAACGACACGAGAGAAATTACAGTTGCGTCACTCTGGCCCAGTCAAGCCGAGCTCTGGTATTGGGCCAAGGATTCACTCCCCGGAACCAAGCCACTACGAATAGTGTACATATCCGGACAACCTGGACATCCCACCTGGTTCCTGACCTGTCGTCAGCCCGCCCGATCGTGCCCGACCTGCCGGTTCGAGGCGATCTCACGCCGTCCTTTCCCCGTGATCTTCCCATCCAAACCTGATTGGGCGTTTATCACCCCATCCGGCGGTTCCAGGACGATGTGACCCGAATGTCCGACCTGGCTCCTTGACACTGGAGGGTCGGTTGCGGTCTGCTTGGCGGCATGTCAGAGTTCCCGGCCCTTTCCGCCGACCGGCGCCGCCAGGCGCTCCTCGGTGCTGCCGCGAACTCCTCGTGTTGTTGCCGCTGTCTCCGCTGTATCTAGGCGCCCGCGTCCCACCGCGCGCCGCCCCCGGAACAGAGGCCGACCGCGCGACAGTCCCCCCTGAACGCTCTCGCGGATCCGGCTGATCCATGCCCGCAGCCGAACCCGAGGACGTCACACCGTGCGAATGCCCCGCCTCCGCAAGCGCAACCGCGACCGCAAGCCCCTGCCCCTGCCCGTGGCCACCCCTCGCTGGACGGACGGTCTGAGCGACGTGTCCATCGCGGGCGACCCGACGGCCTTCCCGCACCTGGCCCGCACCGACCTGCCCGCGCACCCCACCACCGTCGCCGGCTACGCCCGGCTGGTCCGGGAGATCGCCGCCGACCGCGCCCGCTGGGAGCCGCTGGTCCGCTACGACGCGCTGACCCGCTGGTACTCCCGGCTGGAGACCGGCCCCGGCTACGAGGTGTGGCTGCTCAGCTGGCTGCCCGGCCAGTCCAGCGGCTTCCACGACCACGGCCGCTCGGCCGGCGTGATGACCGTCCTTCAGGGTGAGCTCACCGAACGCTCGTTGACGGCGGGCGGCGAGGGCACGCGCGCCCTGACCCCCGGCGGCCTGCGGGTGCTCTCCACCGGCCACCTGCACGAGATGGTCAACGCCTCGCTGGAGCCCGCGGTCTCCGTCCACCTGTACACGCCCGGCCTGGTCGAGATGAACCAGTACCCGGCGGCGACCCAGCAGCTCCGTCACCGGGTGCACTGACCCGCTGGCAGGATGAAGTCATGCGAATCACTGCACTGGCGGGCGGCATCGGCGGGGCCAGGTTCCTGCGCGGACTCCGGGCGGCGGTCTCGCCCACCGACGAGATCACCGTCATCGGGAACACCGGCGACGACATCCACCTGTACGGGCTGAAGGTCTGCCCCGACCTGGACACCGTGATGTACACCCTCGGCGAGGGCATCCACGAGGAGCAGGGCTGGGGCCGCCGCGACGAGACCTGGTCGATCAAGGAGGAGATGAAGGCCTACGGCGTCGGCCCCGAATGGTTCGGGCTCGGCGACCGGGACTTCGCCACCCACATCGTCCGGACCCAGATGCTCGGCGCCGGCTACCCGCTGTCCGCCGTCACCGAGGCGCTGTGCGACCGCTGGCAGCCCGGCGTGCGACTGCTGCCGATGAGCGACGACCGGGTGGAGACTCACGTCCGGATCACCGACGCGGACGGGCCGCGGGTGGTGCACTTCCAGGAGTACTGGGTGCGGCTGCACGCCGCCGTCGACGCCGAGGCGATCATTCCGGTCGGCGCGGACACCGCGAAGCCCGCGCCCGGCGTGCTGGAGGCCATCGCCGGGGCCGACCTGGTGGTGCTCCCGCCGTCGAACCCGGTGGTGTCGATCGGCACCATCCTCGCCGTCCCCGGCATCCGGCAGGCGGTGGCCGGTGCGAACGCCCCCGTGATGGGCCTGTCCCCCATCATCGGCGGCGCGCCCGTGCGCGGCATGGCCGACAAGGTGCTCGCCGCTGTCGGCGTGGAGACCTCGGCCGCCGCTGTTGCCCGGCACTACGGCTCTCGTGGCAACGGCGGGCTGCTGGACGGCTGGCTGGTGGACAGCTCGGACGCCGCCGCCGTCGCCGAGGTGGAGGCCGCCGGCATCGCCTGCCGGGCCGTGCCGCTGCTGATGACCGACGTCGACGCCACCGCCGAGATGGCCCGCGCCGCACTGAAGTTGGCCGCCGAGGTCGCCAAGTGACCACCGACGGACTGCGGTTGATGCCGGTCACCGGACTGCCGGAGATCGCCGAGGGCGACGACATCGCCGAACTGATCGCCAAGGCGGGCGAGTTCGAGGACGGCGACATCCTGGTGATAACGTCCAAGATCGTCTCCAAGGCCGAGGGCCGGCTGCTGCACGCGGACGACCGCGAAGCCGCGATCGACGCCGAGACCGTCCGGGTGGTCGCCCGGCGCGGCCCCGTCCGGATCGTCGAGAACCGCAACGGCCTGGTGATGGCCGCCGCGGGCGTCGACGCGTCCAACACCGCCCCCGGCACCGTCCTGCTGCTGCCGCTCGACCCGGACGAATCCGCGCGCCGATTGCGCGCCCGGCTCCAGCAGTTGACGGGCCGACGGCTCGCCGTGATCGTCACCGACACCTTCGGGCGGCCCTGGCGCAACGGGCTCACGGACGTGGCCATCGGGGCGGCAGGGCTGCGTGTGCTGGAGGACCACCGGGGGCGGACCGACAGCCACGGCAACGAGTTGCAGCTGACCGTCACCGCCACCGCCGACGAACTGGCCGCCGCCGCCGACCTGGTGAAGGGCAAGGCCACTGGCACGCCCGTCGCGATCGTGCGAGGCCTGGCCGGCCTGGTCACCGCGGAGGACGGGGACGGGGTCCGGGCGATCATCCGCTCCGCGAAGGACGACATGTTCCGGCTGGGGACGTCGGAGGCGATCCGGGAGGCCGTCACGCTGCGGCGGACCGTACGTTCCTTCACGGATGAGCCGGTGGACGGGGGCGCGGTGCGACGGGCGGTCGCCGCTGCCGTCACCGCGCCCGCGCCGCACCACACCACTCCGTGGCGGTTCGTGCTGCTCGAATCCGCGGAGAGCCGGACCCGGCTGCTGGACGCGATGCTGGGCGCTTGGCAGCGGGACCTGCGGGAGCTCGACGGGTGGTCCGAGGAGCGGATCGCGCAGCGTACTGCGCGTGGCGAAGTGCTGCGCGGGGCGCCGTACTTGGTGATTCCGTGCCTGGTGATGGAGGGGTCGCACGATTACCCCGACGGGCGGCGGGCCGGGGCCGAGCGGGAGATGTTCACGGTCGCGATCGGGGCTGCGGTGCAGAACCTGCTGGTCACCCTCACCGGCGAGGGGTACGGGTCCGCGTGGGTGTCGTCGACGATGTTCTGCCGGGAGACCGTGCGGGAGGTTCTGGACCTGCCCGCCGGGTGGGATCCCATGGGGGCGATTGCTGTGGGGCGGCCGGCGGAGGGGCCGAGGGATCGTCAACCACGCTCGGCGGATGACTTTCTGACGGTGAGGTAACGGTACGGACGGGGACCGGAAACGGCGGGACGCACAGTGCCCTGTTGGTCATCCGCAGACTTGGCGCCGCCGTTCCCCGGGCCCCTGATGGGCCCTCCGGGCCCTCCGGGCCCTCCGCGCCCCTAGCGTCCCCTGTGGTCGTTCGGGGTGAGGCGCGGACCGTACTTGGGTGGGCGCGCGCCTGTGAGGGGGAGGATGCGGCAGAGGCGGTAGCGGTGGGGGCGGTAGGGCTCGAGGAGGGTGAGCATTTGGGCGTCGTCGCTGCGGGGGCGGCCGGCGAGGGCCCAACCGACGATGTTGGGGAGGTGGAAGTCGCCGACCGAGACGGCGTCGGGGTCGCCGTTGCTGCGCTGGAGGGTTTCGGCGGCGGTCCAGATGCCGATGCCGGGGACGGCGGTGAGGCGGGCGAAGGCGTCGGCGGAGGGCATGGTGGAGGCGGCTTCGAGCTTCGCGGCGAGGCGGACGGCGCGTTGGACGGTGGCGGAGCGTTTGGGGTCGACGCCGGCGCGGTGCCAGGCCCAGCTGGGGATCAGGGACCAGTCGCGGGCGGTGGGGGTGACGCGCAGGCCGAGGTCGGCGGCGGGGCCGGGGGCGGGGGTGCCGTAGTCGCGGAGCAGGGTGCGCCAGGCCCGGTAGGCCTCGCCGGTGGTGACTTTCTGTTCCAGGATGGCGGGGACGAGGGATTCCATCACCAGGCCGGTGCGGGTCAACCGGAGTCCGGGGCAGGTGCGTTGGGCTTCGCGGAGCGGCCCGGGGGGCAGGACGAGCCCGGCGGGGTCGTCCTCGGCGCCGAGCAGGGCGGGGAGTTGTTCGAGCAGCCAGCCTGCACCGGGGCCCCAGGCGGTGGCGGATATCTCGTCGTGGTCGGGCCGGATGCGCAGGGTGCCCGGGCCGTCGGGGGTGCGGGAGGCGCGCCAGACGGTGCCGTCGGGGGTGCGGTGGAAGGCGGGGTCGCCGGTGCCGCGTTGCAGCGGGTAGAGGGTGCGGCCGAGGTCGAGGGGGTAGCCGGGCCGCCACTGTCGGGTCAGCTCTGGCATCGGGTTCCTCGGGGTGTGCGCGTTCGCGGGGGCGTCTGCGAGGGTAACGCGGAGAGGCGGGTGGACGGGCGGGCACCCTCCCGTCCGGGCGTGCGCAGGACGTAGGCTGGGGCGCACCATGACTGCGCCTTTCGCTGCCGACGCCCGCACCCCCGCCGAGCTGCTGCAGGCCTACCTGCGCGCCGGGGCCGGTGCCGATCCGTCCCGCCCTCTGGTGACCTTCTACGACGACTCGACCGGGGAACGGGTGGAGTTGTCGGCGAAAACCTTCGACAACTGGGTGGCGAAGACGGCCAACCTGTTGCAGGACGAGCTGAACGCCTCGCCGGACGACCGGGCGGCGCTGCTGCTGCCGGCGCACTGGCAGACCGCCGTGTGGCTGCTGGCGTGCTGGTCGGTGGGTGTGGTCGCGGTGCCGGGCGGTGAGCCGAAGGACGCGGACCTGGTGGTGTCGGGTCCGGAGGGTCTGGAGGCGGCGCAGGAGTGCCCCGGGGAGCGGGTGGCGCTGGCGCTGCGTCCGCTGGGCGGCCGGTTCCCGCAGCGGCCGGACGGGTTCCTGGACTACGCGGCGGAGGTGCCCGGGCAGGGCGACCGGTTCGCCCCGTACTCGCCGGTGGATCCGCAGGCGGCGGCGCTGGAGTCGTCGGTGGACGGCCTGGCGCTGAAGCTGACGGGCGAGCAGGCCGTGGCGCTGGCCCGGGAGGGCGCGGCCCGGCTGGGTCTGGACAGCGGCAGCCGGGTTCTGTCGACGCTGTCGTTCGACGACTGGACGGGGTTGGAAGCGGGCCTGCTGGCGCCGCTGGCGGCCGGGGCCTCGGTCGTTCTGTGCCGGAACTCCGAACAGTTGACGGATGGTCAGTGGCAGCAGCGGATCGAATCCGAACGGGTGACGCTGCGTCTCGGCTGACCCGGCCCGGCCCGCGTGGCCGAACAGTTCTGCGGCAACGGCGCGCACTGCCCGGTGAGGTGATCCGGGCGGGGCGCGCCGTTGCCGTTTTCCGCCGCTCCGACGGGTGACGGCCGCCCGGAGCCGGGGAGTTCGCCGGGCGGGCTCCTCTAGGGTGGCCCGGATGAACAGCGGACACCCGAACCGGGGTGACTCGGACAACTCGGGCCGGCAGCACTCAAGTCGGCGGGCGCGGCCGTCCAGGCCCTCGGGTGCCAGTGCGGCGCCGGGCGGACGGGCGGCGCGGCGGCGCGGCCGGGTGGTGCGCGGGCGGCGGGTGCTGACCTGGGTGGCGGGCTCGCTGGGCCTGGTGCTGGCGGCGGGCTGCGGCGGGGCGTTCTACGTGTACCGGCACTTCAATCGGAACATCTCCTCGGTGAAGGTCCAGGTCGGCGACGAGTCGGAGCGCCCGCAGGCGACCAACGACGCGCTGAACCTGCTGGTGATCGGCACCGACAGCCGGGTCGGCCTGGGCCGCGAGTACGGCGACGAGGGGTCCACCGGGCACGCGGACACCACGCTGCTGTTCCACATCTCCAAGGACCGCAGCAACGCCACGGTGCTGTCGATCCCGCGCGACCTGATGGTGGCCGTCCCGGAGTGCCGCAGTGGCGAGAAGCGGATCCCGGGCGAGGCGCGGGCGATGTTCAACAGCAGTCTGGGGCAGGACGGGCGGGACCCGGGCTGCACCTGGAAGACCGTGGAGAAGCTGACCGGCGTCCGGATCAACCACTTCATGATGGTCAACTTCGAGGCGGTGAAGTCACTCTCCACGGCGGTCGGCGGCGTCGAGGTGTGCGCGGCCACCGCCATCGACGACCCGTACTCGCACCTGAAGATGTCCGCCGGGCGGCACGTGGTGCAGGGCGAGGAGGCGCTGGCGTTCGTCCGGACCCGCCACGCGGTGGGACTGGGCGGTGATCTGACGCGCATTCCGCTCCAGCAGCAGTTCATCAGCTCGATGGTCCGCAAGATGAAGAGCAGCGACACCCTGACCAGCCCGGCCAAGCTGTGGAGCCTGGCGGACGCCGCCTCCAAGGCGCTGACCGTGGACAGCGCCATCAACGACGTCAACCGGCTGAAGGACCTGGCGCTGGACATCTCCCGGGTGAACACCGGGAACATCACCTTCACCACGGTGCCGGTGCTGGACGACCCGACGGACAGCAACCGGCTGGTCCTCAAGCCGGGTGACGCGCAGCAGCTGTTCGCGATGATCGCCGCCGACCGTTCGCTGACCGAGGTCGCGCAGCAGCAGGCGTCACCTTCCCCCGCTCCGACCCCGTCCCAGCTGGACGCCGACGACGTGAAGGTGACGGTCCGCAACGGCACCGGGACGCCCGGGCAGGCCGGGCGGGCGGTCTCGGTGCTGAGGGCGAAGGGATTCGCGCTGGCCGCCTTCGCCAGCAACGCGGAGGTCCGGCAGGCCAGTTCGGTGTCCTACCCGGCGGGCCAGGAGGACCGGGCGCGGGCGGTGGCCGCCGCGCTCGGGCTGCCCGCGACGGCCGTGCGGGCGGGTGGCCGGGACGGCGTGACGGTGCTGCTGGGCGCCGATTTCGTCGGGGCGGGCTCGCCGTCGGCGGTGCCGACCGAAGCGCCGAAGGATCTCCAGCGGGTCCGGGCGGACGACACCAACGTCTGCGCGTCGAAGTTCAAGTAGGCAGGTCAGGACGGGAGTTCGGCGTCCGGCACGAGCGTGTCGGGGGCGGTCTCGGTGTACTGCTCGCCGGTGCGCGGGCAGCGCCAGTGGCCTTCGCCGGCGGGCTCCAGCGGTTCGCCGGCCCGGCCGACCCACTTGATCCGGCGGGCGGGCACCCCGGCGACCAGCGCGAAGTCGGGGACGTCCCGGTGCACCACCGCGCCGGCCGCGATCAGCGCCCACCGGCCGACGGTGACACCGGCCACCAGCACGGCCCGGCCGCCGATCGAGCAGCCCTGCCGGAGCGTGACGCCGCGGGCGTGCCAGTCGTCACCGCGCTTGAGCCGGCCGTCCGGGTCGACGGAGCGCGGGTACAGGTCGTTGGTGAGGACGGCGGCGGGGCCGACGAAGACGCCGTCCTCCAGCACCGCGGGCTCGTACACCAGGGCGTGGTTCTGCAGCTTGACCCGGTCGCCGAGCTTCACGCCCGGGCCGACGTAGGCGCCGCGCCCGATGATGCACTCGGCGCCGATCTCGGCGTGCTCGCGGACCTGGGCGAGGTGCCAGACGGCGCTGCCCGGGCCGAGGTTGGCGCGCGGGTCGACGTCGGCGGTGGCCTCGATCCTGGGAGCGCTGCTCGTCATGGCGCGACCCTAGCGCGGGTGGACGGCCCCCGTCCGGGCTTCCGGGGACCGTCCTGGACCGCCGGTCAAGCTCCGGCGGTGGTGGCCGGGTCGATCGGTGCGGGCGGGGTGGAGGCGATCACCTTGCGGGCCAGCTTGCGCGGCGAGGTGAGGAAGCCGAAGCCCCAGCTCAGGTGCATGGTGGCGAGGGCCAGCGGGACCTGCACCCGGGCCTTGGCGGACAGGCCGCGGCCCTCCGCCAGGCCGCCGGCGATGATCGCCGCGAAGTAGCCGCCCGGCAACACCAGGAACACCGGGTGCAGGGCGGCGCCCAGCACCAGGCCGCCGACCACGCCGAGCAGGGCGAACGGCGGGGCCAGGTAGCGCAGGTTGACCGAGCCGCGGTGGTAGCGGGTGACGACGCGGCGCCAGCGGCCGTAGTCCTTGTACTGCTTGGCGAGCGCGCGCGGGGTCGGCCGGGGCCGGTAGGTGACCTTCAGCTGCGGGGTGAACCAGACCAGTCCGCCGGCCTGCCGGATCCGGTAGTTCAGCTCCCAGTCCTGGGCGCGGATGAACTCCTCGTTGTAGCCGCCCTGCTGCTCCAGCACCTCGCGGCGGAACACCCCGAGGTACACGGTGTCGGCCTTGCCGGCCAGGCCGCCGGTGTGGAAGGCGGCGTTGCCGACACCTATCTTCGAGGTCATCGCGGTGGCGACGGCCCGCTCCCACTCGGTCTCGCCCTCGGCGTGCATGATGCCGCCGACGTTGGCGG
Organism: Kitasatospora sp. NPDC004614; assembly: GCF_042873675.1. Taxonomy (NCBI): domain Bacteria; kingdom Bacillati; phylum Actinomycetota; class Actinomycetes; order Kitasatosporales; family Streptomycetaceae; genus Kitasatospora; species Kitasatospora sp. NPDC004614. The sequence continues at coordinate 26,228 of NZ_JBIALR010000021.1, forward strand.
CGTTCATCTCGTCCAGCAGCCGGACGGCGGTGGCGATGTAACCGGGCGTCAGCAGCCCGTGGCCGTCCACCCGGACCACCACGGGGTGCCGGCTGGCCCGGATCGCGGCGTTCAGGCCGGCGGGGGTGCGGCCGGTCGGGTTGGGGACGGTGCGCACCCGCGGGTCCTCGGCGACCAGGGCGGCGGCGATCTCGTCGGTCCGGTCCGTGGACGGGCCGAGTGCGATCACCACCTCCAGTTCGCCGCCGTACTCCTGTTCCAGGATCCGGTGGACGGCAGTGCGCAGGTGACGTTCCTCGTCGAGCACCGGCATGATCACGGAGACCGCCGGCAGCTCCTCAGCAGCCTTGGTGTTCATCGTGCCCGAGCGTACCGGCGCGGACCGCCCGGTGTCGGCCCGGGTCGGTCCCGGTCCGGCGCGCCGTCGGGGCCGGGCGGGCCGCAGCGCTTAGCATCCGGAGAATGCCTGTTCAGCGCCAGCTCGTTCGCCTGTCCAAATCCAGTCGGACGCGCCGCAGGCGCTGGGGGCTGTGGACGGCGGGGGCGCTCTCCTTCTCGGTGCTGGCCGCCTCCTGCGCGGGCTGGGCGGTGCTGAACGGCGTCGGCTCCTCGCTGGGCCGGGTGGACGCGATCGGCGGCGGCCCCGACCGGCCCGCGGACGACGGGGCGTCGACGTTCCTGGTGGTCGGCACCGACGAGCGGGACGGCATCCCGGAAGCCACCCTGAAGAACGTCCTGCACGCGGGCGGCGAGTCCTGCCACTGCACCGACACCATGATGGTCGTCCAGCTGTCCGCGGACCGCGGCCGGGCCACCGTGGTGTCCGTGCCGCGCGACTCGTACGTGGACATCCCCGCGCACCAGGACCGGATCTCCGGCAAGCAGGTGGCCGCCTCCAAGGGCAAGATCAACGCCGCGTACGGGATGGGCGGGGCGCCGCTCGCGGTGCGCACCGTGGAGCAGAACACCGGGCTGCGGATCGACCACTACATCGAGGTGAACTTCCTCGGCTTCGTCTCCACCGTGGACGCCCTCGGCGGCGTCCAGGTGTGCTCGCCCAAGCCGCTGAAGGACGACTACTCGGGCCTCGACCTGCCGGCCGGCACCAGCAGGCTGGACGGCGCGGGCGCGCTGCGCTACGTCCGGGCCCGGCACGTGGACGGCTCCTCGGACCTGGGGCGGATGCACCGCCAGCAGAAGTTCCTGGCGCAGCTGCTGCACCAGGCGTCCTCCGGCGGCACCCTGCTCAACCCGGCGAAGCTGACCGGGGTGATGGACACCGTGCTGCGTTCGGTGAAGGTGGACAAGGGCCTGGGCAACGCCGAACTGCTGGATTTCGCGACCCGGTTGAAGGACGTGTCGGCGTCGAACGCGGACTTCGCGACGGTGCCGCTGTCCTCGGTGGACCACCCGGTGCAGGGCTGGGGCTCGACCGTGCTGTGGGACGAGAAGGGCGCGAAGGCGCTGTTCGAGGCGGTCCGCGCCGGGCGGCCGCTGACCGGTCCGGCGCCGACGGCGGCGGCCCCCACGACGGCGCCGGCTGCCGGAACGGTTCCTCCCGGGCAGATCCGGGTGCAGGTGCTGAACGGCGCGGGCGTGCAGGGCCTGGGCACCCGGGTGGACGAGGACCTGCGCAAGGCCGGGTTCGCCACCACCGGCACCCCGTCCAACGCCCCCGGCAACGGACCGGCCGCCACCCGCACCGTGATCCGCTACGACCCGCACTGGGACGAGTCGGTGAAGGTGCTGGCCGCCGCGCTGCCGGACGCCGAGCTGGTCAAGGTCCCGAACCTCGGCGCGACCCTCCAGGTGGTGGCGGGCAGCGAATACAAGGGCCCGGCCGCCGCCACCGCGCCCGAACCGGCCGCCGCGGGCAGCAGCCCGGTGGCCGGGGCGGAGAGCGGCAGCGAGATCAGCTGCCCGGCCTGACGGGCGGTCAGCGCAGCAGGTACTGGGCCACCGCCCACGCCATGTACCCGGCGAGCACCAGGCGGTTCAGCCACAGCATCGAGCCGACCGTGCCCGCGGGCAGCGCCGTCAGCGGGCGGCGCTCCGGGCGCTGGGCGAGCGCGGTGACGATGCGGGCGACCTGCTGCGGATCGAACTCGCCGCCGAAGTGACGGTGCAGCAGGCGGGCCGGGCCCGCGCTGAAGCCGAACAGCGGCCGGCTGCGGTACCGCACCGTGACGCGGCCACTGTGCAGCGCCGCCGCCGTCACCTGCTGCCAGCTCGCCCGGCGCACCCGCAGCACGCCGCTGAGGACGACGCCGTCGCGGTCCACCGCGAGCTGCCAGCCGAACCCGCCCATCACGCCGAGCAGGAGCCCGCTTCCCATCACCAGCGGGCGGAGCAGGTTGTCCACCAGGCTGTCCTGATCGGCGAGGAAGTTCATCACCGCGCCGATCAGCACGGCGGCGACCGGGGCCGCCGCACAGCGCAGCGCGGTGGGCAGGCCGAACACCCGGGCCGGTTCCGGGCTGCCGCCGGGGTCTTCGGCGCGGTCGTCCGCCAGGCTGCGGGCGACCTGGGCCTTCACCTGCGCCTCCTCGTCGCGCGCTTCGCCGTCGCGGTCCCGCTTGGACGGGGCCGCCAGGACGACGGCGCGGGCGGCCGTCCACTTGTGCGGCGTCTCCGGGGAGCGGAGCACCACCAGCCGGTTGCGGCCGCCGCCCCAGTGGTAGAGCAGCGCTTCGACGGGGGCGTCGGCCTTGCCGAGGGCGACCGGCGTGTCCTCGTCGTCCTCGCCCTCGTCGTCCTCGTCGTCCTCGTCGTCCTCGTCGTCCTCGGGGTCGGGTATCCACGCGGCCGGGCCGTCGAGGTCGGCGGGCGCGTACTGGGCGGCTTCGTCGCCGAAGGGCATCACTCGCCACAGGCCGGCCTCGCGGTCGCCGCCGTCCACCGGCAGTACTTCCAGGACGCCGCTCGCCGTCCGCCGGGCCCGGACCCGCAGGGCGGGGGCGCTGTCGCCGATGGTTCGGCGCGCCACGGTGGTGCGGCGTGCGGAGAGGAGCAGCAGGACGGCGAAGGTGCCGGCCGCGCCGACGCCGAGCCACCACGCGGCGGAGTCCTGCCACTCGTCGGCGGCCCGGTACCAGCCGGTGCCGTCGACCAGCAGCGGGACCTGGTCGCCGACCGTGCGGTCGCCGTCCACCTCGGCGGTGAGCGTCCGGTACTCGTGCGGCAGCCGGTACTCGACGGTGGCGCTGTCTCCGCCGTCGTGGATGCTGCGGACGGTGCCCCACGTCCGGTCGGCGCGGGCGGCCCGGGCGAGGTCGTCCTCGGTCTGCCGCACACCGACCGCCAGCAGCACCACCGCGGCCGCCCCGAACAGGGCGGCCAGGATGTGCCGCACCCGGGGCCGGGACGGCGGGTCGATCGGGGAGTCGGCACCCCGCAGCGTCCACGGGTAGGGCACCGGCGGGCCCATCAGCGTGGCCAGTTGGGCCTCGGCGCGGCGCAGGCCGGCGTCCTCCCGGTACAGCGCGGCGGCGGCCAGCAGGTGCGCGGCGCAGGCGGCGGTGGGCAGCCAAGGGCCGGGCAGCGCGTTCGGCAGGAACCAGAGCAGCAGGCCGGCCGCGGCGGGCACCACGAAGCTGGTGCGGCGGCGCAGCAGCAGCGCCAGGAATTCCACCAGCAGCACGGCGGGTGCGGCGCTCTCGGCGTACGGCACGGTGCAGGCCCGCAGCGAGTCGCACCGGTCCGGCGTCCGGTCGAACGCGATCGCCAGCACCACCGTCACCACCGGCAGCAGCGCCAGCCAGCGGCTGTTCAGCCGCCGCCACACCCGGGCGGCCCGCCACTGGTCGGCGGCGGCCAGCGTCAGCGCGGGCGCGGCGGGCAACGGGGGCGCGGGGTATTCCGACATGCGCGCGATTCTGGCAGGCGCCTTCCGGGGCGCTCGCACCGGAGGTAAAGGAAGCTTCAATTCCCGTTGCCCGAACCGCTGCTGACGCTCAGCCGTGGAGCTACGTTAAAGAGGAGAGCGATCCGACGGGGGTGTCCGCAATGGCGGTGCTGGTGGTCGAGGTGCGTCCGCACTGGTTCACGGCCTGGTTCCACCGGATGGCGACGGAGCCGGTGGTGGACGTGGACGGGGTTCGGTCGCGGGCCCGTTGGGGCGTCAACCGGGTGCCGGTGACGGAGGGGCGGCACGTGGTGTCGGTGTGGTTCCGGTACCGGGGTCAGCGGGCGGCCCGGTTGGGCGCGGGGATGCGCGAGCTGACGGTGGCGGACGGGGCGCAGGTGCCGGTCTCGGCGCGGCTCGGGGTGCGCAACGGCAGTCACTTCACCGTGGCCTGAGACGGCGGCAGGCCCGCCCGGGGATTCCGGGCGGGCCTGCTGGTCGGGACAAGCGGTCAGTCGGTGGCGATGGCGGCCAGGACGTTCATCCTCGCGGCGCGGAAGGCCGGGACGAGGGCGGCGACCAGGCCGACCACGATGGAGCCGATCAGCACGGTGACGACTGTGCCGGTGGGGATGGTCAGCACCGTCAGGCCCTGTTCGGCGAGGACGGCGCGGGCGGTGACGCCCCAGCTGAGGCCGAGCACGGTGCCGAGGACGGCGCCGAACAGGGCGATCACCACGGACTCCAGGCGGACGGTGCGGCGCAGCTGACGGCGGGACAGGCCGATGGCGCGCAGCAGGCCGATCTCGCGGGTGCGTTCGACCACGGACAGCGCCAGCGTGTTGACCACGCCGAGGACGGCGACCACGATCGTCAGGCCGAGCAGGCCGTAGACCATGGCGAGCAGCTGGTCGAACTGGGACTTGACCATCTCCTTGTAGCCGGCCTGGTCCTTGACCACCAGCTGCGGGTAGTCGGCCAGCGACTTCTGCAGGTCCGCGAGCACCGCGCCCTTGTCGGCGCCGGCCGACGCGGCGCCGAGCAGTACGCCGACGGGCGGCAGTTGACCGTTCATCGCCTTGGCGACGGTGTCGGTGCCGGTGAAGAAGCGCTGGTCGAACAGCTGGTTGCCGGTCTTGATGACGGCGGCGACCTTGAGGGTCTGGCCGCGGCCCTCGCCGTAGTTGACGTTGAGCTGGTCGCCGACCTTGAGGTGGTGCTCGTCGGCGAAGTCCTGGCCGACCGAGATGCCGCCGTCGGCGAACACCGCCTCGGCGTTGCCGGAGGCGATCGGGAGCCGGAAGTCCTTCAGCAGGCTGGCGCCGGAGACGGCGAGCCGGGTGCGCAGGGTACCGCCGTCGGGCAGCGTGATCTCGGCGGGGACGTTCCGCTGCTCGGTCAGGTGGTCGAGGCCGTTGGTGCGCCGGGCGGCGTCGACCATGGCGGGGGTGAGGGCGCCGTGGCCGCCGTCCACCACGTAGTCGGCGCCGACGGACTTGTCGATCTGCGAGGTCATCGAGCCGACCATCGAGGAGGTGACCACCGAGGCGCCGATCACCACGGCCAGTCCGATCATCAGCGCGGCGGCGGTGGAGCCGGTGCGCCGCGGGTTGCGGACCACGTTGCGCTGGGCGAGCCGCCCGGCCGGGCCGAACAGTGCGGGCAGCAGGCCGCCGAACAGCCGGACCAGCATGGAGACCAGCAGCGGACCGAGCACCACCGAACCGGCCAGGGTGGCCAGCAGGCCGAGGCCGAGCAGCATCCCGCCGGTGGAGCCGGGCGAGCCCGCGGCGAGCACCAGCGCGGCGACGCCGGCACCGGTGATCAGCAGGCCGACCGCGGCCCGGATCCGGTTGGCGCGCGGTTCGGCCGGGGCGGAGTGGTCGAGCAGCGCGGCCATCGGGGTGATCCGGGCGGCGCGGCGGGCCGGGAAGAACGCGGCGAGCAGGGTGACCGGCAGGCCGACGGCGTAGCCGACCACCGGGACGGCCCAGGTGATCTGGAGCGAGGAGGCGTCCAGGTTCATCCCGGTCGCCTTCATCAGCTGGATCATGCCGGCGGCCAGGCCGAGGCCGGCGCCGATGCCGATGGTGGAGCCGATCAGGCCGAGGATCAGGCCCTCGACCAGCACCGAGCGGTTGACCTGCGACCGGCTGCCGCCGATGGCGCGCAGCAGGCCGATCTCCCGGGTGCGCTGGGTGACCAGCATGGAGAAGGTGTTGACGATCAGGAAGATGCCGACGGCGGCCGACAGGAAGGCGAAGCCGAGCATCGCCCACTTCATGAACTTCAGGAACGAGCCGACGCCCGCCGAGTTCTCCTTCTGCTGCTCGGCGGCGGTCTTCGCCTCGAAGCCGTTGCCGAGGTCGGCCAGCGCGGCGGTCTTCAGCTCGTCGTTGCTGCGGCTGCCGTCGCCGAACAGCTCGACGGAGGTGTACGCCTCGGTACCGAGCAGCACCCGCTGCGCGGTCGGGGTGTCCAGGAAGGCCAGCGCCGCACCGGGGTTGGTGGTCCGGAAGGTGACGATGCCGGAGATGGTGAAGTCGTAGTTACCGGTCTCGGTGATCACCCGGAGCTTGCCGCCCAGGCCGAGGCCGGACTTCTTGGCGGTGTCGGCGTCCAGCATCAACTGGTCGACGCCCTGGGGCTGGTGGCCGGAGGTGATGTCGACCGACGTGCGCGGCGAGTCCGTCCAGTTGCCGGTCAGGGTGGGGGCGCCGGAGGTCGGGCCGACCAGCTTGTTGCTGGCCGGGTCGACCAGGGTCGCGGTGGAGGCGAAGACGTTGCCGACGGCGGCCTTGACGCCCGGTTCGGCGGCGAGCTTCTTCTGGACGTCGACCGGGACGGTCGGGGCCCGGCCGGGGCCGTCGGCGGTCAGTTCGTCCTGCGCCTTGCGCACCGACAGGTCGGAGGCGGTGGCGGCGAACAGCCGGTCGAAGGTGGTGGTGGCGGTGTTGTAGAAGACCAGGGTGCCGGCCACGAAGGCAACCGAGAGCACCACGGCCAGCAGGGAGAGCACCAGGCGCCACTTGTGCGCGAGGAAGCTCCGCAGCGAAGTCTTGAGCAGCATCGTTCCCGGTCCCGTCTCAGCTGGTGCGCTTGCCGTCGAAACGGCGCATGCGGGTCAGGACGGAGTCGGCGGTCGGGTTGTGCATCTCGTCGACGATCACGCCGTCGGCCAGGAACAGCACCCGGTCCGCGTGGCCGGCGGCCACCGGGTCGTGGGTCACCATGACGATGGTCTGGCCGAGTTCGTCGACCGAGCGGCGCAGGAAGCCGAGCACCTCCGCGCCGGAACGGGAGTCCAGGTTGCCGGTGGGCTCGTCGCCGAAGATGATCTCGGGCCGGGCGGCCAGCGCCCGGGCCACCGCGACGCGCTGCTGCTGGCCGCCGGAGAGCTGCCCGGGCCGGTGCTTGAGCCGGCCGGACAGGCCGACGGTCTCGATCACCTGCTCCAGCCACGCCCGGTCGGGCTTGCGGCCGGCGATGTCCATCGGCAGCGTGATGTTCTCCAGCGCGTTCAGCGTCGGCAGCAGGTTGAACGCCTGGAAGATGAAGCCGATCTTGTCGCGGCGCAGCCGGGTCAGCTGCTTGTCCTTCAGGCCGGTGACCTCGGTGTCACCGATCCAGATCCGCCCCTCGGAGACGCTGTCCAGGCCGGCCAGGCAGTGCATCAGGGTCGACTTGCCGGAGCCCGACGGACCCATGATCGCGGTGAACCGGCCGCGCTCGATGTCCACGTCGACCGCGTTCAGCGCCGTCACCCGGGTCTCGCCCGTCCCGTACGCCTTGGTCACCTGCCGGGCCCGGGCGGCGACGTCGTTCTGCTCGGCTACGGGTGTGAGGTGCGCGGCGCTCGCTGCCGTGGTCACTGCTTGCTCCTTGAGGTGGGGTGGGGTCCGCCCGATGTCCTCAAGCCTCCCGTCTTAACCGCGCCCTTACGTCCTCCACCGGGACGAAGGCCACCACCGGGAAACGCTCCGGGGTCGGGGCCCTCTCCCCTAGGGGTCCGCGCCCCGCGGGGTAAGGGTCCCGATCCCGGTGGTTGACGAACTGTCAGGCCGTGACGGCCAGTTCGGCCCGCGGCTGGAGCGCGGCGGAGAACGCGTCCACCACCGGGGTCAGCAGCACCTCGGTCTCCCGCTCCAGCTCGGTGCCGCCGTCCTCGCGCACCACGATGTGCCGGTCCAGCACGAACCAGCCCTGGGTGATGTGCGCGGCGCCCATCGAGTTCAGCACCGGCCGCAGCGCGTAGTCCACCGCCAGCACGTGCGCGGTGGAGCCGCCGGTGGCCAGCGGAAGAACGGTCTTGCCGCGCAGCGCGTACTGCGGCAGCAGGTCGAGCAGCGCCTTCAGCAGCCCCGAGTAGGCGGCCTTGTACACCGGCGTGCCGATCACCACCGCGTCCGCCCGCTCGAACAGCTCGACGGCGCGGGCTATCGCCGGATCGGCCGTATCGGCGGCCAGCAGCGCCCCGGCGGGCAGCGAGCGGGCGTCCAGCGCCTCCACCCGGTGGCCGTGCGAGACCAGCCGGCGGTCGACGTGGCGCAGCAGCTTCGTGGTGCGGGAGGTCGCGGACGGGGAGCCGGAGACGGAAAGGATCACGGCCATGGAGTCACCTCGGTGCGTACGGCCGCGGGCACGGCGGCCGGAAACGGAAGAAACGGGAACGCGAGGGCGAGGGCGCGGGCTCGCCCGGGGGTGAATGCGCGGCGAGGACTCAGCCGCGACACAGCGAGCAGGACACCCGACCGTGGTCGACGTGCCGCCGACGGGTGAGGACCTTCCGCTGCTCCATGCGGCCATGCAAACACGTGCGGTTTTACCGGGTCAAGGCCGTGTCCGGCCGGTGAACACCGCACCGAACGGTCCGGGCCCTGCATCAAAACGGCCACAAGGAGCCCCCTCCGAGCCGGACGATCACCACGCGGCCCGAGGTTCGGGCATCCTTCCCCTCATGAACACGTGGCAGGAGCGCCCGGGGGGCGGCGCATACGGGCAGGGCGACGCGGCACGCGGCCGGGGCGGGGCGGGCGGGGAGCCGCCGCTGCCTCCGTCGTTGAATCCGCGCGGCACGGGCGTCCCGCTCTCCCGCCCCGACCAGCCCCCGTACGGCGGGCCCAGCAACCCGGGCGGGCCTGGTGCCCCTAGTGACCCTGGCGGCCCTGGCGGCCAGCCTCCGTACGGTGGCCAACCGCCGTACGGGCAGCCGTCGTACGAGCCGGAGCCGAACCCGCGGGGCGACGGCGCCCCGCAGTCGGCCCGGCCGCGCCGCTCGCGCAAGAAGATCATCGGATACTCGGCGCTCGGCCTGGTCCTGGCGCTGCTCACCACCGGGATCGGCACCTACTTCTGGGCCGACGGCAAGCTCCGGCACGAGAACGTGCTCGCCGACTACCCGGGCCGCCCGGCGGCCGGCAAGGGAACGAACTGGCTGATCGTGGGCTCGGACAGCCGCGAGGGCCTCACCGACGCCCAGGAGGACAACCTCCACACCGGCTCCGCCGAGGGCAAGCGCAGCGACTCGATGATGATCCTGCACATCGGCGACCACGGAAACACCCTGATGTCGATCCCGCGCGACTCCTGGGTGCAGATACCCGCCCACCAGGACACCTCCGGCAGCGGAAAGTCCATAGCCGCCAGCACCCACAAGATCAACGCCTCCTTCGCGAGCGGCGGCGGCCGGCTCCTGGTGCAGACCGTCGAGACCAACACCGGCCTGCGGATCGACCACTACGCGGAGATCGGCTTCGCCGGATTCGTCGGCCTGGTCGACGCCGTCGGCGGCGTCGAGATGACCATCGACCAGCCGATCAAGGACAAGGACTCCGGCCTCGACCTCCAGGCCGGCACCCAGACCCTGACCGGCAAGCAGGCCCTCGCCTTCGTCCGCCAGCGGCACCAGATGGCCGACCAGGACCTCGGCCGGATGCGGAACCAGCAGAAGTTCCTCGGCGCCCTCGCCAAGCAGGCCGCCTCCCCCGGCACCCTGCTCAACCCCTTCACCTTCTACCCGCTGGCCTCCGCCGGCCTCGACACCCTGATCGTCGACAACGACGCCGGCCTCACCGACCTCGGCTCGATGTTCCTCGCCATGAAGGGCGTCACCGGCGGCGCCGGCCAGACCATCACCGTCCCGATCGGCAACCCCGACTTCCGCACCCCCACCGGCGAATCCGCCGTCAAGTGGGACCCGACGAAGTCCAAGGCCGTCTTCGACGCGATGAAGAACGACACCGCGGTTCCCGACACGAAGTGACCACCACCGGAGGGCGGGAGGTTTCGAACTCCCGCCCTCCGGCGCGTCGTTGACCCTTCATCAGGCAGCTCGCCGGAACAATGTCCGCCATGTCTCTGGTGACCTCCCTCATCTACCGCCGCCGAAGCCGGCTGTTCGGCCGCCTGGTCCAGGAAGCCCTGGCCCTCTACGGCGTGGAGGTCCCCGCCGCCGCCGAGATCGGCCCCGGCCTGCTCGTCTACCACCGCGGCTTCGGCACCGTCCTGCACCCCTTCACCACCCTCGGCGCGAACGTCACCCTCTACAACGGCGTCACCATCGGCCGCGCCGACCCCTGGGTCCCGCAGGAGGAATCCGCGATGCGACGGGTCGTCCTGGAGGACGGGGTGGTGGTCTGCGCCGGCGCGAAGATCGTCTGCAAGTCGGGCGTCCTCACGGTCGGCGCCGGAACCGTCATCGGCGCGAACGCGGTGCTCACGCGTTCCACTGGGCCCAACGAAATTTGGGCCGGCGCCCCGGCCCGGCGTGTGGGGATGAGGGCGCCGAACCAGGGAGAGCGTGACCAGGGAGAGCACAACCGGGGGCGCTGGGGGTCCCCCCAGCGAAGCGAGGGGGCGGAACTGCGCGGGCAAGGAGCGCACGCCAGCTAGGTCGCGATCAAGTGCAAGTCATTGCCCTACGTCGCGATCTTGCCGACGGGCACCTTCCGCTTCGCGCAGTTCCCCGCGCCCCCGGTTTCGCACCCTCGCAGCTCCCAACGCCCCTGGTGGTTCTCGCCTGCTACGGCAGGTTGCGGGCCATGACGATGCGCTGGACCTGGTTGGTGCCCTCGTAGATCTGGGTGATCTTCGCGTCGCGCATCATCCGCTCCACCGGGTAGTCCCGCGTGTACCCGTACCCGCCCAGCAGCTGCACCGCGTCCGTCGTGACCTCCATCGCCACGTCCGAAGCGAAGCACTTCGCCGACGCCCCGAAGAACGTCAGATCACCGTCACCGCGCTGCGACTTCGCCGCCGCCGCGTACGTCAACTGCCGCGCCGCCTCCAGCTTCATCGCCATGTCCGCCAGCATGAACTGGACGCCCTGGAACTCCGCGATCGCCTTCCCGAACTGCTTGCGCTCCTTCACATAGCCCTTCGCGTAGTCCAGCGCGCCCTGCGCGATGCCCAGCGCCTGCGCGGCGATCGTCACCCGGGTGTGGTCCAGCGTCCGCATCGCCGTCGCGAAACCCGTGCCCTCGGCGCCCATCATCCGGTCCGCCGGGATCCGCACGTTGTCGAAGTACACCTCACGCGTCGGCGAACCCTTGATGCCGAGCTTCTTCTCCGGCGCGCCGAACGACACGCCCTCGTCGCCCTTCTCCACCACGAACGCCGAGATGCCCTTCGACCGCAGCGAGGGGTCGGTCACGGCCATCACCGTGTAGAACTCCGACACACCCGCGTTGGTGATCCACCGCTTCACGCCGTTGAGCACCCAGAAGTCGCCGTCCCGCACCGCCCGGGTCTTCATGCCGGCCGCGTCCGAACCCGCCTCCGGCTCCGACAGGCAGTACGAGAACATGCCCTCACCGCGGGCCAGCGCCCCCAGGTACTTGGCCTTCAGCTCCTCCGAACCGGACAGCTGCACCGGCAGCGAACCCAGCTTGTTCACCGCCGGAATCAGCGACGAGGAGGCGCACACCCGCGCCACCTCCTCGATCACGATCACCGTCGCCAGCGCGTCCGCACCCGCGCCGCCGTACTCCTCCGGCACGTGCACCGCGTGCAGGTCGTTCGCCTGCAGCGCCTCGAGGGCCTCCGAAGGGAACCGCCCCTCCTCGTCCACCGCCGCCGCGAACGGGGCGATCTTCGCCTCCGCCAGCGAACGCACCGCCTCGCGGAGCATGTCGTGCTCCTCGCTCAGTCGGTAGAGGTCGAAGTCCGCTCCGGAGTTACCCGCCATCTGCTCTGCCCCTTGCGATAGTTACCGTTGAGTAATGCCCATCGTAGGCGCGCACGCCGACGTCAGTCGACCTTGTCGCCGAGGGTGTCGCCGCTGGTGCGGTGCTCGGTGAGGTACTCGTCCATCCGGTCGCCGCGCATCGCGTCCCAGAGCAGGCCGGCGGCGCCGTCGTCCATCAGGACGACGGACTGGCCGTCGATGGAGTCGAAGCCGCCGAAGGGGGCGTTCATGAAGTGGACGCCGTCGGGGCGGACCGCGCGCAGGCTCCAGGCGAGGTCATAGAGGTCGCTGTTGCTGAGCCGGTCGTCGACGGAGACCACGTCGCCGACGGTGCCGAGCAGGCCGGTGAGTTTGCCGGGGCTGGAGAGGGTGCCGGAGTTCATGGTGCGGAGCATCAGCGAACGCAGGAAGTTCTGCTGGCGCTTGGTGCGGTCGAGGTCGCCGTTCGGCAGGCCGTGGCGTTCGCGGACGTAGAGCAGGGCCTCGGCGCCGTCCATGTGGTGGGTACCGGCCAGCCATTCGCGGGCGTCGCCCTTGGCCTCGATGGTGCGCGGGATGGTGATGTCGACGCCGCCGACGGCGTCGGTGAGGGCCTGGAAGCCGTTCCAGTCGATCACCGCGATGTGGTCGATCCGGATGTGGGTGAGGTCCTGGACGGTCTGCACCATCAGCGCGGGGCCGCCCCAGGAGTACGCGGCGTTGATCTTCGCCTTGCCGTGGCCGGGGACGGGCACCCAGGTGTCGCGCGGGATGGACACCACGGAGACGGACTTCCGGTCGGCGGAGATGTGCATCAGCATCATGGTGTCGCTGCGCTGGGCGCCCAGCTGCCAGGCGGGGGCCTTGGCGTCCTTGCCGGTGGTGGGCTGGTCGGAGCGGGCGTCCAGGCCGACCAGCAGGAAGGTCTGGCCGGTGTGCGGGACGGCGGTGGGCTGCGCGGCGGTGCCGGTCGGGAAGGCGTTCGGGATCCGGGCCACCGAGGACGCGTAGTGGTCGGCGGTCCACACCAGGGCGCCGAAGCCGGTGCCGAACAGCACCAGCAGCACGACGAGGGTCCACAGCAGCAGCCGGCGGCCCCGGCGGCGGCGCGGCGCCTTCCCGCCCTCGTTCTCCTCACTCGAAGGGTCCTGCTCGTCGTCGCGGTCGAAGATGCTGAGTAACCCCTGGTCCTCGTCGGCCCCGTCGGGCCGCTCCTCGGCAGTCATGCGCGCATTGTGAACCTTCCGTACAGACTTTCGGGGGGAAACCGTGAAATCGGCGGATCCCGCAGGTGGTAGCGGTACCGATACCATCTGTGCGTGCGGCCGTCGCACTGCCTGGAACGGCCCGAACGGAAGGGAACGCCCGTGGCTCCGCGCATCACGGTGATCGGTACCGGCTACCTGGGCGCCACGCATGCCGCGTGCATGGCCGAGCTCGGTTTCGAGGTCCTCGGGCTGGACATCGACCGGGAGAAGCTGGCGTCGCTGGCCGCGGGCCGGGTGCCGATGTTCGAGCCCGGGCTGTCGGAACTGCTGCTGAAGCACGTGGAGGGCCACGAGGGCTCGACCGGGCGGCTGCGGTTCACCGACTCCTGGGAAGAGGTCGCGGCCTTCGGCGACGTGCACTTCATCTGCGTCAACACGCCGCAGCGCAAGGGCGAGTTCGCGGCCGACATGAGCTACGTGGACGCCGCGGTCGACTCGCTCGCCCCGCACCTGGACCGGCCGGTCCTGGTGGTCGGCAAGTCCACCGTGCCGGTGGGCTCGGCGAACCGGCTGGCGGAGCGGCTGGCCGCGCTGGCCCCGGCCGGCGAGCAGGTCGAGCTGGCCTGGAACCCGGAGTTCCTGCGCGAGGGCTACGCCGTCGGCGACACCCTGCACCCGGACCGCCTGGTGGTGGGCGTGCGCAGCGAGCGCGCCGAGCAGCTGCTGCGCGAGGTGTACGCGGGCCCGATCGCGGACGGCGTGCCGTTCGTGGTGACCGACTTCGCGACCGCGGAGCTGGTGAAGGCCGCCGCGAACTCCTTCCTGGCCACCAAGATCTCGTTCATAAACGCGATGGCCGAGGTCTGCGAGAGCGCCGGCGCCGACGTGGTGCAGCTGTCCAAGGCGCTCTCCTACGACGCGCGGATCGGCGGCAAGTTCCTGAACGCCGGGCTGGGCTTCGGCGGCGGCTGCCTGCCCAAGGACATCCGGGCGTTCATGGCCCGGGCCGGGGAGCTGGGCGCCGACCAGGCGCTGACCTTCCTGCGCGAGGTCGACTCGATCAACATGCGGCGCCGCTCCCGGATGGTGGAGCTGGCCCGCGAGCAGTGCGGCGGCGGCTTCCTGGGCCGCCGGGTGGCGGTGCTGGGCGCGGCGTTCAAGCCGAACTCGGACGACATCCGGGACTCGCCGGCCCTGAACGTGGCCGGCCAGATCCAGCTCCAGGGCGCCCAGGTGACGGTCTACGACCCGAAGGCCATGGACAACGCCCGCAAGATGTTCCCCAGCCTGTCGTACGCGGCGTCCGCGCTGGAGGCCGTCCAGGGTGCGCACGTGGTGCTGCACCTCACCGAGTGGCAGGAGTTCCGCGAGCTGGACCCGGCCGAGGTCGGCGCCCTGGTCGCGGAGCGCCGTCTGCTGGACGGCCGCAACGTGCTGGACGGCGACGCCTGGCGGGCCGCCGGCTGGACGTACCGGGCGATGGGCCGGCCGTTCGCGGAATGACCGCGCGGGGCGGCGGGTTCTCACCGGCATGAGCTACGGAGACGACGCCACCGTCCGGAAGATCCTCACCTCCAGCGGCGACACCTGGGCCGTGGTCGGCCTGTCCACCAACACCGCGCGCGCCGCGTACGGGGTGGCGCAGGTGCTGCGGCGGGCCGGCAAGCGGGTCGTGCCGGTGCACCCGAAGGCCGAGACGGTGCTCGGCGAGCAGGGCTACGCCTCGCTCGCCGAGATCCCGTTCCCGGTCGACGTGGTGGACGTGTTCGTCAACTCCGAGCTGGCCGGCGAGGTCGCCGACCAGGCGGTGGCGAAGGGCGCCAAGGCCGTCTGGTTCCAGCTCGGGGTGGTCGACGAGGCCGCCTACGGCCGTACCCGGGCCGCCGGGCTGGACATGGTGATGAACCGCTGCCCGGCGATCGAACTGCCCCGGCTGTGACGCCGGGTCAGACCGCCCGGACGGGGAAGGCGATGTCGCAGACCGGCTCGTCCGGGCCGGCGGCCATGAAGTCGGCGAAGTAGACCTCCCGGCCCGGCCCGGTCCGCTCGGTGTCCGCCGACTCGATCCACCCGCACACCGCGTCGTAGGCGGTGAGGATCTGCGGGAAGTCCACCTGTGCCTTGGTGATCCGGGTGTACGCCTCACGGTGCGCGGGCTCGACCCGGTGCGGGACGGTGACCTCGCCGGCCCGGGCCGGGTCGATCGGCACGCAGACCTCGACCGGGCCGTCGGCGTCCTCGTTGACCTCCCCGTGGTAGATCACGAACGGAGCGGCGACCGTGCCGCCGAGCCCCTCGGCCGTCTTCGTCAGCCTGCTGGTGGCGCCGCCGATGAACTCGTCCAGCTCCTCCGGCCTGGCCCGGCGCTGCTCGGTGAGCACCAGCTGGTCCGGCACCTCGCGCTGTTCGATCCGGTACATCTCGTCGATTCCTTCCAGTCCGCTGAGTTGGATGCGGAGGTGTTCGGCCAGCGCCCGCTGCGAAGCGGTGCGCCGTTCGACGGCCGCCCAGTACGCGGCGACCCGCCCGGCCGCCTCGGCGCTCGGCAGGGCGAGCACCTCGGCGACCGTGGCGAGCGGCATGTCCAGGCCGCGCAGCCGGACGATCAGCCGCGCGGTGCGCAGCCGGCCGGCCCGGTAGTACCGGTAGCCGGTGACCGGGTCGACCACGTCCGGCGGGAGCAGGCCCTGCCGGTCGTACAGCCGCAGCGCCTTCGGCGACAGCAGGCCCCGGCGGGCGAACTCACCCGTGCTGAGCAGCCGTTCTTCCTCCACGCCGGTCAGCGTCGGGCCTGCCCCAGGGGCAGGGTCAAGCCGGTCGTTCATGCGCCGTCCAGCTGCTCCCGGGTGGCGATCGACGGCCCGCGCTCGGACCGCAGGCGGCGGGCCACCGTCTCGGCCTCGCGCAGCGTCCGGACGGCGTTGTGCCAGGTGAGCTTGGCGAGGTCGGCCTCGGACCAGCTGCGGCGCAGGAGTTCGGCGATCAGTACCGGGTAGCCGGCCACGTCGTCCAGGCCGGACGGCAGGAACGGGGTGCCGTCGAAGTCGCCGCCGATGCCGATGTGGTCGATGCCCGCCACCTCGCGCATGTGGTCGAGGTGGTCGGCCACGTCGGCGGCGGTGGCGATCGGGCGCGGGCGCTCGGCCGCGAAGGCCTGCTGCACGGCCATCGCCTCCGGGGAGTTGTCGAACGGGCTGAACCCGTTCGCGGTCATGTTGGCGTCGGCGGCGTACGTCCACTCGATGGCGTCGGCCAGCACGAACATCGGCACGAAGGTGGCCATCGCGACGCCGCCGTTGCCGGGCAGCGCGGCGAGCACGTCGTCGGGGATGTTGCGCGGGTGGTCGCAGACCGCGCGGGAGGAGGAGTGCGAGAAGACCACCGGGGCCTCGGAGACCCGCAGCGCGTCGCGCATGGTGTCGGCGGAGACGTGCGAGAGGTCGACCAGCATGCCGAGCCGGTTCATCTCCCGGACGACCTCCTCGCCGAACTTGGTGAGGCCGCCGTGCACCGGCTCGTCGGTGGCGGAGTCCGCCCACGGCACGTTGGAGTTGTGGGTGAGCGTCAGGTACCGCACACCGAGCTCGTACAGCGCCCGCAGGGTGGCCAGCGAGGAGTTGACGGAGTGTCCGCCCTCGGCGCCCATCAGCGAGGCGATCAGGCCCGCCTCGCGGGCGCTCTCCAGGTCGTCGGCGGTCAGCGCGAGCCGCAGGTGCTCGGGGTACCGCTCGGTCATCGTCCGGACGAAGTCGATCTGCTCCAGCGTCGCGCTGACCGCGCTGTCGCCGGACAGCTCGGCGGGCACGAACACCGACCAGAACTGGGCACCGACCCCGCCCGCCCGCAGGCGGCCGAAGTCGGTGTGCAGCCGGTGGCTCTGATCGGCCGTCAGGTCGATGGCGTCGAGGTCGTAGCCGACCTGGGCGCGCATCGCCCACGGCAGGTCGTTGTGGCCGTCCACCACGGGGGTGGTGCGGAGGACGGCCCTTGCACGGTCGATCAGTTCGGGAGTCATCCCCCCGTTCTACTACTTGCCGAAGCCGAAGGACTCGTTCCCCGCGACCTTGGCCCGAAGCTTGCGCCCCTTCTCGGTCGCCTGGCTGTTCAGCTCGGCCTGGAACTCGACCATCTTCTCCGCCAGTTCGGCGTCGAACGCGGCCAGCATCCGCACCGCGAGCAGGCCCGCGTTGCGCGCCCCCGCCACCGAGACCGTCGCCACCGGCACGCCGGCCGGCATCTGCACGATCGACAGCAGGCTGTCCATCCCGTCCAGGTACCGCAGCGGCACCGGCACCCCGATCACCGGCAGCGGCGTCACCGACGCCAGCATCCCCGGCAGGTGCGCCGCGCCGCCGGCCCCGGCGATGATCGCCTTCAGCCCGCGCCCGTGCGCCTGCTCCCCGTACGCGACCATCTCGCGCGGCATCCGGTGCGCGGACACCACGTCCACCTCGTACGGCACCTCGAACTCGTCGAGCGCCTGCGCGGCGGCCTCCATCACGGGCCAGTCGGAGTCGGAGCCCATCACGATGCCGACAAGGGGGGCCTGAGTCATAGCAATCCTTTCATTGATGCCCCGGTTTCGGCCGGGAGCAAAGTCGCCATCCGACGCAGTGTCAGTGGCAGGTTCTAGCGTGTGGGCTGTGAGTGCCGTTCACGTCAAGCGGGCCTTCAGGTTCCGCTTCCGCCCGACCGATGCGCAGGCGGCCGAGCTGTTGCGCACGTTCGGATGCGTGCGCCTCGTCTACAACCGGGCGCTGGCGGCCCGTTCCGAGGCCTGGGCGGCACGCGGCGAGCGGGTGGGCTACGGCGCGACGTCGGCGATGCTGACGGCGTGGAAACGGACCGAGGAGCTGTCGTTCCTCGCCGAGGTCTCCTCCGTGCCCCTGCAGCAGGCCCTGCGGCACTTGCAGACAGCGTTCACCAACTTCTGGCAGAGGCGGGCGAAACACCCCCGATTCAAATCGAAGAAGCGATCCCGTGACAGCGCCGAGTACACCCGCTCCGCATTCCGCTACCGGGACGGACTGCTGACGCTGGCAAAGATGGCCGAACCGCTCGACATCGTCTGGTCGCGGCCACTGCCCGGGGGCGCCACCCCGTCCACGGTGACCGTCTCGCGGGACGCGGCGGGACGGTGGTTCGTGTCGATGCTGTGCGACGACCCGGGCATCCGGCCACTGCCCGTGCTGGACTCGGCTGTGGGGCTCGATGTCGGCATCACTTCCCTGGTGACGCTCTCCACCGGCGAGAAGATCCCCAACCCGAAGCACGAGCGTGCCGACCGGGAACGCCTGGCCAGGGCCCAGCGAGCCCTCGCGCGCAAAGCTCAGGGATCGGCGAACTGGGAGAAGGCCCGGCGCGAGGTCGCCCGCGTCCACGCGCGAATCGCCGACCGGCGCCGGGACCACCTGCACAAGCTCACCACTCGGCTCGTCCGCGAGAACCAAGCGGTCGTGATCGAGGACCTGACGGTTCGCAGTCTGCTCAGGAACCGGAAGCTGTCCCGCGCTGTCGCGGACTGTTCCTGGAGCGAGTTGCGGGCCATATTGACGTACAAGTGTGTCTGGTACGGCCGTGAGCTGATCACCGTCGACCGGTGGTTCCCCAGCTCCAAGCTGTGCGGCGCGTGCGGAACCGTCCGCGACACCATGCCCCTGACCGTCCGCGACTGGGAGTGCGGCTGCGGCGCGGTCCACGACCGGGACATCAACGCGGCACGCAACATCCTGGCCGCCGGGCTGGCGGCAGCAGCCTGTGGAGACGGCGTAAGACCTCAACGGAGCACTCCGGGCGGGCAGTCGTCGATGAAGCAGGAAGTCGTCCCACCGCCGCGCTCACGCGCGGCGGCTCGGTCGCGAGGCTGAGGGACCCCCTCCGAGGAGGAGGGGAAGGTCAATCGGTGATCGTTCCTCGCAGGTAGGCGGCCGCGTGGCGGGCGCGCTCGCGGACGTCTTCGAGGTCGTCCCCGAAGACGTTGACGTGGCCGACCTTGCGGCCGGGCTTCACGTCCTTTCCGTACATGTGGATCTTGAGGCCGGGGTCGCGGGCCATGCAGTGCAGGAAGGCGTGGTACATGTCGGGGTAGTCGCCGCCGAGGACGTTGACCATGACGGTCCACTTGGCGCGGGGGCGGGGGTCGCCGAGGGGGAGGTCGAGGACGGCCCGGAGGTGGTTCTCGAACTGGGAGGTGACGGCGCCGTCCTGGGTCCAGTGGCCGGAGTTGTGCGGGCGCATGGCGAGTTCGTTGACCAGGATGCGGCCGTCGCGGGTCTGGAAGAGTTCGACCGCGAGGTGGCCGGTGATGTCGAGTTCGCCGGCGATCCGGAGGGCGAGCTGCTGGGCCTCGTCGGAGAGCGCCGGGTCCAGGTCGGGGGCGGGGGCGGTGACTTCGGCGCAGATGCCGTTCTCCTGCACCGACTCGACCACCGGGTAGGCGACGGCCTGGCCGCTGGGCGAGCGCACCACGTTGGCGGCGAGTTCGCGGACGAAGTCGACCTTCTCCTCGGCGAGCACGGGCACGCCGGCCAGGAACGGGGCCGCGGCCTCGGCCTCGCCCTTGACGACCCAGACGCCCTTGCCGTCGTAGCCGCCGCGCACGGTCTTCAGGACGACGGGGTAGCCCACGCCCTCCGCGGCGAACGCGGTGACGTCGGCCGGGTCGGCGACGATCCGATGCCGGGGGCAGGGGACGCCGATGGAGTCGAGCTTGGCCCGCATGACGCCCTTGTCCTGGGCGTTGACCAGCGCGTCCGGCCCGGGGCGGACGGCGACGCCCTCGGCCTGCAGGGCGCGCAGGTGCTCGGTGGGCACGTGCTCGTGGTCGAAGGTGATGACGTCGCAGTCGGCGGCGAAGGCCCGCAGCACGTCGAGGTCGCGGTAGTCGCCGAGCACGGTGGTGCCGACCACCTGCGCGGCCGACTCCTGGGGGGTGTCGGCGAGGAGTTTGAAGCGGATGCCCAGCGGTATACCCGCCTGGTGCATCATGCGGGCGAGCTGCCCGCCGCCGATGACTCCGACCACTGGAAAGTTCGCATTGCCCGCTACAGTCACGCGCTCCAGGATATCCGGGCCGGTCAAAGCCCCAACACCGGCGTGCGGGTGGGGCGTACGCACCGGGCGTGGTACGGAGCACTCAGAAGGGGCGGGTAGCCTGGTGGGCCGGATTGCACGACACCACTTATCCGATCATGTGAAGCACACGGAGCCGCCCGGATGACGAGCACCACAGAATCGCGTCCTTCGTTGTCCCAGCGACTGCGCGGTCTGTCGCTGGAAGCGGTCGGCTTCGCCGTGATCGGCGGCGTCGGTTTCCTGGTGAACCTGGTGGTCTTCACCGCCTGTCTCCAGGCCAGCGGCCTGATCTACTCGGCGGCCGGTGTGATCTCCGGCGCGGTGGCGATCGGCACCAACTATCTGGGCTACCGCTTCTGGCTCTACAAAGACCGCGACGCCGCCTCCCGCAAGCGGGAGATCACGCTGTTCCTGCTGTTCAGCGGCATCGGCCTGCTGATCGAGAACGGCATCCTGGCATTCTCGGTGCACGTGCTCGGCTTCCAGTCGCACTTCAGCCAGGTGATCGCGAAGAACGTGCTCGGCCTGGCGGCGGGCACCGTGTTCCGGTTCATCTCCTACCGCACCTGGGTGTTCAAGGCGATGCCGGAGCTGGAGGACCCCGAGGTGGTGCAGGAGGCCGAGCTGCTGCTGGCCGCCGAGGGCAGCCGTTCCACGCTGGCCAACTGACGCGTCCTCACTCGCCCGCGTAGGCGAGGAACAGTGCGAACACCGGCGGCCGCAGCGACAGCAGTTCGAGGCGGCCGCCGTCGGCTTCCGCGAGGTCGCGGGCGACGGCCAGTCCGATCCCGGTGGAGTTGCGGCCGCTGACGGCCCGTTCGAAGACCCGGTTGCCGAGTTCCCGGGGGACGCCCGGCCCCTCGTCCTGCACCTCGGCGACCACCGAGCTGCCGGAGCGGCGGGCCCGCAGGGTGATGGTGCCGGCGCCGTGCATCAGCGAGTTCTCGATCAGGGTGGCCAGCACCTGGGAGACGGTGCCGGGGGTGCCGATCACCTCGACGTCGCGCAGGCCCTCGACGACCAGCCGGCGTCCGCTGTCGCGCAGCGTCGGGGCCCACTCCTCGACCTGCTGCTTGATGACCTCGTCCAGGCAGAAGCTCACCGCGGTGGGGCTGTTGGGGTCGCGCTGGTTGGTGAGCAGCCGCTGCACCACGTCGGTGAGCCGTTCGACCTGCTGGAGGCCGATGGTGGCCTCCTCGCGGACGGTGTCCGGGTCCTCGGCGAGCGCGGTGATCTCCTCCAGCCGCATGGAGAGCGCGGTGAGCGGGGTGCGCAGCTGGTGGGAGGCGTCGGCGGCGAGCCGGCGTTCGGCGGTGAGCATCCGCGCGATGCGTTCCGCGCTGGTGTCCAACACCTCGGCGATCCGGTCGAGTTCGGGCACGCCGTAGCGGCGGCCCTGCGGCCGGGGGTCGCCGGAGCCGAGCCGTTCGGCGGTCTCGGCGAGGTCGGTGAGCGGGCGGGCCAGCCGCTTGGCCTGCCAGACGGCGAGCGCCACGGCGGCCTGCACGGCCAGCAGCGCGACCACGCCGAGCAGCAGCAGCATGTTGCCGATCTCGTGGTCGAGCGCGGCGCGGGACTGTGCGACGGTGACGGTCTCACCGCTGGCCCCGGACTCGGTGGCGGTCAGCGCCGGCCCCTCGACCGGGCGGCCGAGGACAATCTGCGGCTGTCCGGGGATGTCCACGGTGACGTAGAAGTTCTCGGTCACCACGGCGGCGAACTTCTCACCGGTGACCGGCTCGTTGGCGACGAGCCGGCTCTCCACCAGACCGAGCACCCGGACCGACACCGCGTCCACCCGGTCGTTGGCGGCGTTGGTGATGGACTGCTTCTCGATCAGGGCCAGCGGCACGCAGAACACCGCGACCACCACCAGGACGACGCCCAGCAGTGAGTTGATCATCCTGCGCTTCACGCCGGGTGGACCTTCAGTTCTTCTCGAAACGGAAGCCGACGCCGCGCACGGTGGCGATGTAGCGCGGGTTGGCGGCGTCGTCGCCGAGCTTCTTGCGCAGCCAGGAGATGTGCATGTCCAGGGTCTTGGTGGAGGTCCACCAGGTGGTGTCCCAGACCTGGCGCATGATCTCCTCGCGGGTGACCACTCGTCCGGCGTCCCGCACCAGCACCCGCAGCAGCTCGAACTCCTTGGCGGAGAGGGTGAGTTCCTCCTCGCCGAGCCAGGCGCGGTGCGACTCGATGTCGATCTTCACGCCGTGCGCGCCGGTGGTGAGCTGGTCGACGTTGCCGCGCCGGAGCAGGGCGCGGACCCGGGCGAGCAGCTCGGCCAGCCGGAACGGCTTGGTGACGTAGTCGTCGGCGCCGGCGTCCAGGCCGACGACGGTGTCCACCTCGTCCGCGCGGGCGGTGAGCACCAGGACCGGGAAGCTCTTGCCGTCGGCACGCAGCCGCCGGCACACCTCCAGGCCGTCCATCTCGGGAAGCCCGAGGTCCAGCACGATCAGGTCGACGTCCTCGCTGAGGCCGGCGCCCAGGGCGGCCGGTCCGTCCTCGCGGACGAGCACCTCGTAGCCCTCGCGGCGCAGGGCGCGGGCCAGCGGTTCGGAGATTGCCGGGTCGTCCTCGGCCAGCAGCACACAGGTCATAGGGGCGATGGTAGACCGCTCGGGCACGCCTGATCAGGGGGTCTTCGGGGGTTGTGACGCGCCCTACTTGACCGCTGTGAACACTGTCACAGGGCGTGATCGATTTGCGTTTGCGGGCATCTTCCGCAACAACTGCGCTTACATGGACATTCTTCGCACGAGCCTTGTCATCGCAGGCAATTCTCCTGCCTGAGCATCGAAAGGCGCAGTGCAATGACACTCCGCTTTACCTTCTGAATACCATTCACGCTCCGCAGTCAACCGAACTCGCGACTTACAGTGGTGGAGAACCCGAGCAAGACAGGCAAGGAAACAGCATGGCTTCGAGCACCCTGGAGTCAGAGGTAGGGACCTCCCCCGGTAACGGACGGACCTTCCTCGGCCACCCCCGCGGCCTCGCCACCCTCTTCATGACGGAGACGTGGGAGCGCTTCAGCTTCTACGGCATGCGCGCTCTGCTGGTGGTCTACATGTCCGCCAAGGCGGCCGACGGCGGCCTGGAGATGCAGGTCGCCACCGCCACCGCGGTCTACTCCGTGTACAACGCGATGGTCTACCTGCTCGCGCTGCCCGGCGGCTGGATCGCCGACCGGCTGCTCGGCGCCAGGCGCACCGTCGCCCTCGGCGGCGCGATCATCATGGTCGGCCACTTCCTGCTCGCCGTGCCCGCCTCGGCGTCGTTCTTCGCCGGCCTGGTCTTCATCGCGGTCGGCTCCGGCCTGCTGAAGGCCAACATCTCGACCATGGTCGGCCACCTCTACGACGGGCCCAACGACCCGCGCCGGGACGGCGGCTTCACGATCTTCTACATGGGCATCAACCTCGGTGCCTTCCTCGCGCCGCTGGCCATCGGCACCGTCGGCCAGAAGGTCGACTGGCACCTGGGCTTCGCGATGGCCGGCGTCGGCATGGCCCTCGGCCTGATCCAGTACCTGCTGGGCACCCGCCACCTCAGCCCGCGCTCCAGCGTGGTCAGCGCCCCGATCACCCCCGACGAGCGCCGCAACGTGCTGCGCAAGGCCGGCCTGTGGCTGGCCGCCGCCGCGGTGTTCTACGGCGTGGTCGTCGGCACCGGCAACTTCAGCGTCGACTGGGCGATCTGGCCGCTCTCGCTGGCCGGCATCGCCGTCCCCGTCCTGGTCTTCAGCCGGATCCGCCGCGACCCCGACCTGACCGGCGAGGAGCGCTCGCGGATGAGCGGCTACCTGTGGTTCTTCGCCGCCGCCGCGGTGTTCTGGATGATCTACGACCAGTCCGGTTCGACGCTCAGCGTGTTCGCCGACCGCAACACCGCCGGCAGCCTGTTCGGCTTCTCGTTCCCGTCCAGCTGGTTCCAGTCGCTGAACCCGCTGTACATCATGGCGCTCGCCCCGGTGTTCGCCTGGCTGTGGAACGCCGCCGCCCGCCGCAACCGCAACCCCTCCACCACCTCCAAGTTTGCCTTCGGCCTGCTGATGATCGGCGTGTCGTTCCTGGTGATGATGCTGGCGATGGCGGCGGCCGACGGCGGCGCCAAGGTCACCCCGCTGTGGCTGGCGATGGTCTACCTGATCCAGACCACCGGCGAGCTCACCCTCTCCCCCGTCGGCCTGTCCGTCACCACCAAGCTGGCGCCCGCCAAGTACGCCAGCCAGATGATGGGCATCTGGTTCCTCGCGGTCACCGCCGGCGACTGCGTGGCCGCCCTGGCCCAGCTGGCGCTGGGCGACAGCGTGGTCGGCTCCACCTGGTACTTCGCCGTCCAGGGCCTGCTGGCCATCGCCGCCGGCGTCGGCCTGTTCGCCGCCCGCGGCCGGGTCGGCAAGCTGATGGGCGACGTTCGCTAGGCCTGTCCGGCCGATCCCGGTCGGATCGCCCCCCAGCCCTTCGGAGCTGGGGGGCGATTCGGTGTTCCGCCCCCGGCGGCGGAACCCTACGATGCGCAGATGTGCTTCCGTCGAATCAGTTCGAGCCGGCACTTCGTCTGCCTGGCCTGCCGGGCCTCCTGCAAGAAGAGGTCGGAGCCGCGGCGAGTGCACCACTGCCCGCGGTGCCGGGGCGAGCTGATCGACGCAGGCCACGACCTCGCCGTGCCGGCCCGCCGCGACACCGCCGGCTGGCGCGCGCTCACCGCGCTGCTGAACGCCGGAGTCACCTTCCACTCGTCCTGCTGCGACGGCCCCGGCTGGCGGCCCCGTACCCCTCGCGAGGTCAGGACGCGGCTGGCGGCCTCGGCCGGCACCGGGATCCCCGCGTCCACGGCACTCACCACCCTGGACCTGGACGAGCCGGCGGCGAAGAAGCGTCCCCGCCGCTGACACCCGGCGACCCGCCTCGCGTCGGCCACCGCCCTTGAAGGCGGCACTAGACCTTCCGGACCCCGCCCTGCCAGACGGCGGCGGTCAACGGGACGCCCGGACGGTACGCCAGGTGCACGTGCGACGGCGCGTCCAGCAGCAGCAGGTCCGCCCGGGCACCCGGGGAGACCCGGCCCACGTCGGTGCGGCGCAGCGCCAGCGCCCCGCCCGCGGTGGCGGCGTGCACCGCCTCGTCGGGGGTCATGCCCATCTCGCGCACCGCGACGGCCAGGCAGAACGGCATCGAGCTGGTGAAGCTGGAACCCGGGTTGCAGTCCGTGGACAGCGCGACCCGCGCCCCGGCGTCCAGCAGCCGCCGGGCGTCCGGGTAGGGCGCCCGGGTGGAGAACTCCGCGCCCGGCAGCAGGGTGGCCACCGTGTCACCGTCGGCCAGCGCCGCCACGTCCTGGTCGGTCAGGTGCGTGCAGTGGTCGGCGGACGCCGCGCCCAGCTCCACCGCGAGCTGCACGCCCGGACCGAAGCTCAGCTGGTTGGCGTGGATCCGCGGCCGCAGCCCCTTCGCCATCCCCGCCGTCAGCACCGCCCGCGCCTGGTCGCCGTCGAACGCCCCGCGCTCGCAGAACACGTCCACCCACCGCGCGAACGGGGCGCACGCCTCCAGCATCTCCCCCGTCACCAGCTCGACGTACCCCGCCGGGTCCTCCGCGAACTCGGGGCCCACCACGTGCGCCCCGAGGTACGTCGTCTCCTGCGTGTGCCCCGCCGCGATCCGGAGCGACCGCGCCTCGTCGACGGTGCTCAGCCCGTACCCCGACTTCACCTCCACCGTCGTGGTGCCCTGCCGCAACATCTCCGACAGGTAGCGGGTCAGGTTCGCGTTCAGCTCGGCGTCGGACGCGGCCCTGGTCGCCGCCACCGTGGTCCGGATCCCCCCGGCCGAGTACGGACGGCCCGACATCCGCGCGTTGAACTCCGCGGTGCGGTCCCCGGCGAACACCAGATGCGAGTGACTGTCCACGAACCCGGGCAGCAACGCCCGCCCGGCGGCGTCGAAGCTCTCGTCCGCGGCGGGGGCATCGCCGCTCCGCCCCACCCACACCACCCGATCGCCCTCAATGACCACGGCGGCGTCGGCCAGCAGCCCGAGCGGCCCGTCCCCGAGCTCCGGGTCGTTGGTCACCAGTGAACCGATGTTGTTGATCAGCAGACTCATGAAGGTCGTTGTCCTCAAGTGGTGTTCCGGCCCCACTCAACCCCCGCGCCCCGTCAGGGGCGCGGGGAACTGCGCGAGGCGGAAGGTGAACGTCGGTGAGGTCGCGCCTCAGGGAGTTTCGCTACCGCAGTGCGCCCACAGCGTCGGCCAGCTGCCCGGCAACGTCCGGCACAAGCTGGTGCACCCCGTCCTTGACGATGTGCCGCCCGCCCACCACCAGGTGCCGCACGTCCGCCGCACTCGCCGCGAACACCGCGATCTCCGCACCCAGTTCCGGGGGCGCGCCCGCCGTCCGCACACTGTCCAGCGCGACCACGCAGAAGTCGGCCAGTGCGCCCGCCTCCAGCCGCCCGGCCTCGGACCAGCCCAGCGAGGCGTGCCCGTCCGCCGTGCCGGCCCGGAGCAGCGCGTTCGCCGTCCAGTGACCACGGGTCCGGGTGCGCAGCCGTTCGTCGAGTTCCAGCGCGCGGGCCTCTTCGAACGGGTCGATGACGGCGTGGCTGTCGGAGCCGAGGCTGATCGGGCAGCCTGCGGCGGCCAGCCGCTTGGCGGGGCCGATGCCGTCGGCGAGGTCCCGTTCGGTGGTGGGGCACATGCAGATGGTGGTGGTGCTGTCGGAGAGGAGGCGGATGTCCTCGTCGGTCAGGTGCGTCGCGTGGACGGCCGAGGTGCGCGGTCCGAGGACGCCGTGGTCGGCGAGCAGCCGGGTGGGGGTGACGCCGTGCGCGGCGAGGCAGGCGTCGTTCTCGGCGGTCTGTTCGGAGAGGTGGACGTGCAGCGGGGCCTTTCGCATCGCGGAGAAGTGCGCGACGGTGCCGAGCTGTTCGGCGGGGACGGCCCGCACGGAGTGCACCGCGGCGCCGATCCGGGCGTGTTCCGCGCCGGTCAGCGACGAGACCCGGGAAGCCCAGGATTCGGCGTCACCGTCGGAGAACCGGAGTTGGGTCTCGGTGGGTTCGGCGCCGAAGCCGGAGGACAGGTAGCAGGTGTCGAGCAGGGTGATCCGGATGCCGGCCCGTTGCGCGGCCTCGATCAGCGCCTCGCCCATCGCGTTCGGGTTGTCGTACCGGACGCCGCCGGGCGCGTGGTGCAGGTAGTGGAACTCGCCGACGGCGGTGATGCCGGCCAGCGCCATCTCGGCGTAGGTGGCGGTGGCGAGCGCCAGGTAGGTGTCGGGGTCGAGCGCGGAGGCGACCCGGTACATGGTGTCGCGCCAGGTCCAGAACGTCCCCGATCCGACCTGCACGCTGGACCGCAGTGCCCGGTGGAAGGCGTGCGAGTGCGCGTTCGCCTGCCCGGGCAGGGCGAGTCCGGCCAGCCGGACCGCCCCGGCGGGGCAGGGCCCGCTCTCGGGGGTGACCTTGGCGATCCGCCCGCCGGGGCCGACGGCGATCAGTACGTCGCGTCGGACCGCGTGGCCGTCGGCGTGCGGCAGCCAGGCGTGTTCGGCCCAGTACGTCACGACGGGCGGCATGCGAGGTCCTCCAGTACGTCGGCGAGGGCGGCGACGCCCGCGTGGCAGTCGGCCTGCTCGGCGTGTTCGGCCGGGGAGTGCGAGACACCGGTGGGGTTCCGTACGAACAGCATGGCGGTCGGGACGGTGGACGCCAGGATTCCGGCGTCGTGTCCCGCTCCGGTGGGCAGCACGGGGGCGTGCAGCAGCCCGGCCAGGTGGTCGCGGAGCGGGCCGTCGAAGTCGACGACGGGGGTGAAGGATTCGCGGGTGAGGGTGACCCGGACGCCGTCGCGGTCGCCGCGTTCGACCGCCAACTTCTCGATGGCGTCGACGAGTTCACCGAGCGTCGCCTCGTCGGCCGCCCGCGAGTCGAGCCAGCCGCGGACGAGTGAGGCGATGGCGTTGGTGCCGTTGGGTTCGACGGCGACCTTGCCGAAGGTGGCGAGCGCCCCGGCGAGGCGGGCCTTCTTGCGGGCGCCGAGGACGGTGGTGGCGTAGGTGAGCATCGGGTCACGGCGGTCGGCGAGCCGGGTGGTGCCGGCGTGGTTGGCCTCGCCGTGGAAGTCGAACCGCCAACGGCCGTGCGGCCAGATCGCGCTGGCCACGCCGACCGGCTGTTCGTCCGTCAGCCACCGGCCCTGTTCGATGTGGAGTTCGACGAACGCGCCGATCCGGCCGAGCAGTTCGGGGTCGGGGCCGATCTGCGCCGGGTCGTGGCCGGCCTTGAGCATCGCGTCGGCCAGCCACACTCCGTCGGCGTCGCGCAGCCGGTAGGCGGCGTCCCGGTCGAGGACGCCGGTGGCGAGCCGGCTGCCCACGCAGGCGACGCCGAACCGGGCGCCCTCCTCGTCGCCGAAGTTGGTGATCGCCAGCGGGCGGGTCAACTCGGTGCCGCGCGAGCGGAGTTCGTCGAGTGCGGCGAACGAGGAGATCACGCCGAGCGGGCCGTCGTAGGCGCCGCCGTCGGGGACGGAGTCCAGGTGCGAGCCGGTGACGACGGCGTTCCCGGCGGTCGGGTCGCCGAGCCAGGCCCACTGGTTGCCGTTGCGGTCCATCTCGTAGTGCAGGCCGCGGGCGCGGGCCTGCTCCTCGAACCAGGACCGGCATTCGGCGTCGGCGGAGTTCCAGGCGTACCGGCGGTAGCCGCCGGAGGAGGCGGAGCGGCCCACGGGGAGCAGCTCCGCCCACATCGCGTCGAAGCCCTCGGTCACAGCTCGGCCATCGGGACGCGAACGCCCCGCTCCTGAGCAACTTCCGAGGCCCGGTCGTAGCCGGCGTCCACGTGCCGGATGACGCCCATGCCGGGGTCGTTGGTGAGGACGCGGCGGATCTTCTCGCCGGCCAGCGCGGTGCCGTCGGCGACGGTGACCTGACCGGCGTGGATGGAGCGGCCGATGCCGACGCCGCCGCCGTGGTGGATGGACACCCAGGACGCGCCGGAGGCGACGTTGACCATGGCGTTGAGCAGCGGCCAGTCGGCGATCGCGTCGGAGCCGTCGAGCATCGCCTCGGTCTCCCGGTAGGGGGAGGCGACGGAGCCGCAGTCGAGGTGGTCGCGGCCGATCACGATCGGGGCGGACAGCTCGCCGGACGCCACCATGTCGTTGAACCGCTCGCCGGCCTTGTCGCGTTCGCCGTAGCCGAGCCAGCAGATCCGCGCGGGCAGGCCCTGGAAGTGCACCTTCTCCTGGGCCATCTTGATCCAGCGGTGCAGCGACTCGTTCTCCGGGAACAGGTCGAGGACGGCCTTGTCGGTCTTGTGGATGTCCTTCGGGTCGCCGGACAGCGCGGCCCAGCGGAACGGGCCCTTGCCCTCGCAGAACAGCGGCCGGATGTACGCGGGGACGAAGCCGGGGAACGCGAACGCCCGGTCGTAACCGGCGAGCTGGGCTTCGCCGCGGATCGAGTTGCCGTAGTCGAAGACCTCCGCGCCGCGGTCCTGGAAGCCGACCATGGCCTCCACGTGCCGGGCCATCGACTCGCGGGCGCGCTGGGTGAACTCGGCGGGCTTCTCGGCCGCGTAGGTCGCCATGTCCTCGAAGGCGACGCCGGTCGGCAGGTAGGCCAGCGGGTCGTGGGCGCTGGTCTGGTCGGTGACGATGTCGATCGGGGCGTCCATCGCGAGCAGCTGCGGCAGCAGGTCGGCGGCGTTGCCGAGCAGGCCGATGGAGAGCGGCTGCCGCTTGTCGCGGGCCTCGGTGGCGAGCTGCAGCGCGTGGTCGAGGCTCGATGCCTCGACGTCGAGGTAGCGGTGCTCGATCCGGCGGGAGATCCGGGACGGGTCACAGTCGATGCAGATCGCCACGCCGCCGTTCATGGTGACGGCGAGCGGCTGGGCGCCGCCCATGCCGCCGAGGCCGGCGGTGAGGGTGATCGTGCCTTCCAGCGTCCCGCCGAAGCGCTTGTTGGCGACGGCCGCGAAGGTCTCGTAGGTGCCCTGGAGGATGCCCTGGGTGCCGATGTAGATCCACGAACCGGCGGTCATCTGGCCGTACATGGTGAGGCCGAGCGACTCCAGGCGGCGGAACTCCTCCCAGTTCGCCCAGTCGCCGACCAGGTTGGAGTTGGCGATCAGCACCCGGGGCGCCCACTCGTGGGTCTGCATGACGCCGACCGGCCGACCGGACTGGACCAGCATGGTCTCGTCCTGCTTGAGGCCCTGCAGGGTCTTCACCATGGCGTCGAAGGAACGCCAGTCGCGGGCGGCCTTTCCGGTGCCGCCGTAGACCACCAGCTTGGACGGGTGCTCGGCGACCTCCGGGTCGAGGTTGTTCATCAGCATCCGCAGGGCGGCTTCCTGCTGCCAGCCCTGCGTGCTCAGCCCGGTGCCCCGCGCCGCGCGAACCTCGCGCGGGCCGCTCGCCTGCTCTGCCATGGACCAGCCTCCTTGCGGATGGATTCATTCACAATCAAGCAGAGTGAATATATCCAAACAGCATCGGGCTGACCAGAGTTTCGAGCGCCCGCGTCGGCACCCGTTTCAGCTCTTCCCCTGATCCCCCGGCTGATCCCCCGGCCCACTCGGCGGGCTGTTCTCGCCCCGCAGGGCCGCCAGCCGGTGCCGGTACTCCTCCACCTCGATCTCGCCCCTGGCCAGCCGTTCGGCCAACAGCCGCTCCGCCTCCGGGACCTGGCTCTGCGGCGGGCTCCCCCACTGCGGCCCGTCCGACCGCCCGTCCGACCGCCCGCCCGTCCGCCGCGTCGAGGACGCCCGCCACAGCGCGGCCAGCACGACGATCACCAGCAGCCCGAACAGCATGAACGTGATCCCGGGCAGCACCCACGACCAACCGCCGTGGTGGTAGTACCCGTGGTGCCAATACATGACCATCACCCGCCACCGCACCCGAACGGTGCGCCGCTTCCAGTCTGCGCCTCACCCGGCGGGGACGGCGCCCGGCGGCCGTCAGGCCGGGGTGGGCATCAGGTCGGGTGGCCGTCAGGCCGGGGTGGGCATCAGGTCGGGTGGCCGTCAGGCCGGGGTGGCCGTCAGGCCGGGGTGGTGGAGAGCAGCACGGGTGCGCCACCGGAGATGTCGTAGACCCGGACGTCGGCATCGGTGGTGACCACGATCCGGTCGGGCCCGTCCCAGCTCGCGGCTTCGAGTACGCCCTCGCCCTGCCACTTCCCGACCTCGGAGAACACCGTCCACCGCCGGGCCGACCAGCCGGAGCCGTTCTCCACCTGGACGAACCAGCCCTGGCTCTCCGCCTCCATCCCCAGCTCGCCCAGACGCAGCACCCGCAGCGCCCGGTCCGCGCCGTCGGGCGCCGCCTCGCGCTTCGTCACGCGGTGGTCGGGGCCGCCGTGAAACAGCGCCGGGGCGCAGGCCAGCGCCCCCAGCATCCCGACCCACAGGAGCGTCACCGGCCACCGGCCGCCGCTCCGGCCCAGCACCGCCACGGCCGCCAGGAACAGCGCCACGGCCGTCAGGCACAGCGTGACCGGCCGGCCGAGCAGCTCGGCCACCGCCATCCGGCCGCCGGACCGGCCCTCCCAGGTGCCCCACCACGCGGCGGCCACCGCCAGCACACCACCGGCCGCGAACAGCCCGCCCAACCAACTGCGCATCGGTCTCCCCTCCCTGGTAGGTCACCCTAGCCGGGCGGGTCGCCTGACCGGTCGTCAGGCCGCTTCGTCGCCGCCCCAGTCGATGCCGATCTCGGCGAGCCAGCGGCGGTCCTCCGCGTCCGGCTGGGCGTCGGGCTGGGGCGTCGGTTCGCCGGGGCGGGACGGTGGGCGCGGGATGTACTGGACCGGGCCGACGCCGTAGCGGGCGGCGGCCTCGTCGGCGGCCGGGTCACCGGGTTCGAGGACGCCGATGTGGATGGCTTCCTCGTCGCCCGGGTCGAGCACGGTGAGTTCGGGGTGCGGCGGGCGGCGCAGCGCGATGCGGCGGCCGCACTGCGGGCAGGACCATTCGTCGGCGCCGGAGCCGAGCCGTCCGGTGAGTCTCATCTGGTGGATCGGTGGTGGCATTGGACTTCCCCCGTCCAAAGCTGTCTTCGTCCCTGTCGAGTCCCTACCGGGAAGATGCCCGTTCACGGCCGGTCGTCAACCCGGTGCAGGGGTGTCATTGGGGGAACAGGCGGTGTCATTCCAGGAACAGTTGACGGGTCGTCGCCGACTGTTCGATGGCTTCCAGTCGGGCCTCCGCGCCGGGGATCTCGTCGCACATCGCCTGGAGCAGGACCCGGCCGAGCATCATCGGGGCGCAGGCGGTGTCGAAGACCAGGCCGGTGCCGACGGCGGCGGGCAGCATCACGTCGGAGAGTTTGGCGACGGGGGCGAACGCGGAGTCGGCGACGGTCAGGACGGTCAGTCCGCACTCGCGGGCGACGGTGAGGGCGTCCATCAGTTCGCGCGGGTAGCGGGGCAGCGCGAAGCAGAGCAGGGCGGTGGCTCCGGCGGCGACGGCCTGTTCGAGGCGGTCGGCGAGCATCGAGCCGCCCTCGTCGATCAGCCGGATGTCGGGGTGGACCTTGGCGGCGAAGTAGGAGAAGCCGCCGGCCTGGGCGGAGGCGGCGCGCAGGCCGAGCACCGGCAGTGGGCGGGAGGCGGCCAGGATCCGGGCGGCGCGGACGATCGGCGCGGGGTCGGCGAGCAACTCGGCCAGGTTCCGCAGGTGTTCGATCTCGGCGAGCACGGCCTGCTGGTGCTCGTTGCGGACCACGTCGTGGTGGCTCTCGGGGGCGGCGGCCTCGCCGACGCCGAGTTCGCGCAGCTGCTTGCGCAGCGCCGGGTAGCCGTCGTAGCCGAGCGCGACGGCGAACCGGGTGACGGACGGCTGGCTGACGCCGGCGAGTTCGGCGACCTCGACGCTGGACAGGAACGGCGCCTCGGTGGCGTGCCGGACCAGTGAGTGGGCGATCCGCCGCTGAGTGGGGGTCAGCCGGTGGCCCTCGAAGAGCTGGAGCAGCCGGGCAGAGGGCCCGGTGGTCGTTCCGGTCTCGTCAAGGGCGGGCATGTTCGGGTACCTCCACATTCGGTTGGACGTTCGCCGGTGGCTTCGGCGGTGGGACGACTGTGGCGCAGTCCCGGCAGGTGGGCAATGGCGTTTCGCCAAGCGGGACGGGCGCGTTCGGACAGTAGTCCGGCGCGCCCGTCCTGTGTCGTGCCCTTAGGCGAGCGGGCCGGTCACCTGCTCCACGGCCCCGATCAGTGTGCCGGAGGCGACCAGCTCGGCGGCGGCCTCCAGGTCCGGGGAGAGGAAGCGGTCCCGGCCGGGCCCGCCGACGCCGGCCGCGCGGGCGGCGGCGACCGCGGCGGCGGTCGCCGGGGCGAGCACCCCGGTCTCCTCGGCGGCCTGTTCCCGTATCTCCAACGCCCGTGCGGAGGCGACGAGTTCGACGGCCAGCACGCGGCCGAGGTTGGCCACCGCCTGGCGCAGCTTGCGGGCCGCGGACCAGCCCATCGAGACGTGGTCCTCCTGCATCGCCGAGGACGGGATGGAGTCCACCGAGGCGGGCACCGCGAGCCGCTTGTTCTCGCTGACCAGCGCGGCCTGGGTGTACTGGGCGATCATCAGACCGGAGTCCACGCCCGGGTCGTCGGCGAGGAACGCGGGCAGGCCGTGCGAGCGGGCCTTGTCGAGCAGCCGGTCGGTGCGGCGCTCGGAGATCGAGGCGAGGTCGGCGGCGGCGATCGCCAGGAAGTCCAGCACATAGGCGACGGGCGCGCCGTGGAAGTTGCCGTTGGACTCGACCCGGCCGTCGGGCAGCACCACCGGGTTGTCGACGGACGCGGCGAGTTCGCGGTCGGCGACCAGCGCGGCGTGCGCCAGGGTGTCGCGGCCGGCGCCGGCCACCTGCGGGGCGCAGCGGATCGAGTAGGCGTCCTGGACCCGCGGCGCGTCGTCCTGGTGGTGGCCGGTGAGGCCGGAACCACGCAGCACGGCAAGCATGTTGGCGGCGGCGGCGGCCTGGCCGGGGTGCGGACGGATCGGGGCGTGCAGTTCGGGGGCGAGCACCTTGTCGGTGCCGAGCAGCGCCTCCAGCGTCATCGCGGCGGTGATGTCGGCGGTGGTGTACAGGCGCTGGAGGTCGGCGAGGGCCATCACCAGCATGCCGAGCATGCCGTCGGTGCCGTTGATGAGGGCCAGGCCCTCCTTCTCCAGCAGTTCGACGGGTTCGATGCCGGCGGCGGCGAGCAGTTCGGCGGCGTCCTTCTCGACGCCGTCGGGGCCGAACGCGGTGCCCTCGCCCATCAGGACGAGCGCGCAGTGCGAGAGCGGGGCGAGGTCGCCGGAGCAGCCGAGCGAGCCGAACTCCCGTACCGCGGGGGTGATTCCGGCGTTCAGCAGGGCGGCCATGGTCTGGGCGACCAGCGGGCGGACGCCGGTGCGGCCGGAGGCCAGCGTCTTCATCCGCAGGAACATCAGCGCCCGGACCACCTCGGTCTCCACCAGCGGGCCCATGCCGGCGGCGTGCGAGCGCACCAGCGAGCGCTGGAGCTGGGCCCGCAGTTCGGGGCTGATGTGGCGCACCGCCAGTGCGCCGAAGCCGGTGGAGACCCCGTACACCGGGCGGGGTTCGGCGGCGAGGGCGTCGATCCGGGCCCGCGCGGCGGCCATCTCGGCGAGCGCGTCCGGCCCGATCTCCACCCTGGCCCCGCCCCGGGCGACGGCGAGGACATCCTGGGCGCTGACGTCGGCCTTGCCGACCTGGACGACGACACTGTGCATATCCATATGCACATTCTCATCAGGTGAATGCGGATATGACAAGCAACCGGCGCCGCGTCCCCGGATGGTTGACTGGCCCGCGGAGGTGCGACACGGATGGCGCGGGCAACGGTACGGCGGCGAGTGGTGCGGCTGGACGGCGGGGAGCGCGGGGCGCGACCCGACAGTCTGGCGGCGGAGGAGCCGCTGGAGATCCGGATCGGCGGCGAGGCGCTGACCGTCACCATGCGCACCCCGGGGCACGACTTCGACCTGGTGGCGGGCTTCCTGGTCGGCGAGGGCCTGGTCGGCGCCACCGAGGAGCTCGCCGCGCTGCGCTACTGCGCGGGCACCGACGAGGACGGCGCCAACACCTACAACGTGGTCGACGCGACCGTCCGCGGCGCCCGCCCCGCACTGTCCGCGCACCGCAACCTGCTCACCACCAGCGCCTGCGGCCTGTGCGGACGCGACACCGTGGACGCCGTGCGCACCCGCAGCCGCTGGGACGTCTCCGCCGACCCGCTGACGCTCGACCCGGAGGTGCTGTACGCCCTGCCGGAGCGGCTGCGCGCCGCCCAGCGCACCTTCGACTCCACCGGCGGCCTGCACGCCGCCGCGCTGTTCGCCGCCGACGGCACCCTGCTGTGCGCGCGCGAGGACGTCGGCCGGCACAACGCGGTGGACAAGGTGGTCGGCTGGGCGCTGCGCGAGGGCCTGCTCCCGCTGCGCGGGCACGTCCTACTGGTCTCCGGCCGGGCCTCCTTCGAACTGACCCAGAAGGCCGCGCTGGCCGGCCTGCCGCTGCTGGCGGCGGTCTCCGCGCCGTCCTCGCTCGCCGTCGACCTGGCCGAGGAGCTCGGCCTCACCCTGGTCGGCTTCCTGCGCGGCCGCACCGCGAACGTCTACACCCGCGCGGACCGGATCGTCGCCGACCCGCACGGGTGAATTCCTCAGCGCGGCCAGAAGCTGGTGCGCCAGGCGTGCGGCCCGTGCGCGGGGACGGGACGGGGAGTGCGGTTGATCCACGCGCTGGCCGGGCCGCTCGCGGAGGCCGACGCGGCCCCGGCGGCGGCCCGGGCTTGGACCACCGCCAGGACGGTGGCCAGCTCCTCGGGGGTCGGCTGCCCGTGCAGTACCTGAATGGGAGTCATGTCGCGGGGTGAACCCTTCTGCTACAGCGGGATGTTGCCGTGCTTCTTCGGCGGCAGCGCCTCCCGCTTGCCGCGCAGCGCCCGCAGCCCGCGGACGATGTGCTTGCGGGTCTCGCTGGGCGCGATGACCGCGTCGACGTAGCCGCGCTCGGCGGCCAGGTACGGGTTGAGCAGGGTGTCCTCGTACGAGGCGAGCAGCTCGGCCCGGCGCTCCTCGCCCCGGCCCTCCGCCTCGGCGGCGGCGATCTCCCGGCGGTGCAGGATGTTGACCGCGCCCTGCGCGCCCATCACGGCGATCTGCGCGGTCGGCCAGGCCAGGTTGAGGTCGGCGCCCAGGTGCTTGGAGCCCATCACGTCGTACGCGCCGCCGAAGGCCTTGCGGGTGATCACGGTGATCAGCGGGACGGTGGCCTCCGCGTAGGCGAAGATCAGCTTCGCGCCGCGGCGGATGATGCCGTCCCACTCCTGGCCGGTGCCGGGCAGGAAGCCGGGCACGTCGACGAAGGTCAGCACCGGGATGTTGAACGCGTCGCAGGTGCGCACGAAGCGGGCGGCCTTCTCGCTGGCGGCGATGTCCAGGCAGCCGGCCAGGTCCATCGGCTGGTTGCCGACCACGCCCACCGGGTGGCCCTCGACCCGGCCGAAGCCGACCACGATGTTGCCCGCGTACAGCGGCTGGACCTCCAGGAAGTCCCCGTCGTCCAGCACCCGCTCGATCACGTGGCGGATGTCGTACGGCTGGTTCGCCGAGTCCGGGACGATGGTGTCGAGTTCGAGGTCCTGCTCGGTGATCGTGAGGTCGGCCTGCTCGGGGTAGGCCGGCGGGTCGCTCAGGTTGTTGGACGGCAGGTACGACAGGAGGCTCTTGACGTACTCGATGGCCTCCTTCTCGTCGGCGGCCAGGTAGTGCGCGTTGCCGGACTTGGTGTTGTGGGTGCGGGCGCCGCCCAGCTCCTCCATGTCCACGGTCTCGCCGGTGACGGTCTTGATCACGTCGGGGCCGGTGATGAACATGTGCGAGGTCTTGTCGGCCATCACCACGAAGTCGGTGACCGCGGGCGAGTACACCGCGCCGCCCGCGCACGGGCCCATGATCAGCGAGATCTGCGGGATCACACCCGAGGCGTGCACGTTGCGGCGGAAGATCTCGCCGTACAGGCCGAGCGAGACCACGCCCTCCTGGATCCGGGCGCCGCCGGAGTCGTTGATGCCGATCATCGGGCAGCCGGTCTTCAGCGCGAAGTCCATCACCTTGACGATCTTCTCGCCGAACACCTCGCCCAGCGAGCCCCCGAACACCGTGAAGTCCTGGGCGAACACCGCGATCTGGCGGCCGTCCACGGTGCCGTAGCCGGTGACCACGCCGTCGCCGTACGGCCGGTTCTTCTCCTGGCCGAAGTTGGTCGAGCGGTGCCGGGCGAACTCGTCGAACTCCACGAACGAGTCCTCGTCCAGCAGTTCCAGGATCCGCTCGCGGGCCGTCAGCTTGCCCTTGGCGTGCTGCTTCTCGACCGCCGCGGCGGAACCGGAGTGCACCGCCTCGTCGATCCGCCGGCGCAGGTCGGCGAGCTTTCCGGCGGTGGTGTGCGGGTCGTGCGGTGCCTCGGCCATTGCGGTGGCTCTCCCTGCGTCCTCGGCCGCCGGCCCGGGGCGTGGAGGGTTACGGGCAGGGCGGCGCTGCGGTCTACCGTTGCGTAGCGTAGCCAGCGCGGGGGCGTCCGCGGCTATGGCCATCGACACATCGTGCCACTGCCCGGTTTGCGGGACGATGATGCGGCGTGCGGCTGTTGGCGACACCTCTAGGGTGGCTGGGGTGAGCACTCCCGAGAGCCCCCGTCCCCGTCGTTCCGGACTGCGCGGCTTCGGCCACGGCGGCCCGTCCCCGTGGACCGACCTGGACCGTCCCCCGCTCGACGAGGCGGCGCTGCGGCTCGACCTGCTGCGCCCCGGCGCGCTGTGGACCTCACTCGATGTGGTGAGCGAGACCGGCTCCACCAACTCCGACCTGGCCGCCCGCGCCAAGGACGGCGCGCCCGAGGGCGCGGTCCTGGTCGCCGAATCGCAGAGCGCCGCCCGCGGCCGGCTCGACCGCCGCTGGACGGCGCCGCCCCGCTCCGGGCTGTTCCTGTCGGTGCTGCTGCGCCCGCAGGGCGTGCCGATGGAACGCTACGGCTGGCTGCCGATCCTGATCGGCACCGCCGTCTCCGCCACCCTCGACCGGATCGCCGGCGTCCGCACCGGCCTGAAGTGGCCCAACGACCTGCAGGCCGAGGTCGACGGCCAGGAACGCAAGCTCGGCGGCATCCTCACCGAACTCTCCGGCGGCGCCGTCGTCGCCGGCCTCGGCCTCAACGTCACGCTGCGGCAGGCCGAACTGCCCGTCCCCACCGCCACCTCGCTCGCCCTCGCGGGCGCCGAGACCACCGACCGGGCGACCCTGCTGCGCGCC
Organism: Kitasatospora sp. NPDC004614; assembly: GCF_042873675.1. Taxonomy (NCBI): domain Bacteria; kingdom Bacillati; phylum Actinomycetota; class Actinomycetes; order Kitasatosporales; family Streptomycetaceae; genus Kitasatospora; species Kitasatospora sp. NPDC004614. The sequence goes on from NZ_JBIALR010000021.1 coordinate 64,852, forward strand.
CTGCTGCGCGAGTTCGCCGAACTGTACGGCGAGTGGACGGCCGCCGCCGGCGACCCGCACGCCAGCGGACTGCTGCCCGCGTACACCGCCCGCTGCACCACTCTCAACCGGCCGGTGAAGGTCCAACTCCCCGGCGAGCGCGAGCTGCTGGGCGACGCGGTGGCCGTCGACGGCGACGGCCGACTGGTGGTCCGCACCGCCGACGGCACCCGGCACGCCGTCGCCGCGGGCGACGTGGTGCACGTCCGCCCGCAGAACTGACCGGCCCCCACCGGCCCGGTCTCACCCAGCGGGACCCTCGGGTCCGCTGCCGGGCGGATGCCCCGGATTACGCGATTCCGTGCGAACATTCCACCTGGCAGCGGTGTGAGGCTCGCCACTACCCCCTGCGGTGGTCGCGTAGCCGAACCCCGAGGACGGCAAGACACAAGTGCGCGAACGCACGGGGACGGACCGGTGACAGACAACGGCGGCGCCACCACGGGCTCCGGCAACGGCGGCACTCCCGCCGACGCGTACGACGGGACGGACGAGACCACCGTCGCGACCGACCTCGAGCGGCTGATCCTCGACGCGCCGCGCAAGTACACCCCGTACCAGGCCGCGCGCGCCGCCGAAGTCCCGATGGACCTCGCCACCCGCTTCTGGCGCGCCATGGGCTTCCCCGACATCGGCCAGTCCCGCGCCCTCAACGACAACGACGTGATCGCGCTGCGCCGCCTGGCCGGCCTGATCGAGTCCGGGCTGCTCAGCGAACCGATGGCGATCCAGGTCGCCCGCTCCACCGGCCAGACCACCGCGCGACTCGCCGGCTGGCAGATGGACACCTTCCTCGACAACCTCACCCAGCCCGTCGAACCCGGCCTCACCCGCTCCGACGTCGCCTACCCCCTGGTCGAACTGCTCCTCCCCGAGCTGGAACAGTTCCTGGTGTACGTCTGGCGCCGCCAACTCGCCGCCGTCACCGGCCGCGTCGTCCAGGCCGCCGAGGACACCGAGACCACCTCCGGCCGCCTCGCCGTCGCCTTCGCCGACCTGGTCGGCTTCACCCGGCTCTCCCGCCGCCTGGAGGAAGAGGAACTCGGCGAACTCGTCGAAGGCTTCGAGAACACCTGCTCCGACCTGATCGCCGGCCAGGGCGGACGCGTCGTCAAGACCCTCGGCGACGAGATCCTCTTCGTCTCCGAGGACCCCGCCACCGTCGCCGAGATCGCCCTCTCCCTGGTCGAGACCCTCGCCAAGGAGGACAACATGCCCGCCCTCCGCGTCGGCATGGCCTTCGGCACCGTCACCTCCCGCATGGGCGACGTCTTCGGCACCACCGTCAACCTGGCCTCCCGCCTCACCTCCATCGCCCCCAAGGACGCCGTCCTGGTCGACGGCGAACTCGCCACGGCGCTGGAACACAACGGCTCCGCGACACTCCCGGAGGGCACCCCTGCCCCCGGCCACCGCTTCCACCTCCAGCCCATGTGGCGCCGCCCGGTCCGCGGCCTCGGCCTGGTCGAGCCCTGGCTGCTGACCCGCACGCCCGCCTCCGGATCTTGATGTTCTGATCGGGTCGCCACGAACGTCAGGTCATTGCCCGTCCCGCGATCTTTCCGACGTTCGCCTTCCGCCTCGCGCAGTTCCGCCCCCTCGCTTCGCTGGGGGTACCCCCAGCGCCCCCGGTTTCGCTCTCACCTGCCCAGAAATCCACCCATACCGCCATAGGCTGGACGAAACGGCCCGTGGGAGGGAATGTGGCGGCGATGAGCGATCAGGTTGCGCCGGACTCGCGGTTGCAGGCGGTGGTGGAGCTCGCGCAGGCGATGGCGGGGGCGATGACGCCGCTGGAAGCGGTGAGCGCGGCGGCGGCCCGGGCGACGTCCGCGTTGGGGGCGACGATGGCGGCGGTCTCGGTGTGGGACCGCGAGTCGGGCCGGTTGCGGGTGCTGGTCAACCACGGGGAGCTCGCGCCGGGAGAGGAGGAGCTGCCCGAGGACGAGTCGTATCCGGTCGCTGACTTCCCGGAGATCGTGACGTACCTGGAGGAGCACTGGACCACCGGCCGACTCCCCCGCGCCTGGGTGCAGACGGCGGAGGATCTCGGTCCGCACGCCGGGCACCCGCTCCCGGCCTCCGGCGCGTTCTGCCGCTCGCGCGCCGCAGGCCTGCGACGGCGGGGCCGGGGCAGCTGCCTGGTCGCGCCGATCGTGCTGCACGGCCAGGCGTGGGGCGAGCTGTACCTGGCGCGCGGGATCGGGATGCCGGTGTTCACCGATGCCGACGCCGAGTACGCGACCCTGCTGGCCGCGCAGATCGCGGCGGGCCTCGCGCAGACCGAACGGGTCGCCGACCTGCGCCGGCTGGCGTTCACGGACGCGCTGACCGGCCTGGCCAACCGTCGCGCGGTGGATGCCCGGCTGGAGGAGGCGTTGAAGGCGCACACCCGGGACGGCGCGGTGGTGTCGCTGGTGGTGTGCGACGTGAACGGGCTGAAGCGGGTCAACGACCAGCTGGGCCACGAGATGGGCGACCGGCTGCTGGAGCGGTTCGCGCACCAGCTGTCGCTGTCGGCGGCGAAACTGCCGAACAGCCTCGCGGCGCGACTCGGCGGGGACGAGTTCTGCCTGCTCACGGAGGGCCAGTCCGCGGACGAGGTGGTCGCGGTCGCGGAGGAACTGTGCACCCGCGCACTGGAGTTGACGGACGGCGAGGGCGTCGCCTGCGGGATCGCCTCGACCGGGGACTCGATCGGCCCGGTGACCACGGCGGACCGCCTGTTCCGGCTGGCCGACGCCGCCCAGTACCGGGCGAAGGCCGCCCGGGCGGCGCACCCGGTGGTGGCCGGCCGGTCCCAGGGGCCGGGGTTCACCCCGGACCCGGTGGTGCAGCTCGCGGACAGCCGCCGCGCGCCGACCGGACGGCCCAACGGCGAACGGCGACGGTTCCGCGGCTCGGCACACAGCGCGGACCCGGGACAGCTCCTGGCGGCAGCACTGGCGGCGCTGGACCAGGGCGGCGTACAGGGCGCGGTGACGCATCCGGCCGACACGCTGGGGCGTCTGTCGGTGGTCGCGGAAACGGCGTCACGACTGCTCAACGCCGTCGGCTGGTGGGTGTCGTACGTACCGCCGGGCTCACCACTGATGCGCACCGCCCGGCACGCCGTGTACCGGATGACGGGCGGCCCCGCATCGGCCCGGGCCCGCACCCAGCGGGCCCAGATCGAGGCCCCGGACGCGGTCTTCGACCTGCGGCACTACCCGCTGACCGGCCGCGCGGTCACCGGCGGATCGTTCGCCCTGCGGGTCGGCGCACCGGGCAACGACCCCTCCGAGGAGGCCGTGATGGTGGTCTCCGGCTACCGCGCGATGGTCGCCGCGGGCGGCGCGAACCCTGCGGGCGGCTGGCTGCTCGAACTGTTCGCCGACGAGAGCACGCTCCCACTCGGCCAGGTCGCCCCGGCCCTCCGCGCGCTGGTGGCGGTGGCCCTCTCGGGGCCGTGCTCCCCACCGCCGTCCTGACCGGGTGCGGAACCAGGGAGAGCACAACCGGGGCGCGAGCGGGTGCGAAACCAGGGAGAGCACAACCGGGGGCGCGGGGAACTGCGCGAAGCGGAAGGCACCCAACCGCAAGATCGCGACGCAGGACAATGACCTGCACTTGATCGCGACCTTGCGGACGTGCTTTGCGCTTGTCGCGCAGTTCCGCCCCCTCGGCTTCGCCTGGGGGTACCCCCAGCGCCCCTGATGGTGCTCTCCCTAGCGCGCGAACCTGCGTCCCAACGCGAAGCTGCCCGGGCCCACGGCAGCAATGAGCAGGAACGCCCAGCAGAACAGCACAGCCGGCTCGCCGCCGTTCTGCAGCGGGAACAGCGCGTTCTCCTGGTGCACGGTGAAGTACGCGTACGCCATCGACCCGGAGGCAATGAGCGCGGCGGCCCGGGTGCCGATGCCGAACAGGACGAGCGCGCCGCAGGCGAGCTGGATGACGGCGGCGTACCAGCCGGGCCAGGTGCCGGCGGGGATGGTGCCGCCGCCGTGCGCCCCGCCGAGGACGCCGAACAGTGAGGCGGCGCCGTGGCAGGCGAACAGCAGGGCGGTGACGACCCGGTAGAGCGCGACGAAGTGCGGGCGGGCCGCGTCGGTGGCGGCTCTTGCGGTGGTGACGAGGTCGGACATGGGACTCCTCAGCCTGAACCAGTGGGGTGGTCTGCTGTGCGTGCCCTGACCTGGAGCCGACCTGCTGCCGGTTCGTGGGGGGAGTTCGGCGCCCCGCACGGCGCCGATCATGAACCGGACAAGTCAGCTGCTCCATTGCAGGGGTCGCGGAGCTCCGCGTCAAGCATGCGTCCGAACCATCACCCGTCCCAGGACTGAGTACGGATACTCAGGCGCCGCGCCGCACGCACGTTGCAGGCTGATCGAATGCTCTGGAAAGACCCCCGCGACGAGCCGTCGCCCGAGGCCCGCGAGGTGCAGCGCAGGCTGCGCCGCACGGCGGTGGTGCTGGCGGCGCTGGCCGTGATCGCGGCGGCGCTGGTGCTGGCCCGGCACGGTTAGGCTGAAGGCATGACCGCTCGCCGCCCGCTCGTTCTCGCGTCCGCCTCCCCCGCCCGGCTGGGCCTGCTGCGGCAGGCGGGCCTGGATCCGCACGTGCGGGTGAGCGGGGTGGACGAGGACGCGCTGTCCGCGCCGACACCCGGCGAGCTCGCGCTGGTGCTGGCGGTGGCGAAGGCCGGGAAGATCGCCGGTGAGCTGGCCGCCGAGCCGGGCGAGCCGCCGATCGTGATCGGCTGCGACTCGGTGCTGGAGCTGGACGGCCAGGCGCTCGGCAAGCCCGCCGACGCCGCCGAGGCGATCGAGCGCTGGCGCTCGATGCGCGGCCGCGCGGGCGTGCTGCGCACCGGCCACTGCGTGATCGACACCGCCACCGGCCGGCAGGCGCAGGCGACGGCGTCCACCACCGTCCGGTTCGGCACCCCGGACGACGCCGAGGTCGCCGCCTACGTCGCCTCCGGCGAACCGCTGCACGTGGCCGGGGCGTTCACCCTGGACGGCCGCTCCGCACCGTTCGTGGAGGGGATCGACGGCGACCCCGGCAATGTGATCGGCCTGTCGCTGCCGCTGCTGCGCCGCCTGCTCGCCGAGCTGGACGTCCGGATCACCGACCTCTGGGTCTGAACATAACCGCTCAGCCAGCCGCGGGCGCGTGCTTGGCCAGGTAGGCCTGGACGTCGGGCAGTGCGCCGTCCTTGAGCAGCGGGGCGCCGTGGTTGCCGCCGGGGTAGAGCTTCAGCTGCTTGTCCTCGGCCACCGAGGCCTCGTACAGCGCCTTGGCGTTGGCGTTGAAGGGGGCGTCCAGTTCCTCGGCGGCGAAGTAGGTCGGGATCTTCACCGACTTGACCGCGAGCGCCGCGTTGAACTGGCTGTACACGTCGGGCGAGCTGAGCGAGACCACGGCCTTGATCGGCAGCGGGCTGTCCAGTTTGGCGGCGACCAGGGAGGCGGCGGCGCCCTTGGAGGCGCCGATCAGGGCGATGCTGGTGACGCCCTTCTCCTTGAGGCGGTTGGCGGCGGCCTTGATGCCCTCGGTGACGTCGCCCTCGCTGGTGAAGGCCATCACGGCATACCCGGCCTTGGTGAACTCGCCGAACACCGGCGCCCATTCGCACAGCGAGCCGCTCAGCTGGTGGGAGAGGATCAGCGCGGTCTTCGCCCCGCCGGCGTCCGAGTCCTGGTAGTAGGCGTCCAGCTCGGTGCCGCCCGCGGTGCCCGCGTCGAGGGCGAAGGAACCCTTTGCCGCCTGCGACTTCGTCAGGCACCCGTAGGTCGCGGCGGTGGGTTCCGGGGTGGCCGCGGCCTTGGTCGAACTGCCGCTGCTGGAACAGGCGGTGAGCGCCAGGGCGGTCGCGGCGAGTGCGACGGGCAGCATGGAGCGCTTCACGATTCCCCCGTGAATTATTCGGATATGTGATGGTGGCTGCGACGCTAGGGACGGCCACCGAACCCGGTCAATGGTCTGAACCATTCCGTTATGTCGGCCCGCGAAGAGAGTGACCGGATTCCGGTTCGCAAGGTGCGGAATCGGACAGAACCGGGGGCGTACATCTGTTGCACAGTTCCACCCCCGGGGCCGGTGGGCCGCCGTTAGGCTGGCGAGCCGGACCGGAAAGGGGCGTTGAGGAGCGGAACATGACCGATGGGGTGCTCAACGTCGTGCTGGGACTGGTCGCTTCGGCGATCAGCGCCGGCCTGGGCTGGCTGGCGCAGACGGTGCGCCGGCGCCGCCGGCTGGAGCGGGAGCGCGCGTTCTTCGGGCTGCAGTCCGGCGGCGAGGCGCTGCTGGTCGCCAATCGGCAGGCCTCCTCGTCCAATCCGCACAGCGTGGCCCGTGACGACGTGTACGCGCTGATGGAAGTGGCCGCGCTGGTCCGCGAGTGCGGGGCCCGGTCCGTGCTGACCTCGCACGACGAGGTGCGTCAGGGGCTGGGCGACAAGACCGAGTTCTGCGTGGGCGGTCCGGAGAGCAACGTGCGGACCGGTGCGCACCTGGCGTCCTGGCTGCCCGGCGCGGTGTTCGTCGCCCCGCCGGACGGTGCCGGGCATCCGGTCCGCACGCTGCTGGTCGGGGAGCGGGAGTTCGCCTTCCGGACGCCCGCCGAGCAGCCGGGCGGGACGGCGTACGTGCTGCTGGCCCGGATACACCTGCGGCCGGGCAGCCGGCCGGTGTTCCTGATCGCCGGTCAGACCGCGGTCTCCAACCACGCGGCGGTGCGCTACCTGGCCGCCCACCACCGCTCGCTGGCCCGCCGGCACGGCCCGGACGGGGCGTTCGCGGTGGTGCTGCGGGTGGTCAACGCCCGGGCGTACGGCCCGGACGTGGTCGAGTTCGAGGCGGACGTGACCGCCGAGGCGACCGCCCCGCCGCAGCCGGCGGCCGCTTGAACCATGCTCCGGCGTGGCTGAGGCCACCCGGTCCACCGTGTTTCCCACGCGACCCGCGCGCCCTGCGCGCCCCGCGACCTGCGGTGCGTCGCCAATCGCCGTCGTCCGCAAGGAAGTCGGGAAACCCGAGCGTGTGAGCACGCTCACCACCAGGGACTACTCGCCGGTAGCGCCCTTCAATCCATAGACTCGACGAGGTTCGAGAAGGGAGCCACAGTGCGCAAGGTGCTCATCGCCAATCGCGGCGAAATCGCTGTCCGCGTCGCCCGGGCGTGCCGGGATGCCGGTATCGCGAGTGTCGCCGTGTATGCCGAGCCGGACCGGGACGCGCTGCACGTGCGGGCGGCCGACGAGGCGTACGCGCTGGGCGGCGACACCCCCGCGAGCAGTTACCTGGACATCGCGAAGGTCCTGAAGGCGGCCGCCGATTCGGGCGCGGACGCGATCCACCCCGGCTACGGCTTCCTCTCGGAGAACGCCGACTTCGCCCAGGCCGTCCTGGACGCCGGCCTGACCTGGATCGGCCCGCCGCCGCAGGCCATCCGCGACCTCGGCGACAAGGTCACCGCCCGGCACGTGGCGCAGCGCGCCGGTGCCCCGTTGGTGGCCGGTACTGCCGACCCGGTGTCGGGTGCGGACGAGGTTGTCGCGTTCGCGTCGGAGCATGGTCTGCCGGTCGCCATCAAGGCGGCGTTCGGTGGCGGTGGTCGTGGTCTGAAGGTCGCCCGTACGCTGGAGGAGATTCCGGAGCTGTACGAGTCGGCGGTGCGCGAGGCGGTGGCCGCGTTCGGCCGCGGTGAGTGCTTCGTCGAGCAGTACCTGGACAAGCCGCGGCACGTCGAGACCCAGTGTCTGGCCGATCAGCACGGCAACGTGGTGGTGGTCTCCACGCGTGACTGCTCGTTGCAGCGTCGCCACCAGAAGCTGGTCGAGGAGGCGCCCGCGCCGTTCCTGACGGCGGAGCAGAATGCCGAGCTGTACCGGGCGTCCAAGGCGATCCTGCGCGAGGCGGGCTACGTCGGCGCCGGTACCTGCGAGTTCCTGGTCTCCCAGGACGGTCTGATCTCCTTCCTGGAGGTCAACACCCGCCTCCAGGTCGAGCACCCGGTGTCCGAGGAGGTCACCGGCCTGGACCTGGTCCGCGAGATGTTCCGGATCGCCGACGGCGAGGAGCTCGGCTACGACGACCCGGAGGTCCGCGGTCACTCCTTCGAGTTCCGGATCAACGGCGAGGACCCGGGCCGGGGCTTCCTGCCCGCGCCCGGCACCGTCACGCTGTTCGCCCCGCCGTCCGGCCCGGGCGTGCGGCTGGACGCCGGCGTCGAGTCCGGCTCGGTCATCGGCCCCGCCTGGGACTCGCTGCTGGCCAAGCTGATCGTCACCGGCACCGACCGCAAGCAGGCCCTGCAGCGCGCCAAGCGCGCCCTGGAGGAGTTCAAGGTGGAGGGCATGGCCACCGCCATCCCGTTCCACCAGGCCGTGGTCACCGACCCCGCCTTCGCCCCCGAAGTGCACGGCTCCGAGGGCCCGTTCACGGTCTTCACCCGCTGGATCGAGACCGAGTTCGACAACACCATCCCGGCGTTCGCGGGCGCCGGCGGCGACGGCGAGGAGCCCGAGGGCCGCGAGACCGTGGTGGTCGAGGTCGGCGGCAAGCGCATCGAGGTGTCGCTGCCGTCCTCGCTGGGCGTCGCCTCGGCCCCGGCCGCGGGTGCCGCGGCAGGCAAGGCGAAGCGCCGGGTGGGCGCCAAGAAGGCCGCCTCCGCGGTCTCCGGCGACACCCTGGCCTCGCCGATGCAGGGCACCATCGTCAAGGTCGCCGTCGAGGAGGGCCAGGTCGTCGCCGAGGGCGAGCTGATCGTGGTCCTGGAGGCGATGAAGATGGAGCAGCCGCTGAACGCCCACAAGGCCGGCACCGTGGTCGGCCTGAAGGCCGAGGTCGGCCAGTCGGTCTCCAGTGGCGCCGCGCTCTGCGAGATCAAGGACGTCTGATCCGTCCAGGAAGGGCGGCGGGAGTTCACCAACTCCCGCCGCCCTTCCGGCTATTCGGCCGCCTCCAGCACCAACTGCTCGACGCCGCACAGGAACTGCGCCATCTGCGCGCGCTCCAGCAGCGCGCTGTCGGCGACCATCAGCAGCTCGATCGCGCCGGGCGCGGCGACCACGTCCACCGCGACGGACACCCCGGGGCGGGCCGGGAACGTGTCCGGGAAGCTCAACTCCCGCTCCACCAGCGGGACTTCGCCGACCCCGTCGAGCATCAGGGCGGCCAGTGGGTCCCGGGTGTCGTTCCAGATCACCGAGTGGTCGGCCAAGTCCTGTTCGGCGGCCCGCAGTTCGTCCAGGTCGGCGTCCAACTGCGGCTTGTGGTACCCGGAGTGGCGGTAGGCGCTGAGCGCCGGGCCCTGACAGCGGCGGACCGTCTCGTCGAACTCCCCGGCCAGCTCCGGAAGATGGAACAGGCCCTCCTGGGCGAGCGTGGTGACGGCCTCGGCGGACTGCGCGGTGAACCGGTTGCCGACCACCACCTGGAACAGCACCTCGCGCTGCCCGCCCAGCCGCCCCAGTTCGGTCGCGGCGGCGGCCAGCAGCACCGTGGCGTCGCTGGTCCGCAGCCGGGCCGCGGCCCGCGGCAGCGCGGCGGCCAGCTCCGGGGAACGCAGCACCGCGAGCGGGAACCGCCGCTCCGGGTCCGGTTCGCCGTCCGGGCGCGGGAGTTGGGCGCGCGGGCCGGAGCTCAGCTTGTCCCGCCAGTACCGGCGGGCGGCGGCGTCCCGGCGGCGGCCGCGCGGCGAGTCCTGCTCGGCGGCCTCTTCCAGCGGCTGTGTGAAGTCCCGTTCGGCGCGCAGCTCGTCGGCGCTCCGCCCGGCGGCCAGCAGCGTCAGGTCGCGGACGGCGCGGCGCATCCCCCAGCCGTCCGAGGCGGTGTGCGACAGCACCAGCACGGTCTGCCGGACCAGCCCGTCGACCAGCACCAGGCCGAGCCGCACCGGCCACTCGCGCGGCAGGTCGAACGGCCGGCCGGCGAACTCGGCGAGCAGCTCCGCCGCCGCCCCGGCGGCCCGCTCGGCGCTGGAGCGGTGCAGCACGGCGACCGGCAGCGCCCCGTCCGCGTCCACCTCCTGCACCAGCTCGCCGTCCCGCTCGACCAGCCGGGTGCGCAGCGCGTCGTGCAGGTGCAGCAGCTCGGTGAAGGCGCGCAGCGCCGTCTCCAGCGGCAGGCCGGGCTCGACGGGCGCCGACAGCCGCAGGTTGTAGCGCGGCGAGTCGGGGCCCAGCTTGACCAGCGCGGTGTGGATGGCCCGCTGGCCCCAGGTCGCGGGGCCCCGCCCGCCCCGCGCCGCCCGGACCGTCAACTCCGTTGTGCGGTCGAGCCGTTCACTCGATGCGTCCATGAGGCCAGACGCTACAAGCGGGGCGGGTGGAACGGAACGGGGTGCGGTCAGCGGATCCGCTCGGCGAGCCGCGGGGCGACCGGCAGCGTGCCGTGCGGGGCGGGACGGCGCGGGCCGGGCAGCGGGGTGCCGGGGGCCAGGCCGGCCGGCGGGACGGGGCGGCGCGGCACCGCCGAGGACGGCTGCGGGTGCACCGTCGAGGTCTCGGCGGACAGACCGAGCGCGGCGACCGAGATCTGCACGCCGCAGTCGGCGAGCGCGTCGAGTTCGCGGGCCGTCGGGTCCTCGGCGGCGGTGTGCTCGTCGGTGACCAGCCGGGTGATCCCATCGGTGGCGACGGTCTGGAACATGCTGTCCGCGCCGAGCTTGGTGTGGTCGGCGAGGACGATCACCTCGTTGGCGGACTGCACCAGGGCCCGGTCGACGCTGGCGGAGAGCATGTTGGCGGTGGACAGGCCGCGTTCGGCGGTCAGTCCGCTGCCGGAGATGAAGGCCTTGGTGACCCGCAGCCCTGCCAGCGACTGTTCGGCGCCGCTGCCGACCAGCGCGTAGTTGGATCCGCGCAGGGTGCCGCCCGTCATCACCACCTCGACGCGGTTGGCGTGCGCCAGCGCCTGGGCGACCAGCAGCGAGTTGGTGACCACCGTCAGCCCCGGCACCCGGGCGAGCCGGCGGGCCAGCTCCTGGGTGGTGGTGCCGGCGCCGACCACGATGGCGTCGCCCTCCTCGACCAGGCCCGCGGCGAGATCGGCGATGGCGCTCTTCTCGGCGGCGGCGAGGTGGGTCTTCTGCGGATAGCCGGGCTCCCGGCTGAAGCCGCCGGGGAGCACCGCGCCGCCGTGGCGGCGGTCGAGCAGCCCTTCGGCCTCCAGCGCCCGGACGTCCCGGCGGACGGTGACTTCGGAGGTCTGGACGACGCGGGCCAGCTCTCGGAGCGACACGGCTCCGTTGGCGCGCACCATCTCGAGGATCAACTGGCGACGTTCTGCAGCAAACACAGAACCGACGGTAACCCGAGTGACCGTCTGCTTTCAGGCGTTTGCACCTGGTAACTGGATTTGCTCACCTGAGAGCGGCGCACGACCGTACAATGCGCGCTCCGCCGGGCGGGTGAGCCGGGCGGCGTGCGCCCGGCTCGGCCCGAACGAGCCGGTGGAACGTCAGGAAGCGGCGCCTTCGCGCTTGCGAATGTGCAGCTGACGCGCCGCCTCGGCGGTGGAGCCGGACAGCGACGGGTAGACGGTGAACGTGTTGGCCACCTGCTCGACCGTCAGGTTGTTGTCCACGGCCAGCGAGATGGAGTGGATCAGCTCGGAGGCGCGCGGCGCGACCACCACACCGCCCACCACGATGCCGGTGCCGGGGCGGGCGAACAGCTTCACGAAGCCGTCCCGGATGCCCTGCATCTTGGCCCGCGGGTTGCCGCGCAGCGGGAGCTTGATCTCGACCGCGTCCATCTTTCCGCAGGACACGTCGGCGTGGGTGTAGCCGACGGTGGCGATCTCCGGGTCGGTGAACACGTTGGACGCCACGGTCTTCAGGTTCAGCGGCTGCACCGCGTCACCGAGCGCGTGGTACATGGCGATCCGGCCCTGCATGGCGGCCACCGAGGCCAGCATGAAGACGCCGGTGCAGTCGCCGGCCGCGTACACGCCGGGGGCGGAGGTGCGGGAGACCCGGTCCACCTTGATCTGGCCCCAGTCGTTGACCGCGACGCCGGCCTCCTCCAGGCCCAGGTCGGCGGTGTTGGGGATGGAGCCGACCGCCATCAGACAGTGCGTGCCGGTGATCACCTTGCCGTCGGCCAGCGTGACCTCGACCCGGTCGCCGATCCGCTTGACGCTCTCGGCACGCGAACGGCCCATCACGTTCATGCCGCGGCGGCGGAAGACGTCCTCCAGCACCTCGGCGGCGTCCGGGTCCTCGCCGGGCAGCACCCGGTCGCGCGAGGAGACCAGCGTGACGTTGGAGCCGAGCGCCTGGTAGGCACCGGCGAACTCGGCGCCGGTGACGCCGGAGCCGACCACGATCAGCTCGCGCGGCAGCTCCTCCAGGTCGTACACCTGCGTCCAGGCCAGGATCCGCTCGCCGTCCGGCTGGGCGTCGGGGAGTTCGCGCGGGCGCACGCCGGTGGCGATCAGCACCGCGTCGGCCCGCAGCGACTCGACGCTGCCGTCGGCGTGGTCGACCAGCACCTCGCGGGAGCCGTCGATGGCCTGCCCGCCGCTGCCGAGCCGGCCGCGGCCGCGCAGCACGGTGACGCCGGCCCGGGTGACGGCCTGGGTGATGTCGTGCGACTGGGCGATCGCCAGCCGCTTCACCCGTCGGTTCACCTTGCCGAGGTCCACCCCGACCACCCGGGCCGGGTCGGCGGCGTCCGGCGTGCCGTCCGCGACCAGGATGCCGAGTTCCTCGTACGAGCTGTCGAAGGTAGTCATCACCTCTGCGGTGGCGATCAGCGTCTTGGACGGCACGCAGTCCGTCAGCACCGCCGATCCGCCCAGACCGTCGCGATCGACGACGGTCACCTCCGCGCCGAGCTGGGCTGCCACGAGGGCCGCCTCGTATCCGCCTGGTCCGCCACCGATGATCACGATCCGAGTCACGTGCTCCATTGTCCCGCACGCCGGAACGGATTCCACGCCGGGGCCGTTGCTGTTGACCCTTGCTCCCGAAGATGGGGCCGAGGCTGCGGACGGACCTGCGCGGGCGGGCCGCTCCCGTAGGCTGGCGGTCATGTCGCTCTATGCCGCCTACGCCACCAACCTCGACGCCCGGCAGATGAGCCGGCGCGCGCCGCACTCCCCGCTGCGCGGCTCCGGCTGGCTGCCCGGCTGGCGGCTGACCTTCGGCGGCGAGCAGCTGGGCTGGGAGGGCTCGCTGGCCACCGTGGTGGAGGACGAGAAGGAGCAGGTCTTCGTCACGCTCTACGACATCGCCCCGATGGACGAAGAAGGCCTGGACCGCTGGGAGGGCGTGCAGCTCGGCATCTACCGCAAGGTGAAGCTGCGCGCGCAGACCCTGGACGGTGAGGTCGCGGTGTGGACGTACGTGCTGAACGACTACGAGGGCGGCCTGCCCGCGGCCCGCTACCTCGGCCTGATCGCGGACGCCGCGGAGAGCGCCGGCGCCCCCGACGACTACGTGCTGGACCTCCGCCGCCGCCCCTGCTGAAGACGTCTCCGCGCTGCTGACGCCGTCTCCGCGCTGCTGACGCCGTCTCCGCGCTTGCGCCGGACGGGAGTTCGGGCGTAGTCCGGCCGGGCCGGCGGGGACGAATGGCGGCGTTCCGTACATTCCGGGTAACGATCCGGCATGGCTCGGCCCAGCTGTCTACGCGCGTAGGCAGATTTGACCTATCCTCGACCTTGTGAACGCATCTCCTCAGACGGTCGTCTCCGCCGACCCCTACGCCGCCGCCCGGGAAGCCGCCGACCGGCTGCGCGAACTCACCGGCGCCGAACGCCACGACGTCGCCCTGGTGATGGGCTCCGGCTGGGTGCCGGCCGCCGACGCCCTCGGTGAGACGCTCTCCGAATTCCCGGTCACCGAGCTGCCCGGCTTCCCCGCCCCCGCGGTGGCCGGCCACGCGGGCACCATCCGCTCGGTCCGGATGCCCGGCGAGGGCGACCGCCGCGCGCTGGTCTTCCTCGGCCGCAACCACTACTACGAGGGCCACGGCGTGGCCACCGTGGTGCACGGCGTGCGCACCGCCGCCGCGGCGGGCTGCAAGACCATCGTGCTGACCAACGGCTGCGGCGGCCTGCGCCACGGCTGGACGCCCGGCCAGCCGGTGCTGATCAGCGACCACATCAACCTGACCGCGGACTCCCCGATCGTCGGCGCCAACTTCGTCGACCTCACCGACCTGTACTCCAAGCGCCTGCGCGCCCTGTGCCTCGAGGTCGACCCGTCGCTGGACGAGGCCGTGTACGTGCAGTTCCGCGGCCCGCACTACGAGACCCCGGCCGAGGTCAACATGGCCCGGGTGCTCGGCGGCGAACTGGTCGGCATGTCCACCACCCTGGAGGCCATCGCCGCCCGCGAGGCCGGCGCCGAGGTGCTCGGCATCTCGCTGGTCACCAACCTGGCTGCGGGCATCACCGGCGAGCCGCTCAACCACGCCGAGGTGCTGGAGGCCGGCAAGGCCTCCGCCGAGCGGATGGGCGCCCTGCTGGCGAAGGTCCTGGAGCGCATCTGACACCCCGCCCGGGAGGCGACTCCCGGGCGGCGCAGCACCTCTGACCGAGAATCGGCGCAGGACGACGGCGGCCACCGACGGGTTCGGTGGCCGCCGTCGCTCCGTTCGCCGCAGCACTGACACTCCTTCCACCCACGTACAGGGAGCGGGCCGCATGCCGAAGGCACCCACCACCGACCTCCTCGACCGGGCCCGGGCCTGGCTGGCCGAGGACCCCGACCCGCAGACCCGTGAGGAGCTGGCCGCGCTGCTGGCCGCCGCCGAGGGCCCGGGCGCCGAGTCCGGGGAGCGGATCGCCTGGTCGCGGCTGGCCGAACGGTTCGACGGGCGCCTCCAGTTCGGCACCGCCGGCCTGCGCGGCGAACTCGGCGCCGGCCCGATGCGGATGAACCGCGCCGTGGTCATCCGCGCCGCCGCCGGCCTCGCCGCGTACGTCCGCGCCAACCCCGCGCTCGGCGACCTGATCGTGATCGGCTACGACGCCCGCCACAAGTCGCACGACTTCGCCCTCGACACCGCCGCCGTCGTCGTCGGCGCCGGCCTGCGCGCCGCCGTGCTGCCCCGGCCGCTGCCCACCCCCGTCCTCGCGTACGCCATCCGGCACCTGGGCGCGGCGGCCGGCGTGGTCGTCACCGCCAGCCACAACCCGCCGCAGGACAACGGCTACAAGGTCTACCTGGGCGACGGCTCGCAGATCGTCCCGCCCGCCGACGCCGACATCGCCGCCGAGATCGACGCGCTCGGCGCCCTCGCCTCCGTGCCGCGCGCCACCGAAGGCTGGGAGGTCCTCGGCTCCGATGTTCTGGATGCCTACCTGACCCGCGCCGTCTCCGTCCTGGACACCGACGGACCCCGCTCGCTCACCACCGTCTACACCCCGCTGCACGGCGTCGGCCGCGACGTGCTGCTCGCCGCGTTCGAGCGGGCCGGCTTCCCGGCACCCACCGTGGTCGCCGAACAGGCCGAGCCCGACCCGGACTTCCCCACCGTCGCCTTCCCCAACCCGGAAGAGCCCGGCGCGATGGACCTGGCCTTCGCCACCGCCCGCGCCGCCCGCCCCGACCTGGTCATCGCCAACGACCCGGACGCCGACCGCTGCGCCGTCGCCGTCCCCACCCACGACGGCGACTGGCGGATGCTGCGCGGCGACGAGGTCGGCGCCCTGCTCGGCGCGGCCCTCGCCGCCAAGGGCGCGAGCGGCGTCTTCGCCACCACCATCGTCTCCTCCACCCTGCTCGGCAAGATCGCCGCCGCGGCCGGCCTCGGCTACGCGGAGACCCTCACCGGCTTCAAGTGGATCTCCCGCGCCGACGGCATCCGCTACGGCTACGAGGAGGCCCTCGGCTACTGCGTCGACCCCGACGGCGTCCGCGACAAGGACGGCATCACCGCCGCCCTCCAGATCGCCGAACTCGCCGCCGGCCTGAAGCGCGACGGCCGCACCCTCACCGACCTGCTCGACGACCTGGCCCTCGCCCACGGCCTGCACGCCACCGACCAGCTCTCGGTCCGCGTCGACGACCTCACCGTCATCGCCGACGCCATGCGCACCCTCCGCGACAAGCCCCCCGTCGAACTGGCCGGCCTCACCGTCACCCACGCCGACGACCTCACCGCCGGCACCCCCGAGCTCCCCCCGACCGACGGCCTCCGCTACTACCTCAGCGGCCCCACCGTCACCTCGGCCCGCATCGTGGTCCGCCCCTCCGGCACCGAGCCCAAGCTCAAGTGCTACCTGGAGGTCGTCCTCCCGGTCGCCACCCACGACGTCCTCCCGGCCACCCGCGAACAGGCCCACGCCCTGCTGACCACCATCAAGCAGGACCTGGCGCTCGCGGCCGGCCTCGTCTGACCGTCCGTCGACTTCGCAAAGCAGCAGGGCCCCGGGGAGAACCCCGGGGCCCTGCTGCTGTCTGCCGGGCGGCTCAGGTCGCCGCGATGACGGAGATCAGGGCGACCAGGCCCGCGAGGGTGGGGGCGATGACCCACCAGCACCAGGTGGCCTGGACCTCGCCGGTGGCGGCGGGGTTGGTGGCGTGGCGGTCGGCCTGTTCCTGGAGGGAGGTGACGACGGCGTCGGACCAGGCTCGGGTGGGGTCGAGCTGGTCGTGGCGCTGCGACTTCTTGCCGGTGGCGGGCAGGTGCGGGTCGCCCGCGGCCACGGCCTTGGCGGCGCGGCGGTTGGCCTTCTTGCGCTGGCGCAGCGAGACGGGGACCGCCCAGATCTGGAACTTGCGTCCGCCGGCGAAGAGTTCGACCGAGTAGCCGGCCTTCAGGCCCTCCACGCTGGCCCACGGCGCGACGACGGTGCGCAGCGGGTTGCGGACCAGCAGTCGCTGGTCGTTCGCCTTCACGATGGGCCGCAGGGTGTAGGCGGCCACCGGGAAGCAGAAGACGGGCGCGGCGGCGAGTGCGACCCACGGGGTGGCGCCGGTGCCGGAGACGATCGCGTCGCCGATCAGCCAGGCGGCGACTCCGAGCAGCATGACGCCCGCGATGACGCCGGGAACGGAGCGGTAGACGCGGTCGGCGTACTTGGGCCCGTTGGCGGCGGACCCCTGGTCGGGTGTCCGGTCGGATTCGGTCATGGCGTCGATTCTGCCCCAGTGGCACGGCCGTCCCCAATGGTGGCGGGGGCACGGGACGGTTACGAATGATCCGTCCCGTGACCTGGGGCGTTCAGACCTGGGGTGTTCAGGCGGTGCGGCGGCGCAGGGTGGCCGCGCCGAGGGCGAGTGCGAGCAGTGCGCTGCCGGCCACGACCGCGAGGTCGGCGAGCACGGGGCCGTCGAGGCCACCGCGGGTGGTGATCCGGCCCATCGCGTCGACCGCGTAGGAGAGCGGGAGGACGTCGGAGATCGCCCGCAGCGCGGGGGCCATGTTGTCGCGGGGGACGAACAGTCCGCAGAGCAGCAGTTGGGGCAGCAGGACGGCGGGCAGGAACTGGACGGCCTGGAACTCGGTGGCGGCGAACGCGGAGACCAGCAGGCCGAGGGCCATGCCGAGCAGTCCGTCGGCGAGGGCGACGGCGAACAGCAGCCAGGTCGGGCCGGCCACGTGCAGGCCGAGCAGGCCGATGGTGAGGGCGGAGGCGACGGCGGCCTGCACCAGGGCGACCAGGCCGAAGGCGAGGGCGTAGCCGAGCAGCAGGTCGAGCTTGCCGAGCGGCATGGTGAGCAGGCGTTCCAGGGTGCCGGTGGTGCGTTCGCGGAGCATGGCCACCGAGGTGACCAGGAACATCACCATCAGCGGGAAGACGCCGAGCAGTTCGGGCCCGATCCGGTCGAAGGTGCCGGGCTGCCGGTCGTACATGTACTTGAGCAGCACCAGCAGCAGGCAGGGGACGGCCAGCAGCATGGCGATGGTGCGCGGGTCGTGGCGCAGTTGGGCGAGGACGCGGCGGGCGGTGGCCAGGGTGCGGCGGGTGGCGGCGCTCATCGGACGGTCTCCTGCGGCTGCTGCACGAGGGTGAGGAAGGCGCTCTCCACGTCGGGCGCGCCGGTGGCGGCGAGCAGCGCGGCGGGGGTGTCGTGGGCGAGCAGTCGGCCGTCGCGCATCAGCAGCAGGCGGTCGCAGCGGGTGGCTTCGTCCATCACGTGGCTGGAGACCAGCAGGGTGGCGCCGCCTCGGGCGAGGGTGGCGAACAGTTGCCAGAGGTCGTGGCGCAGGACGGGGTCGAGGCCGACGGTGGGTTCGTCCAGGACGAGCAGTTCGGGGTGGCCGAGCAGTGCGGCGGCGAGCGAGACGCGGGCGCGCTGGCCGCCGGAGAGCCGGGCGACGGGGGTGCGGCGGTGGGCGTCCAGGCCGACCAGTTCGATGACCCGGTCGGGGTCGGTGCGCGGGGCGCCCAGAATGGCGGCGAAGTAGTCGAGGTTCTCGCCGACGGTCAGGTCGCCGTAGACGGACGGGGCCTGGGTGACGTAGCCGACCCGGTCGCGCAGGGCGGCGCTGCCGGCGGGGCGGCCGAGCACGGTGACGGTGCCGGCGTCGGTGCGCTGTACGCCGACGACGGCGCGCAGCAGGGTGGTCTTGCCGCAGCCGCTGGGTCCGAGCAGGCCGGTGACGGTGCCGCGGGGGACGTCGAGGTCGAGGCCGGGCAGCACGGTGGTGCCGCCGCGCCGGACGACGAGTCCGGTGATCCGGATCGCGGGGTCGTCGGCCGGCCCCGCCGCAGAATTCATCATGCGATGAATTCTGCGCCGCCGCGCCGGACCCGTCAAGGCCGCGGACACCCGCCGCAGTGAGCTGCGTCACCCACGTCAACCGGAGCGTCCCGCCGTTCGTAGCGACAGGTAAGCAACCGAAATCTGCCGAGGAGCCGACCGATGACCGAGGAGGAGTTCACCGAGTTCTACAGCCACTCGGTCCGCCGGCTCACCGGCCAGCTGTACGTCGTCACCGGCGACCTGCACGAGGCGCAGGACGTGGTCCAGGAGGCCTTCGTCCGCGCCTGGGGCCACCGCCGTACGCTTGACCGCGACCACGCCCCCGAAGCCTGGGTGCGCACCGTCGCGGGCCGCCTGGCGATCAGCCGCTGGCGGCGGACCCGCACCGCCGCCCGGGCCTGGCGGCGGCACGGCCGACCCGCCGACGTGGACGGCCCGGACCCGGCCTCCGTCGATCTGACCGCCGCGCTGCGCCGCCTGTCCGAACGCCAGCGCCTGTGCGCCGCCCTCTACTACGTCTGCGACCTGCCGCTGGACCAGATCGCCGCCGAGACCGGCATGGCCCCGGGCACCGTCAAGGCCCACCTGTCCCGGGCCCGGGCCGCCCTCGCCCAGCACCTCGACACCCCCTCCGAGGCCGAGGAGAACCTCCGATGACGTCCATCGACGCGCGCCTGGCCGGCGCGCTGCGGACGGCCGCCGACGCCGCCTCCGCCCGCACCGCCGCCCCGCCCGCACCGCGGATCGCCGCGCTCGGCCGCCGGCGCCGCCGGGTCCGGGTCGGCGCGACCGTCACCGTCACCGCCTGCCTGGCGATCGCCGTGGGCGTCACGCTCACCCCCGGCCGCCCGTCCCGCACGGTCGGCCCGGCCGACGCCCCGTCGCTCACCACGCCGACCCCGTCCGCCGTCCCCGGCCCGAGCGCCTCCGCCACACTTGGCCCGTCCGGCCCGCAGGGGCCGACCGCCTCCCTGACCACGCCGCCCCCGCCGCCCGTGCCGAGCAACACCCCGGCCCAGCCGTGAACCCCGACCGACCAGGACCC
This sequence comes from Kitasatospora sp. NPDC004614, assembly GCF_042873675.1. Classification (NCBI taxonomy): domain Bacteria; kingdom Bacillati; phylum Actinomycetota; class Actinomycetes; order Kitasatosporales; family Streptomycetaceae; genus Kitasatospora; species Kitasatospora sp. NPDC004614. Next base: position 84,591 of record NZ_JBIALR010000021.1, read on the forward strand.
CCGATGCCCAGCACCCCGCTGACCGACCACCCGCCGATACCCGCCGTGCCGGGCCCGCGCCGGGCGGACGACCCGCCCCGCCCGGACCCGCTGGCCCGGCTGTGGCACACCGCCGGCCCGGCCGTCGCGGTGTACGCCGGCGCGCTGACGCTGCACCTGACGCTGCTGGCCCTGATGATCACCCGGCCCGGCACCACGCTGACCGACCGGCTGACCTCCTGGGACGGGCGGCACTTCCTGGAGATAGCCACCGACGGCTACCCGGACAGCTACACGTACACCCCCAAGGGCGAGCTGACCGGCAACAACCTGGCGTTCTTCCCGCTGTTCCCGATGCTGGTCCGCATCGTGCACGCGGTGACCGGCCTGAGCTGGGCCGTCTCCGGCATCGTCGCCGCCCAGCTGGCGCTGCTCGCCGCCCTGGTGCTGATCCACCAGCTGATCAGCCGGCTGTACACCCGGCGCACCGCCACCGTCGTGCTGGTGCTGCTGGCGGCGGCGCAGCCGATGTCCCTGGTGTTCTTCATGTCGTACAGCGAGTCGCTGCTGCTGGCCACCGCCGCCGCCACGCTGCTCGCCGCGCACCGCCGGGCCTGGCTCACCGCCGGCGCGTTCGCCTTCCTCGCCGGGCTGACCCGCCCGGCCGGTATCGCCGTGATCGCCGCGCTCGGCGTCGCCGTCCTGCTGGAGATGTACCGCGAGCGCCGGGTGCTCGGCCGCCCGCTGGCCGCCACCGCGCTGGCCTGCACCAGTACCCCGCTGTACCTGTGGTGGGTCGCCGACCGGCTGGGCAGCGCCGACGCCTGGTTCACCGTCCAGCGGGCCGGCTGGAACACCCAGTGGGACTGGGGTTCCTCGCTGTGGGAGTTCCTGGTCCGCACCCTGCAGACCGGCGAGGGCTGGGTCCCGGTCTCGATAGCCGTCCTGGTGATCGCCCACCTGCTGGCCACCGCCCTGACCGTCCGCCGCACCACCTGGCCGCCGCTGCTGGTCTACGGCGCGACGGTGGTGGTGCTGACGCTGGCGCAGAGCAACTACTACCACTGCAAGCCGCGCCTGCTGGCCCCCGCGCTGATCTTCCTGCTGCCCGTCGCCGGCGCCCTCGCCCGGGCCCGCCGCTCCACCCGGGTGGCCGTCCTGGGCGGCGCCGCGCTGTTCGGCTGCTGGTACGGCGCCTACATGGTCACCGCCTGGCCGTACGCCATCTGACCGCCACTGACACCCCGTCAGACGGATCCCGCCGCGGGGCTTGACAGCCCGCCGATAAGCGGTACGGCAGCAGCGGGCCGGTTCGGTACGATTGCGGCGGCCGGGCGGCTGCTGAGAACGCGCCGCGGAACCGGCCCTCGACACCCGCTCGCGGGCACCGCCACGTGCCCGCCGGAGAGCATCGGAGTTCCTCAGGATGACTCGGCAGTTGATCACCAGCGCGCTTCCCTACATCAACGGGATCAAGCACCTGGGCAACATGGTCGGGTCGATGCTCCCGGCGGACGTGTACTCCCGCTACCTGCGCCAGCGCGGCCACGAGGTGCTGTACATCTGCGCCACCGACGAGCACGGCACCCCGGCCGAACTGGCCGCCCAGGAGGCCGGGCTGCCGGTCGCCGAGTTCTGCGCCCGGGCGCACGACCAGCAGAAGGCCATCTACGACGGCTTCCAGCTGTCCTTCGACTGGTTCGGCCGCTCGTCCTCGCCGCAGAACCGGGAGATCACCCAGGAGATCGCCCGCGAGCTGCACGCCAACGGTTTCATCGAGGAGCGGGCGATCCGCCAGGTCTACTCGATCGCCGACGGCCGCTTCCTGCCCGACCGCTACATCGTCGGCACCTGCCCGCACTGCGGCTACGACAAGGCCCGCGGCGACCAGTGCGAGAACTGCACCCGCGTCCTCGACCCGACCGACCTGCTGAACCCCCGTTCGGCGATCAGCGGCAGCGCCGAGCTGGAGGTCCGGGAGACCAAGCACCTGTTCCTGCTCCAGTCCAAGCTGACCGACGAGGTCGAGGCCTGGATCGCCGAGCACGGCGACAGCTGGCCGGTGCTCGCCTCCTCGATCGCCCGCAAGTGGCTCACCGAGGGCCTGCAGGACCGCGCCATCACCCGTGACCTCGAATGGGGCGTCCCCGTCCCCGCCGACGTCTGGCCGGAGCTGGCCGCCGAGGGCAAGGTCTTCTACGTCTGGTTCGACGCCCCGATCGAGTACATCGGCGCCACCAAGGAGTGGGCCGACGCGACCGGCGGCGACTGGCGCTCCTGGTGGTACGAGGCCGACGACACCGTCCGCTACACCGAGTTCATGGCCAAGGACAATGTCCCGTTCCACACGGTGATGTTCCCCGCCACCATCCTCGGCTCGCGCCAGCCGTGGAAGAAGGTCGACTACGTCAAGGCCTTCAACTGGCTGACCTACTACGGCGGCAAGTTCTCCACCAGCCAGAAGCTCGGCATCTTCACCGACGTCGCGCTCGAACTGCTCCCCGCCGACTACTGGCGCTACTACCTGATGGCGAACGCCCCGGAGTCCGACGACTCCAGCTTCACCTGGGACCTGTTCGCCGCCACCGTCAACAAGGACCTCGCCGACACCCTCGGCAACTTCGTCAACCGCGTGCTGTCCTTCAGCCGCAAGCGCTTCGGCGACGAGGTCCCGGCCGGCGCGGAGAACAGCGAGACCGAGACGGCCCTCGGCGCGCAGATCGCCGACCTGCTCGCCGAGTACGAGACCCAGCTCGACGCGCTCAACTTCCGCAAGGCCGCGCAGGCGCTGCGCGCGCTCTGGTCGGCCGGCAACGCCTACCTCGACGTGACGGCCCCCTGGACGCAGATCAAGACCGACCCGGAGGCCGCGGCCCGCACCCTGCGCACCGCGATCAACCTGATCCACCTCTACTCGGTGGTCTCCGAGCCGTTCATCCCGACGGCGGCCAAGACGATCCGCGAGTCCTTCGCGCTGGACGGCGACACCCGCACCTGGATCAGCGCCGACGAGGCCCGCTCGCTCTCGCTGGTCCCGGCCGGCACCGGCTTCACCGTCCCGCCGGTCCTGTTCGCCAAGATCACCGACGAGGACCTGGCCACCTGGACCGAGCGCTTCGGCGGCGGCGAGGCCTGACCTCCCCTCAGCCCGTCAGGTACCCCTGGACGGTGCGGCCCAGCAACGGGGCCAGCACCTCCGGGGGTGCCGAGGCCAGCGGCTCCACCCCGATCACGTACCGGGCCACCGCCAGCCCGACGATCTGCGACATCACCAGCTCCACCCGCAACTCCGGCTGCTCGACGTCCAACTGGGCCGCCACCCGGTCGACCAGCTCGGTCACCATGAAGGACCGCATCAGCGCCGCCACCTCCTCACTGGCCGCCGCCGTCCGCACCAGCGCGAGCAACCGGTCCCGCACCGCAGGCTGCTCCCACAACCCCAGCACGAACCCCGCCACCCGCTCCCCCACCGTCGCCGGGTCCCCCCCGAACACCTCCGCGACCACCACCTGCGGTTCGAACGGGAACTCCAGCGCGGCCATGAACAGCCGGTCCTTGCTCCCGAAATAGTGGTGCAGCAACGCCGCATCCACCCCCGCCGCCCGCGCGATCGCCCGCATGCTCGCCTTCTGGTACCCCCGCGCCGCGAATTCGGCCCGCGCCGCCACCAGCACGACCCCCCGAGTGTCCTCACCCCCGGGCCGTCGGCCCCTTGCCTTCGCTTCGCTCACCCCCAAATGGTGCACCACCAGGGGGCCCCGACAGGGGCTCGGGGAACGGCGGGAGCCCCGACAGGGGCTCGGGGAACGGCGAGGGCATGTCTGCGGATGATCAACAGGGCGCAAGGCGTTCCGCCGTTTCCGGTTCCCGTCTTTCACCGCCAGCAACACGACCCCCCGCTGTCCCCGACCATCCGCAGACTCGCCCTCGCAGTTCCCCGAGCCCCTGATTTCCTCCCCGACCTACCAACGCCCTACGCGCGTAGATATGCTGCTCTGGTGACTATGTCCACTCTTGCAGCCAACGCCCCCGGCGCCACGGGCGGCGGCCTCGCGGACGTCGCGGCGTCCGAGGCCACCTTGCGCCGTTTCCTGCACGGCCTGCCCGGGGTCGACCAGGTGGGCCTGGAGGCGCGCGCAGCGACTCTCGGCACCCGGTCGATCAAGACCACCGCCAAGGCCTTCGCCATCGATCTCGCCATCTCGATGATCGACCTGACCACGCTGGAGGGCGCGGACACGGTCGGCAAGGTCCGCTCGCTGTGCGCGAAGGGCCTGAGCCCGGACCCGACCGATCGCAGCACCCCGCAGGTCGCGGCGATCTGCGTGTATCCGGACATGGTCGAAACCGCGAAGTCCGCGCTGCGCGGCAGCGGCATCCAGGTGGCGTCGGTGGCCACCGCGTTCCCGTCCGGCCGGGCGGGGATGCCGGTGAAGCTGGCGGACACCGCGGAGGCGGTCGCCGCGGGCGCCGACGAGATCGACATGGTGATCGACCGGGGTGCCTTCCTCTCCGGCCGTTACCTGGAGGTCTTCGAGGAGATCCGCGCCGTCAAGGAGGCGTGCAAGCGTCCCGACGGCAGCTCCGCCCACCTGAAGGTGATCTTCGAGACCGGCGAGCTGCAGACGTACGACAACGTCCGCCGCGCGTCCTGGCTGGCGATGATCGCGGGTGCGGACTTCATCAAGACGTCCACCGGCAAGGTCGCGGTCAACGCGACTCCCCCGGTGACGCTGCTGATGCTGGAGGCGGTGCGGGACTTCCGCGCGGCCACCGGCACCCAGGTCGGTGTGAAGCCGGCCGGCGGCATCCGCACCACCAAGGACGCGATGAAGTACCTGGTGATGGTGAACGAGACGCTGGGCGACGACTGGCTGAGCCCGCACTGGTTCCGGTTCGGCGCGTCCAGCCTGCTGAACGACCTGCTGATGCAGCGCCAGAAGCTGCGCACCGGCCGGTACTCCGGTCCCGACTACGTGACGGTGGACTGACCATGGCGAAGACCGACAAGAAGACCGCGGAGAAGACCGCACAGCCCGCGAAGCCCTCCGGCCTGTTCGAATACGCACCCGCGCCCGAATCCCCCGCCGCCGCGGGCGAGATCGCGACGTCCTACGGCCACTTCATCGGCGGCCGGTTCGTCGACTCCTCCGGCTCGGAGGCGCTGAAGACCGTCAACCCGGCGACCGAGCAGGTGCTGGCGGAGTTCGCGCAGGGCACCGAGGAGGACGTGGACCGCGCGGTGGCCGCCGCCCGCAAGGCGTTCACCGACTGGTCGTCGCTGCCGGGCAGCGAGCGCGCCAAGTACCTGTTCCGGATCGCCCGGATCATCCAGGAGCGCAGCCGTGAGCTGGCCGTCCTGGAGTCGATCGACAACGGCAAGCCGATCCGCGAGACCCGCGACGTCGACCTCCCGCTGGTCGCCGCGCACTTCTTCTACTACGCGGGCTGGGCCGACAAGCTGGACTTCGCCGGCTTCGGCCAGAACCCGCGTCCGCTGGGTGTCGCCGGCCAGGTGATCCCGTGGAACTTCCCGCTGCTGATGCTGGCGTGGAAGGTCGCCCCGGCTCTGGCCACCGGCAACACCGTGGTGCTGAAGCCCGCCGAGACCACCCCGCTGACCGCTCTGCGGTTCGCCGAGATCTGCCGCCAGGCGGGCCTGCCGGACGGTGTGGTGAACATCGTCACCGGTGACGGCCGCACCGGCGCCGCGCTGACCGCGCACCCGGACGTCGACAAGGTCGCCTTCACCGGCTCCACCCCGGTCGGCCGGGCGATCGCCAAGCAGATCGCCGGCACCCGCAAGAAGCTCTCGCTGGAGCTCGGCGGCAAGGCCGCGAACATCGTGTTCGACGACGCGCCGCTGGACCAGGCCGTCGAGGGCATCGTCAACGGCATCTTCTTCAACCAGGGCCACGTGTGCTGCGCGGGCAGCCGCCTGCTGGTGCAGGAATCGATCCAGGACGAGCTGCTGGACGCGCTGAAGCGCCGGATGGGCACCCTGCGGGTCGGCGACCCGCTGGACAAGAACACCGACATCGGCGCGATCAACTCGGCCGCGCAGCTGGCCCGGATCACCGAGCTGGCCGCCGCCGGCGAGCAGGAGGGCGCCGAGCGCTGGGCACCGGAGTGCGAACTCCCGGGCGCGGGCTACTGGTTCCGCCCCACCCTGTTCACCGGCGTCTCGCAGGCCCACCGGATCGCCCGCGAGGAGATCTTCGGCCCGGTGCTGTCGGTGCTGACCTTCCGCACTCCCGCCGAGGCGGTGGAGAAGGCCAACAACACCCCGTACGGGCTGTCCGCAGGCATCTGGACGGAGAAGGGCTCGCGCATCCTGTGGATGGCGAACCGGCTCCGGGCGGGCGTGGTGTGGGCGAACACCTTCAACAAGTTCGACCCGACCTCGCCGTTCGGCGGGTACAAGGAGTCCGGTTACGGCCGCGAGGGTGGCCGGCACGGTCTGGAGGCCTACCTCGATGTCTGAGACCACAGCGCGAATTGACGTCTTCAAGACCTACAAGCTGTACGTCGGCGGGAAGTTCCCGCGCTCGGAGAGCGGCCGGGTGTACGAAGTGACTGACGCAAAGGACCAGTGGCTGGCCAACGCCCCGCTGGGCACCCGCAAGGACACCCGGGACGCCGTGCTGGCCGCCCGCGCGGCCGTGAAGGGCTGGTCGGGCACCACCGCGTACAACCGCGGCCAGGTGCTGTACCGGGTCGCCGAGATGCTGCAGGGCCGCCGCGAGCAGTTCACCGCCGAGGTGGCCGCCGCCGAGGGGCTGGGCACCAAGAAGGCGGCGGCGCTGGTGGACGCGGCGATCGACCGCTGGGTCTGGTACGCGGGCTGGACCGACAAGGTCGCGCAGATCGCGGGCAACGCCAACCCGGTGGCCGGGCCGTTCTTCAACCTGTCCACCCCGGAGCCGACCGGCGTGGTCGGCGTGGTCGCCCCGCGCACCGGTCACGGCTTCTCGCTGCTCGGCCTGGTGTCGGTGATCGCCCCGGCGATCGCCACCGGCAACACCGTGGTGGTGGCGGCCGCCGAGCAGGCCCCGCTGCCCGCGCTGTCGCTGGGCGAGGTGCTCGCCACCTCCGACGTGCCGGGCGGCGTGGTCAACCTGATCTCCGGCCGAACCGCGGACATCGCCCCGACGCTGGCCTCCCACCAGGACGTCAACGCCCTCGACCTGGCCGGCGCGATCGACCAGGACGGCCCCGGCGCGGCGGCCGCCCTGGAGGCGTCGGCGGCCGATACATTGAAGCGAGTGGTCCGACCGGCCGCCGACCCGTCCGCCGTGGACTGGACGGTCAACCCCGGCACCGGGCGACTGCTCTCCTTCCTGGAGACGAAGACGGTCTGGCACCCGATGGGCATCTAGCCCGGCCCGACCGGCCAACTCCACACAGACCGGCCGCCCTCTGCGCCCCTACCCCCCCGGGGGCCCGGGCGGCCGCGACGGGCCCGCACTTCTCCCCCCCCTGGTGCGGGCCCGTCCTCATGCCCTCCCACCCGAATCGGGGCCGAACGGCGGGTTACGACCAGCCCCTCGGATGCCCCAGACTGGTATCTCGTGAGTGACTCCCCGCTGAACCGCCGCCCGATATCCCGCGTCATCCTGCTGTCGGGCCCTTCGGGGTCGGGGAAGTCCTGCCTGGCGGAGCGCAGCGGGCTGCCGGTGCTGCAGCTCGACGACTTCTACAAGGACGGCGACGACCCGACGCTGCCGCAACTGCCGGACGGCGGTGGGCCGGACTGGGACTCGCCGGACTCCTGGCACCGCGAGCAGGCGCTGGACGCGATCCGCAGGCTGGCGTTCGAGGGGCAGGCCGACGTGCCGACGTACTCGATCCCGGCGAACGGCCGCTCCGGCCACCGCGTACTCGAACTGGACGGCGCCGCGGCGTTCGTCGCCGAGGGCATATTCGCGGCCGAACTGGTGCGCCGCTGCGAGGCGGAAGGCCTGCTCGGCGACGCCCTGTGCCTGCGCAACAAGCCCGCCACCACGGCCTGGCGGCGCTTCCGCCGGGACGTCCGGGAGGGCCGCAAGTCGATCCCCTACCTGCTGCGCCGCGGCCTGCGGCTGATGCGCTCCGAGCGCGGCATCGTCGCCCGCCAGGTCGAACTGGGCTCCTACGCCTGCTCGGGCGTCGAGGCGGGCCGCCGGATCGCGGCGGTGGCGCGGCAGTTGCCCGCCGAGCTGGTCTGAGGCGCGCGGGCATGGGCGAGCGCTGGCTGGTGGCGGGGCTGGGCAATCCGACCCGCCGGTACGCGGGGACGCGGCACAACGCGGGCTTCCTGGTGGCCGACCGGCTGGCCGGGCGCCACGGTGCCCGCTGGCGCGGGCTGACCACCCGCACCGCCTCGTTCGAACTCGACGGGCGCACCGTGCTGTTGGCCGAGCCGCAGTGGTCGATCAACCTGTCGGGGCGTCCGGTCGCGGCGCTGCTGCGTCGCCACCAGGTGCCGGTGGAGCGGCTGTTGGTGGTGCAGGACGACCTGGACTTCCCGTTCGGCACGGCCCGGCTGAAGCGCGGCGGCGGCCCGGGCGGCCACAACGGCGCCCGCTCGGTGCACCGGGCGCTGGGCACCGCCGACTACGCGCGGCTACGGGTGGGCGTGGGCCGGCCGCCGAAGGGCACCCGGGTCGACGAGTGGGTGGTGCAGCGGTTCTCCGACGCCGAGCGGGAACGCATGCCGGAGCTGCTGGACCGCTGCGCGGACGCCGTGGCGGCGTTCGTGCTGCGCGGCCTGAACCGCGCCCAGGACGTGCTGCACACCACCGACGCGCGCTGACCGGGCCTCAGACCTCGTCGGGCACGCCGCGGCGGACCAGCCAGGGCAGGAAGAACCAGAGGCCGGCGAAGACCAGCGCGATCACCGCGGTGATCGGGACGGCCGCCGGGAAGCCGAGGACCACGGCGAGGACCAGCAGGACGGCGCCGCTGAGTGCCATCGCCAGCAGGACCAGGCCGACCTGGGCGATCCGGGCGGAGACCTTGACGATCCGCCGCCGGTCGGGATGGTGGGCCAGGCCGCGGTGCAGGGCGACGGGCGTGGCGAGCACGGCGGCGGCGACCACCGACAGCAGCAGCACGACGACGTACAGGTCCTGCCGGACGTCGTCGAGTTCGGCGAACCGCGGGGTGAAGGCGACACCGAGCAGGAACGCGAAGACGATCTGCACACCGGTCTGCAGCACCCGCAGTTCCTGGAGCATCTCGACCAGCCGCCGGTCGGCGCGGGCCTGCGGGTTCTCCGCGACAGGGTCGTCCATCCGCTCATTGTGGCGGCAGCCGGTCCGGGAGACGACGGAGGCGGGCCCCGGTGCGTTCTCCCCCGCACCGGGGCCCGCCTTCGTCTGTGGTGCCGGACGGCCCCCGACGGCCCGCTCCCCCGAGCGGTCCGCCGTCGTCCGGCACCTTCCCCCACCACCCCGTCCCCCACGGGAGTTTCTGTGGTCAGGCGACCAGCTCGCCGAAGGCGTGCACGGTGTCGCCCGAGCGGTTGAGCTGCTCGTCGTCGCGCATCCGGCGCAGCGCGCGCCAGATGGAGCTCTTCACGGTGCCGACGCTGATGTTGAGGATGTCGGCGATCTCCGGGTCGGTCCGGCCCTCGTAGTAGCGCAGCACCAGCATGGTGCGCTGGTTCTCGGGCAGCTTGGCGAGCGCCTGCCAGAGCACGGTGCGCAGTTCGGTGCCGCCCATGGCGTCGGTGTCGCCGGCGTGCTCGGGGAGTTCCTCGGTCGGGTACTCGTTGACCTTGCGGCGGCGCCAGGCGGAGATGTGCAGGTTGGTCATGGTGCGGCGGAGGTAGCCGCCGACCGCGGCCTTGTCGGTGATCCGGCCCCAGGCCCGGTAGGTCGAGAACAGCGCGGACTGCAGCAGGTCCTCGGCCTCGTAGCGGTCGCCGGTGAGGTGGTAGGCGGTGGCGTACAGGGAGGCGCGGCGCTCGCGCACGTACGCGGTGAACTCGGCGACGTCGCGTGCCTCGTCCTTCGCGGCGGCCGGGTGCTCCCCCTGCGCGCCTCCCTGGTCGGCCTGCTCCCCACGGAAGGTCTGCGGCGCGAGCCGCAGCGTCCGTCCCGCGGCCGGGTTCCCTGCCCGGCCGTGGGTGGTGTCCCCGCTCCTGGTCCCCACAACCGGGCGGCGGGTTCCGGCGCTGTGTGCGCATCCCCGTACGAGGACGGCGCCGGACTTCTCCTCCTCGTGACGCGGCCGGTTGGTGCCCAGCACGGCTGCACGCGGCCCGGCGTTTCGGGTCGTCAGCGTTGCGGTCATCGGGCACCCCCATGGTCGGTACGAGCGGTTCCTTGCTCGCCGCCGCACCGGGCCGGGCCTGGTGCGTTTGTTGCGGCGACAAGGAAAATCCTGCCGGTCGCTCGTCATGGAGGTGTCTGTCGACTGTCACAGGGCTGTCACAAGGGCGGCCGGTTCAAGGCATTCGCCGGCTCCGAGATGGCTGACGCCGGAGCGGGCCGGTCCGGTTCCCGGGTGCGTGAGGATCACCCGGGTGGGTGTTTCCCGGGTCAGGGTGGGACACAATGACCTCCGTGTCTTTCCTGCTTCTGATCGAGGACGACGACGCCATTCGCACCGGCCTCGAACTCGCCCTCACCCGCCAGGGTCACCGGGTCGCGACCGCCGCGTCCGGCGAGGACGGTCTGCGCCTGTTCAAGGAGCAGCGTCCGGATCTGATCGTGCTCGACGTGATGCTGCCGGGCATCGACGGTTTCGAGGTGTGCCGGCGGATCCGCCGTACCGACCAGCTGCCGATCATCCTGTTGACGGCGCGCTCCGACGACATCGACGTGGTGGTCGGGCTGGAGTCCGGCGCCGACGACTACGTGGTGAAGCCGGTGCAGCCGCGGGTGCTGGACGCCCGGATCCGCGCCGTACTGCGGCGCGGTGAGCGGGAGAGCTCCGACTCGGCGGCGTACGGCGGCCTGGTGATCGACCGGTCGGCGATGACCGTCACCAAGGACGGCCAGGACCTCCAGCTGACCCCGACCGAGCTGCGGCTGCTGCTGGAGCTGAGCCGCCGCCCGGGGCAGGCGCTGTCCCGGCAGCAGCTGCTGCGGCTGGTGTGGGAGCACGACTACCTGGGCGACTCCCGTCTGGTGGACGCGTGCGTGCAGCGGCTGCGGGCGAAGGTCGAGGACGTGCCGTCCGCGCCGACGCTGATCCGTACCGTCCGCGGGGTCGGCTACCGTCTGGACCCGCCCGCGTGACCTCTTCCTTCTGCCTGGTGAGCTCTTCTTGACCGACGATCAGTCCGCGCCGCGCCGTGCCCGTCCGCTGTCCTGGCGGTGGTTCGGTTCGCTCCGGCTCAGTTCGCTGCGGGTCCGGCTGATCGCGGTGTTCGCCGCGGTCGCGCTGATCACCGCGGTGTCCGCGTCCGGCATCGCCTACTGGCTGAACCGCGACGCGGTGCTCCGGCGTGCCCAGAACGCCTCGCTGAACGACTTCCGGGGCTCGCTGACCCGCAACGTCTCCGACCTGCCGCTGCACCCGACCTGCCAGGACCTGGCCTCGCTGGCGGTGCAGGTGGCGAGTTCCGGCCTGGCGTACGACGTGGTGGTGGTCGACGACTCGCAGCCGGACTGCACCGCCTCGTCCGACCCGATCGCCTTCACCGTCAAGCAGGTGCCGGCGGCGCTGGTCACCGCCGTCAACAAGCCGCGCGAGATCGGCCCGGGCAACCCGTACGAGTACCACCTGTACTGGCAGCGGGTGAACCTGGCCGGGCCGTACGTGGTCGGCGGGACGAAGGTGGCGCCGGGCGGGCCGACCGCCTACATGTTCAAGTCGCTGCAGAACGAGCGCGCCGACCTGAACACTCTGGGCTGGTCGCTGGCGTTCGCCACGCTGCTGGCGCTGGTCGGCTCCGCGCTGCTCGCGCAGGGCGCCTCGGCGACGGTGCTGCGGCCGGTGCGCCGGCTCGGCGACGCCGCCCGGCAGCTCGGCGAGGGCAAGTTGGACACCCGGCTCGACGTCGACGGCAACGACGAACTCGCCGATCTGGCGCGGACGTTCAACCGCACCGCGGAGTCGCTGTCGGAGCAGGTCGCGGAGCTGAGCGCGCGCGAGGCGCAGTCCCGGCGGTTCGTCGCCGACATGTCGCACGAGCTGCGCACCCCGCTGACCGCGATGACCGCCGTCACCGACATCCTGGAGGACGAGGCCGACTCGCTCGACCCGATGATCGAGCCCGCGGTGCGGCTCGTGGTCTCCGAGACCCGGCGGCTGTCCGACCTGGTGGAGAACCTGATGGAGGTGACCCGGTTCGACGCGGGCACCGCCAAGCTGGTCGCCGACGAGGTCGACATGGCCGACCTGATCATGTCCTGCATCGACGGCCGGGCCTGGTACGACGCGGTCGAACTGGACGCCCCGCGCGGCATCCTGGCGGTGGTCGACCCGCGCCGTCTGGACGTGGTGTTCGCCAACCTGATCGGCAACGCGCTCAAGCACGGCGGCTCCCCGGTGAAGGTGAAGGTCCGGCAGGACGACGACACCCACACGGTGGTGGTGTCGGTCTCCGACGGCGGCCCCGGTATCCCCGAGGACGTGCTGCCGCACGTGTTCGACCGCTTCTACAAGGCCGACAAGGGCCGGGCCCGCTCCGAGGGCAGCGGCCTGGGCCTGTCCATCGCCGAGGCCAACGCCCGCATCCACGGCGGCACCATCACCGCCGCCAACCACCCGGAGGGCGGTGCCGTGTTCACCCTCACCCTGCCGCTCACCCAACCGCCCGCCCCCGGCCCGGAAGAGGCCCGATGACCACCCGCCGCCGCATCCGCGCCGTCGCCCTGCTGGCCGGCTCGACGGCCCTGCTCACCGGCTGCGGCATCCGCCCCACCGCGGTGCCGGTCGACGCCGGCGCGCCCGCCAGCCGCACCGCCTGCCCCACGCCGGTGCTGATGCCGGTCGCCCCGGCGGCGAGCCCGACCGCCACGCCTCCGGCCGCCCTGCCGACCGCGCCCGGCGCGTCCGGGAAGCCGCCCGCCAAGACCGTGCCGACGCCGTCGGCCACGGCGTCGGCCCCGGCGTCACCGGCGGTGTCGGCGCCCGGGGTGTTCGGCGCGCCGTCAGCGAGCCACTGCCCCTGATCACTCGTCCGGCGGAACCACCTCCGGTACGGCGCGCGTCCCCCGGAATGTGCACACCAATGCGCGAACCGATCACACGACGGCGCCGTACCGGCAGCGGACGGCAGCCCGGCTGCTACTGACCCTCCACCTGCTGGCACTCGGCTGGCTGGCCGTCCGCCCGATCACCGCACCCTGGACCGGCCCGTCCAACCTCACCCCGTTCGCCACCGTGCACCAGGCGCTCGCCGCCCACACCTTCCTCGGCGCCCTCGCCTCCGGCACCCTCCCGCTGGCCCCCGTCGGTGTCCTCCTCCCGCTCGCCGTCGGCACCCCCCGGCGCGGCTGGCTGCTCTCATTCCTCCGCACCACCGGCGCCGTCGCGCTCCTCGCCACCGGCCTGGAGATCCTGGCGGGCTGGGCCCCCGGCCACGTCCTCAACGTCGACAACATCCTGCTCGGCACCCTCGGCGCGGCCGCCGCCCACCTGCTCCTGATTCCCCCGATCCGCGCCCGCGCCCTGCGCCGCCCGACCGCGCCCCGCGCCGTGGCACCGCGCCAGGAAAGCCCGAAGGGCCGGACCCAGCCGCATCCGCGACCCGCCCCGGCCCTCCCGGTCCTCGGCTCCCCGGTGGCACCGCGCCGCTGAGCGCGCCGTACCCCCGGACGCGCCGGTGTCACTGCCCGGCGGCGCCTGCGGTCCGCTCAGCGGTTTCCGTCGAGGACAATCCGGTGGCCGCTCGCGTCGGCGGTCTCGTCGGCGGACGGCGGGGTGACCTCCACCGGCTTGCCAAAAGCGTCGAACCGGATCGCGGTGGCGCTGTCGCCGGTCTCGTTCGCCGACAGCAGGTACGGCTGGCCCTCGGCGGCGATCGCCACCATGCCGGACGAGCCGTGCGGGCCGCCCTCGCCGGAGCGGAAGCCGAGGAACACCGCCCGGGTGCCGCTCACCGGCCGGACGCCGGTCTTGGTCCACTCCCCGACGGCCTTCAGCGGTCCGTCGCCGGTCGCCAGCCGGAACACCAGGTCGCAGTACCCGGCGTAGGACTTGCCGAGCTCGCCGGTGCCGGTCAGCCACTTGTCGGCCAGTGCGGGCCCGGCGTCCGGCAGCGCGGCCTGGAACATGGAGGCGGAAGGTTTCACCCACACCGTTCCGCCGTGCCGCCGCACCTCCGCCTCGACGCCGTCCTCGGACACCGTCCCGGTGCAGTCGCCGTCCCGGGTGACGGAGAGCGAGTACTCGAGCGTCCCGGCCTTCCGCTGCTGCCGGATCGTCCCGCGCAGCGAGGTCAGCTCCGCGCCCGCCTGCCGGGCCTTCTCCAGGACCTGCTCGGGCGTCAGGTCCTCCAGGCCGCCGCCCGCCCCCGCCACGGACGCCGCGTCGTCCCCGCCGGCGCGGTCCGGTTCGCAGGCCGCCACCGAGACCACCCCGGCCAGCCCCAGCACGACCAGCCCGACCAGGACCGCCGTGGTCGGCCACTGTTTCGCCCGCATCGCTCTCGCCCCTCGCTTCGTTCCCCGGTGATCCCGGTGCCGCGAGTCTTCCAGCCGCCCAGGGCCCGGCACCACCGTTTCCGGAGGTTCGGACGGGGCGCGGCCCGCCTTGATCTCGGGGTCCGTCCCGGAGTCGACCCCGAGGCCGGGATCACCCCGGACGGGGAGCGTCTCCGGGTCCGAATCCGCATCTCGGCGGACGGAAAACCGCAGGTCGCGGCGGGACGATGGAGTCAGCCCGGTCGGACCGCCCGACCCGGGAGCACTCCCCCGGAGGAGAAGATGAGCGTCCTCGCCCGTCCCCGTCAGCACCGCATCCTCGGCGGCGTCTGCGCCGGCATCGCCCAGCGCTTCGGGCTCACCGCGTGGACGGTCCGGGTCATCTTCCTGGCGTCCTGCCTGCTGCCGGGCCCGCAGTTCCTGATCTACCTGGCGCTGTGGCTGCTGCTCCCCCAGGAGCCGTGACCCGCCCGCCACCGCCCATGACGAAGGGGCCGCCCCGCGGGGCGGCCCCTCGGCCGTGTCCGGATCCGGCGGTGTGTCAGCCACCCACGCCGGGCAGGGCCGGCAGGCCGGGGGCGCCGCCACCGGTCGGGGAGAGGCTGGTCAGCGTGCCGATGACGCCACCGACCGGGGTCTTGGCCAGGCCCTGGCCGCCGGGGACGGAGTCCAGGCCGCCGATCCGGTGGGCGGCCTCGGGCGCGGCGGCCTGCTGGCCGTCGGCGCCGGCCGGGCCGACCTGCTCGGCGACCTGCCCGGTCTGCTCGGTCGCCTGGTCGGCGGCCTGGACCGGGGTACCGGCGGCCGGGTTGAGCGCGCCGGTGACGGTGCCGAGCTGGTCGGCGCCGGGCAGCTTGCTCACGGCCCCGGTGGCGGCGCCGGTCACGGCCGGGTTGGTGAGCGCGCCGGTCGGCAGTCCGAGGCCGCCGGGGGCGACCGGCGCGGCCGAGGCGGTGCCCGCGGCAACGGCGGCGGCGACAACGCCGAGCACGGCGGTGCCGGCGGCCTTCAGAGTGGCCTGCTTCATGTGTGCGTCCTCAGTCCTGGTCGGGTCGGTGCGGGGTCGCGGACCCGGGGGATTCAGGGCGCGACCGTCACGCCGAGTCAGCAGTGACCGGCTCACCGTAGTGAGAGCGACGCGCCCGGTTCAAAGCCGACCACTCCCCCGAGTGATAAGTCCGACCATCTCCATGGACGTTGACCACGTGCCGGCTCGTCAGTCCCGCGGACCGAACAGCCACTCGGCCTTCAGCTCCGCGTACCCCGGCTTGATCACGTCACCGATCATCGCCAGCCGCTCGTCGAACGGCAGGAACGCCGACTTCATCGCGTTGACGGTGAACCACTCCAGGTCGCCCAGCGTGTAACCGAACGCGTCCACCAGGTGCTCGAACTCGCGGCTCATGCTGGTGCCGCTCATCAGCCGGTTGTCGGTGTTGACGGTGACCCGGAACTTCAGCCGCGCCAGCAGCCCGATCGGGTGCTCGGCGTACGACTCCGCCGCACCGGTCTGCAGGTTCGACGTCGGGCACATCTCCAGCGGCACCCGCCGGTCACGCACGTACGCCGCCAGCCGTCCGAGCTCCACCCGGCCGTCCTCGCCGACCGTGATGTCGTCGACGATCCGCACACCGTGACCGAGCCGGTCCGCGCCGCAGCACTGCACCGCCTCCCAGATCGACGGCAGCCCGAAAGCCTCGCCGGCGTGGATCGTGAAGTGGTTGTTCTCGCCCTTGAGGTAGTCGAACGCGGCCTGGTGCCGGGTCGGCGGGTGACCGGCCTCCGCACCCGCGATGTCGAACCCGACCACGCCACGGTCCCGGTGACGGTTCGCCAGCTCGGCGATCTCCAGCGAACGGGCCGCGTGCCGCATCGCGGTCAACAGCGTCCCGACCCGGATCCGGTGCCCGCGCGCCCGGGCATTCGCCTCGCCCAACCGGAAGCCCTCGTTGACGGCCTCCACCACCTCGTCCAGCGTCAGCCCCGCCTCCAGGTGCTGCTCCGGCGCGTACCGCACCTCGGCGTACACCACGCCGTCCGCCGCCAGGTCCTCCGCACAGTCGGCGGCCACCCGGATCAACGCCTCCCGGGTCTGCATCACCGCACAGGTGTGCGCGAACGTCTCCAGGTACCGCTCCAGCGACCCCGAATCCGCCGCCTCCCGGAACCACACCCCCAGCGCCTCCGGGTCCGTGGTCGGCAGCCCTTCGTACCCGCAATCGGCCGCCAACTCGACAACCGTCTCCGGCCGCAACCCGCCGTCCAGGTGGTCGTGCAACAGCACCTTCGGCGCCCGGACGATCTGCTCCGCCGTGGGAACACGCGGGACCGTGGTGCCCGCGAGAGTGGTCTGCTTCTCCATTGCCGGAGCATAGCCCCTACGCGCGTAGATCGCCTACGCGACCCACGCCGCACTCGGGGCCTCCGCCAAGCCGCAGGACACCCCGGCCCGGCGGCAACAGCACGAGGCGCCCCGGAGCGCCACAACCCGACGGCGTGAGTGGGCGGGTCGCGTGCCAGGCGAGGCCGATGGCTCGGCGGGTGCACAGGGCGGCGACTTCGAGCTCGACGACGCCCGGCCCTTCCCCCGCGAAGCGGACCCGCCGCGAGGACGCTCCCCGACACGGCACCACGAAGTCCCGGAGCGCCACCGCCGGAGG